>NZ_LOFG01000001.1:0-718604 GCF_001469205.1 Pseudoalteromonas sp. H103 | reverse complement strand
GTATCACCCACCACATATAAACACTTCAGAACATCTAAATAATTCCTACTATTAATTATAAAAATCCACTCGGGTAATTAAACCAATTGTAAGAAAAAGAAAGCATTGCCGCCCTTTACAAATAAATATCCTTTATTAAGTACTCTTGTTTAATATCTCTTAAACTTTACTGTTTAAAATCCATCTTGATATTTACCATGCTTACTCAATTTAAAATACTCATGCCCTAATAATACCAATCCGCAATAATACTTAATCATTTTTAGGGGCTAAACGTGTCACTATCTGCGTTAAAAAATTCTCATTTAGAACAACTAAATAGCGATTTTTTTGCCTTGCTATCAACACGCTTTTCCATCCTCAAAATAGATCACTTAATTATGCGGATTGGTATTATTTATAGCCAGCTAAATGTATGAATATAAATTAATCTTCTAATAACCTCGGCTAATAGTTAAATTCCCTTGTAAGCAGCTAAACTGTTGATTATAGTCTGTGTTAAATCTAATAACGTTTAAGCCAATGCCCACTAAGATCTATGCAAAAGCCAAAATACTGATAGTTGAAGAGCAACCATTAGCTCAAAGCTATATGAAACAGTCGTTAGAAAGGCTTGGCTTTCGGCAGCTGCGTTTTGCTGATCATGCAACTTCGGCAAAAGAACAGTGTTTGAGTGAACAATTTGATTTAATAGTGTGTTCGTTTAATTTAAGCAAACAACAAGATGGTTATCAGCTTTACGAAGAGCTGCGTGTTAAACAACTAATTAAAAACTCAACGGGTTTTATTTTTATATCTGCAGAAACCAGCGGGTCACTTGTCCATAGTGTTTTAGAGCTTCAGCCCGACGACTTTTTAGTAAAACCCTTCACCGTACAAGAACTTAAAACACGTATAGAACGAATTCTTAAACGTAAACATGACTTACAAACCGTCTATACGTTTATTGACGATGGTAACGATTCTAAAGCAGTAAAGTATATAGATTCTGCGCTTGATAAAAATAATAGTTACAGCCCTATATTGCTTCGCTTAAAAGGAGATGCCCTACTTCGCTTAAAAAGAAACGAAGAAGCAAAAGACTTTTTTAAATCAGTGCTTGATATACAAAAGTTTGCTTGGGCTAAAGTCGGTTTAGTAGAAGCATTAATTGCCAATAATGAGCATATACTAGCGCAGCGTATGTTAAAAACTATGCTGGAACGCCATGAAACACGCTTAGTTGCGCTCGACTTACTGGGGCGTTTAGAAATAAAACTTAGTCAATTTGAATTAGCACAGGAATTTTTAAGTCAAGCGGTTGATATCGCCCCTCGAAATATTTCCCGTCAGAAGTCGTTAAGTAATGTATCGTTGATTAATCACGACTACGAAAAGAGCTATTTAACGCAAAAAGAAATCGCCAGTTATGCAAAACATTCAATACACGACAACCCCGACATTTACCTAAATGCGGCTCGTGCAGGTATCGACTTTGCGTTAACGACTGATCAAACAGATCAAATTCAGCGTATTTCTCGTCAAACTAATAAATATATTAACGACTTAAAACAACAATTTCCTAATAACACTAATCAAGCACAAATTGATGTATTAAATGCTCGCCTACATTATTTAAAAGATGAACATCAAAAAGCTAAAAAACTAATAGAGCAACTTGATGAAGACGACTCACATATTCGCTCTGTAGATGGAGCTCTTGATAAAGCAAAAGCATTTCATGAGCTTGGTTTTCACCAAAAAGCACAAACTTTATTTACTCAAATTATTAGCCATTGCGAGCGCCACCCAACAGTAAGCGACACTACTTATCTGCGTTATATTCAACAACAGCAAAGTGAACGTAGAGATATTAAAATGGGCCCTAAAGAACTTAACAACCATGCGGTTAGTCAGTTCAACAAAGGTCAGTTAAATATGGCGTTAGAAGCGTTTACACAAGCATTTAGAGTTATGCCACGTAATCCTAGCATTGCGCTTAATTTATTACAGTGCTTGTTTGATTCAACCAAACAAAAAGGCGGCACTTTTAACCTGGCTATCGCCAAAAAATGCTACGCCCTTTTGAGTAAATCATCACTACCTACAGATCAGGCGCAAAGATTAGACAAAATCTTACTTATGGCCAAAGAAATGAAGCTCGATATTCAAAATCCAGACAAATAGGATTTTATAGCTTTTTCATTGCTGCAGCGTTTACGCAATAACGTAAACCAGTAGGCTGAGGCCCATCAGGAAATATGTGCCCTAAGTGCGCATCACACACATTACAAACCACTTCTACGCGCTGCATACCGTGGCTTGAATCACTCACGTACCCTATTGCCTCAATAGCGGCTGGTTGGGTAAACGAAGGCCAACCTGTACCGCTATCAAACTTTTCATCCGCGTCAAATAATAAGTTCTCACAACATACGCATGCATATTTGCCTGGCTCTAATAATGTGCAACTTTGAGAGCTATGTGGACGTTCAGTGCCTTTTTTACGAGTAACATAGTATTGGTCTTCACTAAGGAGCTCTCGCCATTGCTCGTCGCTTTTCACAACCTTTTTAGCGGGAGTTGGATTGCCATTGTTAGCAAAATTAATAACATCGTTCCATTTCAACATAACAGCCTCATAAATAATTAAATAGCATTAGGGTGTTAGCCTAATTAAGGTAGAGGTAAACTAAAGTAAATTAAAGCGTTTTAAATACACTATCACCCGCTTTGATTTATCCAAAATGTATTGTTTGCTTCTCAGATTCTGTGAGTATACGTTTAACAAATGCATCTAGCTCAGTACTTTGCGCCGGTAGGCTCACACTTAACTGACGATCATTACTGCTGTGTATTATTAGCTCATCACTTTTACTTTCAACACGTTCAATATTACTAATAACCAACCAATGCGGGCCGTGCTTTTTATCAAAAAAGCCTGTTAGGCTAAACAACATAAGATGCTGTGCGTCGCGTTGAATAAAATTATCTAATCGATTTCTCGCTTTAAATAACGCCGTTAACCTATAAAAACTAGAACAAAGTACAAAAAGCCACACACCAAATAAAAACTTAAACCACATGTACTCACTAAGATTAGTGCTTAACGCAAGCACTAAAAGCACCAAAGCGATAACCGACACCACCATCGCTATTTTTTTATTTACAGCGTCCATTTCAATCCTTTGTAATTAATTTTTTTTCTTCAGCTGCTTTTTCTGTGGGCTCAGGCCAATCGTTAAAAAACACGGTTAAATAACGACTCTTAGCCAAATACCACAGTACCCACAAAACAATAACCATTTGTACCGCTAAAAATAGCGAAAACCGATAATGACTATGAGCCGCCTGTATACTAAGCCACACTAAATCAATCACAGCGCACAAAATAAGTGGCCAGCGCATATGGCGCCATACTTTTGCTAATTTTTCACTCGCGCTGTGTGAATCTCTTGGCCGGCGCAAACAAAACAATACCGTAGGTACAATCGCAATGGCACCAATAGTAATAGCAATAAAAAAATCATTTTTGGTTTTAAAAAACAACGACATTAAATCAAGTTCTGGTCTGCGGCTAAGGGCCGCAATCACCCAAATAAAATATGAGCGCAGTAATACCAGCACACTTAAATGAAATGCAATGGGCGTACGGTAACTCCCGTATTTATCCCAGTACTCTGGTCCATATCGGCTCATTATTTTTATCCTAACCGTTATATTTTTCAAACAAGGCAATTAAATCTTCTTCGCTAAGTATTTCAATACCTAAATCCTGTGCTTTAGTAAGTTTTGAGCCTGCTTTTTCACCTGCCACTAAGGCATCTGTTTTAGCCGACACACTGCCGGCCACTTTTGCACCTAGTTGCTGTAAACGGGCTTTTGCGTCATTTCGATTTAATGTATTTAATGTCCCAGTAAGTACATACGTTAAATCAGCCAAAGGTTGCTCATCTTTTGATGGTGCACTAAGCGCAGGCCAATTAATACCTTGCTCTATCAACGCATTAACTACATCAACATTATGTTGCTCATCAAAAAAGCCACGAACATGAGTTGCTACAATAGCGCCTACATCACTTACTTGCGTTAAACTATCTATGCTGGCATTTGTTACATTTTCAAGGGTTAAAAAGTGATTAGCTAAGTTTTGTGCAGTTGCTTCACCTACTTCTCTAATGCCTAAAGAGTATAAAAATTTAGCAAGCGTAGTGGCTTTTGCATCCTCAAGCGCACCGACTAAATTTTTAGCCGATTTAGGACCCATACGTTCAAGCGATTCAAAATGGCCTTGTTTCAAAATAAACAAATCTGCGGGCGTTTTAACCAGCTCTCTATCGACCAATTGATCAACTATTTTATCGCCTAAGCCGTCAACATCTAGCGCTTTGCGTGAGGCAAAGTGCTTAATAGCCTGTTTGCGCTGTGCCGGGCATACAAGGCCCCCAGTACAACGGGCTACAGCTTCACCTTCCACTTTTTCTACGTGGGAGTCACAAATTGGGCACGTTTTAGGAAACTCAATATCGCGAGCACCGTCAGGGCGGCGCTCAAGCACTACTTGTGTAATTTGTGGAATTACATCGCCAGCACGGCGAATAATAACGGTATCCCCAACTTTTACACCTAAACGGGCAATTTCATCGCCATTATGAAGCGTCGCATTTGAGACCGTAACACCGCCAACAAATACAGGCTCTAACCGGGCAACCGGTGTTATTGCACCGGTACGGCCAACCTGAAACTCTACATCGAGTAATTGAGTAACCTCTTCTTGCGCCGGAAATTTATACGCAATAGCCCAGCGCGGAGCACGTGCTACAAACCCTAGGCGCTCTTGTAAGGCTTTTTCGTTTATTTTAATTACTACGCCATCAATTTCATATTTAAGCTCGCCACGGCGCGTTAAAATATCGCTATAATATTCAAGTGCCGCTTGAGTGCCTTCTACCAATTTAGTTTCTGGGCAAAGTGGTAATCCCCAATCGGTTAATTTAGCCAATTGCTGGTAATGATCCTCAGGGATGCTGCCATCGGCAACCAAACCTGTACTATAAGCATAAAACATCAACGGGCGTTTAGCGGTAATTTTTGAATCAAGCTGGCGCAAACTTCCAGCTGCGGCATTACGTGGATTTACAAACACTTTATCGCCGCGTTTTTGCGCTTCAGTATTTAATTTATCAAAGCCAGCACTATCCATAAATACTTCGCCGCGCACTTCAAGCTCTGCAGGATAATCGCCACGCAGCTTTAGTGGTACATTACGAATTGTTTTTACATTTTGGGTAATGTTTTCACCTGTAAATCCATCCCCTCGCGTTGCTGCTTGCACTAATACACCATCACGGTAAATAATAGAGACTGCTAGGCCATCTAGTTTTGGTTCACAGCAAAAAGTAAGCTCGCCTGTACTCATTAAACGCTCTTTTATACGGCGATTAAACGCACTGAACTCTTCTTCGCTAAAAGCATTATCGAGCGATAACATAGGCACTTGGTGAGCAACTTGTTCAAATTTACTCAAAGCTGCCCCGCCCACTTTTTGAGTTGGCGAATCGGGTGTTAAAAGTTCTGGGTGCTGGGTTTCAAGTGCACTGAGTTCGCGTAATAGCCTATCGTATTCAGCATCTGGGATACTTGGGGTATCAAGCACATAATAATTGTAGTTGTGCTGCTCTAAAGTACTACGAAGATGATTAACTTGCTCACTAATGCTGCTAGACATTTAAACCTCAAAAAACATAAAAAAAGCCACTTTTAGTTAAGTGGCTTAATAAAAAATAATGTATGCGTATTAATTACGCAGAAAATGCACGAACCTGCTCAACATATTGACGAACTCGGTCAACACTCATTTCTTCACGCTCGGCATCTAAAATTTGTGCGCCAAACTCATCAGCAATTTTTTTAGCCGCGCTGTGCAACATATTAAACGCTGCAAGCCCATCGCCTTCGCAAGGCAGAGTCATAAATAAGCTCACACCCGCTGTGCTAAATTGTTCCATATTGTCTATATCAAACGTGCCTGGGTTGTACATATTTACCAATCTGAATAACACTGGTCCTTGGCCTGCTGGGTCAATATGACGATTAAAAAAACCTTCTTCTGAATACTTAAAGCCTAAAGTGTTCACTGCTGGCAATAATTTACTGCCCTGCATAGTTAACCCTTCTGGCATTTGTATATGCACAATTACAAAGTCAGACATCTCAACTGGCGCAGTTTCTTCGCTTTGTGGCTGGGCTTCTGGCTCTTGCACAATTTCCAAATCATCTTCAATTGGAATTTCTGGAACACTTGTATCCATTTGTGGCTCATTAGCATCAAAGTTAAGCTCACCAAATTGGGGCTCATCGCGCTGGATAACTTCTGGCTCTTTTGGCTGTGCGGCCGGTGTATGAGATGGAGTCTCTTGCATTGGTTCTACCCGCTCGCTAGCAGGTACTTCTGGGCTGTCTTTTTTTCTAACTGACCATAAACCGTGTACTAATAAGCCACCTATGACAAATACACTGATCACGATTAAAACCCATCTTAGTTCTTCGGCCATCCCCTCACCTTTTATTATTTGATATGCCTAAACCTGTGCATTAGTAAAATACTAATACGCTTAAATTAAAATATTATGTGTGTGCAAGTTGCACTGCTTGTTCTATATCAACTGCTACCATTCGTGAAACGCCTGGCTCTGCCATAGTAACGCCAGTTAATCGCCCTGCCATTTCCATCGCAATTTTATTATGACTAATATAAATAAACTGCACTGATTGTGACATTTCTTCAACCAAACGGCAAAAACGAACCACATTGGCATCATCAAGCGGTGCATCTACCTCGTCCAGCATACAGAATGGAGCTGGATTGAGCCTGAATATAGAAAACACTAATGATAATGCGGTCAGCGCTTTTTCTCCACCACTTAACAAATGAATTGTTGAATTTTTCTTGCCGGGTGGTCGTGCCATTATACTAACACCACTTTCGAGTAAATCGTCACTGGTTAACTCTAAATATGCACTCCCACCACCAAATACTTTTGGAAATAGCTCTGCAAAGTCTTCGTTAACTTGATCAAAGGTCGCTTTAAAGCGTGTTTTTGTCTCAATATCTATTTTACGAATGGCACCTTCGAGAGTATTTAGCGCTTTGGTTAAATCATCTAATTGGTTATCTAGGTATTCACTACGCTGCTTTGCAAGGTCAAACTCTTCTATTGCAGCTAAATTTACGGCGCCTAATTTTTCAAGCTGATTAGTTATTCCCGTTAACTGGTTTTGCGCGGCACTTAAACTTAAAGAGTCAGGTAATGCTTCGAGTATGTGCTTTAAGTTTTGTTTTAGCTCGTCTAATGGCTCAAGCGCGGCTTGTGCTTTGATAAGTAAGCTTTGTTCTTCAATGGTGAGTTTTTGATGCTGCTCTTGTAAACCCACCAGCTCACCTTGTGAACTCTTAAGGCTCGCTTGCTTTGTATTTAAGCTTTCTTTAGCTTGAGCAAGTTTACTTTGAAGCGATATTAGCACCTGCTCACCTTGCTTGTGTTGCTCAAGCAAGCTTGTAATTTTATCTGTGAGTTCTTGCTCTGGAATGAGGAGCTCTTCTATTTCCTCAAGTAACTCTTTAGCACCTTCACTTGCACTTTTATGCTCTTGCTTTGCATGGTTAAGTTTAGTTTGGCTTAGTTGCCATTCACTTTGTATTTTTTGTTCGTATAAACTACTTTGATGCGCTTGCGTTTTATATTGCTCAAGCGTGGTTACAGCTTGGCTATACTGCGACTCACTTTGTATTCGAGCATTATTTGCATTTGCAAAATCATCAGTTAAATTAAGCTGCTGCTGTTTCATTACTTCAAGCACTTGCACTTGTTCATCGCACGTTTTTAATAACTGTGTGTGCTCAGTTGTTAATGTCAGCTTTTGCTGTTCAAGTTTTTCTAATTGTTGTAAGTGCTGAGCAACCTGCTCTTTAAGCATGTCGCTACGCGTTGTGGCTATGGCAATATTTTGTGCAAGTTGATGTATAGCCTCTTTAAGCTCGTTTAATTCATTACTTTGCTGTGTTTGCTGGGCTTTGTAATCGTCAAACTGCTGTTGTATGTTTTGCAGCGCTTGTTGTGAAGCATTTAATTGTATTGTTTTTTCTTTTAGCTGTTTATGCTTTAAAAGCTGAGAGTTATCGGCGTTTTTATCGGCACTAACATGCCAATTTCGAGCATGAAGCGCACCTGTTCTATCCATCACCGCAATATAAAAATCATCTCTTAGCAATGTTAAATCTGCGACTTCGCTATAAGCAATGCGTGTGAGTAAATCAGGGTAAACGCCCTTATTAACAAATGCAGCTAAGCTGTTTTTTGGCGCAGCTTTATTACTTTGCCAAACACTGTTATTACTTTGCTGTTTAGTTACATGTAAATGCTCAAGTGATTGCAAGGCTTGTTCAATTACGTGCTCAAACCCTTCTTTAACTACTAATTGTTTAAATAAATTTTGGCTCTGAGCATTTTTATCTTCAAGTCCAAGGCTACTCGTCAAACCAGCTATACTGGCTTTTAGCTCGTTAAGGTGCTGTAAGTTATCTTCAAGCTGCTTTTGTGCTTGCTCAACTAAATTATTCTGCTCTGCAAGTTCAGCACTGCAATGCGACTGCGTAGTTTGCTTACTGGCAAGTTCTTGAGTGAGGGCTTGGCGCCTTTGTGTTTGCTCAACTAGCTGCTGCTCTATATCGCTACTTTTAAGTTCATTAATTTGCTGTTGTACTTGGCTTAGCTGATTACTTACATGCTCACGTGCTTGAACGCTTTGATTAATCGTACTTTGCTGCAATTGCGCTTTGCTATTATGTTCAAGCTGCTGCTCATTTAAAGCTTGCCACACACGCGTAGTTTGCAGCTTTTCATCAGCTAATAACTCTAATGTTTGAGTCAACTCATCAACTTGTTCCGTGCACATTAAGCTTTGCTCTGTGGCGTCTTGCAAGGTAATTTCGAGTTGTTCACATACACTTTGCTGCTGTAATTTGAGCTCTAAGCTTTGCGATTGACGTAGCTCTAGCTTTACACGATTTTGTTTAAGCGTTTGTGTTTGTTGTTTAATATTTATTTGTTGCTGCTCAGCACGGGTCAACTCTGTGTGAGTAACGTGTTGCTGATGCTGCGCGTCGCTTAATTTATCTTGTTGTGCTTGAACTTGCCCCTCTAGGCTTGCAAGTACGTCATCGTGCCCTGAGTGCGCCGTTTTAAAAAACGTTATTTGCTCATTCAGCTCTTTAATTAGTGTGCTTTTTTCGAGCTGTTGTTGATGCAGCTTTTGCCATTTTAAAACAGCAATTTGACCTTTTAAAGTGCGCTCTTGCGCCTTGAGCTCTCGGTATTTTTTAGCATCAACTGATTGCACAGCAAGTTTATCAAGCTGAGTTTGCAGCTCTTTGCGCACATCAAGTAATCGCTCTAGGTTTTCGCGGGTACTTTTAATACGTGTTTGGGTTTCGCGGCGGCGCTCTTTGTATTTAGACACACCGGCGGCTTCTTCTAAAAATACCCGCAGCTCTTGCGGTTTACTTTCTATTAAGCGCGAGATCATCCCTTGCTCAATAATCGCGTAGCTACGCGGCCCAAGCCCTGTGCCTAAAAATATATCGGTAATATCGCGCTTACGACATTTGCTACCGTTTAAAAAATACAGCGATTGCCCGTCACGAGTTACTAAGCGTTTAATTGCAATTTGATTACGATCGGTAAAAGTATTGGGTGTATCACCTTGGGTATTATCAAAAATCAGCTCTACAGAGGCTTGCGAGATAGGTTTACGATTAGTTGAGCCATTAAAAATAACATCGGTCATGGCATCGCCACGTAAGTTTTTAGCAGAGCTTTCACCAAGCACCCATCGCACTGCATCAATAACGTTAGATTTGCCGCAGCCATTAGGGCCAACAACACACGTCATTTGATCAGGGAATGGAATTTTAGTGGGCTCTACAAACGATTTAAAGCCCGCTAATTTGATAGTGCTTAAGCGCATCTTATTGTTATTACCGATTATTATTGTTATTAATTATAAACAATTTAACTCATAAACAGTTAAAAAGTTAAGCTTGGCGTTTAAAGTTATCTAAAATAATACCGGTGGCCATTGCCACATTAAGTGACTCTGCACCGCCAAAAGCAGGTATGGTTATTTTGTCGCTCACTAATTTTGCACACTGCTCGCGTATTCCATGCGATTCACTGCCCATAAGCAAAACACCCTCACCACTGAATTGTGTCTTATGCACACTTTTCCCATCTAAAAACGCGCCATATATTGGCAAGTTTAAAGTTTGTAAATATTCAGGTAATTCAACTTGGCTTACAGATACTCTTACAAACGAGCCCATAGTGGCACTAATCGTTTTAGGGTTGTAAGCATCGGCGCTGTCGGTACTCGTTACAATATGTTTAATCCCATACCAATCAGCAACTCTAATAATAGTGCCTAAATTGCCCGGATCTGATACGCCATCAAGAGCAAGAATTAACCCATTATTTTTTGGAAGCTCTGCATTTGGCATATTAACAATAGCAATTGCGGCATTGTTACTTACCAGCGTACTTACTTTGGTGAGTTGCTCTTCTTGTGCTTCAATTAATTGTGTGTGGGGATATTGGCTTTGATGAGCATTTATAAACGCCTGCGTAGCAAATATATCAACCGCTTTTAATGGGCTGTTTAACAACTCAAGTACGTTTTTTTCACCTTGTACAAGGTATTGATTATATTGCTTTCGGTACTTTTTTTGGCCAAGTTGGCGAATAAGTTTGAGTTGGTTTTTTGAAATCATAACAGCCCCATAAATTTATCCCCGAAGTATAACAGATTTAACAAACACATCTGAACTTCAAAAACGAGAAAACGCTGATTAAGCCTCCGCTATTTTTTTAGCGCTTCGCTCAAAGGTAAGGTTAATACGCATAAACATGCCTTTTATTGCCTCTACTTGGCTTGTTTCGCCTGAGACATCGACTAGTTCTGCGTATAAAGCGTCTGATTTGCTTTTAAACTCATCGCTACTTTTACCTTTTGTTGCCAATAAAAAAGCATCGGCAAGGGCATGTTGCCAACTAATAAGTTGCTTTAAGTCTTTGCCAGCAAGCTGTGTACAAATAGACTGCAAGCGAATAGATGCGTGTCCTATGTTTAAAGCGGTTAACGCTAAGTCAGTGATCGCACGCGTATGAGAGCCTTGATCGTAATTAGTCAAACGCAGTAAACGATCTGACATTCTGCGGTTATACCAAATAGCAGGCATGCGCTGTTGATGGATATGTAATAAGTCTTGATGCGTTGTTTTAAACACTCGGTGAATAAGTAAACGTACACTCGGTCCAGTAATTAAGTGAAACACCCAATACAAAATACTCACACCCGCAAAAATAGCCATTGCTGCGCTTAAAGTATAATCGATAGAAAACGCCAAACTCATATCAGTACTTGGCCGAACTAAAATAGTAAACGGAATACAAAACCCTAAACCATACGGCAGTGTCGCTCTATCTGCCAGTAGCAGTAAACCTAAAAAGTAAGGCCCCGCTAGTACCAAAATTAAAATCTCTAGCTGCCCACCACTTTGTGAAAGTAAATTAAGCGCATAAAAAACAGTGACGAATGAGGCAACAGCAATACCTATTAATAAGCGCTTTAAAACGACCTTTAACATGGCAAGAGGTATGCGCGCCAACATGATTGAAAAAATAACTGGTAAAATCATAATCATTAATGCAGCTGATGAGCCTGTACTTACCCAAACAAATGCACCAATAATAAATACTAAGCTAGTTCTAAGTCCTACAAACATTCCCGCTAAAGGATCACGATAGGTCAGCATGCTAGGGGCATTTAATAGGCTTTGGTCTCGCTCTTCTAGTGCTTTATATGCTTTGAGTAATATGGTTAACTCAGAGGCAATTTCTAGGGCTAGCGACAACATATGCGATTCAAATGGGGAGTCGGTTTGATTATTTGCCTTAAGCGCTGTTAAGCGTTTTCTATAGGCCTTTACCTCATCTGCGCAATATTGAAAACTGTCTGATTTGGCAATATTGCATAAAACATCACTCATATTATGCATAAGCGTTGTTAAATCGGGTGTGATCAACTCAGTATGACTTCGCTGCAAGCGACCAAAGATTTGAATTAGCGCAAGTAAAGAGAGTACTTTTTGAGAAACTTGGTTTGCAGCACGAGCGCGTCCGGGTCCTTTGGGACCTTCGTACCTTACCGCGCTTGAATCCTCATTTATAGCGCCAAGAGTTGCCATTATTGTATCTATTTTTTGATGACGTTTTTCGTGTGTGCCTTTTTCATCTATTTCGGTCATTAAGTAATTTAATGTTTGGTTAATAACAGCGCGTGCTTGTACCTGCAAAGTCTCTTTTACCTTAACAGGCCAAAATAAATGACTCACTAAACCTGCACATAACGACCCCACTACTATTTCGCTCATTCGAGATTGTGCTATATCAAAAACGGCTTGGCTACTTACTGTTGCTGGATTGGCCATCACTAAAAGTACAATAATTTCAGCTGTCACTGCTGCCATAGCAAACGCATAGATAAAATTGGTTTGTCGCACCATTGCCGAAAGCGCTGAATTTAACCCTAGCCATAATGCTAAAGTACTCAAAGCAAGGTATGGATAAGGCATAAGTTGTGTAAGCAAAAATATGCCAAATAAGCCACCTACAATAGTGCCTATTATTTGGCAAATTGCTTTTTCTATGACTAAACCGCTTTCTGGGCGTAGCTGTAAAAATATGGCTGAAACTAACGCCCAATAAGGCCTATCGAGGTTAAGGTACATAGCAACACTTAACGACATTGCCATAGCAATAACGCCTTTTGTTGCAAAAGTAATGGCCTGCTTATTAGGAAAAAACAAATTCCTCAATACATCACCCAAGGTGTTCTCCTTAATGCGTATTGAGGTGAATTGTGGCGGTCATTCCAGCGCTAAGACGAACCTTTTCAGGTATCGAGTCTAATTTAATATCAACCGGAATACGCTGCGATAAACGCACCCAATTAAATGTTTGCTGCACCACAGGTAATAACTGCGTATTACTTTGTGTGTTCGTATTAGCGATAGCTTTACCCACACTAATTACGTGACCAGTTAGAGCATCACCGCCACTTAACAGTGATATTTTAGCTTTTTGATTATCGTGTATTAAAGGGATTTTAGTTTCTTCAAAATAGCCTGTAACGTAAAACGAGTCCGACTTAACAATTGCAAAGACTGATGAGCCTTGTGCTACGTAATTACCTTGACGTAAGTTTAAATTAATAATTTGCCCACTCACCGGTGCATACGCTTTTGTTCTATCAAAATTTAACTGTGCTATTGCTTGCTCAGTTTTTGCAAGCTCGTAATTAGCTTTGGCTATTTTTGAATTAATGCGTGTAGACTCAAGGCCTTCTTCGCTAATGGCTTGTTGGGTATTTAAGCCTTTTCTACGTTGTAATTTATGCTTTGCCAATTCCCATGTGTATAGGGCATTTTCGGTATTTGCTTTACTTTTATCAAGCGCGGCTTGATAACGTTTATTATCAACACTAAAAAGTAAGTCACCTTTTTTAATGGTTTGCCCATCTTTAATATTTAACTCAGTCACCCACCCAGATACATCGGGCGAAACAATCACTATTTCGGCCCTTATACGGCCATCACGCGTCCATGGTGTATGCATATAATCAGTCCATACCCAGCGCCCAGCAAATACAGCGGCTATAACAACTATAACGGTTAAAAGTATACGTAGATATTTTGTCATCTAATTTATCTTCCACTGAGTAAGTAAACGGTTAGGGCCAAATAACAAATAAATAAAGACACTTCAAACCAAGCGACCTTCCATATACGGTCGTGCCAATCTAAGCGATGCAATACAAACCGTGTAATAGCCGTTAAAACAAATGCTATAGGAAAATAAACAACCAAAGGACTAAACTCTACCCCGCCTAAAACAACAGCTTGCAACATAATAAAAATCCATAGGTGTTTTGAAATGGTTAAAAATAGCGCGTGATATAAATAACTGCCTAATTATAATACTTTGCTCTTAATCTAAAATTAATATCGACACAATTTTAAACCTGATACTTTTACTTATAGCCTTTTAATCAGTTACTTGCAAAAGGCTGGCGCTATTATAAATATTGAGTTTTGCACCAAATTTAGGTAAATTAACAAAAAAACAACATGGATATAATTTTAATGGAATCAATACACCCTACTCCCCCAGAAGCAAACCCACCAGCAAACGAGCCAGCCCCCCCTATTTTTAGCGGTAAAGTACAGTTTAGCGGCAAAGGCGGTGAGTTTTTTGGTATTTGGATAGTCAATATTTTACTCAGTGTACTTACTTTAGGTATTTACTCTGCATGGGCAAAGGTGCGCACAATGCGTTACTTTTATGGCCACACTCGCATAGACGGACACAGCTTTGACTACCTAGCAACACCCATGCAAATTTTAAAAGGCCGTATTTTAGCGGTTATCGTATTTTTAATTTACACCTTTGGGAGCAGCTTTTTCCCTATTATAGGCTTACTCTTTGCGGTTGCTTTTATCTTTTTAATGCCGTGGGTTATTAACCAAGGCCTGCGCTTTAATATGCGTATGACCCGTCATCGTAATGTGCGTTTTTCGTTTAAAGGCAATTACGGCGAAGCCTTTGTTAACTTTATACTGTTACCTGTAGCCAGTATTTTTACGCTTTATTTATTGATGCCTTATGTTTTAAAACGTATCGACAGTTACATACATAGCAATATTAGTTACGGCGATACGCCATTAACAGTTAACCTAAAAGGTGAAACATACTACTTAACAGCGCTTATTTGTTTTGTGGTGAGCTCTATCACTATGGTGATTTTTATGGCTATTTTAGGCTTGTTTGGGCTTGATTTGCTCAATGTAGAAAATCAACAAAACATGCAAGACCCTGCAGCCATGACACTCATGTTTGGTGCACTAATGGTCGCTTACGTATTTATGATTGCGATAGTAACCGCTGTGTGGGCTGCGGCTATTCGTAATCATATTTTTGATAACAGCCAATTTGAAGACGTAGCGTCATTTAAATCACAGCTTAAGCCTATTCCTTTTGCCATATTACTATTAACCAATATGCTGGCCATTGTGTTCTCCTTAGGACTTGCATACCCGTGGACCAAAGTGCGTACATCTAGAATGCTTGCCGAGGTTACAACCGTTAATATTTACCCAAGTGCACTAAATTTAGTAGATACTGCGCAGCAAGAGCAGTCATCGTTTGCTGAAGAAGCAGCCAATGTATTTGATATCGATTTATCGCTAACCTAAGAGCTTACTATGCACGTACAGGGACATTACTTCCCCAAAGCATCAAGTAATTATCAACAAGGTGTCGCTAATATTCGCGACACCTTGGTTGAAATTAGCCACGATGACCAGCTTATTTCAAGCTATGCAATAAGCGATATAACACTCACCTCTGGCCTTGCCGGGCTTGCTGATGAACTGCGTTTTGATGATGGTAGCCGCTTCATTCCAAGTGATGTAAATTATCGCTGGCCTTTTAAAGCCGATAAGCACGACCTACTAGAGCGCCTTGAAAAAAGTAAATGGGCTATTTTAGCTGCCATTATTTTTACACCGCTGTTTATGTGGCTAATGCTTTATAAAGTAGTACCAGCGATTGCTGTTTACAGTGTTGATACCCTGCCGCGCAGTGTAGTAGAGCAAATGGGTGAGCAAAGTTTTACCTTAATTGAAAAGCTAGCGCTTGATGAAAGTGAGCTGCCTATTGATCAGCAAGCTAAAGTACAGCAACACTTTAATACCATGCTTAATGAACTCTCGCTCGAGCCATCGGTTTATAGATTATCGTTTTATAAATCAGAGAGCTTTGGCGCTAATGCGTTTGCAATGCCCCATGGGCGTATTGTAGTCACTGATGAATTAGCTAATTTACTTGCAGACAAACCAGACGCGTTAAAAGCCGTGTTACTGCACGAAATTGGCCATGTTGTTCACCAACATAGTGTACGTATGACTGCCCAATCGGCAGCCAGTACCATTGTGCTTGCGGTTATATTTGGCGATTTAGAAGGTATAGCAGAAGTAGCTCTTGGCACTGGGGCTACGTTTGCGCAGCAGGGTTTTTCGCGTGATATGGAGCGTGAGGCAGATAGCTATGCCCTCATTCAACTTGAGCATTTAGGTTATTCAAGTAATGATTTTGCCGATGCCATACAAGCCCTAAAAAGCGCGCATACGAGCGAAAACGAGCATATTGAAAAGGTAAATAATTTACTCGAATATTTATCAAGCCACCCAAGTGCACAAGAGCGGATTGATAATGCCAGAAAGTAACACGTTTTATATACAAATTGCTCGCTATATTGTAGGGCTGAGTTGGATATACCATGGCTTTTTTCCAAAGCTATATCATATTGCACCGCTTGAAAAATTGATGACAGGCAGTGCAGGTTTTTCAGCACAAGTGTCTGACTTGATTACACGTTCAGCGGGTGTTGGCGAAATTATATTTGGCGTGTGTTTATTAGTATTTTATAAAAATAAGCACATCGTGATCTTAAATATATTAGCGCTTGTAGGGCTTTTGTTAGCGGTTGTAGTAATGCAGCCACCATCACTCATTGAAGCATTTAACCCAGTAACTACTAACCTGCCGCTTATTGGGCTAAGCGTTATTTGGTTAAAAGAAATTAATCAACATCTCTAAAATAAAAGAGGTATGCCAGTGCATACCTTTTTAGTAGGACTTAACTTATAACGTTAATACTTATTTTTATGTGTCCACAAATGCAATAACTCGCTCGCAATGGTTGCTGCGGCAATAGCGGTAAGCTCGCTTTGGTCGTACGACGGTGATACCTCTACCACATCCATACCCACCATATTTATGCCTTTTAGCGCGCGCAGTATTTTAAGCACTTTATCTGACGTTAAACCACCGCACACGGGAGTGCCTGTACCTGGTGCAAATGCAGGGTCTAAACAATCTATATCAAACGTTAGGTAAACGGGTAAGTTGCCTACTCGCTCACGTATTTGCCCTGCAATGTCATTGGCATGCAAGTCGTTAGCTTGCATTGCATCAATCACTGCAAACTCATGCTTTGATTGGTCAAAGTCGGTGCGAATACCAATTTGTATACTGTGCTCTACATCAATCAGCCCTTCCATAGGCGCATGATAAAACATAGTGCCGTGATCAAAACGAGAGCCATTGCTGTATGTATCGGTGTGCGCATCAAAATGAACCAGTGCCATTTTGCCATGTATCTTTGCATGTGCCCGCAATAGCGGAAGCGTTACAAAGTGATCGCCACCAAGGCCTAACAGCGTTGCACCTTGGCGAAGTATTTGCTCTGCGGCCATTTCTAGCTGTGCAGTAAAATACTCAGGATCGCCTACCGGGTAAGTAAAGTCCCCTGCATCTGCAACCGTTAAACGCTCAAACAAAGGAAATGTCCACGGGTATTTAGTGCCTTCCCAGGCTAAATGTACCGACGCTCTGCGAATGGCATCTGGCCCTAAGCGAGCACCGGGACGGCCCGATGTTGCTAAATCAAACGGTAAGCCTAGTACAACGACATCTGCATCAATGGCATTAATATTTTGCACCATAGGACGACGTAAAAACGTCATCCCGTTTGAATACAATGAGTGGTCAACATGACCAAACAAGCTAGACATTGCTTATAACTCTTCTAAATAAGTGTAGCCATTAAGGCCGTTTTGCAACTCGTCTAAAACGCTTTGCTGTTCATTTTTATCTATTTTTGCAGACACTAACTGCGCGTACGACTGCTGAAAGCTCTCAACATCTAAATGCACATAGCGCATCATATCGGCCACCGTATCGCCTTGATTTATTTCGCTAATACTGGCAACGCCTTGCTCATCCATATTGATAATGGCGCTGTGTGTATCGCCAAATAAATTGTGCATATCACCTAAAATTTCTTGGTACGCACCCACTAAGAAAAAGCCCATTAGGTAGGGTTTATCGGCACTGTACTCAGGCACGGGCAATGTGCTTTCAATGCCTTGGCCATCAACATAGTGCTCGAGTGCGCCGTCTGAATCACAGGTTATATCAAGTAATACAGCGCGTTTTTTTGGTGCTTCGGTTAAGCCACTTAATGGCAATACCGGAAACACTTGATCAATCCCCCACGCATCAGGCAATGATTGAAAAAGCGAAAAGTTTACAAAAAACTTATCAGCTAAACGCGCGTTCAACTCGTCAATAATTGGGCGATGAAAACGATTTTTGTTATCCATGTGTTTGTTAAGCTCATAACAAATACGTAAGTTAACTTGCTCTGCCCACGCACGCTGCGTTAAATCTAAAAGCCCAAGTGCAAACTGGTTATGCGCCTCTGCTAGGTCGCCTTGGCTATCGTGATAAATTTCAATCAGTGCGCGGTCATCCGTTAAATCTGTTAGCTGCACAAACGAGGCCCACATATTATTTAATAAAAGCGGTGCATCTGTTGCAGGCGCTTTTAGCTGTTCTGGTATGTAGCTTTCTGTGCCTATCACGTTTGAGATAAGTACAGCATGGTGCGCCGTTAGTGCACGCCCCGACTCAGAAATAATAGTCGGCATTGGTTGCTCATACTGCTTACAAGTATCGCCTATGGTGTACACAATGTTATTTGCATACTCAGCTAAGCTGTAGTTCATTGAGTTATGAGATTGACTGCGCGTACCATCGTAATCAATAGCTAAACCGCCCCCAACATCTAAGCACTCAATGCTTGCACCTAATTTGCGTAGCTCACAATAAAAGCGCGCGGCCTCGCTTACACCTAAACGCACATCGCGTATGTTTGCCATTTGCGAGCCTAAGTGAAAATGCACAAGTTGCATTAAATCAAGCTGGCCTGCGTCTTTTAAACGGTTCACTACATGCAGTACTTGTGACGCTGATAAACCAAATTTAGATTTTTCGCCGCCACTTGCTTGCCACTTACCTTTGCCTTGCGATGCTAAACGTACACGAATACCAATACGTGGTTTAACATTTAACGCTTTTGCTTGGCTAAGCACCATGTCGAGCTCAGAAAGCTTTTCTAGCACTATGTAAACTTTGTGGCCTAGCTTTTCGCCAATAAGCGCTAAACGCACATATTCTTTGTCTTTGTAGCCATTACATACAATCACTGCACTGGTTTTTTCTGCCATTGCCAAAACAGTTAAAAGCTCTGGTTTGCTGCCTGCCTCTAGGCCTAATTGTTTTTTTTCTAATTCAGCTTGGCTTGCTACTATTTCTTCAACTACTTCGCGTTGTTGGTTTACTTTAATTGGGTAAACTAATAAGTAATCTTTTGGGTAACCATAGTTTTCAATCGCGGTATTAAACGCGCCACATAAACTGTGCACACGATGATGTAAAATTTGTGGAAAGCGCACTAAAGCCGGTAAGCTTAAGCCTTTTTCTTGAAGTTGTTTTGCGATATCTGTTAATGCAATAGTTTGCTCTGGGGCGTGAGCCTTTGGCGCAACATACACATCACCTTGATCATTAATACCAAAAAAACCTTGGCTCCAATGACGAACATTGTAACTCGTGCGAGCTTGTTCTAGTGATGTTGTCTCTTTCATTTATCTTTCTCTTTTATTTAATGAATGCCGGTTCGGCCAAGTGCGCGCATTAAAAGAAAAATAGACTTTTAAGTCCAACAAGTATTTTTACTCGTAACGAGTGATTTTTAGCATTGATAAAAGCTTTAGTCATTTCAAGCTGTTTTACTATGGTTATAACTAGTTAAGCACAGTAATTTAATTAAAAAGTACAACTGTACTTTTTTCAGATAAAATAGAACAACTGTACTTATTTGGCATAATTATGAAGCAAATTTATTTTAATCAGAGTAAACCACCCAGGTTTGCTAAAGTCACTAAAGCGGCAACATTTGGTTTAACTAAAACGTTCCCAAAATTGAGTGCTCGCCTTGCCATAAAGGTGTTTTGTAACCCGCATAGCAGGCGCCAATACGACTTTAGAACCGATATTCAACCAATAAATATTAAGCTTAATACTCAATTAGGTGCTATTAATTTGTATTACTTTAGCCAAGAGGGAAACAGTAAAACGGTGTTTCTTTCTCACGGCTGGGCAGATAGCACAAACCGCTTTACTGCATTAATAAATGAACTGGTAGAAAAAGGCTTTAATGTGTATTCAATCGATCACATTGGCCATGGTTATTCACACGGTAAAGTTTCTCATTTATACGGTTACATGCAGGGCTTAACCGCTGCATTTAATTATTTTGATGAGCAAAATATACTTATAGACAGAGTCGTTACTCACTCTATGGGCGGCGTTGCTTTATTAAATTTAGATAGCTCATTTTTAAAGAACAAAAAAATAGTGATGATTTCTGCCCCAGCGCAAATTTTTGAAGCTATGTTTGAAAAAGTAAAACAAGTAGGCATTTCTGAGCTTATGTTAGAAAATATGCTTAACAAGGTATCTGAGCAATACGGTATTAATTGGCAACACCTTCACCCAGATAACTCTAAGCATAAAATTAATGAGCATATGCTTTTCATCCATGATAAAAATGACTCTGTTGCTAACTTTGAAGCTATAAAACAGTTAACAGATAACACGCCTGCTACACTTATTGCCACTGAGAAACTTGGCCACGTTAGAATTTTAAAAAGCCAATATGTGTACGATCAAATAACAACGTTCATGAGCTAAAAATGAAAAAAAGTGAGAGCACTAAGCTATATATTTTACAAAAAGGAATGGCCTTTGCGGCTACATACGGCTTATACAGTATATCCATTGGTAAAATAGCAGCCGCGGCAAATATGTCCCGTACGGGAGTGATCTCACATTTTGCTAATAAAGAAGATATGCAAGTTGCTATATTAGCCTTCACAGAGGAAGAATTTAAAAAACAAGTTGTTGAACCATCTATTGATAAAGATGCATTAGTGCACTTGAATAACTTTCAGCAAAAATGGTTACAATGGCTAAGTTTTTTAGAAAAGTGCTGCCCTGATCAGCATACAAGTTGCCCACTAATTAAGGCCTCTATTGAATTCAAAACAGACCCAAATTGTTTAGTAAGGCAATTTATGCAAGATCAGCAAGCCAGAATGATTAACTACCTCACTAAACTTGCAGTTAACTGCCAAGAGCAAGGCTATTTTAGTAACGATAAAGAGCCAAGTATTTTTGCTTATGAGTTTTACGGTTTATACACAGGGCATGTTGTGCAAACAAGCTTAATAAATAACCCTACGCTTGCGCATACTTATGAAAAAGTGGTGAGTGGTTTAATTACTCGATATATGTGTAATACCAATCGGCATAAATCTTTGATCAATTTAACGAATTAAATTGCACTATAACGTCGTTAAAAATTTTTTATTTAGAACAACTAGCTACAAAAATTTTTGCCTAGGTCTAGCGTAATTTTCTTAACATTAAATAGACCTCATATATAAGCAAATTGGTATAAGTAAAAATTAATCTGATCTGTTTATGCGCTCTTAGGAGCAAAAATAATAATAGCCATACCCAGTAAGGCAACTGCTGCGCCCACTACATCCCATACTGTAAGCTTTACGCCATCAACTACCCATAACCAGAGCAATGCCACGCAGACATAAACACCGCCATACGCGGCATAAACACGCCCCGCTGCCACAGGGTGTAAAGTTAGCAACCAAGCAAATAATGCCAAACTGATTGCAGCTGGTATCAAAAGTAATATGGATTTATCTTCTTTGAGCCACAGGTAGGGTAAATAACAGCCAATAATTTCAGCAAGAGCAGTAATAATAAATAGCGCGATAGTTTTTACTTCAAACATAAAACCTCACGTAATTTAAATAAGAGAACATAGCAAAACTAAGTAACCAAAAAAGTTACTTAGCTATATAGCCCTAAATAGGCGTATTAAATCTCTTAACCACTATTTAGATTAAACAGATCACTCAGCTAAGGCCACTTCGGCCAACTTCATTGTACTTTCGAACGACTTAGTACCAGCAATAAATAAACCGTTATGACAAAATACAGCGTCATCTAAGCCTGTTTCAACTTGAAACTCTTCATCAGATAAACCAGCCCACGCTTTAGGGAGTGACTTTCTATCTTCAAATGAGCCAGGCTCAACCGGCACAGTTTGTAATATCCACTGCCCTGAATGAGACGGATAAACCATGAATAATGCGTCACTTGATAAAATATGGACTGTTTTTTTCCATGGAGTATATTTTTCAAGTACGATGACTCTAGCATCTTCGGCATTTTCAATTGCTTTGGCAACAATTGCTTTTGCATTTACACTACCATGGGCTGAGGCAATAAAACGTGTTAGTAAACGTGCTGCAAAATCGACGGCTTCATTAAAGCACTCATCAAAGTTGCCTTCTTCTTCCCATGTTGGGTTAAACATAGAAAGCGTTTGGCTAAGGGTTATCCCCTCAACAACACCTTTAACATAGCCACAATCTATAGCATCAATGTTAGAAACTAAACCAGAGTCGACTCTATCAGCCACGGCTTGGTTATTATCACACAGTGCTAAACCGTATTTTTTCCAAATTAAGCCAAATGACGAATACGGTGTACCGTTTTCACGCTCGCCCGCACCACCACGTTGGTGATGATCAAACCGGTCTGTATCTGGGTTATATTCACCGCCTACATCAACAACAATATCAGCACTTTCTATCAATGCTTTATCGCGAGTACGTACCAGTTTAAAAGAAGGTAAAACATGTTTTAGTACTGCAATACTAAACACATCGTCTGCATGAAAATTGCCGCTGTGGGTTACTACTGTTATTTCGCTCATTTGCTTATTGCTACTTTTAAAAAGATAAAAATTCTCGCTTTGTGTATTACCAATAATTTACAAGGCAGATTTTATACGAAGACAAGAGTTAAAAACAGTGAAGTATTTTTACAAATAGATATAAGCTATTCATATAGGGGTAGGACGTTTATTGCTAAGCAACAATAAAAGATGAAAGTGCACGGCATATTTTGTATATGCCGCGGGTTTATAGGCTCTTATTGATTAAGCCCTAATTCCATAAATACACTTTGCGGATTATCGACATATGAGCCAAAGCTACCGCAACGTTTAAAGCCTAAATTTTCATATAAATTGATTGATTGAGTTTGTTTAGGGCCTGTTTCTAAACGAATTAGTGGTATTTGTTTCTCGCCCGCCTGATGCAATAAAATTTGCATAATACGTCTTGATAGCCCTTTACCACGGTGGCTTGGTTTTACATATAAGCGCCTAATTTCACCATAAGGTTGGGTATCAAACTTTTCGACAATAGCACCGCAGGCAATAATACCTTCATCGGTTTTTAAGCCTATTGCATATACATTGGGTAAAGTTAACTCTTCTAACTCAAGAGACTGCGCTGTTGCAACAGGGTATAAAGAATTTATAAGTCGGTCTATATCGTCAAATACGTTAACTACATCGGGATCACTTGGATTCAAATCGACTAACTGCATAAAGCTTCCATTCATTGTTATAAGTTTATTAAGCTTTAAATAAAATATTTAAGCGAACGTAGCTTAGCATTGTTTAACTGAAAAATCTTTACTCCTTATCGCCCATATCATGTTCCATATCTCAGCTATAAAACTAAAAATAAATAGGCAATACCTATTACGAAATTAAACTATGAACATCACTTTTATCATTATGCCATTTTAAATAGTGTGCTTTAGGCATCGGTTTTGCAATTAAATAACCTTGGATTGAATCAATATTCATTTTGCTAAGTACTTCGTATTGCGCTGCTGTTTCGACGCCTTCGGCAACGACAACTAAATTTAGGCTTTTACCTAAACTAATTATGGTTTGCGCTATGCTAAACCCTTTAGCCTGATCCAATATTTTATCGATGAAACTTTTATCAATTTTTAACTCTTTTACCGGAAATGCGCTTAAGTATGTTAAGCACGAATAACCAGTACCAAAATCATCAATAGAAAATACAAAACCTGCCGAAATTAGCTCTTTCATTTGCACTATTGTGTGTTCTATATCACTTGAAAGCATAGATTCTGTTATTTCTAATTTAATTTGAGATGCTTCAACACCAAACTCTTTAATAGTGCTAAACAACTCTTTTTTTAAGTTAGAAGAGTTAAATTGGCTTTGGCTAATATTTATTGAAACACTAAACGAATTATCGATTGTATTAGTACTTTTAAGCTCATTAATTAACTTACAAATATCGCGCAGAACGACATTTTGTAGACTTTGAATAAGGCCGTATTGCTCTGCTATAGGGATAAATTCGTTTGGTGCTATTAACCCTTTTTTAGGATGATTCCACCTAATAAGTGCCTCAGCACCAACAACCTTACCTAATTGATTAACTTGCGGCTGAAAATAAGCACAAAACTCGTTAGACGCAATAGCCCTTACTATATCGGTTTCAAGCTCGGTTTGTTTTTCAAGCAGTGTTTGCAAGGCTGGGTCGTAAAAGCTGCTACTATTGCCGCCTTTATTTTTAGAGCGATACATAGCAGTATCGGCAAATTTTAAAATATTATCCGTTTGTGCGTTTACGCTATCAATAAGGCAAATACCAATGCTACAACTTACTTGAAAAGCAAGTTCGCCTATTTCAAATTTTTCATGAAATACGCTTTGAATTTTTGTAGCGAGTACTTTGCATTCATGACTCGCTTGCTGCGTATTTTTGCCCACGTGCTCTAATAAAATTATAAACTCATCGCCACCCGCTCTGGCTAATGTATCTGAGCTTTTAATTATTGTATTTAACCTTTTTGATAACTCTACAAGTACTTCATCGCCTGCGCTGTGCCCAAGTGAATCATTAATTCGTTTAAAGTTATCTAGATCTAAAAATAATAAAGCACCAATGTCATTACCTTGCTTAATACTCTCAACACATAGGCTTAATTTATCACTAAGCAAACGCCTATTTGGTAAATTTGTTAGTGGGTCATAAAAAGCAAGTTTATGCACTTCTTGCTCTGCTTTTTTTCTGATTGATATATCTCTTGCCATCCACACTACATGCCGCTGTGATGGATTGTCTGTGTGATAATCATCTAAAGCAGCAGCTCTGCCTTCAAATACGACCTTTCCCTTAGGAACATCTAATTCGTATTCAAAAATTTGCATTTCGTTAGTAGCGAGCGTTTTTTTAATAACTGCCATAATCATTTGAGCGTCTTTTATAGGCAATAAATTATTAACATTTTGTCCAATAAGGTCGCTTGTAGACTCTAGTAATAACTCATTAGATGTACCGTATATATCAGTATAAACACCTTCCTCACTTA
Source organism: Pseudoalteromonas sp. H103 (assembly GCF_001469205.1). NCBI lineage: Bacteria > Pseudomonadati > Pseudomonadota > Gammaproteobacteria > Alteromonadales > Pseudoalteromonadaceae > Pseudoalteromonas > Pseudoalteromonas sp. H103. Next base: position 693,246 of record NZ_LOFG01000001.1, on the reverse strand, counting down.
ATATTAAAATAAGATCGGGCATCACTTTAGTAAAAGCTTTAAATTTTTCATTACTTTGCTGCAAGCTAGCAAAGAGTTGCTTAGTTTTTTTTAGCTCGTTATTTTTTTCAAGCGCAATACTTGAAAAGTGAACAAAAAAGTCAATTAGCTCTAAGTCAACCTTGGTAGGAGCTTTAGGCCTTCCATGATAGATAGCGAAAGTCCCAAGCAATTCCCCATGAGTAGAGAATATTGGCGTTGACCAACATGATCGTAAATCGAAACGTAAGGCAAGATCTTTATAATTGTCCCAAAGTGGAGAAATTTCGATATCTTCCACAATTGTACGTAATTTTGTAAATGCTGCAGTTCCACAAGAGCCGACATTATCTCCTATATACACTCCATTTATTAAATCACAATACTCTTGTGGGATCGTAGGAGCTGCACAGTGAAACAGTTGGTTACCTTGTCGCGATAAAATAGAACACATTGCCGTTTCATCATCGATTATTTCTTCAATCGCTAAACAAATCTCGGTCAGTACTTCACTTAAAGGTGCCCCTAGCGCAATTTTTGATAATATTACTTGTTGGTGAGATAAAAGCTTTTTTAGCCGAGCTACATTCATATTTAACCTTCAGACCTTTCTTTGTGCACATTGAAACAACAAAACTCTCCAAAAGACGCTTTCTCTTAAATAATATAGTTCAGTATGGTTATGATATTTAAGTTTATTATTTAATTTGAGAAAACTTACTAAATCTATACCCGCTAAATAACATTGCATATTTTTAAACACTTGTCATCGTTATGTAAACATAAGTTACATCACAGAGCCTAACACTTTGTTACTTAAAAGTGCTGTTCAAATTTATTAAGCTATTTATACTGCTGATAATGGTAAAAAATTTATGAGGTTATAGTGCAAATCACTCAAGGTATGGAATATTTTTTTTCTGGGTTTAAATTAATTAGCCAAAAAGGGCTTAAGCGCTTTGTGCTTATTCCGCTTTTAATTAATATTTTACTTTTTGGTAGCTCCTTATTCTTTTTATTTGGCTGGCTAAGTGATGGTTTTAGTTACATTAATAGTATGCTTCCCGAGTGGTTAAGTTGGTTAGAGTGGCTAATGTGGCCTATTGCAGTGCTGGTGGTGCTGTTTAGCTACAGTATGATATTTACAGTAATTACTAATTTTATTGCCGCGCCTTTTAATGGGTTGCTCAGTGAAAAAGTAGAGCTCTATTTAACCGGTCAAAAAATTAATGACGATGGTTTTAAAGAAATAGTAAAAGATGTCCCTAGAATGCTGGGACGTGAATGGACCAAACTTTGTTATTACCTGCCACGCGCAATTGGCTTTTTTATCTTACTGTGGATATTGCCTGTAATTGGCCAAGTATTATGGGTGCTTTTTACCTGTTGGATGTATGCCGTGCAATATAAAGATTTTGCTTTTGATAACCATAAAATCGGCTTTAAGCAAATGAAAGACGATTTAAAATCGAAGCAAGGTTTATCTTACGGATTTGGTTTTGCAGTTATGTTGCTAACCGCGATCCCGTTTATAAACCTAATCGTTATGCCTGTGGCTGTATGCGGTGCAACACGTTTATGGGTTGATAATTATCGGCCAAAGTACCGCGCTAATTAAAGACATATTGCCTTTAAAAGGTTTAACAGCCAAAAATAAAAAAGCACCTAAGGTGCTTTTTTTAATCTATTTTTAAAGCGATAAACTCAAGCGTTGCTCGCCTTGGCAACGCAACACTTTGCTTATCTACTTCTTCAAAGCTTTTAATCAAAATATTAAAGTGCTGATTGTTAAAATTTACGGATGTAACTTCACCAATTTTTATGCTGTGATTTTGCTGCTGATCAAACAGCGTTAGTGTTTTACCTTTTACACGCTCTACATATAAATAAGGTGTTTGGTATGGCATTTTTAAACGAATAACATTGGTTTTACTTAACTCATGTACCGCCACCCAATTTTGATTCTGTATTAACGTATTATAACTACTCATGCCTTCAGGCTGATAAGCAACATCTTGGGTTATAACACATGTTTTACAGCCATCAACTGATTCAACACGCCAGTCCACGGCTGTATTTTTATAATACAAATTATCATTTTTTAGTAACCACTCACGTGTATTATTAGTATCGCTACACGCGATAAGTAAGCTTAAAAAACTACTACAAATAATAAGCCTAATGCCTAGACCTTGCTTCATACTATTGCTCTCTAATTGCTTTTAATTCAGCAATAATTGCACTACTTGGTTGCGCTTCTTTTATATATTTGGGCAAGGTTTCAATATTTGCAGGTGAACTTTGTATATTATTCACCTTACTATTATTAGTATTTGGTACGCCAAACCGATTACCTGCACTTTGCATATAAAACTGTAGATTGATCATGCTCCACTCATCTACATCACTTAGTATTGATATAGTATTGTCTTGGTTAGTATCAAAGCTTGTTAAGCTTTCGGTGTTAATTGCGTTACAGTTAAAATCAACAGGGAGTGAGCCGTCTCGATTTAAACCCTGTACTTCAAGTATTGTACTCTCATCTAAATTTGCTGAGCTACCACTTGAGTAATCAATAATAAAGTCATCTGTAGAGCCTAAATGACTATTGGTATTTGGTGTAATATCGCAACTAGCATTACCTGGATAAAAACGCTCATAATAACGATCGCCTTCGTTATTACCTATTGTTGATAAGCCTGCTAATTGATATAAATAGTTCATAGAGCTTAGGTGATTAGGCTTAAAATTAACTTCTTCATTACCGCCATGATATAAGCCTAAGTTATGCCCTAACTCATGAAATATTGTTGATGCCTGATAATTATGAGTTACATTGGTTGCTACTTGCGTATCAAGCGTTAAACCCCAACCACCCATAGTGACCATTAAATCATTACCGCTTATTTCAGCAATACCCGACCCACTAATACTGCCGTCTTCATTCCCACTACTGGCCATTAATAAGTAATGGAAAATAGGTCTTCGGGTTATATCGGTGTATTCCATTTTATAAACAAACAAACTCGGGCTGCTTAAGTCATATTCAAATGGCGTGTAATCATTAAAGGGCACCGTATTTCCGCCACCTAAATCAAAGTTTTGCGGTGCCGTGTTTGTGTTTTGATCAAATAAATCGCCCACGTCAAAGTGAACTGTATAGCCTTTTTCTGCAAATACAGCGACTACTTTTTCAAGTGCAGTTCGATGCGGAGTGATGCCTACATCACTGCTATCCATATAATCGACTTCAATAAATATATCTTTTTGTGAGGTGCGCGCTCCCCACTCATAAAGCGGTAAGCCTGCAAATGTTGTACCCTCCTGCTCAGCACAATCAGGAATGCCATCCTCATCATCGTCTACGGTACAGCTGATATTGTTTGGCCCAGCGGGTGTATTAAACACAGAATAACTCCAATCAGTACTTTGATTAGTGTCTGTAGCATTAAGTTCGCGCTTTAAGCTGCCCCCTTGTTCAGAAAGGATCTGCTCTGAATTGCCTCCTTGCCATTGCGATGACGTTACAGGCTCTTGTGATGAGTTTCCAAATTTTACAAAGTCGATTGTTTGCGTACCCGTGCTATTTAAAATTTCTGCAAAGCCGTTTATGTACCAATAAGGTCTAACTTCATCATTTGCATTACCTATAAGCGCTATTTTAGGATTATTCAGTGATGCATTTGCTAAAAATTCATCTCCAAACTTACTTTGTAAAATAAGATATTCACCATTTTCAAGCTCTTTGTTAGGCAATGGAAATATCGTCTCTGCGCTAGTCGAGCTATCAACCATATTAATACTACGAGTTTTAAGCGCATAACTCTGCAAGTTTACCGCAGCTCCCGTGCCGTTATAAATTTCAATCCAAGGCAGGTCGTTACTAAATTGCACAGAAGAGATTTCCGTTATTTTTATATCTTGGCTTGAAGTAGTAAAAGAAGTAACTGTTTGCGTTTCAGTGGCCGTGTCATCAAAATTAACTAAATCAGACGTTACACGCACACTGTATTGAGTATTTTCGCTAAACGTGGCCGTTAAATTTACACTATGAAAATACATGCTAGTATCGCTCGTCGTGCCCGATAAACTCTCTACATTAAGTGCCAAACATGTTGAAAAGCTATCGGCCGATATTTGCACACTTCCAGCACATGCCCCCTCGCTTGTATTTGTTACTAACGAACTAGTTAGCATAATGTCTGAAAACGAAATACTAACAGGGGAATCAACTAACACCGGCTCACTACTATTTAGGGGCGTAACACTACTTATTGTTGCAGGCGTAGAGTCAACGATAGTAATGTTTAGGAGGAAATTTATTGTATCTTCACCATCAGAGGCACTCAAAGTGTAGCTTTGTGAAGAAATACTATTACTAGATGGTGTGTAATTAAATATAAGCGATTGTGAATCGACAACACTAATTTGTGCGCCATTTAAATCATCTGGAAAGGTAACTTGTACAGTATCGTTATCGGCATCGTTTATAACCAAACCAAACTGTGTAGTTTGGTTGTACTGTACATTAATACTCACATCTTGCGCTGTGGGCGGATTATTGGGTGCAAGTATAACAACTGTTTTTTGAGTACTATTTGTGGCGTTGTCGTTATCTGTCGCTATAGCTACAAATGTAATATTGGTGTCTTGTGCGACTGTAGGGGCATTAAAACTAATACTTGTACTTGTTTGTGTTATATCAACAACAGGTCCATTAGTTTGCTGCCAAGTAATACTATTTATTGTGCCGTCACTATCTTGCGCCTCTGCGGTAAGTGTTACTAGTTCATTTTGCTCCGCCTGCTCTGGAGCCGTTATACTTATTGTGGGTGCAGTGTTTAATTGTGTTATCAAAACAGTTGTACTTGCTTGAGCACTACTTGCAGAATTATCAGTAACGGTAACGCTAAACCCAAGTGTTATATTTTCAGCTGCATTAGGAGCCGTAAAACTCAATACTCCATCCGTTTGTGAAAATTCAACACTGTCACCTGCTGATTGAACCCACATAATAGAACTAATTGTGCCATCGGTATCTTGGGCGTTAGCAACTAAATCAACTTGTGTATTTGCAAGTACGCTACTTGGCCCTGTTATATTAACTGTTGGTGGATTATTTTGATTGGTAATGGTTCCGGAAAATACTTGGTCAGTAGAGGCACCAGCATTATCGGTCACGGTTACAGAAAAGCTAAAGCTAGTATCTTGTGAAACACTTGGAGCAGTTGCCGTTAGCGTGTTGCCATTAGCAGTAAATGTAAATTCAGGACCGCTTAGCTGTTGCCATTGGTAACTTGATATTTGACCATCACTATCACTAGCTTGCGCTGTAATAGTAAATGATTGGTTAGCAACAATAACATTGCTGCTAATACTGAGTGTAACAACTGGAGCGGCATTGCCGGATGAATCACTAGAGTCGCTACTCCCTCCTCCGCCACAACCTGTTATTAAAAGTGATAAAAAAAGTAAACCGAGATATTTTATTAGATTGTTTTTTACCACTTGTGAGCCTCTACTTGTTAACTATACAAATTTTGTGGCACCTTAGTAACGTTTAAATGAACGGTTATTTCCTCACGATCGTGGTACAAGTGCTTAGCTTGTAACTCATAGCTTATACCATATTTAGCAAGCTGCTGTTTAATCATCGTCAGGCATTCATAAACACTATCAAAGCGTTTTTTCATAGGCAGCTTCAAGTTAAATATCAGCTCTTTTGCGTATGCATTTACTGCCCAGTCAATCATTAGGTTAGTCACTTTGGTCGGTTTTTCCACCATATCGCATACTAACCAGTCAATATTTCTTTTTTCTGGGCGGTATTTAAAGCCATCGGCTCTAAAATGTTTCACTTGTCCGGTTTCCATTAAATCTTCGTTCATTGGGCCGTTATCAATTGCGCTTACAAACATACCTCGGCGAACTAACTGATAAGTCCACCCGCCAGGGCACGCTCCTAAGTCAACCCCGCGCATTCCAGCTGCTACACGTGTTTCTCGTTGTTGCTCTGGGATAAATACATTAAAGGCTTCATCAAGCTTAAGTGTTGAGCGACTTGGCCCATCACTTGGCATACGCAGGCGTAATATGCCCATAAAATAGGCTGAGTTATTGAAGCTATATGAATAGCCTACGTAAGCTGTGTTATTCGTTAAAAATAGTGCGTGCATTACAGGACGGTTAGCTTTTGGCTCACGTAAAACAATATTTTTCTTTTCGAGGGCTTTTTTAAGTGGTGTTGATATTTTTTTACAAAACGTTAAAAGCTCTTTGCCTTCATTTGTATCGGGGGTTTCTACGCGTAGCTCTGAGCATAATGTAAAATCTTTAGCAGCTTCAACCACTGCACTTACCCTATCTTCTACAGGCATATTTTCAACTAATTTACCGGCAAACCACTGGCGGGCAAATACCATATTTTTAAAATCGACTTTTTTGATTATTTCGTCGCTATGGTGTGCTTCAAAGCACTCATAAACAACATAGCCGGTATTTGGTTTGGCTTTTACATAACCTGCAAAACCTTGCTCGGCAGCATGAAACGTTATTTCAGCAGCAGCATCACTTTCAAAACCACTACGACAGTAAATTACAACACAAGACATATTAACCCTTAAACTCTTTAAAACTTAAATCGTGCAACTTGCACTAAAATAACAATCCAACCAATAATAAAACATAATCCGCCAAGCGGTGTTATTGGCCCTAGCCACTTCATTCCACTAAGCGCAAGTAAATATAAGCTGCCACTAAAAAGGAGTGTGCCAGCTATAAAAAAGCCACCAGCCCAACTTAAATTTATACCCCATTTAATTAAAATGGCCAGCGCAATAAGCGCAAGGCCATGAACCATTTGATACTCAGCAGCCGTTTTAAATACACCTAAAGAATATTCAGATAAACGACTTTTTAAACCATGCGCGGCAAACGCCCCTAACATAACCGACAGCATACAAAAGAGACTTCCGGTCATTAAAAATAGTTTGATCATTTCTGCTCCACTATGTGTTTTATAAATTCAATAGCACTAAATGCCGCTGCTTTGAGGTTCTCTTGTTCAGTTACTCCACTTTTTTTACGTGGTTTTAATGAATGATCCCCGTCGGTCAGCCACACAAAACTCGGCTGTTTGGGCATAGCGAGGGTTTTAAGCTCTTCACGCGTACCGAATGTATCTCGCTCGCCTTGCAATACTAAAAATGGGCAATGAATATCGCCAAAGTGTTCTGTGCGAAGCTTCTCTGGTTTGCCTGGCGGGTGAAATGGGTAACCAAACGCAATAACGCCTTTAACAAGCTGCTTAGTCGTACATGCAAGCATTGAAGCCATCCGCCCTCCCATTGATTTACCACCTATAAACAGGGGTAAATTTGGCTGCGTTTGCGTTAAAGTTTGCTCATAATAAGTCAGTAACTTAGGGGCACGTTCAGGCGGTCTACGTTTGTTGGTTTGTTTTGCAATTTGCATATATTCAAAATCAAATAAGCCTACATCTACGCCTTGCTCGCTTATCGTTTTTGCCATGTATTGCATAAAATCAGAATCACTACCAGCGCCGGCACCATGTGCAAATATAAACTGCGCGATAGCAGGCTGTGTTGTACTTTCAAACCACTCAATCATTATTAATACTCTTGTTCTTGCTCTACTAAGCTTAACATCCACTCTTTAAACGACACTATTTTACCTAGCTCTGTTTGCGACTCTCTAAGCACTAAATAATAAGCGTTTTTACTTTCAAGGCTGTGGCTAAACGGAATAACTAAGCGCCCTGCGTCTATATCGGGCTTAGCTAACACACTGTTACCAATAGCAACACCTTGGCCATGTACCGCAGCTTGTAACACCATAGATGAGTGGCTAAATATAGGCCCTTGGTTAACTTGTATGTTTCGCACTCCGGCGGTTTTCATCCATGTTTTCCAATTTTTACGCGTGGTGTCGTGCAACAAGGTGTGATGTGCTAAATCACTGGGTTGATCAAGTGGTTTAGGCCCACTTAATAACATTGGGCTACACAATGGCACTAGATACTCTGTATGGAGCTTATACGCCTGTACGCCACTCCAGTGACCTCGTCCATAGTAAATAGCTATATCTACGTCATCTGTTAAAGAGTTTTCATCTTGATCTTGCGCTTTTATTCGCACATCAATTTCAGGATATAGCTCATTAAACAAGCTCAAACGAGGTACAAGCCACTGAATCGCAAAGCTAGGGGTTAAGCTCACCGTTAAAGAACCTTTTGCACCACGTGCTAAGAGTTTTTCGGTGGCATCAATAAGCTGAGTAAAAATTTCTTTAATATCTAAAAAATAGCCTTGGCCTTCTTCAGTTAATAATAAAGAGCGGTTTTTACGTAGAAACAGCTTTAAGCCTAAATGCTCTTCAAGTGTTTTTATTTGATGACTGACTGCCGCCTGCGTAACGTAGAGCTCTTCTGCGGCTTTAGTAAAACTCAAATGCCGTGCAGCCGCTTCAAAGGCTTTTAATGCGTTTAATGGAGGAACCCGTCTTGACATAGTAACCAAGCTTAGAATTAGTTTTTCTTATGCGTGAGATTATATACACCATCTATGTGTGTGTATATTAATGGCATAAAAAAAGCGACCTGAGTCGCTTTTAAATCTACCTCTTTAAAGGTAATTAATTATAAATCACTGGCACTTGTATCAAGCGGTGCAAAGCTTTTAATTAAATCGTCTACCGCTTTCATTTGCGATAGGTAACCTTCTAATTTACTAAGTGCAAGCGCACATGGGCCATCACACTTAGCTTCATTAGGGTTTGGATGCGCCTCAATAAATAAGCCAGCAATTCCAAGCGCCATACCGCTGCGAGCAAGTTCAGCAGCTTGAGCACGACGACCATCAGCCGAATCTGCACGGCCACCTGGGCGTTGTAATGCATGCGTTGCATCAAAAATAACAGGCGCCATTGCTTTCATGTCATCCATGCCTAGCATATCAACGACTAAGTTATTATAACCAAAGCTTGAACCACGCTCACACAAAGCAACATTGTTGTTACCCGCTTCATTAAATTTAGTAATGATATGACGCATTTCGTGTGGTGCTAAAAACTGTGGTTTTTTCACATTAATAATCGCACCTGTTTTAGCCATTGCTACCACTAAGTCGGTTTGACGTGCTAAAAAAGCAGGTAATTGAATTACATCAACCACTTCAGCAACAGGCGCAGCTTGATGCGGCTCGTGTACATCAGTGATTAATGGGATATTAAAGGTATTTTTAATCTCTTCAAATATTTTTAAGCCCTCTTCCATACCTGGACCACGGTAAGAATTAATTGAAGAGCGGTTTGCTTTATCAAACGACGCTTTAAATACATAAGGGATATTTAGCTTTGTGGTTACTTCAACATAGTGCTCCGCAACACGCATTGCTAAATCACGAGACTCTAAAACGTTAATACCACCAAACAGTACAAATGGTTTGTCATTTGCCAGTTCAATTTCATTAATATTAATAACTTGGTTGTTCATTTAAATTCCTTAAGGTGCAACTGCTTGCATCATTAATCCACAAATATAAGCCATATAAGTACCCACACCATAGCCAAGTACCGCAAGCAATACACCAACCGGTGCAAGCGACGGATGAAACGCAGATGCAACGACAGGCGCAGATGCAGCACCGCCCACATTAGCTTGTGAACCCACTGCCATATAAAATAAAGGTGCTTTAATTAACTTTGCCACAATAAGCATTAAGCTTGCATGGGTTAGCATCCATATACCACCAATTAAAAATAACCCTGGGTTACTAAATATAGCGGTTACGTTCATGTGTAAACCAATTGAGGCAACTAAAATATATAAAAAACTTGAAGCCACTTTTGATGCACCAAAGGCTTCAATTTGTCTTACTTTAGTAAATGACAAACTAATACCAATCGTGGTTGAAATAACAATTAACCAAAAGAACTTACTGTTTAAACTGTACTCTTTAGCCCAGGCATAGTTATTAGCAAAAAACGGCCCTAAAAAGTCGGCGCAAAAATGAGCCAAACCAGTAATACCAAATGCAATTGCAATAATGGCCATGTAGTCATTAAGAGTTGGCATACGTGCATGCTCTGCATGGTACTTTTCAACGCGGTTTTTTAGATCTTCAATCGCCGTGGTATCTGCACCTGTAGCAGCATCAATTTTTTTATGATTAGCCGCCATTAATAATAAAACAGCCATCCAAATATTTGCCACAATTACATCTACAGTTACCATAACTGAAAATATATCGCCGCCCACTTCAAACATCTCTTTCATTGAGGCTTGATTTGCGCCACCGCCAATCCAGCTGCCAGCAACAGTTGTCATACCGCGCCAAACGGCTTCAGGACCGTGACCGCCCACTAAATCAGGATTAAATACACTCACTACTAAAATAGATAGCGGCCCACCAATTACAATACCCAGTGTGCCCACTAAAAACATAATAAGTGCTTTAGGGCCTAGATTTAAAATTGCTTTTAAATCAATACTAATAGTGAGCAATATTAAACACGCTGGTAATAAATAGCGTGATGCAACGTAATAAACGTTTGAGCTATGGCCATCTACAATACCAAAGGTATTTAATAACGAAGGCAGAAAGTAACACAGCAATAATGCCGGTACGTATTTGTAAAATGCTTTTAGTTTTGGGTTTTCACTACTTGAGGTTTTAAATATAAACCCCAAAATTATAGCAAGTAAACCAAGTACAACAGCATCATTAGTAATTAATGCAGTGTGGGTGTCAGCCATAGTTATTCCTATTCTTAATGGTGTGTTTTATTATTATCTTCTAGTTCTTCTATTTGATGCTGAATAATCTCAATTGCAGGATCATCTGGGCACTCATCAACAAAAAACTGTAAATCGTCACGTGCCATTTTAGGGCAATCAAGCTGATTGAGTAAGTAACCTCTGTCGCGTCTCTCATACGGGTCATCGCCTAATAGCTCCATTAGCATTTCTACACAGGTTAAAGCGTGACCAAATTTATTTTCACTTATGAAAGACCACTTTTGCTGGGCTAAAAACAGCTTGTACAATTCATCATCAAAAATTAGCTCTAAAGGTTCTTGTTCTTGACCCTCTTCTTCATCAGCATTTTCAGGGATAATGTACCAGCTTTGCTGTCCACTGCTTGGCTCAATTATGTACCCTTCTTCATCACTTATAGCAACATGCACGCCTACATCACCTTGGGTAATGCTTAAATTTGCGTCAAGATTTGCTTGTTGTAAAAAATGACAAAGTAGAATAGCTAATGTGGTTGGCGTACCACTACGCATTGAGAGCGTGTAACTTAAAGTATTTAGTTTGTACTCTGGTACTTTTAAGCTTGAAGCGCTAAATAGCCAATCGCTGTAAAACACATCTAATAATTTTTCGAGACGATCGTGCTCATCACTTACTTTTAAGCACAGCGCTGTAATTTGCTGCTCAAAGTCAGTGAGAGTTTCATAACATGGTGTTAAATCTATTTGAGGGTCCCATTTTGACTCAGCTTTAATACAGCGGTAAATCGCTGGAGGAGTAAACTCATCGTAAGCATCATCAAGATAGGATTCATCGTGTTCATCAAACCCGAGGGTAGTCATTCATACTGCAACATTTTAGAAAACGAAGGCGTAGTTTACCTAATTTTAAAGTCAGATACCAATAGTGTCATGTCTTGAATTTATAAGGGAGGGAGTAAAAATTGGGCTTCACCAATCAGTAAAGCCCAAGCAATTAAATATAACTTAAAACAATAAAGCCGACTTAGACGTTGCCAAATAACCAATCGCTAAAATAACAGCAGTGTTTACTAAAACATAAATGATTTTAGCAACCATATTAGTTTGCCTTGCACTTTTAACCCCAATTGCAATGTATATAACAACTAATACTATTTTTTCTAACAGCCAAAGCTGTTCAAATGGATTAATTTTAGCCATAAAAACAAGAGTTAAAGCAGATACTAATAACAGTGTATCTATACTATGGCTGCCAATCATCACCACTTTATTTTTTGCTAATTTACCGCTACCCATGCGCGAAAAAGCGCGAACATAAAATAAAATCACACTCAATAACGCAATAGCCATGTGCGAGTGTTTTACTGCTATATAATCCATATGCCTCTAATCTTCTGTTTTAATAAAACTAGTCAGGATAACGGCTAAGTACCGTCTCTAACTCATTTAGCTTCTCATTAAACACTTCAACCAATTTTGGCTCAAAGTGTGTGCCTTTTTGGCCGTTAATTTCATCAACAACATTTTGCAATGTCCAAGGCTCTTTATAACATCGTTTATGGCGCAGTGCATCGTATACATCGGCAAGCGCAACAATTCGGCCAAAAACATTTATTTCATCACCTTTTAGCCCTTGCGGATAGCCAGAGCCATCCCACTTTTCGTGGTGCTCTTTTGCTATAATGGCTCCGGCACTAACAATTTCATGTGGAGAATCTTTTAAAATAACATACCCTTTATCAGTATGGGTTTTCATTATTTCCCATTCTTGAGCGTCTAATTTTGCAGGCTTATTTAATACCGCATCCGGAATGCCCACTTTACCTACATCATGCAGCGGCGATGCGAGCCTAACTAAATCGGCATCGTGTTTAGATAACCCGTAACCCTGGGCTAATATATGGCAAATATGTGCAACTCGTTTAACATGATTACCTGTTTCTGTTGAACGCTGTTCAACAGCTTCACTAAGCCTATACACAAGCTCTTGCTGGGTTGCTTCTATTTCAGATTGCAGCTGAACATTTTCAAACGCAAGTTGCACGTTTTGAGAAAAAATTTCAATTAAATGTCGCTGTGTAGGTGTTAAATCTTTTGGAATACCTGATATAAACAACATGGAGTTGTGATTGTACTCACTGCTGCAATACGCAAATAAGTAATTGTCTTTATAAATAATGCTCTTTTCATTAAGCGCTTGTTGGCAGGCACTTAATTGTTCTGTTTGTAAAACATCTTCAAGCTCTTTACCTTCACTTTGCTCAAAATCACCAGTACCAGAGCATACAATGAGCTTTTTATTATTTTCTTGTTCAGGATTTTGGGCAACTAAAGTCGTTGCATACATAGCTTGATCGGCAATACCTAATAAAGACGTTAATTGCTGCATGACTCCTTCAATAAAGTTTTCTATTGAATGAGCTGAGAATATATCGCGAGAAGCGGTGATTATCTTTTCCAGCCCTTCGCGAGATTGCTCAATCGAAATAATGTCGCGGTATGAACGCAGGCTCGACATGATTACAGTAAATAGCTTTTGAGCAGTAAGCTCAGTTTTTGATTTGTAATCGTTAATATCGTAATTAATAATTACTTGGCGTTCAGGGGCTTGGCCTGGCTGGCCGGTTCTTAAAATAATTCGTATATGGTTATTTTTAGCCTCTTCGCGAATAAACTTAGCAACTTGTAAACCAGCGTCGTCAGTTTCCATTACTACATCAAGCAGTACAATAGCTGCATCTGGATGCTCTTTAACAAGCTCTTTTGCTTCAGCACCCGAATAAGCGCTAATAAACTCTAAACGTTTGTCTTGAAACTCAAAGTCACTCAATGCAAGTTTAGTAACAGCATGAACTTCAGGCTCATCATCAACGATTAATACTTTCCAGGTACCGTGTTCAATCTCATTGACCGACTCTTCTGGTTCATCTGAAAATAAAAAATCACCCATCATAATAGGAATTCCTTCATGGCATTATTTAACGCACTAGTAGGCAATTATTATTCTTTAGGGCCACTGTGCAAGCGTTACACGGTCATTGTTACCAAAGTCTTTAACTGTTTTAATATTTATAAACGCCATCTCTTTAAACAAATGACGAACAGCTTCAGCTTGCTCAAAACCGTGTTCTATTAAAAGATAGCCACTAGATAGCAAATAGTCACGTGATTGTGTAATTATTTGTTTAATATCAGACATTCCAGCGTCATCGGCCACTAATGCAGATAGAGGCTCAAACCTAACATCACCTTGATTAAGGTGTATATCATCTTGCTCAATATAAGGAGGGTTAGTGACAATTAAATTAAATCTCTCGCCTTGCAAAGCACTAAACCAATTACTTTGCTTAACGTCTACATTATTAATACCTAGACGCTGCTGATTTTTATTAGCAAGTGCTACCGCTTCAGTTACTTTATCCACCGCTACTATTTGCCAATTAGGCATCTCGCAGCCTAATGCAAGCGCTATTGCACCTGTTCCCGTGCCTAAATCAAGTACTTTTGCAGTATCGAGCATAGCCAAGTTTAATGCGCATTCAACCAAGGTTTCAGTATCAGGGCGAGGAATTAGCGTTGTTGCATTTACTTCAAGCGACAAGCTCCAAAACTCACGCAGCCCTGTAATGTGGGCCACTGGCTCACCTTTTAAACGCCTTTGAAGAAATACATTAAATTGCGACTGCTGCTCATTACTAAGCACATGCTCTGGCCAAGTAAAAAGGTAGCTACGAGGTTTTTGAAGTATATGAATAAGTAAAACTTGTGCGTCTAATTTGGCGCTTTCGCTGCTAGATGCTAATAAATCAGCACCTGCAGCAATTGCTTGTTCAAGAGTGAGGCTCACTATTAATCGTCGCCCATTGCAGCCAATAAGTCAGCCTGATGCTCTTGCATTAACGGATCTACAATTGCACCTAAATCACCCGCTACTACTTCATTTAAGCGATACAGCGTTAAATTAATACGGTGATCGGTAATACGACCTTGCGGGTAATTGTAAGTACGGATACGCTCAGAACGATCACCGCTACCTACTAAGTTACGGCGCTCAGAAGCCTCTGCAGCATGGCGCTTTTCATCCTCAGCTTGTTGCAAGCGCGCTGCAAGTACTGACATCGCCTTCGCGCGGTTTTTATGTTGCGAACGCTCATCCTGACACTCAACCACAACGCCTGTTGGTAAATGCGTAATACGGATTGCTGAGTCAGTTTTATTTACGTGCTGACCACCAGCGCCCGACGCTCTAAATGTGTCTACTTTTATATCGGCGGTATTAATTTCTATCGCTTCCGCTTCTGGTACTTCAGCCATTACTGCTACAGTACATGCAGAAGTATGCACGCGCCCTTGCGATTCGGTTTCTGGTACACGTTGAACACGGTGTACACCTGATTCAAACTTAAGCTTACCGTAAACGCCTTCACCACTAATATTCGCGATTACTTCTTTATAACCGCCGTGTTCACCTTCGTTAGTAGTAACCACTTCAAGTTTCCATTTTTGCGTTTCAGCAAAACGGCTGTACATTCTAAATAAGTCACCCGCGAATATAGCCGCTTCATCACCACCTGTACCTGCGCGCACTTCTAAAAATACATTGTTATTATCTTTAGGATCTTTAGGTAACATTAATACTTGAAGTTCATCTTCTAGTGTTAAAATTTGCGCTTTAGCTTCTTTATATTCTTCTTGCGCCATTTCACGCATATCAGGGTCTGAATCTTTAAGCATTTCTTCAGCACTGGCTAAATCATCTTGTGTACCCTTGAACGATAAAAACGTCTTAACGATCTCTTCAAGCTCCGAATACTCTTTAGAAAGCGCACGGAAACGGTTTTGATCACTAATGACCGACGGGTCGCTTAGCAGCGCTTGTACTTCTTCATAACGCTCTACTAAGGTTTCTAACTTATTATAAACAGACTCTTTCATTTAACGGTTATTCCTGATCAATACCTAACATTTTTTTCAACTGGTTTAGCTGTGCCACTTCACCTTTTTTCGCTGCATCTTGAATAGCACGGGTAGGCGCGTGCATTAAGCGATTGGTTAATTTATTGGCGAGCTCTAATATAATTTTTTCTGCATCTTTACCTGTATTTAGCTGACTAACAGCACGTTCTACAAGTTCTGATTTAATTGTTTGTACATCATTTCTATAATGGCGAATTAAATCGACCGAATCGAGCGAGCGCATCCACATTGCAAACTCTTTGGTGCGTTCGCTAATAATTATTTGTGCTTGCTGTGCAGCTTGCTCCCGAGCGGCCATATTCTCGCTTACAATGGCTTGTAAGTCATCAACAGAATATAAATAGGCAGCATCAAGCTCCCCTACTTGGCTTTCAATATCACGTGGTACTGCAATATCTATAAATAGCATAGGTTTATGGCGGCGCTGCTTTAATGCCTGCTCAACAACACCTTTACCTATAATTGGTAACGTACTGGCTGTCGAACTGATTACAATATCAGCGTTGTGCAAACGCTCAGGTAATTGCGCTAAAGCAATTACATCTGCCGACACTTCGTCGGCTAAACCACGAGCACGCTCAATGGTTCTGTTTGCCACCGTAATATTTTGTGGCTCATTTTGGTATAAATGCTTTGCAACTAATTCTATTGTTTCGCCAGCACCAATTAATAAAACATTGGTTTTATCAAGCTTTCCGTAAATGTGCTTTGCTAAATTAACCGCAGCAAACGCCACCGATACCGCACTTGCGCCTATATCGGTTTCTGTTCTAACTTGTTTAGCAACCGAAAACGTTTTTTGGAACAACCTATCAAATGTAACGCCTATAGCATCATGCGTTTTAGCACTAAAAAAAGATTGCTTAATTTGCCCCAAAATTTGCGGCTCGCCCAACACTAAAGAATCAAGCCCACACGCAACACGCATTAAATGATTTATAGCTGCGCTATCTTCGTGACAGTAAATATTTTTACTCAGTTCATGTTCATCCAAACCATGGAAACTGGCAAGCCACGATAACAGTGTTTGGGAATTTTGCTGAGCAAGGCTACAATAGATTTCGGTTCGGTTACAGGTAGACACAATAACCGCTTCATTAAAGTCGGCATGGCCACTTAATTGTTGCAACGCCTCTGAAATTTGCTCAGGCGAAAAAGCCACTTTTTCACGTAGTTCTACGGATGCGGTTTTGTGATTTATACCTAGTGCTATTATGGTCATATTTGCCAAATATTGCTGAGCCCTACTTTAAAGGCGGCAATTTTACCAAAAATCAGCGGAATATGGAAAGTAAGGAACAACATTTGATTCGACAATATTTGATTTTATTCATGTTTTTTTTGTTTTTGGGGGGCTGTGCTCATCAAATTGATACAAAAACAACACTTTATGATGATTGGAAACCACGTCTTAGTGCGCAAAAAACTTGGCAGGTGGAAGGGAAACTTGCTTTTATAAGTCCAGAAGAACGCCAATCTGCAAACTTAAATTGGCAGCAAACAGCAAAAACCAATAATTTAATTTTAACTACATTTATTGGTACTCGCATTTTATCACTCAAGCAAACAGTAAATGGGGCTGAGCTTGAATTTGATGGCGATGAGTATTTTGATACTAATGCCTCAGCACTTTTAAAACGCCTAACAGGCTTTACCCTACCAGTAGAAAACGCCGATAATTGGCTAAAAGGCACCATAGAGGATCAAAGTTTAGTGGTTGATGAGCTAGGTCGTGCTAAACAAGTGTTGTGGTTTGATAAAACAGGTAAAAAGTGGCAAATAGATTATGGTACTTATATACAAAGTAATGGTTATTGGTTACCAACAAAGCTTACTTTGAAGCATCAACAAATAAAAATTAAAATTCAACTCTACGATTGGCAATTTAATTAATACCAATCCGCATAATTAAGTGATCTATTTTGAGGGCGGATAAACGTGTTGATAGCAAGGCAAAAAATTCGCTATTTAGTTGTTCTAAATGAGAATTTTTTAACGCAGATAGCGACACGTTTAGCCCCTGAAAATGATTAAGTATTATTGCGGATTGGTAAAACCAAAACTGGGTTAAAATATTAACTAACTTAGTTGAATCGTAAAACATTTAAACTTATTTTTCTCTAGTCAGATATTTTCAGTGCACGCATAAAAAATTTACGCGTGAAGGCAGCTCTACTTAAGTTGGCCTTAACGCAGTTAGTACTGTGGGTAGCGACGCGAGATAGATTCATCATCTAAATTTCAGGTTATTTTAAGCATGAATAGCACAACTTCTTTTTCTGTTATTGCTCCTGCAAAGCTCAACTTATTTTTACATATAAATGCACGCCGTGATGATGGCTATCACGAACTAGAAACCTTATTCACCTTTTTAAATTTTGGTGACACCCTACATTTTGAATTAACCAATGATGCAAGTATTTCTATAACAGGTGATACTAAAGACATACCCTTGAGTGATAATCTCATCTATAAAGCGGCACTTTTATTACAAACCTATAGTAAAACACCCTACGGCGTAAAAATAAATTTAACTAAACGTTTGCCAATGGGAGGCGGTGTTGGAGGTGGTTCTTCAGATGCTGCCACAACATTATTAGCATTAAATAAAATGTGGGGGCTTGATTTAAATTTAACAATTTTAGGTAAATTAGGCTTACAATTAGGGGCCGATGTACCTGTATTCATTCAAGGTCAAAGCGCCATAGCACACGGTATTGGTGAACAATTGCACCATGTAACCCTTGAGAAAAAATGGTACTGTGTAGTTCACCCAAATCAGCATGTAAGTACAGCCAAAATTTTTACTCATCCCGATTTAAAACGCGACACACCAAAAATAATTGGCAACTGGGAACAGCACAGTTTAACTAATGATTGTGAGCCTTTAGTTAAAAAGCTCTGCCCCGAGGTTGAAAAAACCCTTCAGTGGTTGCTAAAATACGCCCCGTCGAAGATGACCGGAACAGGTTCATGTTGTTTTGTAGAATTTGCAAGTCAAGTTCAAGCACAAGATGTACTTGATAATCTCCCCCATACTTGGCAGGGTTTTGTTGCTTCTAGCGCAAATGTCTCACCTGCTCATACGGAGCTTACCGCCATATTCGATCAATGAAGTAACGTACAAGTAATCATAAGTTAACCCCTAGTGGTTTTTATCATTATTGGTTAGTCCAAAAATTCAGTGCCTGAGGAACCCTACCGTGCCTGACATGAAGCTCTTCGCTGGTAACGCAACACCTGAGTTAGCTCAAAAAGTTGCAAAACGATTATATATTGAATTAGGCGATGCTGTTGTTGGCCGTTTTAGCGACGGTGAGATCAGTGTTCAAATAAATGAAAATGTTCGTGGCTCGGATGTTTTTATATTGCAATCAACCTGTGCCCCTACAAACGATAACCTTATGGAACTTATCGTTATGGTTGATGCTCTACGTCGTGCATCTGCAGGTCGTATTACTGCCGTCATTCCTTATTTTGGTTATGCACGTCAAGATCGTCGTGTACGCTCTGCTCGTGTTCCAATTACCGCTAAAGTTGTTGCCGATTTCTTATCAAGCGTAGGCGTTGACCGTGTTCTTACGGTTGATTTACACGCAGAACAAATCCAAGGCTTCTTTGATGTACCAGTAGATAACGTATTTGGTAGCCCTGTATTACTTGAAGATATGGAAGAACGTGATTTTGAAGACGTTGTTGTAGTATCTCCAGATATCGGTGGTGTTGTACGTGCGCGTGCAATTGCAAAACTACTACACGACACTGATTTAGCTATTATCGATAAACGTCGCCCACAAGCTAACGTTTCTCAAGTAATGCATATTATTGGTGACGTAGAAGGTCGTGATTGTATTATCGTAGATGATATGATTGATACCGGTGGTACGTTATGTAAAGCCGCTGAAGCACTTAAAGAACATGGCGCAAAACGCGTATTCGCATACGCAACGCACCCTATTCTTTCAGGTAAAGCAGCAGAGAACTTACGTGACTCAATGATTGACGAGGTTATTGTAACTGACTCTATCCCGCTATCTGACGAGCTTAAAGCCCTTGATAAAATTAAGGTACTTACGCTTGCTGACATGTTAGCAGAAACTATTCGTCGTATTAGCAACGAAGAATCTATCTCAGCGATGTTTGAACACTAAGATTAAGCATTTTTGAGTATAAAAGCGCCTTTTGGCGCTTTTTTTGTAAGCGATGTTTATTTTGTTGGGGTGCGGTGGTATGATAGCGCGCCTTTTGGCTAGGGACCTTGGTCGCAAAGGCCCTAAACTTTTAAATAATTGGAGACATCATGTCTAACACAACTTATACATATGACGCTGAACTTCGCGTAGAAACTGGTACTGGTGCGAGCCGCCGCCTACGTCGCGAAGACAAAGTTCCTGCAATCCTTTACGGAGCTGACAAAGAAGCTTTATCTCTTACTTTTGCTCATAAAGATATGATCAAAGCACAAGAAGATGAAGGTTTCTACACTCATATTCTTACACTTAACGTAGGCGGCGAGAAAGTTGAAGCTATCTTAAAAGATATTCAACGTCACCCATTCAAGCCTAAGCTTACTCACCTTGATTTCCAACGTGTAGACGCAACTCATAAACTTACAACTAAAGTTCCTCTTCACTTCATCGGTGAAGAAATCGTAACTAAAGCTGGCGCAACTGTAGTTCACCAGTTAACTGAAGTTGAAGTTTCTTGTCTTCCAAAAGCACTTCCAGAATTCATCGAAGTAAACGTTTCTGAGCTAGTTGTTGGTGATTCAATTCACATCTCTGACCTTGCTTTTCCAAAAGGCGTTAGCTCAGTTGAACTAGGTAAAGGCGAAGGCCACGATCAGTCAATCTTGACTATCAAAGCTAATAAGTCTGCACCAGTTGAAGACGACGCTGCAGACGCTGCTGAATAATATTTAAGGTTCGCACCTTGAATTCTATTCAAATGCTTGTGGGCCTGGCTAATCCAGGCCCCGAATACGCAAACACACGCCACAATGCAGGTGCTTGGTTCATCGAGCAACTCGCTGCACGCTATAACTGCACCCTAAAACACGATCCTAAATATCACGGCCTTACTGGCAAAGTGATTATCCAAGGCCAAGAATTCAAATTATTGATCCCCACTACTTACATGAATTTAAGTGGTAAAGCGGTCGGTAGTTTAGCTAATTTTTTCAAAATCCCCGTGGAAAACATTTTAGTAGCTCACGACGAATTGGATTTAGACCCAGGCGTTGCCAAATTAAAAAAAGGCGGCGGACACGGCGGTCATAATGGTTTAAAAGACATTATTGCTAAAATGGCAAATCAAAAAGACTTTATGCGTTTACGCATAGGTGTAGGTCATCCGGGGCATCGTGAAATGGTTACTGGTTGGGTGCTTGGAAAAGCAGCCAAAGAAGACCAAGAAAAAATGGATGCCGCTGTTGATGAAGCAGTTCGCTGTATGGAAATACTTGCAAAAGACGGTGTGTTAAAAGCACAAAACAGACTACATTCTTTTAAACCATAATCGTTTAAACGAATCTTAACAAGGTATCTTACTATGGGTTTTAAATGTGGCATCGTTGGCTTGCCTAACGTTGGTAAATCAACGCTTTTTAATGCACTAACTAAAGCGGGTATTGAAGCCGCTAACTTTCCTTTTTGTACCATTGAGCCTAATACAGGTGTTGTACCTGTGCCAGATCCTCGTCTAGACGAGCTTGCTAAAATAGTAAACCCGCAACGCATTCTTACTACAAGTATGGAATTTGTGGATATTGCTGGCTTAGTAAAAGGCGCATCTAAAGGTGAAGGCTTAGGTAACCAATTTTTAGCAAACATTCGTGAAACGGATGCAATTGGCCATGTAGTTCGCTGTTTTGAAGATGAAAACGTAATACACGTTGCAGGTACTATTGACCCTGCTGACGATATTGACGTAATTAATACTGAGCTTGTACTTGCTGATATGGATAGTGCTGAAAAAGCAATTTTCCGTAATGCTAAAAAAGCAAAAGGCGGCGATAAAGACGCAAAAGAGCAAAATGCTGCGCTTGAAAAAGTAAAAGTACACTTAGATGAAGGCTTAACGCTTCGCTCTTTAGAATTAACTAAAGAAGAAAAAGCAGCAATAAGCTCTATTAACTTTTTAACTATCAAGCCAACAATGTACATTGCAAACGTTGCTGAAGATGGTTTTGAGAATAACCCACTACTTGATCGCGTTCGCGCTATAGCTGAGTCAGAAGGCGCTGTTGTTGTTCCTGTGTGTGCAGCAATCGAATCTGAGCTATCTGAGCTTGATGACGAAGATAAACTTGAGTTTATGGCTGATCTTGGCTTAGAAGAGCCAGGCCTTAACCTTGTTATTCGTGGTGGTTATGAACTACTACAATTACAAACTTACTTTACAGCAGGCGTAAAAGAAGTACGCGCATGGACAATCCCTGTTGGTGCAACAGCGCCACAAGCAGCGGGTAAAATCCATACCGACTTTGAGCGTGGCTTTATCCGTGCCCAAACTATCGCTTATGAAGACTTTATTGGCTTCAAAGGTGAAAGCGGCGCAAAAGAAGCCGGCAAAATGCGCCAAGAAGGTAAAGAATACATTGTTAAAGATGGCGATGTGATGAACTTCTTGTTCAACGTTTAATTAAACGATTGAAAACCTAAAAAGGCTCGTGTTTACGAGCCTTTTTTGTATCCTTTACTATATCCTCACTACCAAAACTTCTCTTTAACTACTTAATCGTCGCACCTGCGTTTATATAATCCCTTTGCAAAAGCACTCAAGCGGCACATATAACCAAACTAAACATTATTTAAAACGCCTTTGTGTAGTTAAAAAACCCAGTTAATACCCACTTTATTAAAATAAAATAGCGCTTTAGCTATTAAATTACGTATTGAGATATCAAATTAATGCTAAAATTTAGGTTGTACGTGATAACTTGTCGAATAATCAAACAACTTTAAACAGTGTGTTTTTATTCTTTTGATTTATCGCCATGTTTTGCATTTGAATTACAGTCAAAAAATCATCATTTTTATTAAAATTTAGCCGCTTAGCTTAATTTTCCTGCAAACAAACACTGATAAGTGTTTTTTTGCAAAAAAGGTGTTGACGGATTTGGGTCATATCAGCATAATACGCCCCGCACTCAGCGATGAAGTGCTAACAAAAAAGATGGCTAAGTAGCTCAGCTGGTTAGAGCACATCACTCATAATGATGGGGTCACAGGTTCAAATCCCGTCTTAGCCACCATTTATTTTTTGTTGCTCAATGAAGAGTTTAAAATAACTACCTCAGTTTTGATTTATCAAAATTTGAAATGCGGGAGTGGCGGAATTGGTAGACGCGCTGGATTTAGGTTCCAGTAACTTAGGTTGTGAGAGTTCAAGTCTCTCCTTCCGCACCATGTTCTTGATAAGAACTAAAACTATCAATTAATTCTTTGTTGGGATATCGCCAAGCGGTAAGGCACCAGGTTTTGATCCTGGCATTCCCAGGTTCAAATCCTGGTATCCCAGCCAATTTCTATACCAAGGAAATTGTTTTAAAGAATGACAGTATGCGGGAGTGGCGGAATTGGTAGACGCGCTGGATTTAGGTTCCAGTAACTTAGGTTGTGAGAGTTCAAGTCTCTCCTTCCGCACCATGTTCTTGATAAGAACTCAAACTATCAAATAATTCTTTGTTGGGATATCGCCAAGCGGTAAGGCACCAGGTTTTGATCCTGGCATTCCCAGGTTCAAATCCTGGTATCCCAGCCAATTTCTTTACCAAGAAAATTGTTTTAAAGAATGACATTATGCGGGAGTGGCGGAATTGGTAGACGCGCTGGATTTAGGTTCCAGTAACTTAGGTTGTGAGAGTTCAAGTCTCTCCTTCCGCACCATGTTCTTAACTAGAACTAAAACTCATCCAAATTTATAGTTGGGATATCGCCAAGCGGTAAGGCACCAGGTTTTGATCCTGGCATTCCCAGGTTCAAATCCTGGTATCCCAGCCAATCTCCTAAATTATTCTGTACTTATCTTCATTTAAATACTTATTTATAAAATCATCAATTATTACTGGTTTACTGTAATAATATCCTTGTAAATAGTCACAACTCATTGCTGTTAATGCCTGCTGTACGTCTTCGTTTTCTATGCCTTCGGCAACCACCTTACAATTTAATCGCGTTGCTAAAAACAAAGTAGACTCCACAATGGCGTAATCGGCTATTTGTGTCAGCATATCTTTTATAAATGATTGATCTATTTTAATTTGGCTTATTGGTAACTCTCGTAATAATACCAATGAAGAAAACCCAGTTCCAAAATCATCAACGCTAAATTCAAAGCCCCTGCTATTTAGTTTTTGCATCATGGTTTGTGCTGCAGGTAAGTTGGTCATCATGGCTCGCTCAGTAATTTCAAACATAATAAAATCACTTAAACTTGGATCATCCGCTAATAAGGTTTCCATAAACTCATAAAACTCGGGGCTTTCTAAATCTTTAGTTGATAGGTTTACGTGCAATGCGCCAATAAAGCCGGCACTCTTTAATTTTTTTAAATGATTAATTGTTTCAAGTACAACCCATTTAGAAATACCCAAAATAAGCCCGCTTTGCTCTGCAATACCAATAAATAGCTCAGGGCTAATAAAAGACCCATCACTTTGAGGCCAGCGAATAAGTACCTCAGCGCCATGCATATCCTCTGAGTCAGCTTCAAATATAGGTTGTAAGTACAGCTCAAACTCTTGCTCGTTAATAGCGCGTTTAATTTTAGAGCTCATGTCCCGTAAATCATTAGCTCGCTTACCAAGCTCTTTTTGATACGAGACATAAGGCTGCTGTGTATTTTTAGCTTCATGTAATGCTAGGTTAGCTTGAGTGAATAGCTCATTTGCATGTAAAGAGTCTTGTAAATAAAGACTTGCCCCTATTGTTAGTTTTATTCTTAAATTATGCTCATAAATAACAAAGGGTGATTTAATAGATTTATTAATAGCATTTATACATGCTTCAAAATTATCAAAAGATGAAGTCTCTACTATTAGTGCAAACTCATCTCCCCCAATACGGTAGAGTTTTGCAATACCACTTAAATTTTGGCTCATTGTTTTAGCAAACACGCTAAGTAAAATATCGCCAAATTTATTACCGTATAAATCATTAATCTTTTTAAAGTTATTTAGATCGATTAACAGCAGCGTAAAAGGGTCTTTGTACTTAACTTGGCGATTTAATATTTGAAAGAATTTTTTACGATTAGGAAGGGTAGTTAAATGGTCATGCTCTGCTAAAAAGCGTTGATGCTCTGCATACTCATCTATTTTAATAATGCTTTTTAAGCTGAGTTTAATAACTAAAAATACAAATGCCCCACCACCACATAAAATTAGTGCAATACTACTGGCAACAAAATCGCTCGATGGGTTATTAACAAAGTAATATAAAATCCACCAGTAACCTAAAATAAAGCCAACAATTAAAAAAAGTAGTAAAACCCACGACACTCTCTTTGTTTTTTTACAAATTTGTAAGGTAGGCAAAATACTAAGAGTAAGTAGTACAACCCCTATAGTAATTAGGTAAACAAAAAGATTTCCCACAACAACTCATTTTTTTATTTAATTATAAATTGAGTATGGCAAATAAATGTAATAACGAAATAAATTAACAGTAATTTGTAATTATTTTGAGAAGTTAAATAAAGACAGAAATACGCACATTAGGTGTAATGTGCGTATAGAGGTTTAACCAAGCTCTCCGCTAATTGCGTATTTTAAAACCCAGTTTTTTAAAGGGCCGGTGTTATTAGCCATTTTTAAAAACTGGCTTCGCGCCCATTTAAGTGGTGTAATTTGATTAGAAAAACCAAAGTAACACGCATCCATCATACTCATCATTAATAGATTAGCTTTACGGCGGCTACGCTCATACTCTTTAAGTTTTAACGGGCAACCAATATCATCAACGCCATCAAGCGCCTGTGCAAGTGCTACAACGTCCTGAAAGCCTAAATTAACACCTTGCCCTGCAAGCGGGTTAATAGTGTGCGCAGCATCGCCAACTAACACTAACCGCCCTTGCGAGTAGTTATTAGCATGTTGTCGGGTAAGCGGAAATATCGCATGGCTTTGCACGTCAAAGTCGCCTGCAAGTGTGGGAAACTTATTTAAAATATGCGTTTTAATTTGTTCAGGCGCTAACCCTTTAAAGTGTTGTAATGTATTAGCGTCGTCATACCAAATTAAATTAGCGTATGGGGCCTGCATAGGTAAAAACGCTAAAGGCCCGGTGGGCGTAAACTGTTGCCATGTTTTTACTTGCTGTGGCGCATTAAGTTTTATAAGTACACCCATACAATGTTGTTGATACTGCCAGCCGGTTACACCAATATTAGCTTTTGCACGTAGTTGCGATTGCCCGCCGTCAGCTGCAATCACTAAATCAGCATTATAGCGTGTGTCGCCGTATGCAAGTGTTATAGAGTCAATATTTTGTTCAATAGCACTCACAGGAGCTGATTGCTCAATAACTTCTATATTGTAATGAGTAAACTGCTTCCACAAGCTTGCTTGAATAAGGCTGTTTTCGATTAGGTGGCCTAAATGTGAGGTATTAATATCGGCGCAATCAAATAAAAGGTTATCGCCACCACGCTCAAATGCTTCTAGTTGTTTATAAGGTGCTAGGCGAGTTTGCCTTAAAATAGGCATGGCACCTAATTCATCAAGCAAATTTTCTGAAAAACGATTAATAGCCGATACGCGTATGTCTACGGTATCGCTTGCTAAAATATTATCGGCATCAATTATATGCTTTTCTATAATGCGTACCGACTTTCCTTGCTGTGCTAACCTAATGGCCAAAGCGGCTCCAACCATGCCACCACCAACAACTATCGCTTTATTTTGAGTCATGTTTTTCATCATTTTGTTAATACGTGAATCTATTTTTATTGTACCGTAACTCGCTGCTTTAGTGCGAGAGTATATAACTATCAAGCTATTAAACTGGCTCTGCATTGATTTAAGATCACAAACATAAAAACTATACTTGAGGCTGGGCGGGTATCCAGCTAAAATACGCGTCCTTTAAGTGAGCAACCTTGCTCCTTAATCCTGATTTAAGCACATTTTTGTGCCACTACCGAATTGAACACGAGGCTATATTTCAATGAGCAAAAAGCTGCATATCAAAACCTGGGGTTGTCAGATGAACGAGTATGACTCTCAGAAAATGGCTGAACTTCTAGATGCTACCAACGGCTACCAGCTAACTGAAGATGCAACAGATGCCGACGTAATATTACTTAACACCTGTTCAATTCGTGAAAAAGCGCAAGAAAAAGTATTTCACCAATTAGGTCGTTGGAAATTATTAAAAGACGACAAGCCAGATTTAATTATTGGTGTTGGTGGTTGTGTTGCCTCACAAGAAGGTGATTCTATTCGCCAGCGTGCGCCATTTGTTGATGTTATTTTTGGCCCACAAACACTGCACCGTTTACCAGAAATGATTAAGCAAGTGCAAGGCGATAAAGGCTCATCGGTTGTTGATATTTCATTCCCAGAGATTGAAAAGTTTGACCGTTTACCAGAGCCAAAAGCCGAAGGCCCTTCGGCATTTGTATCAATTATGGAAGGGTGTTCTAAGTACTGTACTTTTTGTGTTGTACCTTACACCCGTGGTGAAGAAGTTAGCCGCCCAGTAGATGACGTACTACTAGAAGTAGCACAACTTGCTGAGCAAGGCGTACGTGAAGTAAACCTTCTAGGTCAAAACGTAAATGCATACCGTGGTGATACTCACGATGGCGACATTTGCTATTTCTCAGATTTAATTCGTTTAATCGCCGCAATTGACGGTATTGACCGTATTCGTTATACCACATCGCACCCAGTAGAATTTACGCCAGACATCATCGACGTATACGCTGATGTGCCAGAGCTTGTCGATCACTTACACTTACCAGTGCAAAGTGGTTCAGATCGCATTCTTAATTTAATGAAGCGCGGCCACACAGCAATTGAATACAAATCAACTATTCGTAAGTTACGTAAAATTCGCCCTAACTTAAGCATGTCGTCAGATTTCATTATTGGTTTCCCAGGTGAAAGCAAAACAGACTTTGAAGCCACAATGAACCTAATTAACGATATTGGTTTTGATATGAGCTTTAGCTTTATTTACAGTGCACGCCCGGGTACACCAGCGGCTGACTTGCCAGATGACGTAACAGAGCAAGAGAAAAAAGAGCGCTTATACCTACTACAAAACCGCATTACACAAATGGCGCAACAAATTAGCCGCCAAATGTTTGATACAGAGCAACGTATTTTAGTTGAAGGTCCTTCTAAAAAGAACCCAATGGAATTACGTGGCCGTACCGAAAACAACCGTGTAGTTAACTTTGTTGGCCCACACACAGTGATCGGACAGTTTGTTGATGTACGTATTACCGAAGCACTACCAAACTCTTTACGTGGTGATTTAATTCGTACAGAATCAGAAATGAACTTACGACGTGAAATTGCGCCTTCGGCTATTTTAACTAAAGCTGCAAGCGTTGAGCCAAAAATCGAAACAACAAACGAAATTGGCGTAGCTACTTTCGTACCTTAGTTGCATAAATTCATTGCGCCAGTACACACTGGCGCACCCGAATAGGAAGTAATTTTGAGTAATCAGTTAAAAACGTTAGAGATTTATTTAGAACCTGCCGACAACAAACGCCTTTCTTCTTTATGTGGCCCGTTTGACGAAAACATCAAACAAATTGAACGCCGCCTAGGTGTTGAAATTATCCACCGCGACAACTTTTTTAAAGTAACAGGTAAACTGCATTCAAGCGCTGCAGCCGTAGAAATCCTAAAAGACTTATACGTGAGTACTCAACCTGTTCGTGGTGAAATTGGTGAAATAGAGCCCGACAACGTACATTTAGCCATTACCGAATCAAAAGCCCTAGAGCAAGATGTACCACAAAGTGCTTACGGCAAAGAAATGTACATTAAAACCCGCCGTGGCGTAATTAAACCGCGCAACGACAACCAAGGTTTATATGTAGCTAACATTTTACATCACGATATTACTTTTGGTATTGGCCCCGCTGGTACAGGTAAAACGTACCTTGCAGTTGCCGCTGCGGTAGATGCACTAGAGCGTCAAGAAATTCGCCGAATATTACTTACTCGCCCAGCAGTAGAAGCCGGTGAAAAGTTAGGTTTTTTACCTGGTGACTTAAGCCAAAAAGTAGACCCATACCTGCGCCCTCTTTACGACGCGTTATTTGAAATGCTGGGTTTTGAAAAAGTAGAAAAACTAATCGAAAAACACATTATTGAAATTGCACCACTTGCTTACATGCGTGGTCGTACATTAAATGATGCGTTTATTATTTTAGATGAAAGCCAAAACACCACCGCCGAGCAAATGAAAATGTTTTTAACCCGTATAGGCTTTAACTCTAAAGCGGTTATTACGGGCGATATAACACAAGTAGATTTACCTCGTGGTGCACGTTCAGGCCTTCGCCACGCAATAGAAGTACTCGACGGCGTTGAAGAAATTAGCTTTAACTACTTTAAATCGCACGACATAGTACGCCATCCTGTGGTTGGTCGCATTGTAGAAGCCTACGAGCGTAACGACGAAAACGAGCGACTTAAACGTATAGAAAAGCAAAAAGCCAAAGACTTATTGGCCGCTCAACAGCCACCTTCTACTAAAGAGTAATACCGTGAGCACCGAACTTGATTTACAAATAGCGTGTGAGTTTGACAATCTCCCAAGCGAAGCGCAATTTTCACTGTGGGCCGACAAAGCCCTAAGCCAATACCGTGATGAGTCTGAGCTCAGCATTGTAATAAGCGACGAAGCGCAATCGCAGCAACTAAATAACGATTACCGCGGTAAAAATAAACCAACCAACGTACTCTCATTTGAATTTGAAGCGCCACCAGGAATAGACATTCCTCTTGTCGGCGATTTAATTATTTGCCCAGCCATTGTTTTGGCTGAAGCAATTGAGCAAGAGAAGTCATTTCATGACCACTTTGCTCATATGGTTATTCATGGATGCTTGCATTTACTTGGATTTGACCATATAAAGAGTGAGGACGCACTCGAGATGGAAAGTATAGAAAAGCAATTACTTGGCGAGCTAAACATAGCCGACCCATACCGAGACGATATTTAAATTAACGGAGCAATTAGACGCAATGAGCGACGATAACTCGCAATCTAGCCAGGGTTCTTCTGGCAAAACGTGGATGGGCCGCATAGCCCAAATGTTGCAAGGGGAACCCCAGAATAGAGAAGAGCTGGTTGAAGTAATAGCCGATGCGCAAGAGCGTGACGTAATAGATCCAGAAACCAAAGAGATGATTGAAGGTGTGCTTGGCGTGTCTAAGCTTAAAGTGCGTGACATAATGATCCCGCGCTCACAAATGATCACCCTTGAGGTAGATAGCCCACTAGAAGAACTCATCCCAATGATGGTCGACTCAACTCACTCACGCTTTCCGGTAGTGTGTGAAGATAAAGACCACGTAGAGGGGATATTGCTCGCTAAAGATTTGCTACCGCTTATCTTAAATAAAGACGAGCACCTACCATCACTGCGCGATTATTTACGCCCAGCCATGGTAGTACCAGAGAGTAAACGCGTAGATACCCTACTAAACGAATTTCGTCAGCAACGCTACCACATGGCTATTGTTATTGACGAATACGGCGGTGTATCGGGCCTTGTAACAATCGAAGACATTCTTGAAATAATCGTTGGCGAAATCGAAGATGAGCACGACGAAGAAGAAGATCAACAAGATATTCGACAGCTTGCTAAGCACGTATACGTAGTACAAGCGCTTACCCCTGTAGATGACTTTAACGAGTACTTTAAAACAGGTTACAGCACCGACGAAGCCGACACCATTGGCGGCACTGTATTACACGCATTTGGCCATATGCCAAGTCGCGGTGAAACAATAGACATAGAAGGTTACCAGTTTAAAGTAACCAACTCTGACAATCGTCGTATCTTACAACTGCAAGTCACCGTACCTAAGGTTGATGAAAACGACAGTGAAGACTCTGCTAACTAAACTCACCCTGTTAGCAAAAGATAAAAAAGCATGGCTCGCACTTATTGCGGGCCTAGTTTTAACTTTTGGCTACGCCCCTTTTCAAATTTGGCCCATCGTATTTTTTAGCCTTGCCGCGATTATTTTTTGCATTAATCCAAACAACACAGGTAAAGCACACGCTAAAACTGCCGCTAAATATGGTTTTATATTTGGTTTAGGCTGGTTTGGTGCTGGTATAAGTTGGGTGCATGTATCAATTGCCACTTTTGGTGGCATGCCACTTATTGCCTCACTTTCATTAATGGCATTTTTATGCGCGTACTTAGCATTATTCCCGGCGCTTGCGTTTTGGGCTGCAACTCGCTTTGCAAGCGGCCCTAAAAGCTTTGGTGCATTACTAATAGTAAGCGTTGCAATTAGTGAATATTTACGCGGTACCGTATTAACAGGCTTTCCTTGGTTAAGCTTTGGTTATACGCAAACCGATGGCCCACTAAGATTACTTGCCCCCTACATTGGCGAGTTTGGCTTAACCCTTGCCTGCGTAGCCATTGCTTTTGCACTTTATAGGCTTACTCAAAAAGATTTT
Source organism: Pseudoalteromonas sp. H103 (assembly GCF_001469205.1). Classification (NCBI taxonomy): domain Bacteria; kingdom Pseudomonadati; phylum Pseudomonadota; class Gammaproteobacteria; order Alteromonadales; family Pseudoalteromonadaceae; genus Pseudoalteromonas; species Pseudoalteromonas sp. H103. The sequence continues at coordinate 661,825 of NZ_LOFG01000001.1, read as the reverse complement.
AAAACGCCATTAGCAACCGCCGCTGCTTTTGTAATACTTGTTGTTAGCGCATTAAATACAGGCTCAGATCAGTATTCAGGTAAACACATGTCAACATTACTTGTGCAAGGTAATATAAAACAGCACCTGCGCTTTGAGCCTAGTGAGTTTTGGACCACCATGAGCAAGTATCAAGACTTAACCCGCCCACATTGGGATGCCGACTTAATTGTATGGCCTGAAGCCGCAGTGCCCGAAATAGAAATGCTGGCCGACACCTACTTAGCCAATTTAGACCGGGCCGCATCGTTTAATAAAACCGCGTTAGTAACCGGTATTGTTGACTACCAACTCGATACTAAAACCATTTATAACACACTTATTGTGGTAGGCAATAAAGAGCACAACGACGAGCAGGGCCACTATCGCTACTTAGACAAAAACCGCTATCGTAAACATCAGCTACTCCCTATTGGCGAATTTGTACCGTTTCAAGACTTTCTGCGTCCAATAGCACCACTATTTGACTTACCTATGTCGTCGTTTACCCGTGGTGATAAAGTACAAAACAACTTGCGTGCCAATGGCTTTAACCTACTACCCGCCATTTGCTACGAAATAGTATTTGCCGATTTAGTACGCGGTAACTACAAAAGCGACTCAGACCTGCTATTTACGGTAAGTAACGACGCGTGGTTCGGCGACTCTATTGGGCCTTTGCAACACATGCAAATAGCCCGCATGCGCGCATTAGAGTTACAGCGCCCACTGGTACGCGTTACCAACAATGGTGTAAGCGCCGTATACGACCCAATAAGCCACACACAACAAACCATGCCACAGTTTGAAGCTGCGACCATGAAGGCCGATATAAAGCTTATACAAGGCGACAGCGTGTACAGTCAATACGGCAATGTGTTTGTATGGGGATTTGTGTTGTTGCTAGGGATTTGTGGATTTGGAGTTAGGTTTAGAAGTTAAGCTCGCTATTGAAGATGTAGAGCCAACGTATTTAGCTCTACATTTTTAAATGTGTTTAATTCGCTTCTATAGCTATTTCTTCTAAAGACAACCTTAGTAAGTAGCTACACCATTCCCTTAAATTTAGCAGACTAACTTGGTAGTACTCTCTAGCGTTACTAATTGTATTACTATCTAATAGTGGTATCGCACTGCCTGAGTATGAATTATCGACAAACCTAATTCCTTGGTGAAGGTATCTTGACCTTAAACCGTAGTATGAATTAATTATTTTAGCTAATGGGTCATTAGTGTTATCTTTTTCCACATAGCTTCTCACTCTCTCTGAGATTGAATATGCTTGTTGACCACAACTATCACACTTTTTACTCTTCGGAACTCCAATCAACGAAACAGTCTCTAGTGAAGACATATAATGTATCATTGCATCCTCACTTGATGATGGATGAAGTCTAGCCGCATTAGAGAACCTTAAATCGCTCTGAAAGTCTATAATAACCTCATCACTTGCCTTTCCTACTCTCTGAGTTGGGTAATATGTATCTAGAGTAAATGAATCTAAAGCTCTGCCTGATGAAAAATGTGCATACGAATTCAAGAGTAATTGAATTTCATAAGAGTAAGTATCATTAATCAGTATGTAATCAATAAGAAAGCAGGTTTTTTCTGAGATTTGAACTAAGCCATCAGCTAATGGTTTAGCATCAATCCAACTTATATCTCTAGAGTATTTATTAATTTCAACACTAGAAAACGATGGGAAGTCCACATTGCCATTTTGAGTATCTCGAATAATCAAACAGTTTGTACTAACTGTTAAAGTTTCAATAACCGTTTTAATTTTTTCTGATGCTTTAGCTTCTGCATCTTTCGCATCATAACCATCAATATCAACTATCAATTCAATTGAACTATTACCTGTTGGTTGTAAAACAAATCTTTTACCTGAGTATGAGGCAATAGAGCCCCTAATAACTTCTAGAGAAATGCTAAAGCTAAATTTAGAAATCAGTTTTTTATAATCTAAACTATTTTTAACTAGTTCTTTAATAATCTTTAGGTCGCTTATAATTTCATCATCTTCGATATAATCAGAAAACATGACCGCGACTAAGTTTCCTTTTTGTTTATACCTGACTGAAACCTCAAAAGAACCTTTAGCTTTATAGCTCATACGTCCTAAAATTACTTTTTTAGAACCTAGCTTTTTATACGGAGAGTAATGCCAGGCACACTTGCCAAAGTGCTCCCTGATACTTGCCCATAAAGATCTCAAAAAATGATTACTTTCATTTTCATTATTTAATCCTTCAAGTAAGACTTCCAAATAGATATACCTATAGTTTTATTAAGTTATGATAATCAGAACTAATATTTTACTGCTTCTACAACGGTTTCAACATTCACAGGTTGATCCAAGTTGCCCTGAATAACCACTGTCGCTGATATTTTATCTTGAATAGCTTGCCTGTTTGGATCCCAATACACTTGTAAAAAACCTAATAAGCCCGTGGCAAAACCGGCGCCGTAACCGCCGTATCGGCCAAAGCAATCTAATAAACCTAATGGCTCACCGCTTAGCGCTACTACGCGAATATTACATGCTTTTTTACCCGGGGTTTGTCCGCGCCATAATAACGAGAACAACGTAAAATAAACGGCAGCCCAACCAAAGCCAAGGCCTAGGTCTTGAATAATACCTTTGCCCCACTGCAAAATGCTGGTGACAGGTTTGGTTTTCTGGCTTTTAGTGTCTGCTTTTTCAGTTATGTTGCTTTCATCTGCCACTTCACCCGAAATGCTCTTTAGCTCTGTATTATTATTTTTAAAATCATCTGCCGCTATAGGCTCATCATCAATAGCCATTAACTGCAATAACGTGCGCGTAACTTCAATCCCTCCAACGTCTTCAATTTCAGCAAGCGCTGGTAATTGGCCAACTAAATTAGCACGAGCAGCGCTTTGGCAAACATCATCGCAGTTTTTACCGTCGCCTGTTTGCGCTAAATATGTGCGTATTATTGATTTGTCATGCTCACTTAACTCATCGTTTTTCTGCGTTTTTTCTATTTGTATACCTTGAATAGCGTTATCGTCTTCAAAAAAATCTATCGCTAATGAGAGCATGGTGAGTGCGCTTACAAATAAAAAGCTCGCTGCAAAAAGCTTTAGGGCTCTGCGCCAAAACGATGACATTTTTGGCAGATATTGCTGAGCCGTACCTTTATAAAAAGCCATGGCAGCTACAAATGCAATTAAGGTCGCGCTTAGCTTAGCGGCCATAAATATCAAAGCGACATCAATAGTCATCGCCATTGCACGTTTAATAGGGGTAGCTAATGGAATGCCTAATAACGCGTGGTCAATTTTAAAGGCATGTGGGGTGATCACGTCTTTGGTCTCAGAATCTGACAGCGTTAATTGCTCTATTTCTTTGGCTTTCATTTATTTTCTTGTTATTAAAATGGGTAACCCATTTAATTTACGCGTTTTTTATTTTTTGCTCAAGGTAAAGGTATTGATTTACATGCATAAAAAAATCACTTGAACTACGTCCTTCAAAAAGTTGTGTTTCATTCACAACAGTGCAATTTAGCAAAACACCTTAATTTAAGATGAACTAATTAAGATTTGTTTACTCATAACAGCACTATTTAGTTGAGGATGTAATGTGAATATAGGGAAAGCGTGGCCGTGGGCTATATCGTTTTGTATACACACTATTGTGTTGTACTTTTTGCTTTCACAATCGATTAAAGTTACGCAGCCACAAAAGGAAAATAGCGCAATAGTACAAGCCTATGTAACCGTTAATTTAGCAAGCCACCCTAAGTCAAGCTCAGTTGCTACAACAACCAATGCACCTAAAATAAAACCTGTAGATACTAAATCAGATACCTCAAATGTAGTGAGCTCTAACGCTACACCTATCAAAACAAGTTCTACAAAAGCCAAAGTAAAGGTGACTCAAAACAATCAAGCTAAAATCACAACGTTACCTAAAGCACAAACAGAGCTTAAAAATATCTCTACTGAACCCGTTGAACCCAAGCCAGCCGCGCCTGCAGAACCACCTTCAGAGCCTTCAGCAACATCGCCTCAAACATTTAAAAAGCTAAACCCCTATGCACCGGTGTTTGGCTCACCCGTAAATAATATGACTCATAAAAAAATGATCACCTTTGGTGAGGATAAAGGCTCTACAAATGAAAACATAAACAATGAGCCCACTATTAAAACGCCAGTGAAGACGGATAAGTCAGAAGTAATTAGTCAAAATACAACAGGGACAAAGCGATTAGAAAAATTTAATGGTGAGTGTTATTTAATAGATACCGCTACCGTATTTGGCAGTAATGGTTTGCCTCAAGGTAGCGGTAAATCTTGCCCTGAAAATAAAACAGATAAAGAAATCATGTTTGAAAAAATCATGAAAAAATGGAGCAAAAAAAATAATTAGCTTTAAATAAGTGAACAAAAAATATGTTTAGTCGTATTAATAATTTAAAGCTATTAGGAATTGCCATGACCACTGTACAGCTCTCATCACTTTTTGTATTTAATGCATTATTTTTAACCACTCACGCTAATGCCAATCAACATTGGTATGTAGTAAACGACTCAGTAATGGGTGGGGTATCAAATAGCCAAGTAAACCAGACTACTGAAAGTTTAATATTTGAAGGGAATGTATCGCTTGAAAACAACGGCGGTTTTGCATCAATACGTACCGAACTTAACGCGCAAGGTCAGAACTCTAAAGCGATAGTGCTGCGCATTAAAGGTGATGGAAAAACCTATCAACTAAGACTCAGAACATCCGACTACCTTGATGGCCCAGCCTATACACATTCATTTAGCACAACAAAAAATGAATGGATGGATATTCACTTTACTCCTAATGATTTTACGTTAACTTTTCGTGGGCGAGTACTTGAGCAACAACCAGCTTTTAATTTTAGTGATGTTAAACAACTAGGCTTTTTAATTGCAGGTAAACAAGAGGGTAATTTTAAACTTGAAGTGAGCAAAATCGAGTTTAAAAGCTAACCTATAAGCCCTGCGTTGTTAAATTGTATAGCTATCGCCACGCCTTTTCATTTCACTAATAACCAGCTCAATCATTTGCTGCTTTATAGCAGCTTGTTCTGATTTTAGTTCCCCGAGTTGTAGCTCAAGCCTATCTATTTGATCTTGCTGTTGTGTGTTTTTATATTTTTTTGCACCTAGGTGGTCAGCATCTAAAGTTGAATTTGCATCACTTTTATTTAGCTCCTTGGCGCTACTATCTATGGTTAAACTACGTTGAACTGGGCTTTGCTTAAGTTTGTTAATTTGCTCTTGTAATGCAACAATTTGACCTGTGAAATGTTTATATACTTTTTCAAGGTTTTTATATTGATTGCTAAACGTAGCGTTATCTTCACTGTATTCTTGCGCTTTGGTATCTAGAAACTTTGATAACACATACTTTGGCTCTTCCTCATTTTCTTCCTCGCTCTTTTCTTCACTCGTTTTTTCAACAGCTAGTTTATCTGATTGCGCTAAAGGTTGAGTATTTGAGCTGTGTACTTGGTATGGAATGGGAGCCGCTGAAACCTTCATTATTTTGTCCCTAAAATAGTTTACCTCTTTTATAGGTATCGACCTCGTATTAAAATCCTTGAGTAAATTTTATTGTTAGCTAATAGCAAAAAGCCCCACTTTATTAAAGTGAGGCTTTAGTAGTTTATTACTAAAAACTTACGATTCTATTGCCAATAGTTCTACTTCAAAAATAAGCAGTGATGCAGGGGGTATGTTCCCTACTCGCTTTTCACCGTAAGCGAGTTGGTGCGGTACATAAAAAATGTATTTATCACCTGGGCTCATAAGTTGTAAGCCTTCGGTCCAACCTTTAATTACTTGGTGTAAACCAAAGCTAATTGGCGTTTTACGCTCTACTGAGCTGTCAAATACAGTGCCGTCGATTAATGTACCGTGGTAGTGCACGTTAACCATGCTGGTTGGGCTAGGTGTATTTTCACTTTCGCCTTTATGTAGTATTTTGTACTGTAAACCAGAGCTGGTTTCTATTACGCCCTCAACTTGGGCATTAGCTACTAGGTAGTCAGCTTCAATTTGTGCATTTATACCTGCTTGTTGCTTTGCTTTTTTACTATTTTGAAATATTAAAAAACAAAATATAACGATGATCACCGCTAAAATTATATTGATCATTTAGTGTTTTTCCTCATCAAGCTCTGCATCTTTGTCGTCTTCGCTATCGCCATTAACTATATCGGCAATATCTTTTAAACGCGCTAAAGCAATGCCGTTTACAGAATCCTCTGGGTATTCGCCATCAATAATATTGCCAGCTTCAATATCCATTAATAAGTTAAGTGCTTGGTCTACCGTTTCTACGGCGTAAATATTAAATTTACCGCGCTCTACCGCATCAAGTATTTCGTCATCAAGTACTAAGTTAACTTGGTTCGATTTTGGAATAATAACGCCCTGCTGGCCTGTTAAGCCGCGCATTTTACACAGCTTAAAAAAGCCTTCTATTTTTTCGTTTACACCACCAATGGCTTGCACATCACCATGCTGGTTAATAGAGCCCGTAAGCGCGATAGATTGGCTGATTGGTAAACTAGTAATGGCTGAAATAAGCGCACATAACTCAGCAAGTGATGCGCTATCGCCATCTATATAACCATAGCTTTGCTCAATGGCAATGTTGGCGCTTAGCGTTAAGCTAAAGTGCTGCGCATATTTGTTACCTAAATAACCGGTAAGTAGCATTACCCCTTTTGAGTGAATAGCTTTACCAAGCTCGGCTTCACGCTCTACATCTATTACGCCATCGGCGCCTGCATATACGGTAGCGGTTATACGTGCTGGTGTACCAAACGAAGTATCGCCAATATGCAGCACTGTTAAACCGTTTACTTTACCAATTGCTTGGCCTTGTGTGGCAATAAGCGTGTGGCCTTCTTTTATATCGCTTAGCATGTTCTCGCTAATTTGGCCGGTGCGATACTGTTTGCCTTCAATAGCTTCATCAATATGATGCGCATCAACTAGCGTTTGATTATCTTGTTTGGCGTAGTAACTTGCCTCAGCAACAAGTTCAAGTACATCAGCAAAACGCGCTGATAATTTATTATGGTGCTCTGCTTGGCGGTAGCTAAATTTAAGTAAACGCACCATAGCGGCTTGCGTTGTTGTGCACTTTAAAGTTTGTTCACAATACTGCGTTACTTTAGTAATAAACTGGTACTGTAGTTTATCGCTACTTGGCAAGTAATAATCAAAGTCGGCAAGCACTCTAAAGAGTTCAGCAAATTCTTCGTCGTACTCACCTATGGTGTAGTAAAGCTCACGAGAGCCTAATAAAATAATTTTTACATCAAGCGGTATCAGTTGCGGGCGAAGTGTAAAACTACTGCCAACTGAGCTGTCTTGGTATGGTAAATCGTTTTTAATTTGGTGTGTTTTAAGTGAAAGCTTTAAACCATCCCACACTTGTGGGTTAGCCATTACTTTTTCGGCGTCCATAATTAAGTAACCGCCATTAGCACGATGCAAAGCACCTGGCTGAATTGAGCGGTAACTTGTTATAAGTGAGCCTTGCGAAGTTGAATACTCAATTTTACCAAATATATTGCCAAAGGTTGGGTTTGGCTCATATACCACAGGCGCTGCATCGTCTTCTTTAAACTCAACTAAAATGTTAGGTGCAAAAAAGTCCGTTAGCATGCCTTTGCGGTCAAAGTCTTCTTTGCTCTCTTCGCTTTCGTCTTCGTCGTCAAGCCACTCAAGTACCGCATCAATAATTTCTACACGGATATCTTTTAAATAACGCAGTACACCAATGTGGGTAGCGTATTTGTGTTCTAAATCTTTTAACAGCGGTTTTGTAGCTTGCTCTGCCGTCGACTTTTTAAGGTTACGTTGTTTTTCTTTTGATTCGCGCTTCCAACGAGGTAATTCAATGAGCGCTTCTATTAACGCATCTTCTAGCTTTTCTATTTTTTCAAAAAACTCTTCGCGTAAATTTTCTTCAAGCTCTGCAAATTCGTTATCACTTAATTGCTTGCCATCAACAAGTGGTGCAAAACCTACCGAGTTTTTTTCTTCAACTAATGCTACGCTTTGCTCAAATGCAGCAATTTCTACAGCGGTAATTGCGCTGTCATAGGCATCGTTAAATTCACGGTCGATAGATTTCTTTTTGCGTTGGTATGCCGGGTTGTCAAACGCTGCCGGAAAAGTGTCAAGCACTTCATCTAAAAACGAGTCTATGTCGTCGCTTAACTGTTTGCTTTGCCCTGCTTGCATAAATAGCGCAATAGGCTCGCGGTGGTCGTCGTAATTATTTACGTATAACCATTCGTTTGGCGTTGGACGGTCTTTGGCGTGTTGTTTAAGTTTATCTTTTACAAGCGTAAAACGACCATGTGCAGCTTCGCCCATTACATAAACATTGTAACCGGGCAATTCCATTCCTAATGAAAAGTCCAGGGCACTTTGGGCACGTTGCTGCCCTATAAAAGTAAGTTGCTCTGGGTATGGATTGCTCATACACGTGTTTACGTGATTAGTAGAAATACTCGGTGCGAGCTGTGAAACAGATAGTGGCAGCAATTTTTTCGTCATTCTAACTTCTTTTTTTACCAACATATTCGCTGGCTTTTGGGCGTATTAAGTGGCCTACAAGCCACTTAATACATATATTTAGGGTTGTAATGCCTTACGGCTAAAATAGATCCCATCACATTCAATACACGGAGTAATTTGTGTAGCGTGATAAATATCAAAACTATGGGTGCAATTCTTACATACTAATGTGCCCATGGCTATCCATTCGCCCACGTGATACACACCATTGTGCTTTAAATCTTGACTAAGGGATTGCCATTCAAGTTGGGTTTTGTCTTCTATGTGCGAGAGCTCAAACCACAACGACTCTTTAAGTTCTTGCCACGCAAGCGAATTATAGTGTGATTCGTTTTCTTGAACGTGCTCTATATCACGCTGCAAATAGCTTTTGTATAAAGCGTATCTTTCTTGGCCTAAGTCTTTAAGTGCTTGCTCAGATTCAACAAATCGAGTGACTGCGTCTTTTACTTCATGATCTTTTACATCTTTTAACCAATTAGTTAAATCGCTAAGCCATGTTTTATAATCTGCCATTTTATACTCCATCAAAATCAAGGGCGTGTTAGCCATTAACATAGATAAGTATAGGTTAACCTGAACTGAAAGTTAGATTTTAACAAAACCGTATTTATACGCTGTGATTAGGCGTTTATTTGGGGTATCCTATCGACAATTTTTTATTAGTTTGCAAGAAGTCTGGAATCATAGATGCAAGAGCAATATAACCCGCAAGACATAGAGTCAAAAGTCCAAAGTTACTGGGAAGAAAACCAGGTATTTAAAGTCACCGAAGATGAGAGCAAAGAAAAGTATTACTGCCTTTCTATGTTCCCATACCCGAGTGGTCGACTGCATATGGGTCATGTACGTAACTACACCATTGGTGATGTTGTTTCTCGTTTCCAGCGCCTGCAAGGCAAAAACGTAATGCAACCTATGGGTTGGGATGCGTTTGGTTTACCTGCAGAAAACGCTGCTATTAAAAACAAAACAGCCCCTGCAAAGTGGACTTACGAAAATATTGATTACATGCGCAACCAACTTAAGCAATTAGGCTTTGGTTACGACTGGGATCGCGAAATTGCAACCTGTCACCCAGAGTATTACAAATGGGAGCAGTGGTTTTTCACTAAGCTTTACGAAAAAGGCCTAGTGTATAAAAAAATGTCTACGGTTAACTGGGACCCAGTTGATCAAACTGTACTAGCAAACGAGCAAGTAATTGACGGCCGTGGTTGGCGCTCAGGCGCTGTGGTTGAGCAAAAAGAAATCCCGCAGTGGTTTATTAAAATTACCGACTACGCTCAAGAGCTTTTAGACGATTTAGACAAATTAGAAGACTGGCCTGAGCAAGTTAAAACCATGCAGCGCAACTGGATTGGTCGCTCTGAAGGGTTAGACATTGAGTTTACACGTACCGATAACAATGAAAAGTTTAGCGTATACACTACGCGCCCAGATACATTTATGGGTGTAACTTACCTTGCTGTTGCCGGTGGCCATCCTATTGCACAAGAAGCCGCTAAAAATAGCGATGCAATTGCAATGTTTGTTGAAGAATGCAAAAACACCAAAGTAGCCGAAGCAGACATGGCAACAATGGAGAAAAAAGGCATTGCAACTGGCTTTTACGCAACTCACCCATTAACGGGCGAGCAAGTACCTATTTGGGTTGCTAACTTTGTATTAATGCATTACGGCTCTGGCGCGGTAATGGCAGTACCTGCACACGATCAGCGTGACTATGAGTTTGCAACTGCTTACGGCCTAGACATTAAACAAGTTATTGCACCAGTTGAAGGCTCTGAGCTTGAAGTAAACCTAAAAGAAGAAGCATTCACCGAAAAAGGTGTATTAGTTAATTCTGGAGAGTTTGACGGCCTTGATTTTGAAGGCGCGTTTAACGCTGTTGCCGACAAACTAGAAGCGCTAGGTGTTGGTGAGCGTAAAGTTAACTTCCGTCTACGTGATTGGGGCGTTAGCCGCCAGCGTTACTGGGGGTCACCAATCCCAATGCTTAGCGATGAAGATGGCCAAGAACTTGCTGCAACTGAAGATATGCTACCAGTTCGCTTACCAGAAGACGTGGTAATGAACGGTGTTACATCGCCAATTAAAGCAGACCCAGAGTGGGCTAAAACAACAGTAAATGGTGTACCTGCTACACACGAGACTGATACCTTCGATACCTTTATGGAATCGTCTTGGTATTACGCGCGTTACTGTAGCCCACGTTACGACGAAGGCATGTTAGACCCTGCTGCCGCAAACTACTGGTTACCTGTAAACCAATACATTGGTGGTATTGAGCACGCAATTTTACACTTATTATACTCACGCTTTTTCCATAAATTATTACGTGACTTTGGTTTAGTAGATTCAGACGAGCCGTTTGATCGCCTACTTTGTCAAGGAATGGTACTTGCCGAAACGTTTTATCGTAAAGATGAAAAAGGCGGCGATGTATGGATTTCGCCAAGCGATGTAAATACCGAAACCGACGATAAAGGCCGCGTAACTAAAGCATGGCATAAAGAAGACGGTGAGCCGGTATTCTCATCAGGCATGAGCAAAATGTCTAAGTCTAAAAACAACGGGATAGACCCACAACAAGTAATTGCCCAATACGGTGCAGATACAGTGCGTTTATTCATGATGTTTACAGCACCACCAGAGCAAACACTTGAATGGTCAGACTCAGGCGTAGAAGGCGCACACCGCTTCTTAAAACGTGTATGGAAATACGCAGTAGACGTTAAAACAGTTGGTTACCAGGCACTTGATAAATCGGCGCTTACTAACCCGCAAAAAGTACTTCGTCGTGAACTACATAAAGCCATTGCTAAAGTGAGCGATGATGTTGAGCGTCGTCAAACGTTTAACACCGCTATTGCTGCCATTATGGAACTGTCTAATAAGTTATTAAAAGCACCATTAAACGACACCCAAGATGTAGCGATTGCCAATGAAGCGCTTGAAGCATTAATTATTATGCTTGCACCAATTACGCCGCATTTATCGCATGAGCTTTGGAAAGAGCTTGGTAAAGAAGGTGAAATTTTAGATGCAGCATGGCCAAAAGTTGACGAGTCTGCCCTTGTTGAAGATGAAAAACTCATCATCGTACAAGTAAACGGTAAACTTCGCGCTAAACTAACTGTGCCAGCAGATGCAACGCAAGAGCAAGTAGAAGCACTAGCTTTTGCAGAAGCTAACGTAACTAAATTTACTGATGGCGCAACCATTCGTAAAATTATTTACGTACCAGGCAAACTTCTTAACGTGGTAGCTAACTAAATGGTTAGCTTTAACGCCATTAAAAACACATTAGTCTTAGTGCTAATGTGTTTTGTGTTATCTAGCTGTGGCTTTCATTTAAAGAAAGCCTCTAGCCTTCCTGATAACCTTAAAACGCTCACACTCAAAGGGGATGACGAAAAATCTACTTTATTTGCAGCTCTTAAAAATGAGTTAAAAGCGAGTAATGTTGAGCTAAAACCGTCAGCCAAAAATATTGCACAGCTCTACCTTCGTAAAGAAAGCATTGAACGTCAAACTCTGTCGTTGTTTCAAAACGGTCAGGTTGCTGAATACGAACTTGCTTATGGCGTAACATACATTGTTAAACGCCCGGGCGAAAAAGCCATTGAAAAACGCTTTGAGCTTTATCGTAATTACCAAGACGACCCTGATCACGCACTAGCTAAAGCAAAAGAACTTGAACTTCTTATTAGCGAAATTCGTGAACAAGCAAGCCGTCGTATTGTTAGAGAGCTGTCACAACTATAATGCGCTGTTACGCTAATCAGTTAACCAGTGAATTAAAAAAAGGCTTAAAACCCTTTTACTTAGTGTTTGGCGAAGAGCCCTTTCAAGAAGCGCAATGCGTACAACAAATTCGAGACGCTGCTAAAGCCCAAGGCTTTGATGAAGTAATTAAGTTTACTTTAATGCAAGGATTTGATTGGCAAGAAATTATAGCTCAATATCAAAGCATGTCTTTGTTTAGTGCACGCACTATTATTGAGCTTGATTTAAACCAACAAAAGCCTGGCGTAGTTGGCAGCAACACCTTCAAGAAAGTTATTGAGCTAATAAATCCCGACACACTATTAATTATCAAAGGTGCTAAAGCCAGCCAAGAAGTACAACGCGGTGCATGGTTTAAAGCCTTAGATAAACACGGTGTATTTGTACCTTGTTATCCGCTTGCTGGCAGTCATTTAAAACGCTGGTTAGATGATCAAGTTAATCGCCTGTCTCTTAATATGCAAAACGATGCAAAGATTAGTTTAATTAACGCTACTGAGGGCAATTTATTAGCGTGTTTTCAGGAGCTAGAAAAGCTTTCGCTGTTACACGGTAACGCTTTAATAACCCAGCAACTGGTAATGCAAGGCCTGCTTAATCAAGCCAAGTTTGATATTTTTGATTTAAGCGATGCTCTTTTAAATGGGCACGCTAAACAAGCGATTAAAGTACTTAATAAATTAGCCAGCGATAATACCGAAGTGGTGAGTATTTTATGGGCTATAAATAAAGAACTTAACACTTTAATGAGTGTGCAGCTTGGGCTATTAAATGGCGAACCTATTGCTAACTTATTTAAGCAAAAAGCAATTTGGAAAAACCAACAAGGCCCAGTACAAAACGCCATAAACCGATTAAACATCCAAACCCTTGAACATATCAGTAGCGAGCTTGCGTTGTTTGATTCAAGCTACAAGCAAGGTAATTTAATTGCGCCATACCAAGCGCTTGCTCATATTTGCATTAAATTTTGCCAGCCGCTTGATATTCCTATGCCTTGTCACGCATTAAATTAAGAAACTTAAAATGATTGCAATTTTTGGTGGCACCTTCGACCCCGTGCATTTAGGTCACATAAATATGGCCAAGCAATGTGTAAAAGCATTTAATTTAAATACCTTGTACTTTATGCCTTGTGCTTTGCCTGCGCATAAAACCGCGCCGGGTATTAGCACCGAGCACCGTATAAATATGCTCAGTGTGGCAATTGCTCCTTATTCATTTTTTCAACTTGATTTAAGAGAGCTAAATCGAAGCGGCCCATCGTATTCGTTATTAAGCTTGCAAGAAATAAGAGCTGAGCACCCAACTACACCAATCATATTTTTAATTGGTATGGACTCATTTAATAACCTTGATAAATGGTACGAATGGCAAGCCATAACACAGCTTTGCCATATTGTTGTTTACGAACGCCCAGAGCAAACGGTTAACCCTTCTGAGCATCTTAAAAACTATATGCAACACGCGCAAGTAAATAAGGCGCATGCACTTGAGCAAGCCCCAGCAGGTAAACTTTATTTTTTACCTGGGGATATGTTTGACGCTGCCTCAAGCGTGATTCGTGAGCAACTTAAAAAAACCAATAAAAAGAATGAACTATTACCTAACTCCGTCAGTCATTACATTGAGCAACACCAGCTCTATCAAAGTGATGATTAAAACCCCTTAGCGTGTTAAAATGCGCGCTATTAAATTTAATATTGAGACAAAACCTTGGATTCGAAACAACTTCTTGCCTTTGCACTAGATAAAATTGACGATATGAAAGCACGTGACATAGTTCATATTGACGTAAGCAAATCATCAGACATCACAGATTTTATGATTGTGTGTTCTGGTACTTCTAAACGTCACGTTTTATCAATTGCTGATCATTTAGCAAAAGAAGCTCGTCATGCAGATGCAGAGCCTCTAGGTTATGAAGGCCAAAGCGATGGTGAATGGGCGCTTGTTGATTTAGGTGATGTGGTTGTACACGTGATGCAAGACCAAGCACGTAGCTATTACGATCTAGAAAAACTGTGGGGCTAAACTCCACTATTTTTTAATTGAGCTTGGAAGTAATACGTGAAAATACAAATGATTGCTGTTGGTACAAAAATGCCAGCATGGGTAGAAACCGGATTTACAGAATACCAGCGCCGTTTTCCTAGAGATATGGCACTAGAACTGATAGAAATTCCGGCAGGCAAACGTGGTAAAAATGCTGATATAAAACGTATTTTACACATTGAGGGAGAAAAAACCTTAGCCGCTATTCCTAAAGGCAATCGGATTGTTACACTGGAAGTGACAGGTAAACCACTTGATACCCACCAGCTTGCAAAAAGTATGGAAAAATGGCAACTCGATGGCCGCGATGTAAGTTTACTTATTGGCGGACCAGAAGGACTTGCTCCAGAGTGCATTGCCGCCTCGGAGCAAAAATGGTCGTTATCTAATTTAACATTACCGCACCCTTTGGTGCGCATTATTGTTGCAGAAAGCCTCTATCGTGGCTGGAGCTTAAATAACAACCATCCTTATCATCGCGAGTAAACCTTGCCATGTTGAAACAAAGACCCACTATTCGCGACCACTCAGCAGAGGCAAATTTATTTGCACGGCGTGCATTTGTGGGTTTTGTATTTGTATTAGGTTTAGTGGCTATTTTGCTTTCAAACCTATACACCATTCAGGTAGAAGACCACCAAGATTACCAAACCCGCTCTAACGACAACCGCATTAAAGTAATTCCTATTGCCCCCAACCGTGGCCTTATTTACGATAGAAACGGTGTACTTCTGGCTGAAAACAAACCAGTGTATAACCTTGAGGTTATTCCTGAAGAGGTGGACGATTTAGCCAAGTCACTTGAGCAAGTTAGCAAAATAATTACTATTACTGATCAACAAAAAGAAGACTTTTTAAAAGACATAAAACACACTCGCCGTTTTAAATCACAAGTACTTAAAACCCGTTTAAACGAGTCTGATGTTGCTAAGTTTTCGGTTAATCAGCATAAATTTCCTGGCTTTAGTATTGAAGCCCGCCTAGCCCGTTATTACCCTTACGGCGATACACTCACCCATGCGCTAGGTTATGTAGCAAAACTAAACCGTAAAGAGCTTAATAAGCTTGAGCAAGAAGACCAAGCAACCAATTACCGTGCTACGCACGACATTGGTAAACTCGGTATAGAAAAATATTACGAACAACTTTTACATGGTCAAGTTGGCTCACAGCGTGTTGAGGTAAATAACCGTGGCCGTGTAATTCGCACCCTAAGTATGACCCCACCACAACCGGGTAGCGATATAGTACTTACCCTTGATATTGGCTTACAACAAATTGCTCAGCACTCTTTAAAAGATATGCGTGGTGCAATTGTGGTTATGGATGCAAAAGATGGCGGTGTACTGGCGCTGTACTCAAACCCAAGCTACGACCCTAATTTATTTGTACACGGTATTAGCAGCAAAGATTACAAAGCATTGCTTAATCCAGACCGCCCTTTAATCAACCGTACTACACAGGGGCGATATGCACCGGCCTCTACTGTAAAACCTCATATGGCTATACTCGCGCTTGAAGAAAACATAGTGACAGAGTCAACGTCGGTGTGGGATCCGGGCTTTTTTCAAATCCCTAATGTTGATCACAAATGGCGTGACTGGAAACGCTGGGGACACGGACATGTTGACGTATACAAAGCGATTGAAGAGTCGTGCGATACTTACTTTTACGATGCGGCCTATCGCCTAGGTATTACAAAAATTAGTAACTTTATGGCGCGTTTTGGCTTTGGGGATCTATCGGGAATAGATATACACGAAGAAACTACTGCAATACTGCCATCAAAAGAATGGAAAGAAGGCCGCTTTAAAGAATCGTGGTGGCGCGGGGATACAATTTCTGTAGGCATTGGACAAGGTTACTGGACAGCTACACCCATTCAAATAGCAAACGCGACCAATATTTTAGTTAATAAAGGCATAAACCATCCGCCACATTTAGCCCAAGTGGCTAAAAAAGAAGATCAAGTTACACAAATTAATGGCGAAGAAAAACCACCTGTTGTATTAAACAATCCAGAGCATTGGCGTATAGCGCTTGATGCTATGCACAATACCGTTAAAAAAGTAACAGGTACTGCGCACCGTGCATTTAAAGGCGCTAATTACGACCCTGCGGGTAAAACCGGTACGGCCCAAGTGGTCAGTATTGCCCAAGGTGAGCGTTATGATGCAAAATCACTAAAAGAGCGTCAACGAGATAACGCTATATACATTGGTTTTGCACCGTATAACGATCCTAAAATTGTCGTATCTATTGTGGTAGAAAACACCGGTGGTGGTAGTTCAGTAGGTGCCCCTATTGCGCGCCAATTAATGGACTATTATTTTGCAGCTAACCCTATTGAGCCTGCAGGGAAACAACAATAATGACTGCATTACACGATAAACGCTCTATTTGGATGCGAATGCACCTCGACTTGCCATTACTCATTGCTTTATTAGTTATGATGGCAGGCAGTATAACTATTGTTTACAGTGCCAGCGGCCAAGACACCGCAATGATGCTCCGCCACATGACTCGTATGGGCGGCGCAATAATTGGCATGGTAATACTTGCCCAGTTTTCACCTGCTACGCTCAAGCGTTTAGTTATTCCGCTTTATTGCGTAGGCTTACTTATGCTGGTTGGCGTGCTTTTATTTGGCGTAAGCTCCAAAGGTGCACAGCGCTGGTTAAATTTAGGGATCACCCGTTTTCAGCCATCAGAATTAATGAAGCTCGCGGTTCCTATGATGGTTGCTTGGTATATAGGCCGAAACCATTTACCACCTCGCCCACTGCATTTAATTATTGGCTTTGTAATTGTTATGTTGCCAACACTATTAATTAAAGAGCAACCCGATTTAGGAACCTCAATATTAATTGCAAGTTCTGGGGTTTTTGTATTGTTTTTATCGGGCTTGAGCTGGCGCTTAATTGGCTTTTTAAGTTCTATAGTTGGGCTCGCTGCCTGGCCATTTTGGCACTACGGTATGCACGATTATCAAAAACAGCGCGTACTAACCTTTTTAGACCCTGAGAGTGACCCGCTTGGCTCGGGGTATCATATCATTCAATCTAAAATAGCTATTGGTTCTGGTGGTGTAGAAGGCAAAGGCTGGTTGCAAGGAACGCAATCGCAGCTCGAGTTTTTACCAGAGCGCCATACCGATTTTATATTTTCGGTTTTAAGCGAAGAGTTTGGGTTATTTGGTGTATGTGTATTACTCAGCCTGTACTTATTTATTATTGGCCGAGGTTTATACATTGCTGTAAACGCACAAGATGCGTTTGGTAAGTTACTAGCAGGCGCCCTAACGCTCACATTTTTTGTCTATATTTTTGTAAATATAGGCATGGTGTCGGGCTTGCTGCCCGTTGTAGGTGTACCGCTTCCACTAATTAGTTATGGCGGCACATCAATGGTGACGTTAATGGCCGGATTTGGCATTATTATGTCGATTGCGACAGATAAAAGGATGCTTTTAAAATAATGCGACACTCAACTAAGCTTTTATTTATTACATCATTAATACTTCTTTTAAGTGCATGTAGTAGTGGCCCAAGTAGCCGCTATAGTATGCGCCATGACGCAGCACCGCTTAGAGCCCCTACAACTCTTGAAATGCAAGATGCGGTTGTGGTTGATGTTAAAAAAAGTGCCAGTGCGAGTCGCTCATACGAAGTGCTAGGTAAACGATATAGCCCAATGCTAGATGAAACAGGCTATAAAGAAGAAGGGATTGCATCGTGGTATGGCCGAAAGTTTCATGGCTATCACACTTCAAACGGCGAAACATACGACATGTTTGCCATGACTGCTGCTCATAAAACACTGCCACTACCGAGCTTTGTACGTGTAACAAACACTGCTAATGGTAAATCAGTTATAGTACGTGTTAATGACCGTGGACCATTTCATGATGATAGAATTATAGACTTATCTTACGCAGCCGCTTACAAACTCGGCTACTACAATCATGGTACAGCCAAGGTTAAGTTAGAGGCCGTTACGCTTGCAGGATCAGCCGCGCGTCAAACGTATATTCAAGTAGCAGCAGGAAGTACACTTGCTAATATAGAAGCGCTTGCCAGCACATTGCGTGCTCAATACAAATTACCAACAAATATCGTGCAGAAAGACGCTATTTACAGGTTGCATTTAGGGCCAATTAAAGACTCCCAACATGCTGACCAGGTATTAAAAAAATTAAAACAAAATCAATTTCAAAACGCGTTCTTGCTTTACACTCAGTAAGACCTTTAGAATGGCATAACGCGAATTTTTAACTTTAACCATTAATGAGTATGATGAAATCTATTAAACATAAAATCCTCAAAGGTGTATGCGGCTTAGTTTGTACAGCCGCCGTATTTTCAGCCAGCGCCCAAATTATTCCGGCACCACCTCAAATTAATGCAAAAGGTTATTTTTTAGTAGACTTTACAACAGGTAAAGTAATTGCTGAGGGTGAAGCAGATACACAACTTGCACCTGCAAGCTTAACTAAAATGATGACCAGTTATGTAATTGGCACCGAAATTAACGCAGGTAATATTGCACCTACCGATATGGTAACGGTAAGTGAAAAAGCATGGGCTAAAAACTTCCCTGAATCATCTAAAATGTTTATTGAAGTAGGTAAGCAAATTAGTGTTGATGAGCTTAACCACGGTATTATTATTCAATCAGGTAACGATGCGTGTGTAGCAATGGCTGAACATATTGCGGGTAGCGAAAGCGCCTTTGCTGATTTGATGAATGCCCACGCTGCTAAATTAGGTATGAGCAATAGCCACTTTATCAACAGCCACGGCCTTGATACTAACGAGCACTACACAACACCACGCGATATGGCAACGCTTGGCGCTGCACTTATTCGTGATGTACCAGACGAGTACGCACTTTATAAGCAAAAGTCATTCACTTACAACGGTATTAAACAGTACAACCGTAACTCATTATTATGGGACGAAAGCCTAGATGTAGACGGTATTAAAACGGGTCACACATCAGAGGCAGGCTATAGTTTAGTTACTTCTGCAACTAAAAACGATATGCGTTTAATCGCTGTTGTTATGGGCACATCAAGCGAACGTGCTCGTAAAGTTGAAAGCAAAAAACTACTTAACTATGGATTTCGCTTTTTTGAAACAATTACACCTTACAAAGCTGGCGATAGCTTTGCAGAGCAACGTATTTGGATGGGTAACAAAGAAAACGTATCGTTAGGTATTTTAGAAGATACCCCTATTACTATTCCACGTGGTCAGCATAAAAACCTAAAAGCTAACTTTGAGCTAGACAACACACTAGAAGCGCCACTAGCTAAAGGCACTAAAGTAGGCACTCTATTCTTACAACTAGAGGGTGAAGACATTGCACAATACCCACTAGTAACACTTGAAGAAGTGGAAGAAGGCAGCTTCTTTAGCAAAATTTACGACTACTTACGCTTACAAATTATGTAAACGTAAAAATAAACCCACAGTTGTTGGGTTGTTAAACAAAGCGCCTCTGTTATGAGGCGTTTTTTTTTGCTTGAAAAATGCTAGAATGCGCCCCATATATGCAACACTGCTAATTGCCTATCTGTATTAAGCTTCGAGCTTTGCATAGAGTCCACACTTTTGTATGAGGAGTCACCGTCGTGGTTCAACCTGTTAAAGATACTAAATTTGATGAGTACCTAGAGTACCCTTGCCCATTCACATTTAAAATTATGGGTTTAGCGAACGTTAATCTAACAGATCAAATTCTAACTAAATTACAACCTATTGCTCCGGGTGATTACGCACCAAAAGTAAAACCTAGCAGCAAAGGTAATTATGAGTCTGTTACGCTAGTGGCTACGGTTACAAGCGGTAAGCACATTGAAGAAATTTACAACGTGATCAGCAATATCGATGACGTACGTCACATGCTTTAAGCCATAGTTGAGATTTGTTGTGAACGAAAACACCTTAATAGTTCGCCAGCTTGGGCGTCAGCGTTATATGCCAATTTGGCAAAAAATGCAGGCTTATACCGATACCCGCGATGACAATTCGCCAGACGAAATTTGGCTTGTTGAACACGACAGTGTTTTTACCCAAGGCCAAGCCGGTAAAGACGAGCACTTACTCACCCCAGGCGATATTGAAGTGATTAAAGTTGATCGCGGCGGCCAAGTAACTTATCACGGCCCAGGCCAACAAATGATGTACGTATTATTTAATCTACGTCGTTTAAAAATTGGTGTACGTGAACTTGTTACCTGGCTTGAAGAGTGCATTATTGAATCTCTCGCTGAATACGGTATTGATGCATATGCAAAAGCCGACGCGCCTGGTGTTTACGTTAACGACAGCAAAATTGCATCATTAGGTTTAAGAGTTCGCCGTGGCTGCTCGTTTCATGGTTTAGCATTAAATGTTAACATGGACCTGAGCCCGTTTTTACGCATTAACCCATGTGGTTATGCCGGCATGAATATGGTGCAAACGAAAGAATTGAATGGTCCTCAAAACCTACAAAGCGCAGGTGAAGGACTAGTAAAACACATGATAAAGAAGCTTAATGCAACACAGGTTAAGCATACTGAAGGGTTTGAAAACGAATGAATAAACCAGTCAAAATGGAACCAGGTGTAAAACTACGCGACGCAGAAAAAATGGCGTTGATCCCCGTTAAAGTTTTACCAACAGAAAAAACTGAAATGTTGCGCAAGCCAGAGTGGCTTAAAATTCGCTTACCAAAATCAACAGAGCGTATCGACGGTATTAAACAAGCAATGCGTAAGCACGGCTTGCACTCAGTATGTGAAGAGGCGTCGTGCCCTAACCTATCAGAGTGTTTTAACCACGGTACAGCAACCTTTATGATTTTAGGTGCTATTTGTACTCGTCGTTGCCCGTTTTGTGATGTTGCCCATGGTCGTCCATTAAAACCTGATGCAGCAGAGCCTGAAAAGCTTGCACTAACAATTAAAGACATGAAGCTTAGCTACGTAGTAATTACCTCGGTTGACCGTGATGATTTACGTGATGGCGGCGCACAGCATTTTGCCGATTGTATTCGCGAAATTCGTAAGCACAACCCAACCATTACCATCGAAATTTTAGTGCCAGATTTCCGTGGTCGCATGGACCGTGCTCTTGAAATTTTAATTGAGACACCACCTGATGTGTTTAACCACAACTTAGAAACAGCGCCGCGTTTATACAAACTTGCACGCCCAGGCGCTGATTATAAATGGTCATTAGAATTACTTCGTCGCTTTAAAGAAGCACACCCAGAAGTAAAAACTAAATCTGGCTTAATGGTTGGTCTAGGTGAAGAAATTAGCGAAATAGAAGAAGTACTTCGTGATTTACGTGCGCATAACGTAGATATGCTTACTGTTGGCCAATACTTACAGCCTTCTAAGCATCACTTACCAGTTAAACGTTACGTGCCACCAGCAGAGTTTGACGGCTTAAAAGAGTATGCCGATGAAATTGGCTTTACTCATGCAGCCTCTGGCCCGTTTGTTCGTTCAAGTTACCATGCTGACCAACAAGCCGCTGGTAAAGAAGTAAAATAATTACTTTTAAATACGTATTAAAAAAGCCCTTATCAATTAAATGTTTAAGGGCTTTTTTGTGGGTATTCTTCATCCATTCTCTCGGTCACTTTGTTAAAACGCCTTTTTTAATAACAAAATCGGCAAATCGTACCTGTTCTTCCTCGGCGCGAAGGCTATCGGTTTCTGCTATTGAGCGATAAACTCCCCATTTAGGGCGAGCAAAGTCATCATTGCTAAAACCACGCCACATATCTATGTTTTGCTCGCTTATATTAAATAGCTCTTCGTTATCACTTAAGCGGGTGAGGGTCATATCAAACTTACCTTCTTCGCTAAAAGTAGCTTGAACAAATACCGCTACCCATTCATCAGTAATGAGTGACCAGTCGGTTTCTATAAGGTTTTTATCAAGCCCAGTGCTGTTACCGTTTTCGTCAAAGCCTGCGCTATATCTCACTTGCAGCTGATTACCTGTACTGTTTTTTTGTGCACCCGAGAGCGTAATAATAGGTTGGTCGTCGTTGCCATTAGTGTTGTCGTTGCTATCGTTACGAGCTTTTATTTGAAAAAAATGACTGAACTTACTGCTCAGCTCAAGCTCACTAGAGACTTTAAATTTCCAAGTGTATTGTACGGTTTCGCCTTTAAAGGCAAGTGTTGCCGCGGGTGATTTATCATAAGCTTTTATTTCGTTGCGCTGGCGGTCGGTTGCGCCTTTGTCTTTATCCTGGTCATCATCGCGATGCGCTAAAAACACAAAGTGATTACCAATTATTGAGTCGGTATCTTCAATAATATGTTCAACACCTTGATGATTGCCGCTATATATATCGGGTGATTCAATTGAACCTTCACTAAAAGCATTTTCTATTAATGTATAAGCACTTAGCCCTGTATTAGCGCCATCAGCGTTAAGCACTGTCTCTTCGCTTACTATAAAATCGTCAGGGCCTGCAGTACCTATAATTGTTATAGACACTGTGGCAGTAGTACCATCAGCTGATGTGACAATCACTTCATCAAGTAAGGTTTCGCCTTCGCTTAGTGCACTAACAGTGGCATAGTCAACATTGACTGTATATGACCAATTTCCGTCCTCTGTTAAACTAAAAGAACCATAAGCTGTGGCGTTATTGTTTTGCGCTTTAAATACTGCTTCATTGGTTTGTGCATCTGTTATAGATAGTTCACCTGTTATTGCAATTTCTCGACTGCTTTCAATACTTACAGCTGTTTGACCGCTAATTACCGCGGCGCTTTGCGCTACAACCGATGCATTTACAGGCTCACCTTTAGACCCTGAGCTGCCGCACCCTACAGCTAAAATACCCAAAGAACAAACAGAAAAAATTGTTAAAACACGCAAGCCAAACTTTGACATAAACAACCAGCCCAGGTTAATGGTAAGTAAATAAAGTAAAATATAACTTACCAATTATTTGTTTTAATAACTAGATATTTATTACCAATGCGGCTTTATACTTTTAGGCTTAACTACTTCATAAAAACAGCTTTAAATGAGAGGATAAAAATAAAATTAGGTTAAAGCTAAGTTACTTGAGATAATCATTACTGAACCCATTATTTAGGTTAAATATGAAATTATTAGTTCGTAACTTGTCTCGTGCTACTACCGAGCAAGAACTTCGTACGTTGTTTGCAGCTCACGGTAAAGTGACTACTTGTAACTTAGTACTTGATAAAGAGACTGGCCAGTCAAAAGGCTTTGCCTTTGTAGAAATGCCAAATGACATAGAAAGCAAAAGCGCTATTAAAGCACTTAATCAACTAAGCGTTGATAAAAGCAAAATCCGCGTAAAATACGCAGATGAGTAATTAGCTGCTTGCTATATATGATTAAAACCAGCTATTTGCTGGTTTTTTATTTTTTCCATTTAGGTTTTGAGCTTGAGACCATAAAGTTAAACCTGCGCTGGCTTGCCACATCTATCTTATTGAAGTAAACACATAAAAGTTCGACATCACAACTGCTATTCATTTATATTAAAAGCCTATTTTAAAAAATAAAATGAAGACTATGGCATCTACCCTTTTAAAAAGCGCTAGCCTAAGCTTGCTAGTTGCACTCTTTGGCTGCTCAGAGCCTGCTAACGAATACTCTCCTCTAGAAACACCCTCTGGCGTAAGCCTAAATAACGTTAAACAGCATATTAAAACGTTAGCCTCTGACGACTTTCAAGGTCGCGGCCCACTTACTCATGGTGAAGTAAAAACTGTGGGTTACTTAAGCGAGCAATATAAAGCGCTTGGTTTAACAGGTGCTTATAAAGGCAAATACTTACAGCCGGTAAAAATGGCGATGGTGACGGCTAATCAAAATATGCAGTTAAACGTGGCTGATTTAAGCTTTGTTGCGGGTAAAGACTTTACTGCACGTACCGAGCAACTACAGCCAGTAATAGATTTGCGAAGCTCTGATATTGTATTTGTGGGCTATGGTATTAATGCACCAGAATATGGCTGGAACGATTATAAAAACATTGATGTTGAGGGTAAAACGGTTATCGTATTGGTAAACGACCCTGGATTTGCGACTCAAAATGATGCGCTATTTACGGGTAACGCTATGACCTACTACGGTCGCTGGACTTACAAATATGAAGAAGCAGCACGCCAAGGTGCCAAAGCGGTATTTATTGTCCACGAAACAGCCCCTGCCGCCTACCCTTGGGGCGTAGTTGAAAGTTCAAATACAGGTACTAAATACACCTTAATGGATAACAATTTAAACGCCTCTAAATTACCTGTTATGGGGTGGCTAACTCTTAATGCTACTGAGCAAATTTTTAATGCTGCAAAGCTTAACTATCAAGATTTAAAACAAAGCGCTCTTAATGATGACTTTAAAGCCACATCACTTAATTTAAAAGCGGATCTTTCGTTTAAAAACGAAGTATCGCATGCCAAATCACATAATGTAGTTGCTCAAATTACTGGTAGCGAATCACCAGACGAGTACGTGGTTATAAGCGCACATTGGGATCACTTTGGTACAAAACAAACCGATAGTGGCCCTAAAATTTATAATGGTGCGGTAGATAACGCTTCAGGCACAGCTGCAACACTTGAAATTGCACGCATTATGATTCAAATCCATCAGCAAACACCGTTTAAACGCTCAATTATTTTTGCCAACTTTACCGCAGAAGAAACGGGGTTAATTGGCTCGCAAGAATTTGCCTCGGGTGCGGTTATACCGACCAAGCAGATGGTAGGGCTATTAAATATTGATGGTATGAACGTACTTGACGGTACTGATTATATTTTGCAGTACGGCAAAGACTTATCAACAATGGAAAGCTATTTAGCAAAAGCCGCTAAAGCGCAAGGCCGCGTTGTTAAAATGGATCCTCGCCCGCAAAATGGCTTGTTTTTTAGATCTGATCATTTCTCTCTTTCTAAGCAAGGCGTTCCTAGCTTATTGTTTATGAGCCTTGGCGATACCGACCCTGATTACATTGCGCATAAATACCATAAAGAAGCCGATGATTACTCGCCAAAGTGGTCTTTAGGTGGCGTAAAGCAAGATATAGAGCTTATTGTTGATATAGCTTCCCAACTTGCTAATAACGGTGACTGGCCTAAATGGACTAGTGACTCAGACTTTAAAGCAAAACGCGCACAAGATAAGCCATAATAAACAAGCTTAGCAGTTTTAATTTTATATAATAAAAATCCTCCTATTTGGAGGATTTTTGCTTTAAGCGCGCTCGCATTAATAGGGTTTCAGCCTTAGCGCCTAAGTAAACATAAATAGCTAATGCAATTAAAAGCCCTACCACTGCTAACATCATCGCAATAGCCGGCATTAGGTATTCAGCCTGTCCCAGCGCCGCTTTAAACATAGTTAATAGCGCCTCAATAGATATAGCGATTAGCACAGTAGATATAAACCGGGTAATGGTGCGCCGTGTTGATGAATGCCTAAAAATATCCTTGTGCATTAAAATTTCTTCTTCAAGTATCGTTTTACCTAAATCAAATACTGCTAACGCAAGCGTGATATAAATAATGATACTAAAAGGCTCTAAGGGATCTGATGATGTGTCTACATGAGTTAGTAATGCATATATATCGCTAAAAACAATATTTAGCAAAAATAACACAAGGCCAAATAAGCACGCCACAATAACACCGTACCCTGCTTTAAAGTAAGGTGACATATTAGCGCGTGCAGTATCCCCCATAATAAACTCTATAAGCTGCGTTAAACTTACATCAACCACTAAATAGTGATGATTATTAATAGGTTTTTTAAGTTCTTTAATTGCCGATATACATAAATGATGCGTTGCAATCGAAATGTAAGGATCGGTAAAGCACACTGCATCATTCGCTTTTGATTGTAAAAAGTAAGGGCGCTCACTTAAATCTTGTTGGTTCCCGCTTGCGCCTAATTTTTTTGCATACGCGCGTTTAAAACATACATTATTGCCTTGCTGCAAGCCTTGTTCATTTAAGCAATATTGTAATTCTAAAAATGGATACTGCTTTACAAGATAACGAGTATCTCGCTCTTTAGTTAAGCCATCTTCAATACTCATTAAAATTGATTCGAGCAAGCTATGTATTACATGCTCATACTCGTGGTAACGCTCTACACTACTTATATAACTCATTCGCGCCATATTTTTACACTCATAGATTAACTCTGTAAGTAGCTAAGCAAGTTTAAAACCAAGTATTAAAAGCAAGTATATTCAATAACTTATATTTTAAATAAGCTAACGGTTGCACTCCTTTGGTGACAAATCAGATTAAATTCTTCTTTAACGCACAAAAAAAGCAGCTAAGTATTAATTACTTAGCTGCTTTGTGAGTATGACCGGTTAGGTTTTTAATGCGCTTAATATAGAGCTAATTATTGAACCTTTGAAAACTCTTCTTTAGATAACTCGCCATTTCCATCTGCGTCTAATTGATCAAATAACTGCACTAGTTGAGAATTAACTTTTGCTTCTGTTTTGCTAATAACACCATCGCCATCAGCATCAAAAGAGCTAAAATCTACCGCAGCAAAAGCCGCTGAAGAAGAAACAAGTGCCGCAAGAGCTAGCGTTTTATGTAGTGTTTTCATAATCATTTCCTTAGGCGTTAAGCCTGATTAATGGGTAAGAAGTCCTTTTCGAAGATCCTTTAGGAGTCGATTTTGTATAAATTAATATTCAAAAAAATCGTTTTCAGTGAGGCCATCATGACTTTGCATATTTAGTTGTTCCATCAATTGCTTTGTTTGCACTTCGTTTTGAGATTGTAAAGCCTGCTCGTGTGCATCGAGAGTTTTAAAATCTGTATTTGCAAATACCACTGATGATGAAACCAGTGTTAAAAGAACGAGGGCTGATTGCAGCTTTGTCATAATTAAATCCTTCAATTACATGCAAAATCTAAATAGCTCTAAAAATTTGCTCTATGTTGGTCACTATTCACTTCCTGGTTATTCTTTTTAATAGGCTCCCTTGCCTATTTAGGTTGTCTTTGGCAACTCAGAATTTAGATCGCATCATAGAGCATTAGCTGGTTTTAACTTATGCCTTAGAAAACTCATCTTGTGATAACTCACCGTCTTGGTTTGTATCAAGTTCTTCAAATTGGCCTAAAAGTTCTGCATCTACTGATGCTTCGGCTAGGCTAACTGCGCCATTACCATCTGTGTCTAACGTATCAAAATCTGTTGCTGCAAAAGCCGCTGATGAAGAAGCTAAAGCCATTAGTACTAATGTTGACTGAAATGTTTTCATAATCGTATTCCTTCATTGGGTTGTTGCGATTAAGGCCAGAGGCTTTCATCACGTTTTGCTAATTACATTTAAGGTATTACAACTTCGATGCCATTTTTTATTTTTTATTTAAAAACATACAGTTAAGCTAAAAACGTATCGAAAAAGCATTACGATGGGAGTAATTTTGTTGCTTTTTAGCAACAGCATTCAGTAGGGTTATAAATACATCAATTTAATCAATAAGTTATGATTAATAAAAAAGACACAATAAAGCTAATTACTAACTAGAATAGATAATTTAATGGTTATGAGAATAAACTTACTATGAACAGAAAAGTAAACGGAATTTAAAGCGTAAAGTTAATATACTTAAGCTATTGAAATATAGTGCTTTATAAATAATTTAAAAATAATTTATCGAGATTTTAAGAAATATTTAGAAAAATATGGTTTTGTTGCCAAATGGCGAATTTTATTTGGGCCGCTGTATTTAAAAAAGAAATTTGCAAAGCCTAAGACCTATTAAATCCTCTTTAACATTATGTTTTTTGTAGGGAGTTTAAAATGCAGTACCACCGGTAAAAGCCTTTACTCCGTGGCTTTGCTTATACAATAAATGTAAAGGTTGAATGCATGGAAGCTATTTCCAGCCTTGGCACCACTTTTGAGGGTCTTTTAAATCGCGCCAACTAATTGGGTATTGGTTTTTAGAAAATACCGACTCAGTAACACACGCAATTACATTAGCATCTTCGTCGTATTCAACTTCGACAATAATAAAGTGTTTTTCTTTATTAATGGCTGGTGTTGCGGTCCACTTACTATTAAGTAGTTTTTTTGGGTTTAATTTATTCATCATTTTAAATAATCGTTTTTTTAGTAATACGGCCTAATCCATTGTTTAGCTCAACAAACAGCTAGGCCGTATATATATTACTTAGCTAAGCTTAAGTTACAGAGCAATCAACTTACCTTTATACATTTGCATTTGGCAATGAAAGTCGTATTCGCCAGCTTTTAGTGCAGGCAAGGTGATTTTATTATCATCTCCCATTGCCAAGCTTTTGCTTATATCAAGCGCTGGAAATACAACGGTTTCGGCGCATGGCGCACTGTCTTTTCTATTAAAAGTAAGCGTGACTTGTTTATTGGCCGCAACTTTTATATTACCAGGCTGGTACACGCCGTTATCTACCACTATGGTGACTGTATTGTCATCAGTTTGAATTTGCTTTGGTTTATATAACCAAAACCAGTAAATAATGGCAGCTATTACAATGGCGCCGAGTATATTAATCATCAACATAATTTACTCCCTAGAATTTATTAGGCTTAAAAAAGCGTAAGCGGTTAGCGTTAGTAACCACCGTTAACGATGAAAGCGCCATAGCGGCTCCCGCTACCACAGGGTTTAATAACAAGCCAAAAAATGGATAAAGCACGCCTGCCGCAATAGGAATACCCGCTACGTTATATATAAAAGCACCAAACAGGTTTTGCTTAATGTTACCAATAGTTGCACTGCTTATCGCTATTGCATCAGCTAGGCCATGGAGTGAGCCTCGCATTAACGTTATATCTGCACTTTCTATAGCTACATCTGTGCCAGTACCAATTGCAAAGCCTACATCCGCCTTAGCAAGCGCAGGAGCATCGTTAATACCATCGCCAGTCATACCAACAATCTCGCCCTGCTGCTGACGTTTACTCACTTCGTTTACTTTGTCCTGTGGCAAAACTTCAGCTATAAAATCATCTATTCCTACTTTTTTGGCAACCGCTTGTGCTGTCGCTTTGTTATCACCTGTTAGCATAACAAGGTGAACACCTTTATGTTGTAGACGTTTTATTGCCTCAGCAGAGTCTTCTTTTATCGGATCGGCCACCGCAATTAGCGCCATTAGCTGGTTATCACAAGCAAAATACATGGGCGTTTTAGCCTCTTTTGCAAAGCTGTGTGCTTGCTCAGTAGCCTCACCAACAGCAATCTCGTACTTATCCATAAGTCCTTTATTACCAAATAACAAAGGTTGCCCATTTACCTTACCGCTTACACCTTTACCGGTAATGGCGTCAAAGTCAGTAACCTTACTCAACGTTACGTTTTGTTTTTTAGCATGCTGCATAATAGCCTCTGCCAGAGGGTGCTCAGAGCTACTCTCAAGGCTTGCAACTAGCTGCATAACGTTGTTTTCATCTGCGCTATTAAATGTAACAACATCTGTTACTTGTGGTGCACCTTGCGTGATAGTGCCGGTTTTATCTAAAATCATGGTGGTTATTTTAGAGGTGGTTTGCAATGACTCGCCATTACGAATCAAAATACCCGACTCAGCCGCTTTACCAACGCCTACCATTACCGACATAGGCGTTGCTAAACCAAGCGCACACGGGCAAGCAATTATAAGCACAGTGGTAAGCGCGACCACTGCATAAGCAATCGAAGGCTCTGGGCCAAAGTTTAGCCATGCGAGCGCAGCTAATATGGCAATAATCATCACTGTGGGTACAAATATACCCGAAATAACATCGGCTAAGCGCCCTATTGAAGGCTTTGAGTTTTGTGCCCGTTTTACCATATTAATAATATTAGCAAGGGTGGTTTCGTGGCCAACATGCGTGGCTTCAAATAATAAAGTGCCACTTTTATTTATGCTACCAGCAACAACTTTATCATCGGCTTGTTTGCTTACAGGCATAGGTTCACCTGTAAGCATTGACTCGTCAACACGGCTACTACCTTCAAGTACATTGCCATCTACCGGTATTTTTTCGCCAGGGCGTACGCGCACGTGATCGTTTTTTTGCACATCATTTATATCAATATCTTGCTCTTGCCCCTTGCGTACAACACGCGCAGTTTTAGCTTGCAGACCAATTAAGCGCTTGATTGCCTGCGAAGTGCGCCCGCGAGCTTTTACTTCAAAGGCAAGGCCTAAACTAATTAAACCGATGATCATCGATGATGCTTCAAAATATACGTGTCTTGCCACTTCAGGTAATAAACTAGGTGCAATTACCACAAACATTGAATATAACCACGCAGTACCTGTACCAAGTGCTATTAACGTATCCATATTTGCAGCATGGTTTTTAAATGCCTGCCATGCACCTCTATAAAACTGCTTGCCCGATATCGCCATTACCACAAGGGTAATAATGCCTACAACAAACCATGCAATACGCTGCGTTGTTGTCGATACACTCATATCAAAAATAAGGCCGTAAACCATTAAAGGTACACCTAAACCTAAGGCAAGCATCATATTTCGCATGAGTTTTTTGTAATGCGCATCATCCGATTTAGCTTTTTCGTCAAGAGCGTCTTGATCAGATTTATTACTCATAGGTTTTGCGCCATAGCCTATGTTTTCAACCGCTTTTATTAGTGTGTTTTGCTCCGCGCTTCCCTCTACTCTTACTGTACGCTCTGCAAAGTTCATTTCTACATTGTTTGCGCCTTGCACACTTTTTAGGGCTTTTTCTATTTTAGCAACACAGCTGCCACAATTAGCACCTTCAATCATAAAGTTAAGTTCGGTGTTTTTGCTGCTACTCATCACGCACCTCTATTTTTACAGGCTTTGGAATAGGATCGACAAATGTTTCTATTAAACTGCATACATCACTTGAAACAGCACCATCGGCAGATGCATCCCATTGTTTTAGTGCCGATTGCATACGCGTACGTAATTTAAGCGTTTCTTGAAACAGCACTTCTGTTTCTTCTAAACGCTTGGCTATAATCTTACGCGTAAGTGGGCATGGGCAATTGCCTTGCACTGACTCACCAATAATATGTTGCACATCTTTTATAGAAAACCCCAATTGGCGAGCGCTTATAATAAATTGTAACCGCTGTTTGTCTGCCTTGGTATATTGCTGGTATCCATTGTTTTCACTGCGTATTGGGTTTAAAAGACCCACACGGGTGTAATGACGAACGGTATCAGGCGTCACATCCATTAATTTGGCTAATTGTTTTACATACATAATTTAGCTCCGTGGAATTTCAATAGATCAATAATAAACCTATGTGCAACACATAGGTCAATAGAGGGAGCATTAAAGCATAATTTAAATTTACTGAAGCTGATTTAGCGCAAAAGTAAAAGCGCTCTGACTAGAGCGCTCAAATAAGAGGGATAAAAGTATTAGGGGCTATTGTTCTTTAATACTTTAATTTAAATTAACAGCCTCTAGTTAGCTTGCTCGCGAGAGGCTTTTAGCTCTTCACTTAGCTTGCCTGCTATATCTTGAATTTTTGGCATTGCATCTTGTATTAGACTTTGCGACATTTGCATCGATTCTTGCATTACTACAGGCATTTTTTTAAGAATTTTTTGCCCTGTTTCTGTCTTATAAAACGCGAGCATGTCGGCAATTTCTTGCTCATTGAAGTGCTTGTCGTAAACATTTACCATCATAGGCTGCATTTTTTCCCAACTCATTTCAGATTTAAGCACATTAGTCATATCTGCATAGTATTTATCAAAAATAGCTTGCTCAGAAGGTTTAACGCCCATTTGAGCAGACATATTTTTCATCATGCCCTCAACTTGCCCATACATAGAATCAACCATCGCATCCATGTTCATTACGTTAATTAGCTCATCTATTTTTTGCTGCTTAGTGTTTTGCTCTGCATATAAGCTGCTTGAGAAAATCAACAAAGACAAAAGTAGTGCTTTACCCATAATAATATCCTTTAATTAAATAGTGAGTTTATAGTCACATGATTATTTAGCATTGTAAATGATACTAACAATTACAAAAAAGGCCGAATAAATACAATTTATTCGGCCTTTTTAATACATTACTACCCTAATTATCTTCTATGTTATCAAGCCCTTTTGTGCCTTCTTTAGCTTCAAGTTTATGATGAATAGCCGATTTTATTAGCATATAGCCACTGATTGGTGCGGTAATTAATAAAAATATGGTAATAAGTATTTCTTTAACGCTTAGCCCATGTGCTGAGCTTGCAAAATAAACCATTGCGGCAATTAAAATGCTTGCCATACCTAGCGTTGTAGCTTTAGTTGGCCCATGTAAGCGCATAAAAAAGTCAGGTAGTTTAACTAAGCCTACTGAGCCAATTAAAATAAATACACCACCAAATAACAATAATATTGATACAATCCATTCGCTGATCATGTTTTTACCCTATTCAATTATATCGCCACGAAGTAAATACTTACACACCGCAACCGTACTTATAAAACCTAGCATTGCTATCAGTAATGCAGCCTCAAAGTAAAGTCCTGTTCCCATGCTTATACTATACAAAATAATTAGTGCTATTACGTTTATATACATAGTATCGAGCGCTAAAATACGATCGGGCACTGATGGGCCAATTATAAGGCGCCATAAGTTAAGCAATAGCGATAAACCAATCATTGAAAAAACAATGAGTAATACGGTGTCTAACATTTAAATATCTCCTTTAATGGAGCTTCATAGCGTTGTTTAATTTGTTTGATAAGTGCTTCTTCATCTTTTAAGTCGAGCACATGTATCAGTAAATAGCGCTGAGTTGGCTCTTCACCTTCTGCAAGTGATTCAGGTATAGGATACACTTCGGCGCTTACCGTACCTGGCGTTAATGAAACACAGCTAGCAAGTATAGTAATTGGCATATCGTGCATTAAATCTATAGGCACTTTCACAAAAGCTGGGCGTAACTTTTTAGCTGGGCCCATTATTAATAATGCCACTTGTAAGTTAGCCACAACAATATCGTATAAAACTATAAGCAATTGTTTCAACGCAAGACCAGGCTTCAAAATAAGAGGCTGAGGGTCACGCAAAGAAAAGCTAAGCAGCGGTATAAATATGGCAAAAAGAGTTGCCAGTACCAAATGCCCTGCCGATACACTGTTATTTAGTAACAACCATATTAAAAATAAAAATAAACTACGAAAAGGCGTTGGTAGCCAACGATAACGGGCTTGTAATCTCATTACGCACCTCCTCTAATTACAGCGTTAATACCACCGCTAATATCGTGCAATTGCGCAGCCGCGCCAAGCATGTAATCGGTAATAGGGCCACCAAATATAACCATTAATGGTGAACACGCTAATAGGCTTACAATTATTATTACTTGCAATGGATGTGCATTTTCTCCATCTGTATTTTCATTTTTTTTGTCTTTACGCTCCCAAAACATGGTGGTTCCGGCACGCGAAAGTGCAACTAATAATACAAAACTCGCAAATAAATAAACAGGCCAAAACAGCCACGCTTGTTGAGCATTTAAAGTTGTTTTAAGGATCCACACTTTTCCAACAAAACCCGAAAGAGGTGGCATTCCAACAACCGTGAGTACTGCAATTATAAAGCAGCCGCCTAATAAGTAAGGCTGTGTTACAGCTCGACCAGCAACGAGCCTGTCGCCCACTTTACCGCGTTGTGTAGCTATTAAATCGGCTAATAAAAATAAAGCGGCACATACAAGTGTTGAGTGTACTAAGTAATACAGTAATGCAGCTGTTGCGGTTACGTTTTGCAGCGCAATAAGAGCGACTAACGTACCAACCGATACAACCACTAAGTTTGCAGTTAACTTTCGTAAATCTTGAGCAGCCATTACACCAATTGCACCAACAATTATGGTCGCAATGGCCAAGCCCCACAGCCACGGTTGTGCCATATGCTCGAGCTGTCCAGCTTGTTCGCCAAATATTACGGTGTAAACACGCAACATGGCATATACACCTACCTTGGTCATAATCGCAAATAATGCAGCTACAACAGGCTTTGCGCTAGCATAAGTATTTGGTAACCATAAATGTAGTGGCAGTAACGCTCCTTTTAAACCAAATACAATAAGTAGTAATAATCCCCCTGCTTTAGCTAAATAAACATCATCGCCCGACAGTTGCGATACTTTTAAAGCCATATCAGCAATATTTAATGTACCAAGTACACCGTATAAAATACCTAAGCCAATTAAAAATACACTTGAGCCAACTAAATTTAATATTACATATTGCAAAGCCGCACGGGTATTTTGTTTGTCACCGGCATGCATCAGCAAAGAGTACGAAGCAATAAGTAGTACTTCAAAAAATACAAATACGTTAAATAAATCACCGGTTAAAAATGCACCATTAACACCTAATACTAAAAAGTGAACCAATGGGTGAAAAAAGTTACCTTTAGCATCATCGCCAGCACAACTATATAAAATAACGCCTAAGCCTAGTAGCGATGTAAGTGCTACCAACAATGTAGAAAGCATGTCGGCTACAAGTACAATACCAAATGGTGCAGACCAGTTACCGATAGCGTATACGTTTATCCCTGTATTATGTACATGCAGTAAAAGCAGTACACTAACAGCAAATGTAATAATAGCCATAATAGACGAGGCTATGCGACGAATTGGTAAGCTTTTACCACATGGAGGCAAAAGTAATATAACCGCTGCCAGCATAGGTAATAAAATAGGTAAAGAAGCTAAATGTTGAATCATTTTTGCTCCTTAGTATCTGCCGGGCTTTTAACTATGTGACCATCTACGTGATCACTTCCTAAATCTGCACGACCACGAATAGCTAAAATAACCACAAATGCAGTCATTGCAAAGCCAATTACTATGGCCGTAAGTACTAACGCTTGAGGCAGCGGATCAGCATAATCGGCACCGGTACCCAGTACTACTGCTTTATTAATCGTTAAACGACCTGCAGAAAATAAAAATAAATTAACGGCATATGAAATCATAGTAAGCCCAAGTACTACAGGGAATGTGCGCGCTCTTAATAATAAAAAGATCCCGCAACTAACTAATACTCCAACGCAAGATGCGTACAATAATTCCATTAAATATTTACCTCTTTCTTCTGGGTCTCTGCTGTCATGTTCCCAAGGCTTGCCAAAATCATTAATGTAGCGCCTACAACGGTTAGATAAACACCTAGGTCAAATACAATCGCGCTTGCGAGTTCTGTTTTCCCAATAAATGGAATATCAAAGTAGTCAAACCAAGTAGTTAAAAATGGTTTGTCGAAGAACCAGCTGCCCACGCCTGTAAATAAAGCAATACCAATACCAGAAGCAATAATTTTACGGTAGTTAACCCCAAATCGCTCGCTGATCCACGCAGAGCCATGTGCCATGTACTGTAAAATAAAGGCAATTGATGTCACTAACCCAGCAATAAAACCACCACCAGGTAAGTTATGACCACGTAAGAAAATATACGCTGAAACCAGTAATGCAAGTGGTAATAAACTGTGTGAAATACTGGCAAGCAATATAGGGTGACGTTCTCGTGCCCAAGGGCGTCCTTCACCGTCACTCGCTGGCATAAATAATGGAATTCTAGACAGAACTTTAAATATCCCGAGTGCAGCAATACCTAACACTGTAATCTCACCAAGCGTATCAAAGCCCCTAAAATCCACCAAAATAACGTTTACTACATTGGTACCACCACCGCCGGTTTTAGCGTTGGCGATAAAAAAGTCTGAAATAGATTCTAATGGGCGCGTAAGCAACGCATAACAAATACTCGCAATCACCACACCTAATGTAGAGGCTATTCCTAAATCACGTAAAACACGCAGTGAGCTTGACTCTTTAGGCGTATATTGCGGTAAAAAGAATAGCGCCAGCATAAGTAAAATAACGGTTGCTACTTCCACTGTTAATTGGGTTAGGGCTAAATCTGGCGCCGAAAAGCGCGTAAACGCAACCGATACCATTAACCCCACAATAGAAATCATTAATAACGCAACTACTCGAGAGCGGTGCCAAATAACAGTAGCCAATGCACCAATAATTAGTAAAGCAGCCCCTATCGCATTGTGAACATCAACAGGGGTTAGCGCCATTGTTCCGGCTAACTCTTGCATTTCAAATAGTGGCCAGCCAGCGCACAGTAATACTACGCCCAACATAACAACTAAATAACGCTGTAGTGAGCCGTTTTCTATGTGATTAATTTTAGATTGGCTCCAAGCAATGACCGACAGCACTGCGCGCTCAAAGGTTTTTTTAGCATTAAGCGGAGGTAATGAGGCCTGAAACTGGAACAAGTATTTGCGATTGATATAAATAAATAAACCGCCAGCCACTGCCATTGCACTCATCAGTAGAGGTAAATTAAAGCCATGCCATAAAGCAACTTCGTAATCTGGCATCGCTTTGCCTAATACCGCTGAAGATGCCGCAGATAAAATACCGCCAACAATAAAGTGCGGGAACATACCAACAAGTAAACAAATTACAACAAGGATTTCTATAGGTACACGCATATAACGTGGCGGCTCATGTGGCATACGAGGTAAATCAATTGGGTCGCCGTTAAAAAACACATCATGAATAAAGCGCGCAGAATACGCGACCGAAAACGCACCAGCAATTGTCGCAAGCACAGGAATTAGCCAAGACATTGAGCCTAATACTTGTTGATGTAATGTTTCGGCAAAAAACATTTCTTTTGATAAAAAGCCGTTAAGTAAAGGTACACCAGCCATTGATGCAGCTGCGACCATTGCGAGTGTGGCTGTATAGGGTAAAAATCGCCACATACCATTGAGCTTACGCATATCGCGCGTGCCGGTTTCGTGGTCGATAATACCGGTTGCCATAAATAGCGACGCTTTAAAGGTCGCATGATTTATAATATGAAAAATTGCAGCAACCGTTGCAAGCTCAGTATCAAGCCCTAGTAAGAGTGTAATTAAACCAAGGTGGCTAATTGTTGAATAGGCCAGCAGCCCTTTTAAATCGTGTTTGAATAGCGCTATGTAAGCGCCAAATAATAAAGTAGTTAACCCTGTTAAGCCCACCAAAATAAACCAAGTGTCAGTACCAGCTAACGCAGGGTAAAAACGTGCTAACAAAAATATACC
Source organism: Pseudoalteromonas sp. H103 (assembly GCF_001469205.1). Taxonomy (NCBI): domain Bacteria; kingdom Pseudomonadati; phylum Pseudomonadota; class Gammaproteobacteria; order Alteromonadales; family Pseudoalteromonadaceae; genus Pseudoalteromonas; species Pseudoalteromonas sp. H103. The sequence goes on along the minus strand of NZ_LOFG01000001.1, from coordinate 624,209 downwards.
GGCTTTAACCATTGTTGCCGAGTGTAAATAAGCACTAACAGGCGTCGGCGCAGCCATGGCATGAGGGAGCCAAAAATGAAACGGAAATTGCGCAGATTTAGTAAACGCACCAAGTAATACGAGTACTAAGGCAACTTCGTATAAGTCGTGCGATTGAATAATGGCCTTACTTGCTAGAATAACATCAAGGTCGTAACTTCCAACTATATCTGCTATTAGCATTAAACCAGCTAGTAACGCTAAACCGCCGGCTCCTGTTACAGCCAGTGCCATGCGCGCGCCCTTTCGCGCTTCTGACTTATGCCACCAATAACTGATCAACAAAAATGAACTTATGCTGGTTAATTCCCAAAATAACCAGAGCTGAATTACATTGTTAGACATTACAATGCCTAGCATAGCGGTCATAAACAACATTAAATAGCTATATAGTTTAGCCATTGAGTCATTAGCGCTGAGGTAGTAACGCGCGTATAAAATAACGAGCAAGCCAATGCCTAAAATCATAAACATAAACAATAAGCTAAGGCCGTCTAATCGAAGGGATAGATCAAGCCCTATAGTAGGGATCCAAGACAATGAGTAACGGATAGTTTCACCCGCTAAAACTGCTGGTGCATGATATAAAGTAATTCCCAATGCAGTCAAAGGTGCCAAAACCGTTAAGCCAGCGCTTTGATTACGAGATAATTTACCTGTGCATGCAGAAATAACGCTGCCAATTAAGGATAGCAAGGGTATCCAGAGCAAAGTCATAGTGTAGGGCCTTTTATTATCATAAGTTTATCAGGGCATCCCTTTTTTGGTGACTTAAAGATGCTTTTACTGCCTGTTTTTAAACGACATTAATAACTATAGTTATACTGAAAAACACTGATTTTGTCTACGAAAAGCGACTTTACATGGCTATTTTTCAAACAAGTTAAAACAATTTATTTAGCTATTTAAAACACTAAATTAATAACCCGAGATAGTTAATTCAGTATTTCTTTATTTGCAAATGTAAGAGCACTGGAGCGACTATTAATCTGGTTACTGGTCATATCTAAATGTTTTAACCAAATCGCCCTATATTGCGCTGACAGCCCTAATTGCTGATACTGCATAATAGACCAATTTTCGCTGGGTTTATAAGCCACTCCCCCTTTTTGACAACTTTTTGCTTTATGCCAGCCTATTGGTGCATCGTTATTTTGAGAAATATATAAATTAGGAGCAACGTAACCACTTTGCGCACATAGCCACGCTTGTTTAGATTTAGGTAGAACGTATTCATCTTCAAAGCCGCTAAAATGCATTAATTCATGTAAAAACACGTTGTAATTTGCCGTTGAATTAACGAGCATGGTGCCTTTACTTACATTTGCCATACCCTGCTCTGGCATCATAATAATAAAATCAAAGTTTTTAGGAAGTTGTTTTTTAAGTTCAGATCTTTCCCAATAACACTTTGCTGCTTGATTAACACTGTTGCTGCATTCAATAGTCCCCGCAACATAAATAGGTTTAGAAAAACAAAAAATATTATGCTTTGGCTCTGGCTGTTTATTATAAGTATTAATAAGCTCAGAAAGCTTATATAAACCACTACGATGATCGCTCATCGCTAATACGTTAAACATACATTGCGCATCAGGCTTAAGGTGATCTTGTAGCGATGCAAAACCAAGCTTACTTATAAATGCGCTAGAGATATTATTATGCGGCGTTTTTATTTCAATTTTAAGATGATTTAGTACCTCCCCTGCCGGTAAAGAATTTATGCTCGCAAGTAATTTTAAATCGCTCCACCTTGCTTGCTCTAGCAAGTGTGTAGCTAATGTTTTACGCTGAGAAATAGTTAACTCATTTATGCTCGCAAACCAAAACTTTTTTGCGGTATCCCCTTGGTTATCATTTAAAAGCCTTAGTGAATATGTATATTGAGCGTTAGGTATTGAATGACGTGCAAGTTTTGCCAGGAGGGTATTAGGTAGGGTTGTTAAATGATGCGAAAAATAAGTGGGAAAGCGCCAATAATTTTGCAGCACATTAGCTTTGGTGCTTAAAGCATGCCAATAGCCAATAGCATTAAGGTGATTACTTGAGCCTGAAAGTATCAGGCAACACAGTAATACACCTATTAGTTTAATACGTTTAACTTGCGTCAACACCCGCCATCAACTCAAGTTCTAAACGAGCGTATTTATACTCAATAAACTCATGTACATTGGTTGCAAGTGCGAGCCTAAAATAATCTGCAGCTAAGTACTCTTCACCCGCCGCCTGATGCATTTTAGCTAAGTAAAAATAAGCTTCACATAAACGTTGAGCATATTCCTGCTCAGTTTTAACGCCATCACTAATACCTGATAAAAAAGCATGTTCGCTCATATCACCGCTATAAAGTGATATTAATTGATATGCCCATTGTGACTCATCAAGTGCTGTTGCATTGGTTTTAAGTGATTCCAATGCCTTAACTTTATCTTCTTGCGCGCTTGCTAAGTAAACCCATAAAACACGGTATGGATCATTTGGAGAGCGCGCTAAAAACTCATCAAAATCGTTTTTAGCAAGGCCTGCTCTATCACCGTAATATAGGGCAATACCTCTATTTAAATAGGCATATTCGTGCTCTTCGTCTAGTTCAAGCGCTGAATCAAAAAACTCATAGGCTTTCTCATATTGCTGCATAAGCGTATGTTGAATACCTAAAAAGTTATACACCTCAGCTAAATCGGGCTTAAGTTTAACTGCGCGGTTAAAATCTATGCGTGAAAGAGTGGTCATGCCTAGGCTATCAAAAAGTACACCACGGTCGTAGTAAAGCTTAGCTTGCTGCTCTTCACTTAAGTCGGCTCTGTTTAATAGCTCAGAGTAACGAGCTATGGCAATTTCGCTTCTAAAGTCTGAGGCTAAAGGTGCTGTGAAAGGCACATTAACAATAGGTGTAGGCTCTGTTTCAGTTGTAGTTTGGCAAGCGCTTAAAGACAAAATAGCAAAAGATGCCAAAGCTAAATGTTTGAGTATCATTAAAATCCTTAATACCAAGATATATCGCGATAAATATAAGACAGACCTTGTCTAGTAAGGTTTCATTAAAGCATAAAAAAAGGGGCTAAACAGCCCCTTTTTTACTATCTAGCTAATATAGCTAGATTAATAAGTTAGCAATTATGCGTCTTTTGACTCATCAGCTGCTGGTGCTGCTGATTCCATTGCTTCTTTAATACTTAGACGTACACGACCTTGACGGTCAACTTCTAGTACTTTAACTTTAACTTCTTGACCTTCACTTAGGTGGTCAGAAACATTGTTAACACGCTCAGTACTGATTTGAGAGATGTGCACTAAGCCATCTTTACCAGGAAGAATGTTTACAAACGCACCAAAGTCTACGATACGTACAACTTTACCTTCGTAGATAGTACCTACTTCAAGTTCAGCTGTTAATTGCTCAATACGACTAATTGCATTAGCTGCACTTTCACCATCTGTAGCGGCAATTTTAATTGTACCGTCATCACCGATTTCAATCGTTGTACCAGTTTCTTCAGTAAGTTGACGAATAGTAGCGCCACCTTTACCAATTACTTCTGCGATTTTCTTCTGTGGAATTTGCATTGTGTAAATACGTGGTGCAAACATAGATAGTTCTTCAGAAGGAGCAGAAATCGCTTCGTCCATCACATTTAGAATGTGTAAACGTGCAGCTTTTGCTTGTTTAAGCGCAATTTGCATGATTTCTTGAGTGATACCTTCAATCTTGATATCCATTTGAAGTGCAGTGATACCGTTTGAAGTACCTGCAACTTTAAAGTCCATGTCGCCTAAGTGATCTTCATCACCTAAGATATCAGAAAGTACTACAAAGTTTTCTTCTTCTTTAACTAAGCCCATTGCGATACCCGCAACAGATGCTTTAATTGGTACACCCGCGTTCATAAGTGCTAGTGAAGTACCACATACAGACGCCATTGAAGATGAACCGTTTGATTCAGTGATTTCAGATACTACACGGATTGAGTAAGGGAACTCAGTAAGTGTAGGCATTACAGCTGAAATGCCACGCTTAGCTAGGTTACCGTGGCCGATTTCACGACGCTTAGGAGAACCTACAAAACCAGTTTCACCAACACAGAATGGAGGGAAGTTATAGTTAAGCATAAAGTGGTTTTTGTGTGTGCCAGTTAAATCATCGATTAACTGTGAATCACGTTCTGTACCAAGTGTAGCTGTAACTAATGCTTGAGTTTCACCACGTGTAAAGATAGCAGAACCGTGAGTACGCGGTAATACGCCAGTCATTACGTCTAGCGCACGAATCATATCTGGTTCACGACCATCAATACGTTTTTCGCCGGCAGCGATACGGCCACGAACGATCTTCTTCTCAAGAGAACCGAATACTTTACCAACTTCTTGCTTATCAAGCGTTTCGCCTTCAGCAAGTTCGCTTGTAAGTACAGTAACAACTTCGTCTTTAGCTACACCAAGTGCTTCTTTACGCGCTACTTTATCAGTAATACGGTAAGCTTCACCTACTTTATCAGCAGCGATAGCAGCAACTTTTTCTTCAAGTGCTACGTTTTTCTCAGGTGCTGACCAATCCCATGTAGGCTTGCCCGCTTCTGCTTTAAATTCGTTGATAGCTGTGATGATAGCTTGAGATTGCTCATGGCCATAAACAACAGCACCAAGCATAACGTCTTCTGCAAGTACGTCAGCTTCTGATTCAACCATTAGTACTGCGTTATCAGTACCCGCTACAACTAAATCAAGTTGGCTTTCTTCAAGCTCTTTTAGTGTAGGGTTAAGTACGTATTCACCGTTGATGTAACCAACACGTGATGCGCCAATTGGACCGCTGAACGGGATGCCAGAGATAGCAAGTGCAGCTGATGTACCAATCATCGCAACCATATCTGGTTGGATTTCAGGGTTTACAGAAACAACAGTTGCAATAACTTGTACTTCGTTAACAAAACCGCTTGGGAAAAGTGGACGAATTGGACGGTCAATAAGACGTGCAATTAGTGTTTCACCGTCGTTAGGACGACCTTCACGCTTAAGGAAACCACCTGGGATACGACCAGCAGCGTACATACGCTCTTGGTAGTTAACAGTAAGTGGGAAAAAGTCTTGGCCAGGTTGAGCTTCACGCTTACCAACAACAGTTACTAAAACTGAAGTGTCGCCAATGCTTGCTAGTACTGCGCCGTCTGCTTGACGTGCGATTGCACCAGTTTCTAGGGTTACAGTGTGTTGACCTAGTTGAAATTCTTTAATAATTGCTTGCACTTAAAATATTCCTTAAATGTTTTTATATTTCATTAATAAGTGTCATTAAAAGGGCCAATTACAGTACATAATTGTATTCAGTTGGAAATCAATTAAGTACTACAATTGGCAAAATTTTTAATGACTGCAGATAACCTATTTATCTACGCGCACAGTATATACTAAAGCGACGTAAAATTGCGAGTCTACCCCGAGATAAAAGTAATCGCTTTTATCTTATTATTTATCAATTGCTTCATGACACAGGGCTTATACCAATGAGCTTAATTAAGTGATCTATTTTGAGGTAATGGGATCGTGTGAATAACTAGGGCGTGTTGATCTTTTGTGGTTGAATTTGCAGCAGTATGTTTGGTTTTTAGGCAAGGCAGAGCCTATGAAGTGTGGTTACTCCCCATAAATAGGCGATAACGCAGCATAAATGCCAAGCATGCGCTGCCCTTCGGGTTCTGCCTAGGGGCGATAAACTCTTTGTTGCCTACATGGATGTAGGTAAGGGGCGTGAGCAGGACGCGGAAGCTTTACTCGGTTTTTACTTAGCCCACTAGGTTACAAACCTCGCGCCGCGATTTAATCGCCCCTAGATTGAACAAATTTCAATCCGCAAAGTTCAACACGCCCGAGGAGAAATCTCGTTATTTAATCGCTCTAATCATGGACATTTTAACGCAGCTAGCGCCAAATTTAGTTTCTAAAATTATTAGGTTTTATTGCAGATGTGTATTATTGATTTTCAAGGGCTGAGATTAGATAAGTGTTTTTAAAGCGTAAATTTTAGGCACAAAAAAAGGAGCTATAAAGCTCCTTTTCTCGTAATCAAGTTCTTAGCGACGTAGGCCAAGCTCTTGGATTAACGCAGTATAACGCGAGATATCTTTACCTTTAAGGTAATCAAGCAATTTACGGCGAGTACTTACTTTACGAAGCAGACCACGACGTGAGTGGAAGTCATGCTTGTGGTCAGCAAAGTGACCTTGAAGCTTGTTGATATCAAAAGTAAGTAATGCTACTTGTACTTCAGGTGAACCAGTGTCGCCTTCTGCACGTGCAAATTTAGCAATGATATCGATTTTTTCTTGATTGCTTAGTGACATAGTAACTCCAAAAATTAAATTTAAAAGGTGTCTTAGCCGATCACTAATTCAGCCAAAACGATTAAGCGGGCGTATTCTACCAACTATGAGAATAACTACAAGCTAATTATACTAAAGATACCCTTAGGGCATTCAGCACAGTGCTTATTCAGGCTTTTTGTAGTCATCTTGTTGGCTTGCAAGTCCACGTTTAGACTTTAACTGCCCATTTGAATTACGCTCGCCAGTGCCGATAAACACACCATCGGCAAGTACTTTTATTGGACCATCAGGTAAATCTGTTGCTGTATCTACAGCTTGCCCATGACTAAACACCGACCCTTGTTCTTTTGTTATTTCTACAACAGGAAGACCAACTAAAGCAGTGTCCATAGGTAGCAATAACTCATCAAGATAAGTAGATGGTGCTATTTCTTCATCTTTCGCTTTATCTAACAAGGCTTGCACTTCATCAAGCGTTACCATTTTATCTGTTGGGTAGTGCCCTACAGCTGAGCGATGAAGCATAATGACATGTGCGCCACACCCTAGGTTTTCGCCTAAATCATCAACAATAGTACGAATATACGTACCCTTTGACACATGCGCAGTCATTTGTACTTCGTTAGTTTGCTCATCAAACTCATCTAGCGTTAAACTAAATACGTTAATTTTTCTGCATTTACGAGGTACTTCAATGCCTTCTCGTGCGTACTTATATAAAGGTTTACCCTCATACTTAAGCGCTGAATACATTGATGGATACTGATCTGATTCACCTAAAAAGGCCGCAATTTCACGCTCTAGCTGTTCATACGTTACGTTTACGTCTTTAGTACTAACAATTTCCCCATCAGAGTCTGATGTTGTTGTACGTTCACCTAATTTAGCGCGTACTACATAGGTTTTGTCTATATCGAGTAAAAACTGAGTGAACTTGGTCGCTTCACCAAAACAAATGGGAAGCATACCTGTTGCTAGTGGGTCGAGTGCACCGGTATGCCCTGCTTTTTGAGCAAAATAAATACCTTTCGCTCGTTGCAGCGCTTTGTTAGACGAAATACCTTCTGGTTTGTTTAACAACAAAATACCGTCAACCGGACGGCCTTTACTGCGTCTTGCCATTAGTCTTTAGTGCCTTCTTCGCTATCTGTCTCGTCATCTACATGCTTAGCGTTATCTTCACGAATAATCGAATCTACTAAGTTAGAAATACGCATACCTTCCATAAGTGAGTTGTCTACAACAAACTTAAGCTCTGGCATTATGCGTGCACGAATACGTTTACCTAATAACGAACGGATATAACCCGTAGCTTCGTTAAGTACTTTTGCGCTTTGCTTCGCTGCATTTTCATCTTCAGTGTTAAATACTGTGATAAATACTTTAGCGTAAGATAAGTCGCGCGATACTTCTACCGCAGACACTGTCACCATACCTAAGCGTGGATCTTTAATTTCGCGTTGTAAAATTACAGCAATTTCTTTTTGAATTTGCTGAGCAACACGATCAGTGCGAGAAAACTCTCTCATTGCATTTGTCCTAAAATAATAACTTATTGAAATTTAATAATAAGATAATTTAATAATGGATACACAAATGGGGGCTAAGCCCCCATTTACAATCTTAGCTCACGAGCAATTAAAGTGTACGTTGTACTTCAACTGTTTCGAATACTTCGATTTGGTCACCAACGCGAACGTCATTGTAGTTCTTAACGCCGATACCACATTCCATGCCGTTACGAACATCAGCAACATCGTCTTTAAAGCGACGAAGTGACTCAAGCTCACCTTCGTAAATAACAACGTTATCACGAAGTACACGAATTGGCGCACTACGTTTAACAACACCTTCAGTAACCATACAACCAGCGATAGCGCCAATTTTTGGAGACTTAAATACGTCACGCACTTCAGCAAGACCAATGATCTCTTGCTTAAATTCTGGTGCTAACATACCTGACATTGCTTGTTTAACTTCGTCAATTAAGCTGTAGATTACGCTGTAGTAACGTAGGTCTAAATTTTCAGTCTCAATTACTTTACGTGCTGATGCATCAGCACGAACGTTAAAGCCAACTACGATTGCGTTAGACGCTGCAGCAAGTGTTGCATCAGTTTCAGTGATACCACCAACACCTGAACCTACAATCTTCACTTTTACTTCATCAGTAGAAAGTTTAGTTAGTGAGTCAGAAATCGCTTCGATTGAACCTTGAACGTCTGCTTTAAGTACCACGTTAACTTCAGAAACATCGCCTTCAGCCATGTTAGTGAACATGTTTTCAAGCTTCGCTTTTTGTTGGCGAGCAAGTTTAACATCGCGGAATTTACCTTGACGGTATAAAGCAACTTCACGCGCTTTACGCTCATCTTTAACTACAGTCGCTTCATCACCCGCAGCTGGAATACCAGAAAGACCTAAAATCTCAACTGGAATAGAAGGACCAGCCGATTTGATATCTTTACCGTTTTCATCGCGCATTGCACGAACACGGCCATACTCAAGACCACATAATACAATGTCACCTTGGTTAAGCGTACCAGATTGAACTAGGATAGATGCAACTGGACCACGGCCTTTATCAAGACGAGATTCAATTACAACACCTGCAGCCATACCTGTAGAAGGAGCTGTAAGCTCTAAAAGCTCAGATTGCATAAGTACAGCTTCTAGAAGGTCATCAATACCTAAACCAGTTTTAGCTGAGATATGAACATACTGCGTATCGCCGCCCCAATCTTCAGGGATAACGTCTAACTGAGCTAGTTCGTTTTTAACGCGATCTGGATCTGCGCCTTCTTTATCCATTTTGTTTACTGCAATGATTAAAGGAACGCCAGCTGCACGAGCATGCTGAACCGCTTCTTTAGTTTGTGGCATTACGCCATCATCTGCTGCAACTACTAGGATTACGATATCAGTCGCTTTAGCACCACGAGCACGCATTGATGTAAACGCGGCGTGACCAGGAGTATCTAAGAACGTGATCATGCTGCCGTTTGTCTCAACGTGGTATGCACCAATGTGCTGTGTAATACCACCTGCTTCGCCAGATGCAACTTTCGCTGAACGAATGTAATCTAGTGTAGATGTTTTACCATGGTCAACGTGACCCATTACAGTTACTACTGGAGCGCGCGGCTCAGACTTACCATCTTCATGGCGGTCATTTAGTACTGTTTGCTCTAATTCGTTTTCTTTAACGATGATAACCTTGTGACCCATTTCTTCAGCAACAAGTTGTGCTGCTTCTTGGTCAATTACTTGGTTAATGGTAACCATGTCACCCATTTTCATCATTGTTTTCACAACTTCAGCGCCTTTAACAGCCATGCGTGATGCAAGCTCGGCAACTGTAATTGTTTCGCTAATACGCACTTCGTTTTTAACGTCAGCTGTTGGTTTTTGGAAACCATGCTGCAGCGATGCTGGTGCTTTTAACTTAGACTTGTTACGGCCTCTAGACGCAGCAAACTTATCTTTTGCTGGCGCTTTTTTCTTTTTCTTCGCACGGCGTGTACCTTGCTCATCACGAGCATCGGCAACATCTTCTGCTTCACGTGCGTAAGTTGAAGTCGTAAGGTGATGATCCGCGGTTTCTTCGCGCTTCTTACGTTCTTCTTCTTCTTTCTTCCAGCGTGCTGAATTCTCTTCAGCTAGCTTTCTTGCCTCTTCTGCTTGACGTTTCGCTTCTTCTTCAGCTTTCTTCAATGCGGCCTCTTCTGCTTCTTTTTGCAGACGCTCAGCTTCGATGCGATCTTTCTCAGACTTAGCACTTTGCTCAGGGGTCATCTGCTGTTGTTTAGCTTTACGCTCTGCATCTGCTTTGCGTTTAGCTTCTTCTTTGGCTTTACGATCAGCGTCTTCTTTCGCTTTACGTTCTGCCTCTTGTTTCGCTTTTAATTCAGCGGCTTCTTGTGCAGCTTTTTGCTGCTCTTCAAGACGCGCTTTCTCTTCTGCGGCTAGGCGTTGTTGCTCTTGTTCTTGCTCCATTGCGCTTTTTTTCACGTATGTACGTGTTTTGCGAACTTCAACTTGAACATCTTTTGCTTTACCCGTAGAACCAGTAACACTTAACGTGCTTTTGCTCTTACGTTGTAAAGTCATACGCGCTGGGCCATCTGAGCCAGTACCGCCATGTTGCTTGCTTAAATGATCAAGTAATGTCGCTTTTTCAGCTTCAGTTACATTATCAGTTGCCTGCTTAGTGATACCCGCTTGTGAAAACTGCTGTAGCAATTTATCAACAGTTGTACCTATATCGCCGGCTAGTTTTTCAACATTTACTTCTGCCATAGTGTGTAATACCTCCGTTAATAAATTACTCGTCTGCAAACCAACAAATATTACGTGCAGCCATAATTAATTCACCTGCTTTTTCAGGTGATAGCTCTGTAATATCAACTAGTTCGTCGATGCCTTGCTCAGCTAAGTCTTCAAGTGTAACTACACCTTTACTTGCCATAACAAATGCTAAATGACGTTCTAAGCCTTCAAGCGCAAGTAAGTCTTCAGCTGGCTCTACACCATCTAAGCTTTCTTCCGTTTTAAGCGCTTTAGTCGTTAACGCGTCTTTTGCACGTGAACGTAAAACGTCTACTGTTTCTTCATCTAAGCCATCAATTTCTAAAAACTCTGATGCAGGTACATACGCCACTTCTTCAAGTGTCGAGAAACCTTCGTTGATAAGTAGTGATGCAAACTCATCATCGATATCTAAGTTTTCAGTAAATAAGTTAATTAACTTATCTGACTCAGCTTCATTTTTAGTACGCATGTCTTCAACAGTCATTACGTTTAGTTCCCAGCCAGTTAATTGGCTTGCTAAACGCACGTTTTGACCATTACGACCAATTGCTTGTGCTAGGTTATCTGCTTCAACAGCGATATCCATTGAGTGAGTGTCTTCATCCATTACGATTGAAGCTACTTCTGCAGGTGCCATTGCGTTAATAACAAACTGCGCCGGGTTGTCATCGTAAAGAACGATATCAACACGCTCACCGCCAAGTTCTGACGATACAGCTTGAACACGTGCGCCACGCATACCAACACACGCACCCACTGGGTCAATACGTTTGTCGTTAGATTTAACGGCGATTTTAGCACGAGAACCTGGATCACGTGCTGCGGCACGTAATTCAATCATTTCTTCGCCAATTTCTGGCACCTCAATGCGGAATAATTCCATCAGCATTTCTGGTTTTGAACGCGTAACAAATAATTGTGCGCCACGTGCTTCTGGTTTAACTTCGTAAAGAAGACCACGAATACGATCCCCTGGACGGAAGTTTTCACGTGGAAGCATATCGTCACGGTAAATAACAGCTTCTGCGTTATTACCTAAATCAAGTACGATTGCATCACGGGTCGCTTTTTTAACTACACCTGTAACAAGCTCGCCTTCTTGATCTTTATAAGCTTCTACAACTAAAGCACGTTCAGCTTCACGCACTTTTTGTACGATAACTTGTTTTGCCATCTGTGTAGTTATGCGGTCAAATTTGATAGATTCAATCTGTTCTTCAACGTAATCGCCCATTTGCAAATCAGGTTCTTCAACTTGAGCTGCTTCTAGTGTGATTTCGCTGTAAGGGTTTTCTAATGAACCATCTTCTTGTACTGCTGCAATTTGCCAACGACGGAACGTATCGTAATCGCCCGTTTTACGGTCAATTGCTACACGCACTTCAATTTCGCCATCGTGTTTTTTCTTTGTTGCTGTTGCTAGAGCGAACTCTAAAGCTTCAAAAATCTTTTCTTTTGGAACCGCTTTCTCATTGGAAACGGCTTCAGCAACCAATAATATCTCTTTTGCCATGGGTAATGCCTCGCTTGCCCTATTCCTTCGCACTCGAATTAAAACTTTGCGATTAAATTCGCACGTTCGATGTTACTAAGCATGATTAAATACTCTGCACCATCACTAGATAGTGTGATCATATCGCTGCTAACAGCTACTAAGTCGCCTTTAAAATTACGACGACCGTCTTGTGGAAGTTTAGTACGCACGCGTACTTCCTCTCCTTGCGCCTGCTCGTAGTGATCTTGTTTGAATAATGGACGATCAACACCAGGAGACGATACTTCCAAATCATATTCGTTTGTAATTGGGTCTTCGACGTCTAAAATCGCACTAATTTGACGACTCGCGTCCGCACAGTTATCAACTGAGATCCCATCCTCATGAGCAATATATACTCTTAAGGTAGAATGGCGACCCGCTTGCACAAACTCAAGACCATGTAATTCAAAGCCTAACATTTCTACCGCAGGCGTTAACATGGTTACTAAATCTTGTTCAAGTTTTGTCACGAAAATCCTCCATACAAACAAAAAAAGGGCTTATAGCCCTAAAATACTGAGTTTAAGTTTTGATTTGATGACAATTGCCATAAATCGTAAGGTGCAGATACAACAACGCCCCGAACCAAGCGGGGCGTCACACCAATAAAGCATAAAACTGTGTGGCCGAGGGCCAAGCTTGGTTGCGAGTCAGTAACTGACCTAATTTAAACTACATAGCTTAAAACGCAAAACGCGCATTACTTAGAATGCGCGATATAAATTAGTAAGGTAATACCTACTAGTAGAATTGGTTGCGGGAGCCGGATTTGAACCGACGACCTTCGGGTTATGAGCCCGACGAGCTACCAGGCTGCTCCATCCCGCGCCAATAGATATCAAACCTTAAATTTAATATCGCTGTTAGCTGTTTTACAACACGCTAAACAATGGCCGCTATTATAAGGATGTGTGGGGTAATTAGCAACCATAATAAATAATTAGTTTATAAAAATATCAATTCGTCAAGATGCTAATTTTATGTAGATATTAGGATCATAAGCTTCACAAAACACAGCCACTTTGTATACTTGTTTAATTAAGCTACATTTAAAGTGTGCATACAAACTGACTTTAAAAGAGCTTTTGTATATACGCAATGACTAGAAAAACCAAAGCAAAAACTAAAACTCATACTTTAACACTAAAAAAACGTGCAGTATTTGCACACCCCGCTATAATAAAGCGTAACCAGATTGAGAATAATAATTATAATCTACTGCGAAGAGATAAAAATGAATACACAACAAACAGCATTGTTAAATAATTTAAAGATTATTAAACCAAACTTTCATGCATTTACTGCTCGGTTTCATAATAAATTAGCTGAGTCTGATATCAAGATGGATTACCCAGCAGCGTCATATTTTAACGAAAAAAGCTTTACTTTGTTTTGTGTGCTCGAGCGAATTATTAAACATTTAAACAAGCCTTCATCGGTTGCGCCTTTTCTAGTACATCATCTAGCGTATTTAAAAAACTCTGGAGCAACTCAAAATGATATAACTATTTTATCAGATGCGTTTTACGAAACTCTTAAAGAACACCTTGGCACATATTTTACTCATGAAAGTCAACTAGCTTGGAGAGATGCTCTCAATTTTTTTGAGAAATTTGCTAATAACACTCTGTTTAATGTTTCAAATGTAATTTCGTTACAACAAAAAATACAGCAAAAACAGAGCAACAATATTTAACCCTCGATAGACTTAAAAGGTAAGGAAATTTATTAGATTTTTATACTTTAGCTTTTTAAATACACGTCAAACTTATTTTTCTCTAAACTTATAAAGTACCTATTTAGCAGTCAAACTCGCACTTACGTGTGGCATACTTATGAACGGTTATGATGCCTGTTAGGCCCCATAATACAAGATTGCTAGTCCTCTTCTAAACTACTTTAAATCGTCACGATCGATAATTAATGTTATGCCGTATAAAATTTGTTTGGGTATGCTATGACAAACTATAAAACAGTAAGGCTTATATTGGGCGACCAACTCAACCCATCTCACTCATGGTTTAAGCATAAAGATAATGACACTTTATACCTAATTGCGGAACTAAAACAAGAAACTAATTACGTAAAACATCATATACAAAAATTATGCGCTTTTTTTAGTGCTATGGCTAATTTTGCAAGCGCGCTTAAAGAAGCCGGATTTAATGTACTTCATTTAACACTAGATGAAACACACGGCGATGCAAACCTCCCCGGTTTACTTACCCGCATAGCAACTCAATATAATTGCTCGGCAATAGAGTATCAGTACCCTGATGAGTTTCGTTTAAAGCAACAACTTAATAATTTTAAAAAAAAGAGTGCATTTAATATAAACGCAGTTGATACAGAACACTTTTTATTACAGTTTGAACAAATAAATGAACGGTTCACTAAAAACAAACATGCGACGATGGAACACTTTTACCGTGCAATGAGAAAGCAATACAATATATTGATGGATGGTGCAAAGCCACAAGGTGGAAAGTGGAACTATGACAGTAATAACCGTAATAAATTTTCAAAAAGTGACTTAGCTGATATCCCTGTTCCAAAAATGTTCGATAATGATGTAAGCAGTATTATTTCTCGTTTAAACAAACATAATGTGAGCTATTTTGGAGAAATCAAAGATGAGTTACTTCAGTGGCCAACCACCAGAAAGCAAGCTATTGATTGCTTAGAATACTTTTGTAAAAATTTACTGAGCCGGTTTGGGCAATTTCAAGATGCGATGACAGATCAATGTAATCATAATATCAGCTTGTATCACAGCCGTTTATCGTTCGCATTAAATGCAAAACTACTTAACCCACTTTATGTAATTAAACGTGTGATAAACGAATATGAACAAAATCCTCAGCAAATAACAATTTCACAAGTAGAGGGGTTTACCAGGCAAATTTTAGGCTGGAGAGAATATGTAAGAGCTATTTATTGGGTGAATATGCCCGACTACGCTAATAAAAACCAGCTGGATGCAAAACAAAAAATGCCTCATTATTTTTGGAATGGGGATACAAAAATGAACTGTTTAAGCCACGCCCTTACCCAAAGCCTCGAAACGGCTTATGCGCATCATATACAACGCCTAATGGTCATAGGGAACTTTTGCTTATTAACAGGCATAAATCCGAACGAAGTAGATAATTGGTATTTAGGCGTTTATATAGACGCCATAGAATGGGTGGAAATGCCAAACACACGAGGAATGAGTCAGTTTGCAGATGACGGCATTATTGCAACCAAGCCCTATTCAGCAAGTGGCAATTACATTAATAAGATGAGTGATTACTGCAAAAACTGTCGATACGATGTAAAGCAAAAAATAGGTGATAATGCGTGTCCGCTCAACAGTTTATATTGGCATTTTATGGATAAACATCGAGATAAACTACAGTCTAACCCCAGAATAGGCATGGTTTATAAGAATTGGGATAAACAGTCATCCGATCTTCAAACACAAACCCTTGAGCAAGCAAAGCACCATATCAAAAATATAGATTCTTTATAATGTAAAAAGCCGCCTCAAACGAGGCGGCTAAATAATCAGGGAAAAATGTAATTCAGAAGATTATTTACCTTCTATTAAATTGCTGCTACCAATTTCAATTTTACGTGGTTTTAGTGCTTCAGGGATTTCACGTTCTAAGTCAATACTTAGTAAGCCGTTGGCTAAATCTGCGCCAAGTACTTTTACATGATCTCCTAACTGGAATTTACGTTCAAAGTTACGCTCAGCAATACCTTGATGAATAAATTTACGCTCTGCGTTTTCATCTTTATTTGCTTTAGTACCTGCAACTTTAAGCGTGTTATTTTCTGACTCAATGGTTAACTCGCTTTCACTAAAGCCTGCTACGGCCATTGTGATACGATATTTATCTTTATCGAGTGCTTCTATGTTGTACGGAGGAAAGCTTGGTTGCTTGTCTGTACGTGCTGCTGCGTCCATTAAAGATGCTAAGTGATCAAAGCCAATGAATGAACGGTATAATGGTGATAAGTCTACTGTACGCATAATAATATCCTCATATTTAAGCGATATAATGTTGCTACTTTTCTTTTGAACAAGTACAACACAATTAAATAATAATATAAATTTCAATTACTTCTGTTAAATAAAGACCCATCAGGCGTCTTCACATAACTATTTATGGGCAGTAATTTTGTTTTCAAGTAATTAAATAAAAAATTTAAAATAAAAATAAAAAAAGGCACAAAACTGTGCCTTTTTAAATCATTTATAAATAATATTATTTAATAAATGTGCCACGAATTGGATAGTCGTTTTCTCTTGAAAACTTAATTCCACCTAATAACTGTTCTAAATCGGGGCGAACGAATGGGCTGTTTGATATATCGAGCATCTGAAGCTGATTTTTTTCGTTAAGTACAAAAATGCCAGGTTCTGCAAATGGATGATCAGTTTCTGCATCACTTCGTGGCTCACTGATATGTAGCCCTAAGTCGGTCATTTGCTTGATGGTTAAACCGGAGTAAATTGGGAAATTAATGTCTATTTTTTCAAAATGCTTAGTAAGCTGCTCATGGCTATCACCGCTAACAGCAACAACTTCAACGCCAGCCTCCTTGAAGTCTTTATGTATTTTAGCAAGCTCATTAAGTTGTGCAGTACATTTAGGGCAATGTTGACCTCTATAAACAACAATCATTTTCCATGGGGAGTCACTTACTCTGTCTACTAAGTCTATTTTTTTCTCGTCCACATCACTCACTATTAGTGATGGCATAATATCCGCAGGTTTTAAACTAGTGTTACTCATTGCGATCTCCTTTTACTGTTTCAGATAAAATTAACTTTGCTCTCACCTACAGAGCTTAGGGTAACTTTTATTAATTCAACCTGAAAATGTAATTAGAAATCTATTAATATTTAAGACCAGCCCTTTATTTTTCTATAAATGGTAGAAGCACTAACTCCTAAATAAGCTGCTGCAAGTGGAATATTATCGTCGCACACCTGAATTGCATTCTCGATAGCCCTTTTTTCTACCTGCCACAACGGTTCTATATCATGCACAGACATTGGCGAGGGCATAGAGCTTGAAGCATTCATATTAACTGATGATATTGATTTATTTGATGACACTGACGCCGTTAAACCAAAGGAGCTTGGTAGCATTTCTCTTTCAATTATTTGAGCATCATTTATTACAACCGTGTTTTCTATTACATTTTGTAGCTCTCGGATATTCCCTGGCCAATCATAATTACAAAAAAGAGATTTAACGTCCTCTGAAAAGTCGGTAAAGCTTTTACCATTACTGTCGCTCTTTTGTTTAAGTATGTAATCAGCTAAAAGTAATATATCGTTGCCACGCTCTCGCAGTGGTGGCAGTTTTACAGGTATAACGTTTAGACGATAATACAAATCCTCTCTAAAACGCCCCTCAGCCACTTCAATAATTGGGTTTCTATTTGTAGCACACACTAAACGCACATCACTGTGTAATATTTCGCTGCTACCTACACGGCTAAAAATACCTGTCTGTAAAAAACGTAATAATTTAGCTTGTAAATTGAGCTCCATTTCACAAAGTTCATCTAAAAATAAAGTCCCTCCATTAGCAACTTCTACAGCCCCTTTCCTATCACTTAAAGCACCACTAAAGGCCCCTTTTACATGACCAAAAAACTCAGATTCAAATAATTCAGCAGGAATTGCCGCACAGTTAATTGCAATAAAAGGTCCCTTACTCCGGGGGCTTGCGTCATGAAGAGTCTGCGCACATACTTCTTTACCTGTACCACTTTCACCCGTTATAAATACACACGCTTTACTTCTTGCTGCGCTGTCAAGCAGCCTAAACACCGTTTTCATTGCGAGTGACTCACCAACAAAATCTTGGTTCTGAGTGTTTTTATCAACTAATGGTTTTGCTGTTACTTGCTCTTTTGGTGTAAGCGCACTCTCTACAGAGCTAATTAGTCGTTGGCTTGTGAAAGGTTTTTCTAAAAAATCAAAACCACCTAGTCGCATAGCTTCTACGGCCACATCAATAGAGCTATTTGAAGTGATCATTACTACATTAGCTGGATTTTTTTGTTTATTTACAAATTGAAGTACTTCTAAACCACTAATATCGGGTAAGCAGACGTCTTGTACAATCACCGTAGGCATTTTTTCTTTTATACCAACTAAAGCTGAGTAGCCATCAGTGAAGTGTCTACATTCGTACCCTGCTTGTTCAAGCTGGCTGGCGTATAGAGCTCCACTGGCGATGCTATCTTCAACAATATATACAAGCCCTTTATCATGTGTATTTTTCATGGTGGCACCTTAAATTGCTATATTATTAATGATGACTTGATAAGCATCGCGGGTTTTATCCAAATTGTGCTGAATGATAAGTGCTAAGTGAATATTTTCTGACGTTGTTGCGGGTGGAGAGTCATGAAGCTGTGTTGCCAGTGCAGCTAAAGGGGCTGCACCATACAAAGCAGCCGAATTTTTTAATACATGTGTTATTTCTTTAACCTTAACCGTGTCTTCATTATCAATTGCTGTTTTTATTTGGTCTCTCATGGTGACTAGCTCGTCAATAAATAGTTTTATTAACTTTGCTAATACTTCAATCCCAACATCTTTTTCAAGCTGAGCTAATACATGGAGCTCTGTTATACTTTTATCAACAAATTTCTCTGATATGGGCATAAAAGTCCTTTATTTTTTATTGTAATAAGCCTAACTAATACGCCACTATTAGCTGATATATTGAGATATTTATAATATAAGAGTAATTCGTTTTTCGCATTTTGCAAACCATAATAAACGCTATGTGCTACGGCGCCCAAATTTCAATACTTTTAGATAATGTTTGTGGCTTATCAAGCAGATAGCCTTGAGCAATATCACACCCTAACTGCTCTAGTATTTGAAGTTGTTCATTTTCCTCAATTCCCTCTGCAACGGTTTCTAAACCGAGTCTTTGTGCCATCGCAATGATTGCACTGCATAAGGTAAAGTCTTCATTATTACTAGCAATACCACTTACAAAACTACGATCTATTTTTAGACCATCAATATCAAATTGACGAAGCAAACCAAGCGAGGCATAACCAGTACCAAAGTCATCTATCCACACTTTTACACCTTCTTTATGAAAGTTCTCAAACGCTTTTGCTATTTTTGCAGGGCTATGAATTAGCGCTGTTTCTGTTAATTCTACTTTTACTGCATGAGGCGGGATATCATGCTTTTCGAGTAACCCCATAACTTTTGAAAATACATCGCCATCTAAAATTTGTACGGGTGAGATATTTAAAGAAATAGCTAAGTCGGTCATACCTAAGTGCCTCATCTGCTTTAAATCAGATAAGCTTTGTTCAAAAATCCAATCACCTAAATCTAATATCATGCCAGACTGCTCTACATGAGGAATAAACTCATCGGGGCCCACAATGCCAAACCGAGGAGAATCACATCTAACTAGTGACTCAAAACCCACTAACTTACCTGATGCTAATGAAACCAAAGGCTGATACACCATTTTAAAATAATTATTTTGCATTGCGTCAGTCATGATTTGTTCAAGCTCATGCCACCTGGCTAAGTTTACCGAGTTTGAGGATTCTAAGGTATTAAATGCATTCATTATTTGCTCCGTGGCTTTATCAGATGGTCTCCTTTACATATAGCAATTTACAGACCATTTTTAAAATCGAAAAGAGCAACAATAAGATAATAAATTCAGTATGTTAAAACGATATAATTTACCTTTACTCACCTCCTAAAGCATTTGCATTTTGCAATTCAGATTGCAACGCACTAACTCATGAGTTTTATACAACCTGCTTATATATGGGTTTATATAACGTTAAGAAAAATACGCTAAAACTAGACAAAAGTTTTTGTATCTATGTTCTAAATAAAGAATTTTTAACTATCTTATAGTGCAATCTAATTCGTTAAATTGAGCGATATTTATACAGGTTGGTATTACTTTAATTTTTAGCTATCTAAAAAGTGTGTGCTTTAAACAACGGCTTACTAAGTAGCCGCAAAAATGATTTAGGAATAAACATTAAGTATTATTAATAGAGGGAGAAGCATTGCTAAATATTTCTAATTGAAAATTAAGGAAGTTTGATGGGCGTAAAAAACGCAGGCAACATGGTTACCTGCGCAAAAGTCTCTAGTTTGAAAATGTTGTGATTTCTTCACTTTTTGATGTATCTAAATGCTGTGCGTAATTTGGATTTTTAGAGTCAAAAGTATCATTCATTAATTGGGCGTCTTCTAAATCAGTTTGTGAGAATGACATTGGCTTAATATCAGCTAAAGGTTCAAGAGAGCTTGTATCTCTTAATACCGTAATACTAATAACTAAGGCAGCTACAAGCAAAATAGATAAAGCCATAATTTCCGGGGTTAAAACCCAGCTAATACTCTTTGTTTGTGGTTTAGCTTTTGTATTTGTTTGCATTGTGCACCTCTTAAAATGTAAGACATTTAAACTATATTCGTTTAACTTAATGAGTATATTGCGAAAGCCGTGCCAACTAACCGAGTCTAGATCAAAAAATAAAATACATAATAAGATCAAGCAATTAAAACGAACGAAATATCTAGTTAGCTAGTATTACCAATTCTTACCGAATTAAATTTTCATATTGAATTGCAATATGCGATTCAATATGAAAAAACACGCTAAAAACAACCTTTAAATATTACAAATAAAATATAACTTACCCCTAAAAGATTAGATTAATTTGATGTTTAATCAAATATTCTCATAGATATTTAACTATAATTTTGATTTTAAGATAGCTTTTCCCATACTTCAGCTAAGCGAATAAGCTTTAAATGTTTAGATTCAGTTACTTGGTGAGGAGTGTATTTTTCGAGTAAAGAATAAAGAGTATTATTTACTATTGGCTTAGCTAAATAGTCATTCATACCCGCATCAATAAAGCGCTCCTTATCTCCATGAATCGCATTTGCAGTAAGCGCTATGATGGGTGTTAAAATACCGAGTTCTCTAATGGCCTTCGTGGCAGAAATACCGTCTAAAATAGGCATTTGTATATCCATAAAAATAAGATCTATTTTTTTACTCTTAGCCATCGTAATTGCTTCTTGACCATCATTTGCAATGTCTACTTGGCAACCTTTTTGCTCTAAAAACTGCCTAATTACAACCTGATTATTTTTATTATCCTCAGCTACAAGTACATTGAGACCATTGAGATGGGCCGGCTTATCACTAAAAGTGACAACTTCCTTTTCGTCGCGATTTGTATATATTATATCTAAGTGAAATAGCTGCTCTTCGAGTAAACTCATAGCTCGTGGCAAGTGCGATACTTTAAATGGCCCGTTTATTGTTAGCTCATTCTCACTTGAGTTTTTTGGTAATAGGCTTTTACCTTTCAAATCAATATTTAATAAGCATGGAGTATTAAGAAACTTGTAAGTATCTATGAATTGGCGTGTTTGAGCTAAAAGTTGTGGATCTGTTAATACTATTGCGTCAGGTGGGTTGTCAAATGTAGGCGTACTAGGACATAACTCATAACAATCAAAAGATATTGAGTATCGAGTAAGTGTATGTTCAAGAGCTGTTTTTAATATTTTATTACTTCCAATAATCCACACTTTTGGTTTTTTGCTTCTAGCTGCAAACCCTTCCCTTAAAATAGAATCGGTTGTATCAATTTTTAATGGGTAGTTAACCACAAACTCACTACCTTTTGTCAGCTCAGAGCTAACAGATATATCACCTTTGACCACATCACAAATTTGTTTACAAATAGCGAGCCCTAAACCACTCCCTCCATGTTGCCTTGTAATTGAGTTATCGGATTGAATAAATGGCATAAACATACTTTCTATCTTACTTTTAGCTATGCCTATCCCAGTATCTTTAACCGATAGCTGAAGAGTTAGATCTTCGCCTGCTATTTTTATACATTTAACCGTAACCGTAATTACCCCCTGCTCTGTAAACTTAATCGCATTAGCTAATAAATTAATCGCTATTTGCCTTATACGAGCATGGTCACCAACGACTTGTGTAGGTACATCAGGGTAAAAATTAAAAATAACTTCAAGCCCTTTTTGTAAGGCACTCTCGGTAACAATATCAATCGCTTCTTCTATACATGTATCAACACTAAAAGGTCGGTTATCTAAAGAAATTGCTTGTGCTTCAAATCGTGAATAAGTCAATACATCATCAAGCACGCTCAGTAGAGCGTCAGAACTTGTCTTAATCATTTGCGTGTAACGCATTTGTTCAGTTGTTAGGCCTGTATGATGCAAAATATCAGCTGAGCCAATAACTGCATTCAATGGTGTACGTATTTCATGGCTAATATTAGCCATAAAGCGGCTCTTAGATTCCGCGAGTATTTCAGCTTGATGCTTAGCCTCAAGCAGAATCTTCTCACCTTCAATTCGCTCTTGAATATCAACAAGGGTTGCAGCTATAGAAGACAAGCTATTATCATAATCATTGAATATAGGTGTCAGTGTTATCTCTACCCAATTATCAAAGCCTTGGGCATTAATTAACCGAACATCAAAGCGACTAATATCACGCTTGCCCGTTTTGTAGTTAAGTAAAGTACTGGTTACTTTTTCAACATCATCTTTAGCAATAAACTTAATAAGCGCTAAGCCAATACTCTGTTCTACTTGAGAGTTTAAAACTCTTTGCCAAGCTTGATTTATAAATAGTAATTTCCCATTTGTATCAAGTCGCAAAACAATATCAGGTATATTATCAACAACAGAATGGTAGTTATATTCTGTCTCTGCCATAGCTTGCTCAGCTTTTACGCGTTGCGTGATATTGGTTTCAATAGCAATAAAATGCTTCACCTCGCCCACATCATCCCGAACGGGATTCGCATCAATAGCAACCCAGTATAGATTCCCGTTTTTATCGTAATTAACTGTTTCAACCTGAAACGGTAATCCATTTTTTATCGCATTAGACATTACTTTACAGGTTTCCTTACAGGTTTTTGGGCCCTGTAATAGTTTACCTGGAGAAGTCCCGATAACTTCATCGCAAGTGTAACCCGTAAGCGTTTCAAAGCTGTTATTAACCCATTCTATTAGGCCGAACTTGTCAGTAATTATAACTAAATTATTAGTATGGCTTGCTACGAGGGATAAACGCTTTACATATTTTTGTTGCTGGGTAAGTAAAAGTTGAAAGTCTTTGTGGCGCTGAATATCATATAACGAACCAATAAATCCGCTTGTTTCATCATAAACTAATCTAAGTTCGAACCAGTTTGTTAAACCGGCTTTATTTTTAAGCTGTATTTCTGTACTTGGTGGCAACTTCCCTTCAAGTAGGCTGCAACTATAGGCAACAAAATGCATAATATCATCGCAGTTCATTAGCTTAGTAATATTTGAGCCAACTAATTCATTACTCGAATAACCAAGTTTGTTTTGCCATGCTTCGTTTATATAAGTAAGGTTTAGATGTTTATCACACTCAAATATGCACTCATCTAGTATTGCCAATAGTTTTGCTTGTCGGCGATTACTATTAGAAAGCTTCTCTACTAATGCGTACTGAATTTGTACCTGGAGTTCGTCGTTATTATCCATACTTCCTCCATTATTTTGTAAAAATATTACTGCTAATTACACGCGCATACAGAGGAAATACCTCTTCACAGTAAAATGTTTGCTCAAATGGAGTTCTACTCGATGTACAATCACTCAAAATAGTAACGTCAAAGCCTAAATCAACTGCAGAACGTGCGGTAGAGTCTATACAAATAGAGGTAACGGTTCCTGCTAATACAATCTCACTCACATTGTTATTTTTAAGTGTTTGAGCTAAATGCGTATGAGTAAAAGCGTTGAGTCCACGCTTCCCTGGGATCTCATCAATAACATGCTTAAATTGATATAACTGATCAATAGTTTGAGCACCATACGACCCTGATTTAAACGCTCCAGCATCAGCAATTGATTTTAGTATGCCAATAGGATTTTTAAGCTCGCTATAATTTTGCGTGAAATGAATTGGGGTATTAATTACTAACGCGAACTTTTCTGCGCAATGAGTAAGTAACGAGAGCGTATTTTTTACCACGCCAGTAACTCTTGATGACTCTTCAACCACATCATATAAAACACCTTGAGGTGAAAAGTAATCGTTTTGAAAACCAATTAAAATAAGCGCAGTTTTAGATAAATCACACATAGTCATCTCCTTATGGAGCTATTTAAGACGCAAGCTGCCAAGGTTTAATAAACTTCTCAAGTACCGCTTTTGTTACTGGTTTTTGTAAGTAGTGGGTTATTCCTTTTTTAAATAACTCAGCTATTTGTTCATCACCAGTGATCCCCGTTAAAATAACTTTAGGTGTATTATTATTAGGTGTATTTTGACTAATTAACTGCTGCGCTACGTCACTGCCAAACATACCAGGCATACGTTCATCTAAAAGCAGCAAATCAAATGTTTCGCTTTGTGCTAGCGACAAAGCACTCGCACCATTTTCAGCACACGTTACTGCGCAACCCAGCATTTCAAGCATTACTTTAGTTGCTACCTGACTTGGCAGGCTATCATCAGCAACTAAAATTGATAAACGAGTTTGAGTATGTAATGTTGCTAAAATAGCGATTAAATCAGTATCAAAAAAAGGCCAGCCCAAAACTCTTTTCGAAAATTTATGAGCTTGGCTTAATTGATTGATATCGTTGATAGAGCAAAGTTTTATGTGGGTGTTTAGGCTGTCATTATCTAACTTGCTTTTTAAAGTATCTGCGCTTAAATGCCTTAAATCTTCAAGTTGTACCGACTCTCTGATTGTACTGTTAAATAATTTAAAATTTAAACCGAACCGATCATGTGTGTGTGCAGACATCTTTAGACAGCTTTTAAATAACGATTCGCAATCAGTTAAAACATCTACATTTTGGTTAATATCAAGTGCTAAATTTACTGACTCTTTAGTCGCTAAAAGGCCATTTACATCTAATGACTTTACCTGCTCAGAATCATCAACCCAATAATGAAAACTAACACCTTGGATATTAGCTTCTACTGTAAGTAAAAAACTATTTTTTACCGACGCTAAACCTGGTGTTAAAAACTCTTCACATTGCGCTATTATTTGCTCAGGAGAAACTTGCAAGCATACATAATTGCATTGTAACTTATTGATTAGAGTCACCGAAAAATCGCGATTGCGGGTTTCACAGTATTTACCTATTACCGCTTGGATAATCTCTAAAACGTGACTGTTATTATTCATAAAGTGCTCTAATTAACCCAGTGTATGAATATTAATCATCAAGTTATGTGCCATAAATATGCTTTTGTAAAAATGCTAATTTTCATAGACTTAAGTATTAGTATATTAAGCAACATCCATTTATTTGCATTTTGCAAATCATATTGCGAAGCATTCTCTGATTTATAAATTTATTAGAATGGTGTAATCGCTTTTTTTATCTTTAAATAATTTTTTAATCGCTTAATATGATATTAATTAAATTGAGGAGATAACTATGCTTACAGTAATTTTTGGCCGTGAAGGCTGCCCATTTTGTGTACGAGCTAAAGATGTTGCCGAGCAACTATCAAATGAACGTGACGATTTTAAATTTCGTTATATCGATATCATCAAAGAAGGTATCAGCAAAGCTGACCTTGAAAAATCAGCAGGCAAACCTTGCCCAACTGTTCCACAGATTTTTGTAGACCAAACTCACATCGGTGGATTTACAGAATTTGAAGCATACGCTAAAGAAAACCTAGGACTTTATAAATAAGGTTTGTAGCCAATCTGTTAACCAGTTTAATAAATCAAAAAATTAAACTGGTTAAATTTCGACCAACATCAATCACATACAAATTAGTTGTAATTTATACAAGCATTTGCCTCGTGAATCCTATATAATGCGCGCCTCTTTAAATTCGTTGAGGCGTATTAATGTCAGAACCAGTCACGTTTGAATCTCTAAATCTTTCTCCTGCAATTTTGAAGGCAGTTGAAGAGTTGGGTTACAAGACACCATCTGAAATCCAAGCTCAATGTATACCGTTATTGCTAGAAAGAAAGGACGTACTGGGACTAGCACAAACGGGTACAGGTAAAACAGCAGCATTTGCACTGCCATTACTAAACAATATTGACCCGTCTGTGAAACAGCCACAGATCCTTGTACTCACACCAACACGTGAGCTTGCGATCCAAGTTGCTGAGGCATTTGAACAATATGCAAAACACACTCGTGGTGTAGAAGTATTGGCACTTTATGGTGGCCAAAGCTACAGCATTCAATTAAGCGCACTTCGTCGTGGCGCACAAATTATTGTTGCGACTCCTGGTCGCTTAATTGATCACATTAACCGTGGCACTATCAAGTTTGATGCTTTACAAGCACTTGTACTTGATGAAGCCGATGAAATGTTACGTATGGGCTTTATCGATGATGTTGAAAACATCATGGAAAAAACACCGCGTGAAAAGCAAACATGTCTTTTCTCTGCGACTATGCCTAAGCAAATTCAAAACATCAGCAGCAAATATATGAATAACCCTGAACAGGTTCATATTTCTGCGCGTAACTCTACAGTATCATCTGTTGAGCAAGTGTTTTGGAACGCACACGTACACAAAAACAAAGCGATTGTTCGTTTCTTAGAAGCTGAGCAATATGAAGGTGCTATTGTTTTCGTACGTACTCGTAACGACACAGTTCAACTTGCTGAATTATTAGAGCGCGAAGGTTTCTCTGCTGCTCCACTTAACGGTGACATGAACCAGCAAGCACGTGAGCGCACTGTAGATCGCTTAAAAAATGGCATGCTAAACGTTGTTATTGCAACAGACGTTGCAGCACGTGGTCTTGATGTAGACCGCTTGAGCCTAGTTATCAACTACGATATTCCACAAGATTCTGAAGCCTACGTTCACCGTATTGGCCGTACAGGTCGTGCTGGTCGTACTGGTAAAGCTATTTTATTCGTAAAACATAACGAGCGTTATTTACTTAAAAATATCATTCGTCATACTAAGTCTGAAATTGCACAGGTTGAACTACCTACAGCTAAAATCGTAGAAGAAAAACGTATCAATGCGTTACAAGAAAAGCTTACGCTTGCACTTGAAAACAAAGATATTACGTTCTTCAATGAAGTGGCTGCCAATATGGCGCAAAAGCTTGAACTAGCTCCTGAAGACTTAGCGGGTGCGTTATTGTGTTTAGCACAGCAACAATCACCAATTAAAGTTGAAGAAGTTAAAATTCAACCTCGTGAACGTAACGAACGTAATGACCGCAACTCACGCAATGACCGTGGTGATCGCGGACGTCGTAACGAGCGCGGTGGCGAACGTGGCGGTGAGCGTGCAGAACGTAAACCTCGTGAACGCAACAGCCGTGATGCTGGACCAATGGATACTTACCGTATCGAAGTGGGTCGTGAGCATGGTGTACAGGTTAAAAACATTGTTGGCGCTATTGCTAACGAAGCTGACATCTCAAGCAAGTTTATTGGTGACATTCGTCTTCACGACAGTCACAGTACGGTACAATTACCGCAAAACATGCCTAAAGATGTACTTGATCACTTCCAAAAAGTGTTTATTTGTAAACGCCCAATGGGTATGACAATTACACAAGATCAAGGCCCTGCTGAGCCACGTGGCGAGCGTTCTGAGCGCCCAAGTGGTGATAAAAAGCGTAGCTTTAACAAAGACAACCAACGCGGTGATAAGCGTGGCGGTCCTCGTAAAGAACGTCGCCCAGTAAGCTTCACATCTAACTAAGCTTTAGCTTACGTTATAAAAAACCTTGTCACGAAAGTGCCAAGGTTTTTTTGTTTTAAGGCCACTGCTTCAGTAATAACAAAAATCCTGTAAACTAAGCAAATGCTATAATTCACGGACGAATTAAAATTGAAAAAGATTTACGACAACTTGCTCTTTGTAGCAATAGTACTCCCCATTTTATTATGCATCACTATACCTATTTTAATGGACTTTACAGATCCGCCATTTATCTCAAATAAGCTCTACAACGTTGTTTGCTTTATAGCCTTCCCTGTTATGTCTGGTGCTGTATTTATCTACTTAAATATACTTATATTCAATAAATATAGACGCTGCAGTACATACAAAGAGCATCTTAAATATAGTTTTTCAGATACAAAAACAAAGTTATCATTAATCTTCATGTATCCATTATTCCCTTTGTTAATCTATGCAAGTCTCTATTTTTTATTCTCTGCTCCTATTAAATTATGGGCTTACTACACGCAAGGAGACTATTGGTATAAAGAATACATCCTGACCGATGTACAAGAATGTGGCACTGAGTATGAAGATAGTTGTACTCGTTTATACTTTAAAGATCCTAAAACGAATGAAACTCACGATTTTAGATGGTACGACGATAAATCTACAATAATGAATAACAAAAACGATTATGTGTATATTGTTGGTGAGGCCAGTTTGTTTGGCTATATAGTGAGAAATTTAGAAAGGTAATTAAAACTTCTTTTTACATTGCAGCAATTTTATATAAAAACCTCACTCAAGTGAGTGAGGTTCATAAATTAAGGTTTAAGTTAAGGTAACGCCGGATAAACGTAACTCGCATCTAACCCTAACGGAATACCGAGTGCCCAATACCCTAGCAAGAAAATACTCCAACCAATCATAAACGCGATTGAGTAAGGGATCATAAGCGCGATAAGCGTGCCTATACCGGTGTCTTTTACATACTTTTGGCAGTACACCACAACCAATGGGAAGTAAGGCATGAGTGGCGTAATTATGTTTGAGCTAGAATCCCCTATTCTGTAAGCAGCTTGGGTTAAATCGGGTGATATACCTAGTTGCATAAGCATCGGCACAAAAATAGGCCCGAGTAACGCCCACTTAGCTGAACTTGAGCCAACAAACAAATTTACAAAGCCGGTTAAAAATATAATACCCACAACAGTTACGGCACTTGGAAACTCCATTGCTTTTAAAAGCTGCGCCCCTTCAATAGCCATTAATGCCCCTAAGTTAGACTTAGAAAACGCAGCAATAAACAGCGCACAAAAGAACGCCATAACAATGTAATAAGCCATACCACTCATCGCGGTGCTCATGGCGTCTATCATATCTTTTGAGGTTTTAAAGGTACCGACTGTAAAACCATACACGGCACCAGGTATCCAAAATAATAAAAAGATTAGCGGCACAATAGATTGCATAAGGGGAGATCTAAAATTAGTTAGTGAGCCATCGGCACTGCGCATTGCTGAATCGGCAGGGGCAGATACAAATGCAAGTAATACAAGCCCTGCGATCATTACGCTACTGGCTATAAAAAAAGCGCGCCTTTCATCACTTTTTGCTTCATCAAACGCAGGTAAGTTTTGGGTGTCTTCATTAAGCGGTGTATTTTTTAAACGTGGCTCAATTATTTTGTCAGTGATATACCAGCCTAATAACACAATAAATAAACTCGAAGCCGAAGTGAACGCCCAATTATTAAGTGGGTTAATCGACATATCGGGGTTAATAATTTGCGCCGCGCTTTGCGTAAAGCTTTGCAGTAATGGGTCTATCCCTGAGGGAATAAAGTTAGCACCAAACCCGCCGCTTACGCCGGCAAATGCGGCAGCAATACCCACTAATGGGTGCCGCCCGGCGGCAAAAAATATAACTCCCGCTAAAGGGATCACTAAAACATAGCCTGCATCGGTTGCTGTATGGCTTACAATAGCGACTAAAATTACTGACGGTGTTAGTAACTGTTTAGGCGTTACCTTTAGCATGAGCTTAAGGCCTGTATTGATATAACCCGAGTGCTCAGCTACACCAACACCTAACATAGCAACCAGTACCACGCCTAATGGGGCAAAGCCTGTAAATGTTTTTACCATAGAGGATAAAAACGAAGCGAGTGAATCGCCCTCTAATAAGTTATTTACAACAATGGCTTGGCCTGTACGTGGATCAATGGCTTCAAAACTAACTCCCGATAACCACCACGAACACACCCAAATAAGTAACATCGCAAATAAAAAGATAATGGCAGGATCGGGGAGCTTATTACCAATACGCTCCACAAAATTTAAAAAGCGAGCAATAGGCCCCGAAGGTACTCCAGCTTGATTATTGTTATTCATTAAAAGCTCCCTAAATAGATTTCAGTAACAATATACCATTAATATGCAACAGTAAATTAACCAATAAATCTATTTTAGGCACAAAATAGACATAAAAAAACGGCTTAATATATTAAGCCGCTTTTTTATGTATTTGGTGGGTTAGTTAAGCAAGTGCTTTAACTTCTTCCCATAGGCGCACAACCAGTGTTTTATCTTCTTCGTTTAGTTCGCCATTGCGATAAGCTTTAACTAAGCTTTGCTCTACGGTTTCGTTTAGCTCATCAATAGAAATTGTCAGCTCTTCTACTTCTGCATAACCTACAGCAAGGTCAAAATGACCTCGTAAATAACCACCAGCAAACAACTCGTCATCGGTTGCTTTTACTACTAAATCATCAAAGTATTGCTGGGCTGCATCAATATAATTCACTAAACTCATTGTGTTACTTCTCCTGGTTATCATAACCGACAGCATACATAATATGGTCGTTATAGCCGGTGGTTACTTTAATGTAACCTGTTAATTCGTCGTCTAAAGTGCTGTCGCCTGTATCACAAATAAGTGGGCGGCCATCCAGCGCTTGTAATTTAGTTTTAGTTGCCACTACGATAATATTGTCTTTACCAATAGCGCGGATAAGCTCAGGGCTTAATTGCTGATTACCTCGTCCAAAAATATGGCCTTGCCCGCCAATGAGCGTAATAACGAGTTGAGTTGCGTGGCCGCGAGTGTAATCAAGTAGTTGATTGGCCGTTAAGTCTTGCGCTATAAGGGTTTGAGCTTTAATTAAATCTACACCTAATAATGTGTTCTCAAGCCCCATTTCTTGCATTATGGCTTCAACGGTTGAGCCGCTCCCCATGATATAAAAAGTGTCTTCGTCCATTTCGCTCACTACGTGGGCGGCTATATCTGCAAGCACTAATTCGTCGGTTTCTTTTCCGCCATTTTTAACAGCTTGTACATAACGTACTTCGCTTGGTATTTGCATTTCGCCGTAACGCTTAGCTTTTACCGTACCTTGTCTAAAGGCTTCTTCGTCTATATCCATTACATCAGCATCAGCTACAGTAACAAGCTCACCTTTTACTAGCATTTCTACAACGCGGCCAGCAGCTTTAGGTGTAATAGCATATACCCCAGAGTGAATTTTACAGCCTGCGGGAATTCCAAGCACTGGGATGGTATCTTCTATGGCATGGCAAATATTGCGTGCAGTACCATCTCCACCAGCAAAAAGCACTAAATCTACGCCTAAGCTTTTAAGTACTTTGGCAGCGGCTTCAGTGTCGTTAGGTGTTGTTAGCGTATTTGCGCTATAAACAACTTCAACATTAAAACCCAGCGCTTTTGCTGCGTGTTCGCCCATATCGCCGTTTACGGTGTAAATGGTTAGTTGGCTTTTATAAGGTAATAGCACTTCAAGCGCAGCTTGAGTACGGCTGTTGGCCTTAGCTTGTGCGCCTAACTCAATGGCCTTTGCAGCTGTATTTTCACCATCACTGCCTTTTAAGGCAACACTGCCGCCAAGCCCTGCTACAGGGTTGATAATTAAGCCTAACTTAAACTGCATTTTGTAACTCCTGAGGGTGATGCCAATTAAATTGCTGAGCAGTTAATGGCCACGGCGTGTTATAAAAATTACTTAGCGCTTTTAATAGTGTATGTGTACGTGCGTTAACACCCTGCTCTATTAATATTAAAACGTGCTGGTGAACCCTAGCCTGAAAATCAAATCGGCAAGTTTGCTCACCATTTAAATTATCTACCGATACATTAAATTCAAACCCTGCGGCCTTACTGAGTAACCATTCAATGGCTTGTGGTTTAACTTCTACATTTTCAAACTCAGCCTGCTTTTGCTTATCTCGCCCATCTGGGCAGTACCAATAACCATAATCTTCACACTTTCTTCGCTCGGCTCCGGCGATAAGCCAATGGGCTATTTCATGTAAAGCACTTGCGTAAAAGCCATGGGCAAACACCACCTGATTAAATATAATTGTATTATTGGCAGGTAAATAAATAGGCTCATCATCGCCTTTAACTAAGCGTGTGTTTTGGCTTTGGTAAAAAGCAGAATCAAAAATTGAAATGAGGTCAGCTATTTGATGCATAAAAATTGATTAATTCGTCTCGGTTGCAGCGCCGCATTAGCGCACTAAAAACGAGACGAATTGTACGGGCTTTTACCTTTAAAGTAAAAGTGATGAGGGTGTTAAACGTCTTTTCCTGCTTCGTCGCACTCTACTATATCGGTCTCGGTTAACGCCTGAGTAATCCATGTTTGCAATACGGGGCAGCGCATCACAAAATCACAGTATTGCTGCGCCTCTGGTGATAGCGTAATTTGGTAGGTTTTTAAGCGCAGTACAATAGGCACATACATAGCATCTGCAATGCTAAAGTCGCCAAAAAACCATTCATTGGGAAACACATCTTGTTGCTGTGCAAATATCTCATCTATGCGAGCGATGTCTTTTAGTGCTTCGCTTGATGGTTCTACTTTACGGGTTGCGCGTATGTTCATTGGCATTTCATTACGAAGCGCCATAAAGCCTGAATGCATTTCAGCACTTAACGCGCGTGCTTTAGCTCTTTGGGTAATGTATTTTGGCCAGGCAGCACCAGATAAGTATGCATCATTAATATATTCACAAATTGCTAGCGAATCCCATACCTGTAAATCACCATCAATTAGCGCTGGCACTTTTTGTACAGCAAATATATTTTTTAGTTCATTGTAAAAATCAGGCGTGTCGAGTACGAGTTGGGTTTCACTAAATTCAACATCAAATTTACTCATTAAATACCATGCGCGTAATGACCAGCTAGAGTAGTTTTTATTACCGATAAATAATTGCATATTGTAAATACCAAAGTGAATAGACGCTCCTACCTTACTAGGTGATTAAACAACCAACAACACTTTGTTTTTCATTTTTGATGCTAAAACTTAAATTACTAAAAAATATGTTTAGTATCAGTTAGCTAACTGGCTATTCAAGTATTTTTTTAAAAGCCGCGTGTTACGGGTATTGGCTTTAAAAAATGCATCAAATATATCGCCAAAAAATGGCACTAAGCCACCTATAAAATCAATGAGCATATTAATAATCATTTTACTCTTTATACGTTTACTCACGCCTAAGCGCTGCGCTTCTATTAGCACATAGCTTGATAAAATAAGTCCTGCAGCATCCCCTATTACGGGTATTAAGCCAATCACCGCCTCTAGCCCTATGTTAAATTTAGTAAAAGGGATGCCAATGCTGCTATCGGTTAATTTACTAAAGCGCTCTAATCGGGCTATTGCAGCTTGAGTTTTTAGCTGTGAATGTTCATTAATATTATCGTTCATGATTACTCCTCTCCTTTTTTACAGTATATAGGGCTTACTTGAACAACTCCTGAAAGACTTTTAAGCAAATTACAGGCACAAAAAAACGCGGTAGTCCGCGCTTCTTTGTAATTATAAACGGTTAAACAGAGCCGTTTATCGGCCCATGCTCGTGGTTTACATGCGGGTTTTGTCCGCGTTGACGCAGTAAATGGTCCATTAATGTAATAGCCATCATTGCCTCAGCAATAGGGATTGCACGAATACCAACACACGGGTCATGACGACCTTTGGTGATCATCTCAACCGCTTCGTTGCTTGTATTAATGCTCTTACCTGGAATAGTAATACTTGATGTTGGTTTAAGCGCAATAGAGGCAATAATATCTTGCCCTGTAGAAATACCCGCTAAAACACCACCCGCATGGTTTGATGTAAAACCTTCTGGGGTTAACTCATCGCGATGCTCTGAGCCTTTTTGCTCTACTACATCAAAGCCATCACCAATTTCAACGCCTTTAACGGCGTTAATGCTCATTAGTGAATGCGCAATTTCAGCATCTAATCGGTCAAATACAGGTTCGCCTAACCCTACAGGTACATTGCTCGCCACTACCTTAACTTTAGCGCCTACAGAGTCACCTTGTTTTTTTAGGTCACGCATGTACTCGTCAAGTGCTTCTAGTTTGCTTGCGTCAGGGAAAAAGAATAAGTTGTTTTCAACTTCATCCCAATCGTAACTTTCGGCTTTTATTGGGCCAAGCTGACTTAAGCATGCTTTAACTTCAATACCATGAAACTGCTTTAAGTATTTTTTAGCAATTGCGCCTGCTGCTACACGGATTGCCGTTTCGCGAGCAGAAGAACGACCACCACCGCGATAATCTCGCAGGCCGTATTTATGCCAATAGGTGTAATCGCCGTGACCTGGGCGAAATACGTCTTTAATTTTGCCGTAATCTTGTGAGCGTTGATCGGTATTTTCAATCAATAAACCAATACTAGTGCCTGTGGTTTTACCTTCAAAAACGCCTGCTAAAATTTTTATTTGATCGCTCTCACGGCGCTGCGTTGTATAACGGCTTTGCCCTGGCTTTCTGCGATCTAAATCAATTTGTAAATCAGCCTCTGTGATCTCAAGGCCTGCGGGAGTACCATCAACTACGCCGCCTAATGCAACGCCGTGGCTCTCACCAAAGGTGGACACTTTAAATAACTGCCCTATGCTATTACCTGCCATTAACTTTCCTCATTCCTAATGACTACCAAAGTAGCCGAGCACATTTGGCTCGGCCTTAAAGTTTATTTTGCAAAATACGCGTCAAGCTGTGCTTTACTAATTACAAAAACACCTAACCCACCTTGTTCAAACTCAACCCACTCAAACGGTGCGCCCGGATATAGTGCATCCATATGTACCATAGAGTTACCAACTTCTACAAATAACAAACCGTTATCAGTTAGATGCTCGCTTGCTTCGCTTAAAATTGTGCGAGTAACATCGAGGCCATCGTGCCCCGATGCTAAACCAAGCTCTGGCTCATGATGAAATTCACGCGGTAAATCAGCCATATCTTCGGCATCAACATACGGTGGGTTTGCCACTATCAGGTCATATTTTTGACCTGGTACGCCGCTAAATACATCGGATTGAATAGGTAATACGCGTTCACTTAACATGTAATCGCTAATATTTATATCAGCTACCTCAAGTGCTTCATACGAAATATCTACTGCATCTACTTGCGCGTCTTCAAATGCTTGTGCAAGCGCAATAGCAATACATGCAGAGCCCGTACATAAATCTAAAATTCTATTTACCGATTGCGGCTCTTCAAGCCATGGTGCAAATCTGTTAGCAATTAATTCTGCAAAGGGTGAGCGAGGGATCAATACACGTTCATCAACATAAAACGGCATACCAGCAAACCATGCTATGTTTGTTAAATAAGGTACTGGGGTACAATCGTTAATACGCTCAGCTATTAGCCCTGCAAGTTGGTTTTTTTCTGTACTTGTTAAGCGCGCGTGCATTAATTCTTTTGGCGCATCCACAGGTAAACTAAGCGCAGGAAGTAACAAGCTTACGGCTTCATCCCATGCGTTATCGGTACCATGTCCAAAAAATATACCACTACTTGCAAATTGGCTTGTAGTCCAACGTAACCAGTCATGTAAAGTTGACAGTTCTGCAACAGCTTCTTCAAGTGTTGCTTCTTCTATTTGTAAATCACTCATATATTTTACCTGTATTAGCTTACTGACTGTTTTAATCTTTAAGACG
This sequence comes from Pseudoalteromonas sp. H103, assembly GCF_001469205.1. NCBI lineage: Bacteria > Pseudomonadati > Pseudomonadota > Gammaproteobacteria > Alteromonadales > Pseudoalteromonadaceae > Pseudoalteromonas > Pseudoalteromonas sp. H103. The sequence goes on along the minus strand of NZ_LOFG01000001.1, from coordinate 588,255 downwards.
ATTGCATTGCCTATATTGGCTGGGCAAATTACAATTGCACTTCATTTGATATTGTACCGCCTTTTGCGCTGCGTTTTTACGTTTTTTTGTTTAGGTAATAGTTATGAAAAAAGACACACCATCACAATCTTCCCTAAGCAACGACGACATAGACTTATTTCGTCAAACAATCACAGGCGCTAAGGTATTTAAACAAGATACTCATCGTTTTGATACAAAGCCTAAGGTGTCACAAGCAAAGCAATTTGCCCAGCAAAAAAAGCAGGCACAATCTGAATTTTATTTTTCAGATGAGTATATTCCCGATATTGACACCCATGGCACCGTAAATTACGTAAAAGAAGGTGAAGATACCTTTTTACCAAAGCAGTTGCGCCGTGGTGATTTTGCACCCGATTTAACCCTGGATTTACATGGATTAAATAAAGAAATAGCCAAAGATGAACTGGCTGGGTTAATACACGAATGTAAAAAGCGCCATTATTACTGCGCTTGTGTAGTGCACGGTATTGGAGGCGGTATACTAAAGCATAAAATTCCTCAATATTTAGTGCAGCACCCAGACGTAATTGCAATGCACCAAGCCCCATTAGAATATGGCGGTAAAGGCGCGGTGCTTATTTTAATTAATTTACCGCAAAGCGATGAATTTAGACGCTAAATAAGGACATAAACCAGTGCATATTTTTTCAATTATATTCCCGCTAATTTTTATAGTTGCACTGGGTTATGGCTGTTGCCGAGTTAAGTTTTTTACCGAGCAACACATAGCAGGACTAAGTAAATTTACTTTTTATGTCAGTTTACCTGCTTTTTTAATACTCAATATGTCGCAAATAAACCTGCAGCAAAGCATTAGTTCTGGGGCATTTTTAAGTTTTTATATCCCGGTATTATGCGTATTTGGGCTCGGTATTTTAATTGATCGTTTTTATTTAAATAAGCCATACCCAAATAAAAAAGTCATAAACTATCAACAGCATAGCGTATTTGGTTTAGCCGGTAGTTATTCAAATATGGTATTGGTAGGCATTCCCATTGTAATAGCATCGCTTGGTAAAGAGATGATAGCGATTGCATTTATGATCATCACTTTTCACAGCACATTATTATTTGCACTCACCTTTTTAATTGGCGCAAAGGGAAATGCTAAAGACTTCTCGTGGTATAACTTTGCAAAAAGTATGGTGTTAAACCCAATTGTATTGAGTATTGGCTGTGGTTTAATTATTAATGTATCGGGGGTAACGCTGTTTGATGATCTAGCCAAGGGCATCGATTTATTGGCAAAACCAGCTATTCCATGTGCTTTATTTGTATTAGGTGCCAATTTAGTATTTTATAAAATTGCCTCAAATTGGCTGCCTGCGCTTGTATCTTCCATATTAAAAATACTTATTTTGCCTGCTGGTGTATTTTTTGCCGCAACATATATTTTTCAATTAGATGAACAAATAAGAAATGTACTTGTGCTACTTAGCGCATCACCCGTTGGGGTTAACGCATACCTTATTGCGAGTCAATTAAAGCAGCACCAAGCGACACTTGCAGGAACCGTAGTGCTATCTACTATATTATGTATGCTAAGCTTCACCTTTTGGCTAGCTATACTCTTGTAGCGTTACAAGCCGCCTGAAACATCAATAAAACTTCCCGTAGTGAATGAAGCATCACTAGAGGCTAAAAAGTAGATTGCTTTAGCAACTTCCTCTGCCTTACCACCTCTACCAAGCGGTAGCTTATGCTTTAAATTATCAACCCTGTTGGGCTCACCGCCATCTGCGTGCATATCTGTATAAATCAGCCCTGGGCGAACGCAATTAACTCTTATGTTACGCGTAGCAACTTCTTTTGCTAAACCAATTGTTAATGTGTCTATGGCCCCTTTTGAAGCGGCATAATCTATATACTCGTAAGGCGCACCTGTTTTAGCAGCTCCCGATGATACATTTACTATACTAGCACCACTTAACATTCTTTTTAGCGCTTCTCGACTACATAAAAATGCGCTTGTTATGTTTGTACTCAGAATATGGTTTATACGCTCTGCGTCCATTTCTAGTAACGTCATTTGACCTTTTAATATACCTGCATTGTTTACCAATACATCGAGGCGGCCAAAGGTTTCATCTATAAATAAGAATAAAGCCAACACATCAGGCTCATACGATACGTCAGCTTTAAATATCTCAGCTTTTACGCCAAACATCCTTATTTTTTCTGCCACTAATTGTGCACTTGCTTCGTCAGCTTTATAGTTTATACAAACACTATACCCTTGCTCTGCAAAATATAATGCTGTTGCAGCACCTATCCCACGACTTGCTCCAGTTATAAGTACTACAGGAGGTTTAGTCATTTAGGCTAAGCTTTTAAGGCCGCTACAACAGAAATCTCAACTAGTAATGCGTCGCGTGCCATTTTAGCCTCTACACATGCTCGTGCTGGTGCATGTCCCTCCGGTACCCACGCATCCCAAACAGCGTTCATATCGGCAAAATATTCCATGCTTTTTACGTAAATAGTCGCACTTAACATATGCTCTTTTGAGCTACCTGCTTCATTTAATAATAGCTCTACTTTGTCGAGCATAGTTTGTGTTTGCTCTTTAATATCTTTTTGCGCATCTGCACATACTTGACCGCACAAATATACAGTTCCATTATGTTTTACAATGCGGCTCATACGCGCACCTGTTTGAAGGCGTTCAATAGTCATTTTTACTTCACTCAGTTATTTAGACGTTTGCAGGGGCATTAATACTTAAATAACTACTGCGCTGAGTTTGCTCATCGTAGTTAATTACAGCAACTGCACCTGTATTAAAAATTGGCATATTGCCTGGGCTCAACTGGTCAACTAAATAGCTAACAATTGGCATATGAGAAACTACAAGCCACGTATTACACTCGGGATGTGTAGCGATAAGGGTTTCGAGATAATCTGCGGCAACTTGCGGCTTCCCTTGTGGAATAACATCAGGCGTTGTTTCGCTAAATGTAAAAGCATTATTTTTAGCTACGCCATTTGCCGTTTGTTGTGCGCGAATGTAAGGGCTAACTAATAGCGCATCTGGGTGAAAATTTTTATTGAGCCAAATACCCATTTTTTCGGCTTCGTCATGCCCTATTTGGGTTAAATTTCTAGCCGCATCATCAGCCTGCATTGGAGCAGCTTCGCCGTGGCGCATTATTAGGATTGTTTTCATAAAAAATCAACCGATTAAAGAATATAAAACAGTAGCCAGTTTGCCCATTTGTCCGCTATATTAACAACATAAACCTATTTATTTCTTAAATAGTTCTTTCATGAGATTCAGGTAATTCTTTAAGCTGCATTTCGCTTTCCTGAAGCCATCATCTGTTGTTAACAAGTAAACGTTTAGTTTCAGGAGCATCATTTGAATATCAGTCGCAATGATAACAGAGCATACCGCGCCATTACACTGGACAATGGTCTAAAAGTACTATTAGTGCAAGATAAAGATTCAACAAAAGCGGCTGCATCTATGGCAGTAAATGCAGGACATTTTGACGATCCCCTTGATAGGCAAGGCTTAGCACACTTTTTAGAGCATATGCTTTTTTTAGGCACAGACCAATATCCTGATTCAGGCAGTTTTAATAATTTTGTCTCGCAAGCTGGCGGCAACACAAATGCGTGGACCGGCACAGAGCACACCTGTTACTTTTTCGATATTAACAACCAAGAATTTGAAGAGGCTCTTGCACAATTTAGCCGCTTTTTTATTGCGCCTTTATTAAACCCCGCAGAAACAGAAAAAGAACGCAACGCAATTGAGGCCGAGTTTAAGCTAAAAATAAAAGATGATGGCCGCCGCATTTACCAAGCACATAAAGAAACAGTCAACCCTGCACATCCATTTGCTAAATTTTCGGTCGGTAACCTGCAAACCTTAGCAGATCGAGAACGTTGTATTAGCGATGAGCTGCGTGACTTTTTTAATAATCATTATCAAGCACAGTGGATGACATTGGTCATATGTGCAAATGAAGAACTGGACACGCTACAGAGTTGGACTCAGACCTATTTTACCGCGATCAATGGTAATAAAAAGCTTAAAAAGCCCGAAATAAGCGAGCCACTTTATCGAAAACAAGATTTAGGTAAGGTATTACACATTGAACCTCACAAACATATGCAAAAGCTTATTGTTAGTTTTGCTATGCCAAATATTGATGACTTTTATCGCCATAAAACAGTGAGCTTTATTGCCCACTTATTGGGCTATGAAGGCGCTGGTTCGCTTTATTCAATTTTAAAAGAGCAAGGCTGGATCAATGCGCTTTCTGCTGGTGGTGGTATTAATGGCAGCAACTTTAAAGATTTTAATATTAGTTTAGCCCTAACTGATGAAGGAATTGAATACTTTGAAGACATTATTGAAATGGTATTTGAATACATTTGCCTAATTAATAATAACACTGAAAAGCTACCGCGTTTATACCAAGACAAAAAAAACCTTTTACAAATTGCATTCGATAACCAAGAAAAATCGCGCTTAATTGATTGGGTAAGTAACTTAAGCATTAACATGCAACATTATGACGAAGCCAATTACGTGCAAGGCGATTACCTAATGGAAGGCTTTAAAAAGGCCACCCACGAAATGGCTATGCAATGGTTAACGCCGCATAATATGCGTATTGTGCTAATACATCCAGATGTAGAGCCAGAGCACAAAACGGCTTGGTATAATACTCCTTACAAAGTTGAACAAGTATCGCAAAGCTGGCTTGACGCGCTGAGCGATATTAATAAGCCTTTGGCCGAAATGCTACTGCCTACTGCCAACCCTTATTTAACAAAAGAAGTCATACTATACGATGTTGAAAAACCTCAAACAAAACCTGAGTTACTTGTTAAAGAACCTGGTTTTGATTTTTGGTTTAAACAAGACAACACCTTTCGCGTAGCTAAGGGCCATTTTTATTTAGCCATGGACTCTGACTTTGCCGTTAAAGACGTAAAACACATGGCACTAACTCGGCTATTCACCGATTTATTTATGGATAGTGTTGGTGAGCAGTTTTACCCGGCAGAATTAGCCGGCCTTAGTTACCATTTAACATCGCATCAAGGCGGGTTGACACTTCATACAGCTGGGCTTTCATCTAGCCAACTAGAGCTTGTTGATCAATTAATCGATGCTTTATTTAATGTAGAAATTTGTGCAAAACGTTTTGCTGAATATAAAAAGCAGTTAGTAAGACATTGGCGTAACAGTAATCAAAATAAACCGGTGAGTGAGCTATTCAGTATTTTAGGCGCTAAAATAATGCCATGGAACCCAAGACCAAGTGAACTCGCATCGGCTTTAAAAAACACATGTTTTCAGCAATTTAATGAATTTAGAACAGACTTTTTTAAAGCACTGCACGTAGAGTCATTCTTACATGGTAACTGGCAGCAAAATGACGCCATTGCATTTCAAAAGAAAGTAGCTGATCACTTAAAGCATGCCACCATAATTGAAGATTTGCGCCGCCCACTATTTGAAATTCAAAAAGTGACACGTTACGAGCTAGAACTCCCGTGCAGCGACCACGCAATGGTTATTTATTACCAAGCGCAAACAGACAGCGTGACCGAAAAAGTAAAGATGATGGCACTTAATCACTTAATTAATCAAGATTACTTTAATGAACTACGAACAACACAGCAGCTCGGTTATTTAGTAGGTGCAGGTTATGCCCCTTTTAACACTCGAGCTGGTATGGCGTTTTACATTCAGTCACCTAAATTTGATGCCAAAACTTTATTGCGTCGACATAATAGTTTCATTAACAATTACCTTGAAAATATTGACGCGCTTGACGAGCAAAACTGGCAACAACAAAAGCACGGGTTAAGTACGCATATTGCCGAAAAAGATAAAAACCTACGTCTTCGTTCACAGCGTTTATGGTTAGCTATTGGTAATAGAGATCATGAGTTTCATATGCAGCAACGACTCTTAGAGGCACTAAATGCACTGACTCTAAAAGATTTAAAAGCATATGCGCTTACATTATTTAATGAAGATAGACCAAGGTATGAGCTATTAAGCTCGGCAAAAGTGAATAAATCTCAAAATATGCCCCTTTGCTCGCAATCTCTTTGACTCTAGGTTGGGCTTGTTTTAAATTATCATTTGTAAATTAGAAGTAATAAAACAAATGATAAAAACAACAATAATAAAATTAAGCATGCTTGTAGTACTTGCTTACTCATTTAAGCTTTTTGCTTTTGAGTCTTCATTTAATTACAACTCAGACAATATCCTCATACTAGCAAGCGCTATTATAGCGCTTGCTTTGCCGTACCTGTTATTTGTTATTTATAAGCTTAGACGTTCACGCCGTCAACTTCGCCTCTCTGAAAAACGCCTTAAAAGCACCGTTGAAGGCAGCGGTGATACACTTTGGGACTGGAATATTAAAACAGGCGAAGTTATTCGAATTAACGACAAATACTTAATGGACTCAACAACCTTGATGGGCTTTCCGCCAAATAAAGGTCTTATACACCCTCACGACATAAACAACGTTGAACATTTATTAAAAGTCCATTTTGCTGAGCAATCTGCTTTTTTTGAAGCAACCTATCGAATTAAAGATACATTTGGTCGCTGGCATTGGGTTCTTGACCGCGGGAAAATAATTGAAAAAGATGCCAATTTATCTCCCCTAAGAATGACCGGCACTGTACGCGATATTTCACAGCTAAAATCGACTGAAGAGCGCTTAAACCTTTTTGCTAAATGCGTAGAGTCGCTCACTGATGCACTCGCTATTTACGACAAAAACTTTAAATTAGTTGATATAAATCCCAGCTTTTTAACTTTATTTGGTGGCGTGCGCGAGCAATACTTAGGCAAAGACTTCAGTCTATCTGGGTATGAGCAAAGCTATACAGATAAAATTATTGACATTGTTAAAGAGCACGAACACATTCAACAAGAAGTAAAACTACGTAATAGCGAGCGAGTTTTATTGCCAATCGAAATTTCGATAGATGAAATTAAAAACGATCAAAACCAAATAACTAACTATGTAATTGTTTACTCGGATCTAACTGAGCGAAAAAAAGCTGAGTCGCAACTGCATAATTTATCAAACCGAGACCGTACAACGAGTCTCCCTAACCGAAACTTATTTTTTACTGACCTACAAAAGCTTGTAAAACTAAATTCTCATCATGCTCTTTTAGTGTTTGATTTAGATAACTTTAAAAAAATAAACGACTCGTTAGGCCACCAACTTGGTGACAGTTTGTTAGCTAAATTAGCAATGCGTTTAAACAAATTAACACGCGAAAACGATGTATTTTATCGTTTAGGTGGGGATGAGTTTGCACTCGTTATGTCAGACACCAACGACATACATGTCATCACCCGTATGGCAAAACAGTTTTTAGCAGCTATTGCCACCCCATTTAAAATGGCTGGTCACGAACTTGCAATTACCTCTAGTGTTGGCATTGTGTTATTCCCCGAAGATGGCAATACGCCAGAGCTTTTATTAAAAAATGCCGATACCGCGATGTATCACGCTAAAAAGAAAGGTAATAGCTACTTATTTTTTAACGACACCATGAACCGCCAAGCAGTTAAGCGCCTACAAATAGAAAACTTAATGCGATTTGGTTTAAAAGAAGATCACTTTGAAGTGTATTACCAACCCAAAATGAATATTCGAACCGGAAAACTAACCGGTATGGAAGCATTGGTGCGCTTTATCACACCTAAAAAAGGTATTATTAGCCCAGGTGTATTTATACCTATAGCCGAAGAAACCGGGCAAATAATTGAAATTGGTGAAGTCGTTTTAAATAAAGCCTGCCGAGATGTAAAAAAGTGGCTAGATGATGGCTTATTTAGTGGCCGAGTGGCTGTTAACTTATCAGCAAAGCAATTTAGCTTACCTGATTTAACCTCGCGTATTGATGTCATTTTACAAAAAAATGAACTGCCTTCTTATTTTTTAGAACTAGAGATAACCGAAGGCACTGTAATGGATGATCCTAAAGATGCTATAGCTATTATGCGCTCTTTAAGCGCGCGAGGCATTCATTTGGCAATGGATGACTTTGGCACGGGTTATTCATCTTTAGCGTATTTAAAGCAATTTCCGCTTAATACTTTAAAAGTAGACAAAGCATTTATTGATGACATGAAAACTGAGCGTGGCCGCAATATGGTCGACTCAATCGTCACCATTGCACATAACTTAGACTTACATGTTGTTGCCGAGGGTGTTGAGCAGGCAGATCAAATAGAAATACTTAAAAAACTAAACTGTGAAACGGTTCAAGGTTATTACTACTCTAAACCATTATCAAAAGACGAATTTACTGAGTTTTTAAAACAACAACAAACCAAAGCAGCGCCTAGTTTAATTACAAAGCAAAAAAAAGCGATTTCAATCGTTAATTAAGGTCGCCAAACACACGCACTAAAGCCTATATTGCGCAGTAAAGTTCTACGATAATGTAGGCTAAACAGACACCACGCTACAGGTCCTAAGGTCCCACCTAACAATAACCAGCGTTTTACTGGCATGCCTTTTTTAATAGCTTCAAAATACATCACAGCAATAAATAAACAGCTTATTAAAGCAAATAGCAAAGCTATCCCCCCTTATTTAATAGCTCAAAAATAAGGCAGCAGTTTAACTACAATAAAGTAAAATTTAAAGCTCTGTACAACTTAAACTCTAGTGAAGAGATTTACTAACATTTTAAAACACTCAACCATTGAATTTATTACTCTCAAGCAAGCGTTTTCAGTCAAAGAAAATAAGTTTAATACCCAACAATGCTCTATTGTAAGTAAATTAACGCAGCTGTCGGCATGCAAAGGTGTTATTTAGTCGCTCCAGGCAATTGCTCATGAATTATTCTACTTCCTGCATCCATGCAGTCGTATATCAGAGATTTTTAACGTAATTAGCGCCAGATTTAATCTTTCAGATTGACTAAATATTATTGTGGATTGGAATTAATTGAGTAAATTAGTATAAGTATTTCGCAGGTTGATATTAGCAAATTTTGAATATTAAAAAGGCCAGAAGTTTGCACCTCTGGCCTTTCGTTTCTTATAAAAAACTAAATAAATTAGCTAATTATTAAAGCTCTTTTTCAACTTCATCAAATAAAGCGGTGATGTTTTGCTCTGGCTCTTTGGTCGCTAAGCTAACAACAATCGCAATACTTGCTAAAATAAAGCCAGGTACAATTTCGTACATGTAGCTGCTCAAGCTTTGTCCATCAATAGTAAATGGAGAATATATCCAAACCAATACTGTTCCGGCACCTACTAACATACCCGCTAGCGCACCTTCAAAGTTCATACGCTTCCAGTACAGGCTAAATAACACAAGTGGACCAAATGCAGCACCAAAGCCCGCCCACGCGTTACTTACTAAGCTTAAGATTGAGCTATCCCTGTCATATGCAAGGTAAATTGCACACATAGCAACAGCTGCAACACTAATACGACCAACAGTTACAAGCTCTGTATCACTTGCTTCTTTGCGCAGAAATGTTTTGTAAAAATCCTCAGTTAAAGAGCTTGAACTAACCAGTAATTGTGAAGAAATTGTACTCATAATTGCAGCTAAAATTGCAGCTAGTAAAAAGCCAGCAATTAATGGGTGGAATAAAAGCTCTGAAAGAATTAAGAAAATTGTCTCAGGATCATCAACCACAATGTTATTTTCGTATGTATAAGCTGCACCAAATAAACCAGTGCCTACAGCTCCGATAGCGGCAACTATCATCCACGTCATACCAATACGGCGTGCTGTTGGCATATCTTTAACGCTGCGCACAGACATAAAGCGAACAATAATATGTGGCTGACCAAAGTAGCCTAAACCCCAAGCCATTGCCGAAATAATACCTAATGCAGAGCCCGCGCCTATCCAGTTAAGCATATCTGGATTTACGCTGTGTAAGGTAGACTCAAGTGGTTGTTCTAATAAAGAGTATGCAACCGTTGGCACTAAAATAAGTGCAACAAACATGATACAACCTTGCACAAAGTCAGTTAAGCTCACAGCTAAGAAGCCGCCAAATAAAGTGTACAAAACCACAACACCTGTTGTGATATAGAGGCCCATCTCGTAACTTAAACCAAATGAACTTTCAAATAATTTACCGCCGGCCACAACACCTGACGAAGTATAAAGAGTAAAGAAAACAATAATTACCACGGCAGATACAACACGTAGCAAGTTAGATTTGTCGTTAAAACGGTTTGAGAAGTAATCCGGGATGGTGATAGAGTCGTTAGCTTTTTCTGTGTATACACGCAATCTAGGTGCAACTAACAGATAGTTAAGCCAAGCGCCAATTACAAGCCCTATAGCAATCCAGGTACTGCTAAAGCCAGTAACAAACATCGCGCCAGGTAGACCCATTAAAATCCAACCACTCATGTCTGACGCACCAGCTGATAGCGCCGCAACACTTGGTGAAAGACTTCGTCCACCTAACATATAACCAGAGACATCACTTGTAGATTGTTTATATGCATATAGTCCGATACCTAACATTACAATAAAGTATAACGCTAGTGAAATAATCATTCCTGTTTCCAAATTAGCCTCCGCACAATAATTAAATAACAGGCTTTTAATCCGAATAATGACTCTTAAAGTTTTATAGTTAAGACACTATTGGGGTAAAAACCATTCTCGATGACTATATCATGCCTTTTAAGTAGATCTCCAACTAGTTACATTTTCTTGATTTAAAAATATTCATATTGCATGTTTTTACAACAAAATAACAAAAACAAATTAAAATAGGTAAATAAAACCTCTATTTATTAATGATAACTTCTTAATCCCACTAATATTAGTAATGCTATTTTGAATCTTTTGCCATATATTATTACAATACTTATAATTATAATTTCAACGGAACTGTTTATGTATTTTTACGCCGCGCGCCAACCTATCTTAAATCGAGAAAAAGAACTCATTGGTTATGAGCTTTTATTTCGTGATGGCGTTGATAACGTATTCCCAAACATAGACGGAGATGAAGCAACAACTCGATTAATTGAAGGTAGCCAATTTAACTTTGGTCTAGAAGATTTAACCGATAACAAGCCGGCTTATATTAACTTTACCTTAGAAACCCTGCTAAAAGGTTACCCTAGCATGCTAGGTAAAGATGATGTTGTAGTAGAAATACTTGAAACCATACAGCCCGGCAAACGCTTATTAGCGATTGTTAAAGACTTAAAAGATAAAGGCTATACGATTGCATTAGATGATTACATTCATCAGCCAGTTTGGCGTCATTTCTATCCGTTTATAGATATTATTAAAATAGACTTTTTATCGTGCGATGTAGATACAATAAAAACCATAATTAACGATTTAAAACCGTATCCACATATTAAGTTACTTGCCGAAAAAGTTGAAACATACGACATATATGAGCAAGCATTAGATCTAGGCTTTGACTACTTTCAAGGGTTCTTTTTTTCAAAGCCTGAAATGGTGCAAAGTAAAGCGCTGCCACCTTCAGAGATGGCCTTAGCTGAGCTTTTATACGAAACTTCTAACGTTGATATGGATCTTAAAAAAATTACAGATGTTTTTGAGAGAGACGTAAACCTATCGTACAAGTTACTTCGTTATTCTAACTCAGCAGCATTCGCCCGACGCGCAGAGATAAGCACTATTAAACAAGCGCTTATTGTTTTAGGCGCTAACGAAATTAAAAAGTTATTATCACTACTGTTTGCCGCACAGGTGTCTGCCGATAAACCTGTAGAGCTAATTAGGTTATCACTTACTCGTGCTCGCTTTGGTGAGCTACTTGCAATATCTCATGGTCAATTTAAAGATACCGGTATGGCTTTTTTAACCGGCATGATGTCGCTAATGGACGCCATATTAGATGAAAGCATGGAAAGCGTAATGAAAAAACTTCCCCTTTCTAACGATATTAAAGCGGCATTATTGGAAGATGAAGGGTTACTAGCTAAATATTTAAATCTTGTTAAATATTATGAGCAAGCAAATTGGGAAGCAGCTAATGCGCTTACTAAAGAGCTTAACCTTGGTGATAAAGTACCCGACGCCTATCACGAAGCCCTAGGTTGGGTAAGTGAACAAATGCAGTTAATGGTTAACGAATAATAACCTGTAATTTGAAACTAAAAATGCCAGCACATTTGCTGGCATTTTTGTTATGGTTAGCTAAACACTTAAGCCATAATTACGCTTATAGACTTTCTAAGAAGTCTTCATCAAAGTCTTCAGGTTCTTCTTTAATCGGCGGGTTACCGTCATATAGTTCATAAATTTGACGCTGAAAATAAATATCTTTTACAAAAAGGTACGGATCAAGTGAATCATTTAATAAGCCTTCTTGAGGGATAAGTGACGCTCTAGCTTCTACAGCTTTTAATACAAACACTAAAATAGTTTGTGGTGTAGTAAGCGCGACTTCCGGTAAAACAAAGTTATCAACTACGTCACCTGTTAAGTTACGTGCAGTTGTTGGTCCCATTGCAGGCAGCATTAAATAGGCGCCGTCTCCTACGCCCCACACACCTAACGTTTGTCCAAAATCTTCATCTACATGATTCAAACCTAATGAACTAGCTACATCAAATATACCAAATATACCTACAGTTGAATTCACTAAAAAGCGGGCGAGGCTCACACTTGCATTGCCTGGTTTACCTTGAAGGCCAGCGTTAATCATGTCCACTGGTGCAGAAATATTATCAGTGAAGTTCACTATTGAATTCCTAACCGGGACAGGCGTTACTTCAACGTACCCTACAGCGACAGGACGTAGAATATAGGCATCAAGTACATCCATATTAAAGTCGTACAATGGACGGTTAATATTTTGTAGTGGATCTCGTTCATCCACTTTATTTTCTGGTACTTGCGCACACCCTGCAAGTATCAGTAAACACAAAAAAGTAAAACTATGCTTTAACATCTAATGTCCTTAAGGTATTAATGTATCAATTGTAAGTGTGTAGTCACTTACATTTTTACGTGTTAGTTTATCTGAATGCCCTTCTAGCTCACCCGAACTTGGCATAACCGATTCATCTTTAGATATTCGCGCAGATATAACGATATCTTGTGCACTTGATAAGTTTAACCCAGCAACCATTGCATTCGCATCTGTTAATTGCACGCTCATTGGAAAGCTATACTCTTTAAGCTTTACAACAGCCAGCGGCATGGGTGAGCCCTGCGCTGCTTTTGCAAACACAAATAAAATACCACTTTCTGGTTGTTGTTGTTTAAGCTCATCTGTCAGTTTTACTGTTACATTAATAACACTTTGTGTTGTAACGGGTAAAACAGAGCCTTCTGCTTGCATTTGCTCTTCAATATCAGCGATACGTCCTGCTATCATTTCATAACGTGTATCATTTTTTTGCATACTGGCAAGAAGCACTTCGAACGCAGCTTTAGCTTGAGGCCAATCTTTTCGCTCATAAGCTATTAACGCTAATAACGATATTGCATCTAAATTAGTAGGCTCAACTTTTAATACCTTCGAAAGCATACCCGCTGCACGGGTCATGTTAGCTTCGCTGCCCTCAAGCAATAAAACTTGGCTGAAGCTTATTAACACTTGCATGTTATCAGGGTTCATTTGCAGTGCTTTATCAAACGACTGCTGCGCCATATCAAACTCATTAAGTGACATAGCAACGCGGCCTAATAACATCCAAGCAACTTCATCATCGCCTGTTTGGCTAAGCTTTGTTCTAAGTGCTAAAGCAAATGCTTGTAGCTCATTTTGACTAAGTGGCTCTCCTTTTTGCATAACAGCACGTTCACCGTAATCAGCAAGATTGTCCATTGCATCATGCCATGCAGAAATTTGTTGCTCACTTCCGGTAAATGTATAAAACACACCGGTCAAAGCAATAACAAAAGCAGCACCCGTTAATGCAAATATACGGTTATTACCTTTGCTGTTTAACGATTTTTCAGGTGATAGCTCGTTAAGCAAACGGCGTTTTAACTCAATAACCGATTCATTATGATTTTTTAAATCTATACGTTGGTTATCTAAATCGGTTTGTAATTCAACTAAACGCTGCTCATATATACTGATAAGCTCAGCATTAGCGTTGTGCGTAATAGTTTGCACTCGCTCTTTTTGTAAAAAAGGTAACGCCACGAATGCGATAGCAATTAGTGTGAGTAAAGCAAAACACGCCCACATTAAAATCATTAACTTTGCTCCTGACGTTTGTTATCAGCGATTAGCTTTGCAAGCAATGCTTCATCGCTACTGCTCCACGTTTGCTTTACAGACGCTTTACGCTGACGAATTACAATAAAGCCAAAACCAATAATCACTATGAGTACTGGTAACACCCAAAGCACGAGCGTAGCCGGTGTAACAGGAGGATCGTAGTGAACAAAGTAGCCGTACCTATCAATCATGTAGTCAATTACTTCGTCTTTTGTTTTGCCCTCTTTTACAAGTACCAAAACTTTATCGCGTAAATCTTTAGCAACAACAGCATCCGAATCAGCAATATTCTGATTTTGGCATTTAGGGCAGCGAAGCTCTTTAGTTAACTCTTCAAAACGCACTGCTTGCTCATTATTATCAAACTGATAACGATCAAGTTCAGCGTTTGCGGCCATGCTTATAAAAAAACTAAGGCTTAATAGAAAAAATCTCATTAATTTAGCTCCTGCATAACGGGTGCAAATTTAGCGCGCCATACCCGAGGATTTATATCGCCCGTATGATGCAGTAGTATCTTGCCATTTTTATCAACTAAAAATGTTTCTGGCGCACCCGACACGCCTAAATCAAGCGAAAGTGTTCGGTGCAAGTCTAAAATATTAAATTGGTACGGATCACCCGCGCGACCAAGCATATCTGTTACATCTGTGCGCAAAGCCTGCATATCAAATGGGCCATCAAAGTCAGCGTCGTAACCTTGTACATAATAAAGGCCAATAATTTTAACGCCTTGCTCACGTAACTTAGTTAAATAGCCAAGCTCTACCAAACATGTTGGGCACCATGTGCCCCACACATTAAGTAAATACACCTCGCCTTTTAACGACTCGTTAGTCCAGCGTTTGTCGTCTTGCATTAAATCAGGCAGGTTAAACGCTGGCATATCTTGGCCTAGTCGCCCAGTTTGAATCTCTCGCGGGTTTGCAAATAACCCTTGGTATAAAAATACACATACAAAAGCAAACACTAAAAGCGGTGCAATAGCTAAAAGTTTACGATTCATAAAGCACTCTCCGATTCAGCCTTACGCGCTGTTTTAGCTGATGTACGATAGCGTTTATCAAATAAAATCATAAACCCTGCGAATGACATTAGTACACCACCAATCCAAATCCAGCGAACAAATGGTTTATGGTAAATTCTAAGTGACCATGCATCGCCACTAAGCTGCTCACCTAACGCTAAATATAAATCACGTTTAAAACCAGCATCTATTGCAGCCTCGGTCATAAATTGCATTCCGATGTCATATTTGCGTTTTTCAGCGTGTAAACGTGTTACTAGCTCATTATTTTTAAGAACTGATACAACGCCTGCATGACCACTGTAATTTGGCCCTCTAATAGTCTTAACGCCATCAAAGCGATATTCATATTCGTTAAGCTGAGCTATGTCACCTGGTTTCATTGATACATCACGTTCAACTGAATAAGCAGACGTAAGTGATACACCAGCAATAATAAATGCAATACCAATGTGCCCAAGCACCATAGCCCAATAACTTACAGTAAAGCGTTTTAAACCTTCAATTAAGGTGCCATGCACAGCTGCTTTGGTGTAAATATCAATCCCTGTTGATAAAGCAACCCAAACTGCAAGTGTTGTCGCTAATAATGTAAGTGGCTTTACGAGCTCGTAACTTGAGAATAACCAAGCGCAAGTTATTACTACACTCGCTAATACACCCATTAAAATTTTGTTTTGCAAAAAAGCCCATTTATTTTGCTTCCAGCGTAAAAATGGCCCTATTCCCATTAAAATAGCGAAAGGCACTAATAAAATTGCAAACATTTTATTAAAAAACGGTTCACCAATAGAAATGCTACCTAAGCCCATTTCTTTATGGACCATAGGTAATAGCGTACCTAACATAACAATTAATGTAGCAACCACTAAAAATATATTATTAAGCCACAACGCCACTTCGCGCGATACAAACTTGTACCGACCTTCGCTGTATACCTGCGATACACGCAGTGCATACAAGGCTAAGCCGCCACCTACAACAACACCTAAAAAAGCGAGTATAAATAAGCCCCTATCAGGATCTGTAGCAAAAGCATGCACCGATACAATAATGCCCGAGCGCACAATAAAGGTGCCTAACAAGCTTAATGAAAAACCAGCTATTGCTAATAACACCGTCCACGATTTAAATATACCGCGTTTTTCGGTTACGCTTAACGAGTGCAATAATGCGGTGGCTACAAGCCAAGGCATCAGCGCTGCATTTTCTACCGGATCCCAAAACCACCAGCCGCCCCAGCCAAGCTCCGAATAAGCCCACCAACTGCCAATAGTAAGACCTAGGCCTAAGAAACCCCAAGCGGTCATTGTCCATGGGCGTGACCATTTAGCCCATGTGTTATCAAGCTTACCTGTTAAAAGTGCGGCAATAGCAAAAGAAAAAGCAACCGATAGCCCAACATAACCCATGTACAGTAGTGGAGGATGAATAATCATTCCAGGGTCTTGAAGTAGCGGGTTTAAGTCGCGCCCTTCAACAGGAAAATAAGGTAATAAACGCTCAAAAGGGCTTGAAAGTAATAAGGTGTACATCATAAAACCTACACCTAAAAACCCAAGCACGCCCAATACACGCGCACGTAGTACCCACGGCAGCGATTTAGATCGCACAGCTACCGCTGCGGTCCACCCTGCTTGCATAACTAGCCACAATAAAATGGCGCCTTCATGGCCACCCCAGGTAGAGGTAACTTTATAATACCAAGGTAATGTACTACTAGAATGATACGCCACATACGATACGGTAAAATCATCCGTTAAACTGGCATAAATAAGCGCTGCAAACGAAAGTAGTACAAAAGCAAATTGCCCAACAGCTAATGAAGGGGCTGCACGCATTAAACGAAGATTACCGGTATGCGCGCCCCAAAGCGGAAAAATACACAGTAAAACGCTAAGCACCATGGCAAGCGTTAAAGAAAAATAACCAAGTTCTGGGATCATATTAACTACCGCTATCTAGGTTGTATTTTGGTTTTTCGTGCTTGATGCCTTTTACTGCTTCAGCAACTTCTGCTGGCATGTATTCTTCATCATGCTTTGCGAGCACCTCAAAGGCCTCAATTACATTTGGTTCAACTAAAACACCTTGCGCTACAATCCCTTGCCCTTCGCGAAATAAGTCTGGCAAAATCCCCTGATAGCGAACCGTTACTAATGGGCCTGTATCAATGAGCTTAAAGCTTACTTGTAAGCTTTGCTCGTTTCGCTCAACAGTGCCAGGCACGACCATACCGCCAATTCTTAACTTTTGACCTATATGTGGCTTTTCTTTGTTTGGGCCTTTACCGTCAATTAATTCACTTGGTGTGTAAAACAAGTTTATGTTTTCTTGTAGTGCATACAACACAAGACCAATAGAAGTACCTATACCAAACAGTACGGCAATAATCACTAATAGGCGTTTTTTACGTCGTGGGTTCATGATGTTTGTTCCTGCTTAGCTTTTTTAATTCTTTCTTCGCGTATTATTTGTTGCTCTACAGAGGCCATAATACGTTTAGTATCTCTAAGAGAGTTTAATAAAATACCGAGTAAAATAAGTGCGCATGTACCAAAAGAAAGCCATACATAAAATCCATAGCCTCCCATAGCAATAAAATCTGAAAAAGAGTCAAACTGCATAACTACCCCTTATTTAACAACGCTCGCACCCAAGGGCGATGCTTTTCACGTTGTAAAATTTCATTTTTAAGACGAATTAAAGTCACAGTACCTACAAATGCTGCAAACGCTAAAATATTCACCATTAGTGGCCAAAACATACTAGGGTCAATTGCTTTTGTGTCGAGTTTTGTAATAGTTGCACCTTGGTGTAGGGTGTTCCACCACTCAACTGAGTAATGAATAATAGGTAAATTAATAACCCCTACAATTGCTAAAATTGAAGCCGCACGGCCAGCTGATTTTTTATCTTCAAAAGCATGGTAAAGCGAAAGCACTCCCAAATATAAAAACAATAAAATAAGCTCTGAAGTTAAACGTGCATCCCATACCCACCATGCTCCCCACATAGGTTTACCCCATGCGGCACCGGTTATAAGTGCAATGGCAGTTATACACGCCCCGACTGGCGCAATAGCAATTACTGCAAGTTCTGCATTACGTAACTGCCAAACAAGTGCAACAATTGCGGCTATCGCCATTGAGGAATACGCGCCCATGGATAAAATAGCTGAAGGCACATGAATAAAAATAATACGGTAACTATCTTTTTGTTGGTAATCAGCAGGCGCAAAACCTAACCCCCAAACCCAACCAACAATCATAGTAATAACCGTAACGACGGCAAAATAAGGCAGTAACGTATTGCATAGCTGATATGCACGCTCCGCTTTAGCATAGGGATGTAACCACTTCCACATTAACTTACACTCACTTTTAAAGCTGACGATATGGCAATTGGCGCACTTATAATAGCAATAACTAACATGGCACCAAGAATGGCAAGCTGCCCACTATAATCCAGCGACATAGAGCTGGTGTCGATAGCAGACGTTGCAAAAATTAAAACAGGAATATACAAAGGCAATACCAGTAAACTCATTAAAATGCCGCCCTTTTGTAATCCTACAGTCAGGCCCGCACCTATTGCGCCTATAAAGCTTAATAATGGCGTACCTAATAATAATGTTAATACGGTTGCCAGTAATGATTGGCTTTCTAAATTTAGTAATAAGGCAAAAAGCGGAGTCATTAATACAAGAGGTAGCCCTGTTACAACCCAATGCGCAGCCACTTTGCCTAAAACTGATAAAGATAGCGGGTAAGAAGAGGCAATTAACTGCTCTAATGAGCCATCGTTATAGTCATCTCTAAATAACTTATCGAGCCCTAGCATGGTAGAAAGTAGCGCTGCAACCCAGATAATACCGGGCGCCATTCTCGCAAGTAGACCGGGCTCAGGCCCAATTGCTAACGGAAATAACGAAATAACAATCAAAAAGAATAAAATAGGATTAACTATTTCAGCACGCTGGCGAAATGCAAGCTTTACATCTTTACTAAACACCGCGCTAAATAGCTGCCAGTAAGAGTGTTGACGAATCATTAGTGACGATACTCCAACGTAACCGTTTGCAAGTTATCAAAGTGAGTGGTTAAGTCTTGATGGGTCGTTAATAAAATAGCGCCACCGGTTTTTAAATGCTCACCAAAGCGTTGCTGCAAGTAAGCTACGCCGCTTTTATCAAGGGCGGTAAATGGCTCATCTAATACCCAAAGTTTGCAATCACTTAGCCATAACCGCACCAGCGCCACGCGCCTTTGCTGCCCTGCAGAGAGCATTCTTACCGGCACGTCTTCAAGGCCAACCAAGCCAAGCTTTGCTAAAATAGGGTATAAATCGGGAGTGTCTTGATAGCCATTAATTTGCAACCAATATTGTACATTTTCAATTGCGGTGAGCTGCGTATTAACCCCAGTTTTATGACCGATGAATAGCAGCTCTTGTGCATACTCTTCATAGTACTTATTAATTGGCTGCTGATTGAATAAAACAGCGCCTTCGTCAGGCACAGAAAAACCCGCGACAATACGCAATAACGATGTTTTACCAGCCCCATTAGGACCCGCTAATTGCATGATTTGACCGCTATTAAGGCTAAAATTAAGATCCGCAAACAAACAACGATCTTGCTTGATGCAGGTGACGGACTTAATGTGTAACAAGATGACGATTCTCTATGCCAAAAATTAGGCGTTAGTCTACCATAATGATAGGGTAATACGAATATTGCTTTATAATCGATTAACGAAAACTTGATTTAAAATAATGAATACACCAACGCAAATAACATTATCTAATTCATTGGTTAACAATCAAACGACCAACAAGCACACTAATGAATTAACACAATTACCAGATGAGGTTATTGCGGCCAAAAACATTCAATTTAGTAAAAGCTCAATCACGCTTGATGTATTTGTAGATAAACATTGGCAAACAATTAGATTGGGCACCTCAAGTGAAGCACCAAGTACCCAAAAAATAGCAAGTGCAAATATTCAATTAAGCCTCGATGGTAAACAACTCACTATAACGCCAAATAATACAACAGTGTCATTAAACCAGCCTGCGCAATTACAGCGTTTACTTAATTACATAAATACAGGCACCGAGGTAGAAAGCAAACCTATGCCAGCACAAATAGTGCTTTCGCCTTCACCTAAGCTAGTTATTGAAAAACTCAATGCCAGTATTGCTATAAATAAAGACGTGGCGCAAATACTTTCATCGGAGCAACCTTTAAAAGTAATCGTGAGCACAAATAATAAAGGCGCTCAACTTAATGTTGTAAATCGTTTTGCAGATACCGTGCATTCACAGCCCTTAGCGCAAACAAAATTAGCTAAACTACTAACGGCTTTATTACCAAGTGCTGAGCTAAAAACAACACCCAAACTTGCTATTTTAACGCATCCACAAAAACAGGGCTCATTCACAATACCTTTAAATAACAAACAAGTGAGCGAATTGCCGAACACCCCTTTAAAAGTAGGCTTGTCCAATCAAGCCGACAAAGTTTTAATAAAAACACAAATAAATACAATGCAAGTAACCCTTAATAACTCATTTACTAAGGCGTTTAACAACATTGTGAGTGCTCAACCAAGCGCTTTACCATCTGAGGCTTTAAACAATACGCTAAGCCCTTTAGTTGGCACGAACAGCCCTATAAAGTCGTGGCTACAAACAAGCTTTAGTGATTTTAAAACCCGCATTAACGACGCTGTTAAATATTTTGAAAGCAGACCTTTTACTGACAGTTCAAAACTCTCATTGAGTGCTAATACCACTGAGCAAAACCAAACCACATCAACTCAAGATTTAAAGCAACTAGGTAAACCTTTAATTACGCAAATAAATATTACTGACCATGTAGATAACACACTAAATAAAGTTAAAAACCTGGAAGCACCACCACTACAAAAACACTTTAATCAACTACCTGCTTTAATGCAGTTAACACAATTAGTTAAAGCAAGGGTAAATGTTTGGCAATCCTCTTCACACACTGTTCAACCAAGTCAAACACCTTTAAATACGCTACAACACAACACAGTTCACACACCCGCAATAACTAAACCCGTTGATGAAAAAATTGCTGTTGAGCAAAAGGCCGCACCATTAATTACAAAAATCCCTGAACTGCAGCCTAAAACATTACAAGGCTTGCAAAGTCAGCTAACCGTTGCTGTGGCTGATAACCAAAAACCATCAATGTCACAGTCAACTCAAGCGAGCGTTAAACAATTTTTACCCGGAGAAATGCCTTCACGAAGCCAAATGTTACAGCCTATTGAAGCTAAGCTTTTCAGTAAATTATTAAGCTTACCAGTAACATCGCCAAATATAGTGACTGATAAACCTTTGCTAAGTAGCCAAATTGCAGAAATAGCACATAAAGCCACACAGAACACTCCTGATCTAACTCGCCTAGTTAATCAGGCATTTAATAGAATGGTATCGAGTAGCAATATAAATCCTGCGACTGTTCAACGTGAGATATTAGCAACCATACAGCCAACATTCCTTTCAAGCGAATCATTGCAAAGTAGCTTTAGTAAAGGACTTGAGCAAGTGGCTGTTAGTATTTTAGCTGCCCCTATTATTAGCCAATCAATCACGCCTTTGACCTTTAATAATCAAACTGGTTTAGATGCCCTAATGCAAGTACTCATCCCTACATTTAAAACAGGTAATACTGGCCCCAAAATACTTGAGCAATTACAACAAGCTCAAGTACAAGCATTGGCAAGCGAAATAGTACAAGTAAAAAACACGCTTACTCAAGTTAGTGCGCTTACTCCTAATCAACAAATTGATACAAACCCGCTAGCGCAGTTTTTGTTTCCTATGAAACTGCCACCAGAAGCTGGGCAAACCGAAATAACCCTAGGGCAATATAAAAAACCAAGTGCAGATAAATTAGAAGATAAAAATGTATGGTTTGTAAGGCTAAATTTTGATTACGCGCAACTTGGGCAACTACAAATAACGGCAGAGTTAATGGATAAAGCACTTGATTGCCAGCTACTCGCCTCAAGCCAAGAGGTAAGTGCTATTGCTCACCCGCATTTAGATAACCTACGTTCAAAACTGGCTAAGCACGGCTTACAAGTTGGTGAGCTAAATTTAAAAAGAGGCGATGCTAAACACAGCGATTTTTATAAATCTCACGCCATTATTAACATTAAGGTTTAATTATGAGCAATGCATCTAACGATAAATCAGCCATCGGCCTTTTATACGAAGCAGGCAACTCACCTACAGTCAGTGTAAAAGGTTTTGGTGAATTAGCAGATGAAATAATAGCAGCGGCTAAGCAAAAAGGGATTATGATCCACCAAGATGAGGCGCTCGCTAAAACACTCTCACACTTAAAACTTGGTGAAGAAATCCCCAAAGAGCTCTATTATGTGATTGCCGAGTTAATTGCTTTTTCGTATGTGTTAAGAGGGCAATTTCCACCTGGATGGCAAGACTTTCAAGGTAAGTTAAACGTAAAAGCATAAATAGGCGCTAAGCGCCTATATGAGTTAGAGCTACTTAGGTAAGTTAGTTATTTTTTTCTGCTCTAGCATTTCTTTCCAGTGCATAACTTCGCTTGGTAAAATAGGAGTTTGGCCTTCAAAACCAGCTACTTCAAGCATTTCTTCAATACTTACAATACCTTTTTTATTTTTAAACACACCTCGTACATATGCAACAGCATGTAAGCCACGCTCTGAATGAAACTTTTGTTCTATGTAAAAATATTTATGATCCCAGCCCACTAATTTAGTGCTTATTGTATAGCGCTGCATAGGCTTAATATCACGAATATAAGTAATAGCTGTGGCATTTAATATAGGAAACCAACGACGTTTCATTACTTGTTTTAATAAGCCAATTCTTTCGATCATCCACGTACGAGATAAATCCATCATCGCAAGATAGCGAGAATTTGTTAGATGCATATTAATATCGCAATCAGTAGGCAACGCTTTGTAATCAATATCTACTGTATCGAGTAAATCTTGATAATGCTGATTGCGTTTAATTTTAAAAAATAATAATAAAAGTCGAATATATAGGTTCACAACAAAGGTCTTACCAGTTAATTTTACACGAGTGTAGCACAGCCACTTGCTAACACGAATTTTCTAATTTAATCTTAAATCATTATTATAATAAAAAGTAAAATCATGAAATTAAATATTAATGTTATTGCTGGGATTGTGTTGTTAACACCTAGCTATAGTGCGCTTGCCGATTTTTCGTTACCGGGCAAAGGAACTGTAACTTACCCAACTGGCGTGGTTAAAGAATTTGAATTTGGGTTTAAATGGCAGCAACAAGCTGAAAAATTCAGTATAGGCTCAAAAAGTTACAATATGGAGCAAATTCCTAGCTCTTACTCTGTTGCAATCACACTTGCTAAAGATGATAGCCAAGTATGGGTACAGGAGTTTAACAACGGCTTTATTAAAGAGTTTGAATGGCACATTGGCGATCATAACGTTGTATTAAAAAAGCAGCAGTTTAGCGATCCGGTAAAAGGTGACTATGTTATTGAACTCAATGGTCGTAGTTACTTTTTTACCCGTAACAACGCAAGTATAGTGATGAACTTTAATGAAGGCGGTATAGAAACAATAGCTATAGATGGGGTTACTAAAAATATGGGCACTAAAAACTAGTGCCCATGAAACTTATTATTACACCTTTACACCTTTACGGTTTTACGGTTAATACCGTAATCACGCAATTTATTTGCCACTGCGGTATGGCTTAAGCCTAAACGCTTGGCCAACTGTCGTGAACTTGGATAAGCAGGATAAAGCTTACGAAGTAAAGTAGCTTCAAAGCGTTTTACTGCTTGATCTAAGGAGCCTTCAAAGTCTGATTCTAAATACCCTAGGTCATGAGTAAAAGTAGGCAATTGTAAATGCTCTACACGTAGCTCACTGTCATCCAACAATGATACTGCGCGGTAAATTGCATTTTCAAGCTGGCGTACATTCCCAGGCCAAGGATATTGCTGTAAAAAGCTTAAACACTCTTGTGAAAGCAATGGAATTGCATGACCATTTTGCTGTGCGTACTTTTGAATAAAGTGCTCAGCCAGCGGCCCAACATCAGCTTTTCGGTCTCTGAGTGGCGCTATTTCAAGGGTTAACACATTGATGCGATAATATAAGTCTTCCCTAAAGACGCCCTCTTGAACCATTGCTGGTAAGTCTTTTTGAGTCGCTGCAATAATGCGTACATTTACTTTAACTTCGTTTTCATCGCCAACTTTTCTAAACGTGCCGTCTTGCAAAAAGCGCAGTAACTTAGTTTGTAATTGAGTCGACATTTCGCCAACTTCATCTAAAAACACAGTACCACCATCAGCTTGTTCTAATACGCCACGTTTAGGCGCTGTGTTTTCTTCATATCCGGCGTAGCCAAATAATTCAGACTCAGCAACATCATCAGGAAGTGACGCACAAGAAAGCGCAATAAAAGGCTTAACAGAACGATTAGATGCATAGTGGCAAGCTCGAGCGAGTAACTCTTTACCCGTACCTGTTTCGCCAGTAATTAAAATGGGAGCTTCTAATTGCGCCATTTTACGTGCTTCACGCACAACTCGACGCATCGCGGTACTAAAATTGTGAATAGTTGCAAAGCTTTCTTGTCCGTAGCGCCTAAAGGCACTTACTTGCTGACCTAGTCGGCTTTGCGATTTAATATTAATAACTGCACCAGCAAGTACATCACCTTCGCCACCTTGCGGCACTGCGATAGGTAAAATGTCGGCAATAAAGTCTTCACCAGCAACTTCAACGCGTGTGGTTTGACCAAGCACCTCTTTGCCTTCTAACCAGCGCGTAAAGTTAAACCCTTTGAGCAAGTTATTAATATTTGCCCCGATAACTTCTTTTTCGATAAGTTGTAAGTCTTTACATGCGGCGTCGTTACATAAACGTACCCAACCTTTAGCATCAATTGATATAACACCATCGGGTAATGCACGCAGTAATGTATTTAGTTCGTTGTGCTCACGTTCTGAGGGCAAAAATGCAGTCGTACGCACATCATGAACGCCATCTATTAAACGTATCGAAGGCATGATTTTTTGAAATTGTTCAAATTCAATTTCAGGAAAGCTCACGTACATACGGCAATTAACAGAATCGACTTCAATCCCTTTTAAATCAACGCTGTAGTTAACTAATATATTAAGGATTTCTTGGGCAATACCCATTCGATCAGCACAGTGAATATCTAGACGCATACATCCTCAAAGAAGGAAAAACTATATTAGTCGAATAATACGCTAAGTCGCTGTGAGAAGGTAGCTTAATGTAAACATTTTTGGACAAAGAGGTATTACTAAAATCCGCTCACTCAAACAATACTGCCTTTTAAAAGTAGTGTTTAAGTGAGCACGATATTAATTACCTTGAGGGTACGCTGTCCAGTCACCGCCATCTAATTGTATGTATGGACGCTGATTTACATACATCATAATTGTATCGGCATTTTCAGCAACTTTAGGGGCTTTAGGTAGGTTTTCAAGTAAGTTAGCAACACTGTTTTTCCCGCCAAAAACATCGCTTTGTAGTGCCTTACTAACAAGCTGTGATAATGCAAAATAACTGGTTGAATCATCGACAACAATTTGTGAGTAGTTTTGTACGTCAGGGCCTATAAACTTAATAGCAACAGGCACCGAGACAATAGAAGGGCTCGGTATTTCACGCAAACCGGCAAATTGCACTTTATCACCCTTTAGTGCTGCGCCGTGCTCTGGCACTATCATTAGCATTACATTACGACCACGGCTCTCAAGATTTTTTACAAACGTATTGATATCACTAAACAAGTTTTTATGTCTTATAGGGTAACTCTGTTGGCTGTTCATACGAGCTCGATTAGCTAGTTGATTGCCATCATGTAAACTTGTTGTGTTGTAATACATAGCACAAGGTTTACAGTCTTTTGCTTGAGTGTCTAACCAACCATTTAGTACTGCACCATCAGAATAAATTGGACTGTCATCAAAACCATATTGAGCAACTGGCATAGAGTCTATATTAAACGGTGTACTATTTAAGCCGCCGTACTTATTAATCAAGCCTTTAAATTCATCAAAATGACCGTCATGGTTCATTACAACATTGTTTTGATACCCTAGTTTTTCTAAGTTTTTAAACAAGTAACATTGCTCTGGTGCGTCTTTAAATAATGCTGTTTGGCTTGTTTGTCCGCAACTTGCGCGTAGTAATCTAATTGCAGCAGGACCACTGTATGAGGTCGCTGAGTTAAAATCAGAAAATACCACATCAAAATCTTTATACATGTCTGTTATATCTACGCCAATAGCTTTTAAATCCGCAACTGCCATTGAGCAAACATTCAATATAATTACATCAAACAACTCACCACTCACCTGGCTTGGAAAGTTACTCGTTAATAAACTTTGTTGTTGATAAAAGTCAGCCAGTTTTTGATCTGGAGATTGTATAGCTTCAGTAATTACTTGTGCTTGCGTAGAACTTTGAGTTTGTGCCACTGCGGCAGAGTTTGGTGTATTACTCACAAGGTGTGATTGAGAATCGCCACTTTGCCAGCCCATCACTAAAAGTCCTACAACCGTTACTGTAGTAAAACGTATCCACTGAGATGTATACCAAAAACATATACAAATAACGAATAAAGCTAATATCATATCAACATTAATAACGCGGGTTATTAACTCTATAAAGTAACCAAAACTAAAATCTTTAACATTTCCCGCTTGCTTAGTTAATCGGTTAATTGGTGGCAGCCATGAGTCTTGATAAAGCAGTACCACGGATAACACACCACCTAATAGATGTTTGGCTTTTTCGATTAATGGCTTTTTAAACTCAATAGCTAGCATTGCAGCTAAAGCTGCATTTGTAAGTACGTTAAAATCTATTGCGCCATAATAATAAAGGGCAAATTTAACTAAAAAATAAAGGTTCCACACCCCTAAGCCTGACAATTTCACTGCTTATCCTTTTTTATTTTATTTGGTGTATAAGGTTCAAGTACTTCATGTTTAAAAGTAAGCTTATAATAATATTGTTTTATACGTGTGAGTAAGTGCGTACCAAACAAGCACAACACAACACCTAAAATCATCGCCAAAAAGGCTGTCAAAAAAAGTTGATTAATACTCATACACTACCTTTTAATTTCATTGTAAAAGGTTTGGCGTCTGCTCTGCCCTTATCAATAAACTCGGGTGTTTCTAAGTCATCTATAACGCTTTTAGCCATGTCCGGCGCAAACTTGTAACTATCATTTTCTGCCAATTGCTTAGAATAATCTACAAGGTTTTTGCCAGTGTAAAAGCGCCTGAGCTGCTTACACTCTTGTTGAATATAAAAATGATCAGAGATTACATTTTGCTGTGCAAAAAAATCACTCGTTGTTAATTTAAATAAATGCTTAATTGCATTATTTACATCATTTTCTCTACATGCATGTAAATACAAATACACAGTATTTTCTGCAATACTAAATACATCTCCTTCACGCTTAATATGAAATAAATGCAGGGGATGAATTGGATCTATTCTTGGTAAAAGCTCTAATTTAACTAATACCCCACTCACACCAAGGTTAACAGCGGAGTCACTGTGTATTTCTACTTGCTTAGTAAATTCGTTAAAAGGTAAATAACCCTTAGAAAACGTGTTTTCAGTGTATTTTAGCACATGCTCTACTGAAGGAGGCAGCGGCCTAGTGTACTGAAAGCCTTGGATTGATTGTACTTGCGATAACAACCTCGACGGCTCTGATGAGCTATATAAAATAAGGTTTACGCCAAGCGTTAAAAGTAAGCATTCATCTTGATGACGGATCACACCATCTACATTTTGAATAACTAACTTTAACCAACGGCCGCAGTTTTTTCTTAATTCAAAACATTGTTTGCCTAATAATGCTAAGTCGGTATAGCGTGTAACTGCAAAAATTAATGTCGCTGCTTCTACTTTTGGGCCTTTATTAAATAGCTCATTGTTATCTTTTAGGCTTTTATAATGAGCTGGTAACTTAGTCCCCTCTGGCACTACATTTTGAACTAGCCACACCTCATCCTCATCAGTAAAACCAGACTCTTGAAGTGTTTTATTTTTGTTATTTAAAGCTTCTTGTACTATCAATTGATGATTATCTATCGATAATTGAAACTGTTCACTCGCTAATATTCCTCGACTGTGACGCCAGTAGTCATATTCGAGTACACGCACTGCGGAGTCGTTATCAACAAACATCAATCCATCTAGATATTTATTTAAGCGCCTAAATAAAAAACGATAATTAGCTACATCAGGACCCGATATTAAAAATAATAATGTAACGCCCGTTTTTTGCGCAAACGTATAATAATCCCTCATTATTACTTTCAAACTAATATCATCAACACTATTAATTTGTGCAGTATTAAAATGAATAAATACAAGTGCCTTGTTTAGACGCTTATAAGCACTGATCTCTTTTATTATATTTTTATTAATATGCTGAGCACTATATTGTTGCGTGCTTGAGGAAAGTGAAAAGGGATGAACTCTATTTTTTTCATATGCTGAGTTTAACGCTTGAGAAAAGGAAGAGTCAAAAAATGATTCAATTTCTTGAGAAACTATAAATATATCATTAACCAAGCTAGGGTTAATTGAATGTAACGCCAGTTCAATCACAAAATTGTCTAAAGGGGCCAAAACAGCATAACTTGAAGCCGATTTTAACTCTTTTGCTGCAGGCTCTAATCCCGTTATGTTAAAGTTATGCACTTAAAACGCCCTATAAAAAAATACTTTTTTACTAGTTTTACCCGCTATTCTATATATAATAGCCAAATATTGTCCACTTTTAATAAAAATAATTAAAATATTATATAAAGGTTATGATGCGCAGTTTAGCTTATAAAGACTCACAAACGTTAACATCTAGTGACATAGAAAACTTAGCGCGCCGCTTTGGTGGCAAAAGCGAAGATTACATAGAGATTGTAAATAAACAAAAAAACACCCAAACAATCAATAAATATGCTTTATTAAAAGAAATAAATAGCGAACTAAACACATTAATAAGTTCAAATAATAGCGAGTAATGTAACGTTGCAAAGAGTTTTTGTTAAAGGTATCAAAGGTGGGTTGGGTAGCACTTCTGTTGTTGCTAACCTTGCGTGCGTATTAAAAAAATCTGATGCAAATGTTATTGCTATAGACCTAGATGCAAAAAGTGATTTGGGTTTACACTTTGGTCTACCTTGGAAGTCAACTAAGGGGTGGAGTAACGAAGGCAACTTTGAAGATGCACTTGTACACTTTCATCAAGATAGTGACGGAGTCATATTTTTACCTTTTGGTGATAATAAAGCTGACCAAAACGAAATTATCAGCACAATTAACAATTGCGAAAAGTTGGATTGTCCTCAAAATACTTGGTTCTTGTTCGATTGCCCTTCTTATATTTATTTAGAGCGTTTTCCTCTAAAACCGAATGATATAGTTATTGAGCTTATAAATTGCGATGCTATTTGCCACAGTCTAATTTACAAGCGACTACAAAAACTAAAAAGCTCAGAGTCTAACTGGAAGCATTATTTTTTAGTTAATCGTTATAATTCAGCTTCTGTACTCGAGTTTGACTTATTTTCACTTTGGCAATCAACTCTCCCTCTTATGGCACCATTTTTTATTAACAGCGATGAGGTTATTAAAGAATCAACTGCTTATAGAAATGTTGCACTTAACTGTGCGCCGTACAGTATTGCCAATGATGATTTTGAAACACTCGCTGGTTGGCTTGTTAGTAAAGCGGCTTTATAACAATGAGCTTTACTTTATTTTATAAACGCCCCATACACAGTACCTTATACATACTGTTGAGTATTTTATTTACCGATAAGCTTGTACGTTATATTTTATTTAAATTTCACAGCTACTTTAACCAACATAAAGTAAATGTAATTGAGGCTTTTCTAATGCCTTTCATTACTTTATTCAGTTCACTGTTTATAAATATCAAAAAACATAAACTTGATTTTGAATTGGTACTTTACAGTTACTACCCGCACTTGAGATTGCCTTACAGGACCTATATTTACTCAAATATAATACGCTTTATTATTCAAAGCCTGTTTTTAATATTTTTTAAAAATAAGCCCAAAGCAAGCTCGTACTCTATAAAGGAAACTGCAACAGACTACTTTTACGACCGAGTTAGCTATATTTTAAGGCAACTGCGCTGGTTCGATTTAAAGCTAGGTAAACTAATTAGACGCTTACTTTCAAAAAATAAAAAAGCTCCTAAAAAAAGCGCATTTAAAGCAATGTCTGAAGCGCGTATTTGGCAAAATAAACTCATAAAATATTTGATGCTCGCATTTATTTTATTTTTATTAGCCATTTTTATCACTATTCCATTTAGCCTAGAAGCGCAGGCCGTTTTTATCAGCTTTATATTACTAGTTGCATATGCCCTTAAGCGCGTAAAAGGTCAAATGGCTACCATTGTCATGATCACTCTCTCTGTAACAACTTCTTCTCGCTATTTATGGTGGCGTTATACTGAGACCTTAAATTGGGATGACCCTGTAGCACTTGCTTTAGGTGCTGGTTTATTACTTGCAGAAACCTATGCGTGGCTGGTGCTTATTTTAGGCTTTTTTCAAACTATAAATCCGCTTGAACGTAAACCTATTCCTTTACCTAAAAATACAGATTTATGGCCTACAGTTGATGTTTACATACCCACTTACAATGAGCCTTTAAGTGTTGTAAAACCAACTACTCTTGCGGCATTAAGTATTGACTGGCCTGCAGATAAATTAAACGTTTACATACTTGATGATGGTAAACGCCCTGAATTTGGCGAATTTGCCAAAGAAGTCGGCGTAGGCTATTTAACTCGACCAGATAATAACCATGCCAAAGCCGGTAACATGAATAGTGCAATGCGCTATACCGATGGCGAATATATTGCTATTTTTGATTGTGACCACGTCCCTGCTCGCTCATTTTTACAAATGACTATGGGGCAATTTTTAAAAGACAGTAAAGTATGTCTAGTACAAACACCGCACCACTTTTTCTCTGCTGATCCATTTGAGCGAAACCTTAATAACCATAGCCAAATCCCAAATGAAAACATGCTATTTTATGGACTTATTCAAGACGGTAACGACATGTGGGATGCCACTTTCTTTTGTGGTTCTTGTGCGGTATTAAAACGAGAAGCGCTTGAAGATATAGGGGGTTTTGCTTTTGAAACGGTAACAGAAGATGCACATACAGCACTTCGTATGCAGCGCGCTGGATATAAAACGGCTTATATAAACATTCCACAAGCTGCGGGTCTTGCTACAGATAGCCTTTCAGCTCATATTGGCCAACGGATCCGTTGGGCCCGAGGTATGGCACAAATTTTTAGACTCGATAATCCATTAATGGGTAAAGGCTTAAGTGTTCCTCAGCGTCTGTGCTACATAAACGCAATGCTGCATTTCCTCTCTGGTATTCCTCGTATTGTTTTTTTAACAGCACCACTGGCACTTATATATTTTAACGCATATATTATTTACGCCCCATTTTTAGCCATATTCATTTATGTTGTGCCAACACTTATCCAAATAAAAGCAACCAATTCGCGTATTCAAGGCAAATATAGATACTCATTTTGGGGAGAAGTCTACGAATCTGTACTTGCTTGGTATATTTTAAAACCAACTACCGTGGCACTTTTCAACCCAAATAAAGGTAAGTTTAATGTTACTGAAAAAGGCGGCCTAAACGATGAAGAGCATTACGATTGGGGTATCTCTAAACCTTATTTGATCCTCTTAATGATTAACTTACTTGGTATACTTGTAGGTATTTTAAGACTCGTTCTGGGCGATCCGAGCCAAATAGGCGTACTTGTAATAAGTATGGGCTGGGCTATTTATAATATTGTTATTTTAGGTGCTGCCGTTGCTGTAGCAGCCGAGGCAAGACAAGTAAGGCAATCACATCGTATTAAAGCTAATTTTCCGGCGGGTATTCGATTAGCTAATGGGCATACCTTAAAAGTTAAAATTACAGATTACTCCGATAATGGTGTGGGTATTGAAACTGAGCATGCACACTTATGTCGTGTTAACGATAAAATAGAGCTCTTAATGAGCCGCGGTAATAAACAGTTTTCGTTTACAACCCACGTATGTAATACCCGTAAAAAACAAATAGGTTTAACAATTAAAGATTTATCGCTTGAAAAGCAACGTGCCTTTATTCAATGCACATTCTCAAGAGCGGATGCATGGCTAGATTGGCAAAACAACTTTAGACATGATCGTCCGTCGTATAGCTTTAAAGAAGTACAAAAAACAAGTTTGAGGGGCTTTAGTAATTTATTATTTCATGCTCCAAGGCCGTTACAACCTATCATTAAGTTTATGACTAATATTGTCATTTACGTAAACTCATTCACTCCAAAAAAACCGATAGTGCATAATAATTATGATTAAAAAGCTGCTTAATACATTTCTGACATTGTTACTCATTAGTAGTGCTTATCAGGCTCTTGCTATAGAGCCGATGCATGATAAATCTATGTTTATAAATGGATATCCCGAGAGTGCGCAGGTTTCAAGCCTACGTTTAGATTTTGAGGCATTAGGTTTTAATGGCTACAAGCTAGATGGAATAAATAATAATTCACGCGTCGATTTTACAAATAGAATTGATAAATTAAGCACAAATTTAAAGCTTAATTTTTCATACACTAACTCGCCTTCATTAATCGCTAATGTGTCGCATTTAAAAGTTTATTTTAACGATAATCTAGTTACCGTTTTACCAATAAACGATAAGTTAAGTGTTGTTAAGAATACGGTTAACCACAGCTTAAGCCTTAACGCAAAATACGTTCAAGACTTCAATCAGGTTCGCTTTGAGCTTGTTGGTTACTATGATTTACAATGCCAAGACTACTTTAGCCGCTCTATTTGGACTGAAATAAACAAGTCGAGTAATATCACGCTTGATCAAAAACAATTAGCAATTGATAGCCGTCTTGAATATTTACCAGAGCCATTTTTTGATGCTAAAGACTACAGCAAATTAAATTTACCCTTTATATTTGCAACAACACCAGGTACTAAAGCCATTGAAGCAGCTGCTACATTATCTAGCTGGTTTGGTGCACAAGCAGATTGGCGAGGCGCGAACTTTCCGGTAGTGTTAAATAAAGCACCACAGCAGCATAGCATCGTATTTATTACTAACGATTCTAAACCTGATTTTTTAAAAGATTACCCTGATGTCGAAAAGCCAACCATAGAACTTATCTCAAGCCCTATCCATAGATATAACAAAATGTTGTTAATACTTGGCCGTGACGAAGAAGATTTAAAAACAGCAGTAACAGGCCTTGTGTTTGGGCACAAAATAATGACCGGCAGAAGCGCAAGTATAGAAGCAATAAACAAACTGCCCCTGCGTAAAGCATACGATGCTCCACGCTGGCTTCGAGGTGACCGCCCAGTTCACTTTGATGAATTAACTGACTACCCAACTCAATTACAAGCACAAGGCCTAAATAATGGCCCGATTAAATTAAATATTCGTTTTGCGCCCGATTTATTTACGTGGCGTGAAAAAGGCATTCCTATTACGTTGCAATACCGTAATACACCTGAAAGTGAAACCTTAGACTCGCGCTTAAATATGCTAATAAACCAAGAGTTTATTAATGGCTTTTTATTAGAAAAAGACGATTCATCGCTCACAACAACCAAAACATTACTGCCATTAATAGCCAATACAGATACAACTCAAAGTGCTGAAGATTTTTCTTTAGATGGCATTAAGCTCGCTAACCGAAACGAGCTTAACTTTGACTTTAGATTTGCAGTGCTGCAAAAAGGAGAATGTCCAGCCGCCCCTCCTGGTGGTGAGTTTGGCGTAATAGATGGAAACTCTAATATTGATGTGAGCGGGTTTGATCACTACATTGCATTACCGGATTTAAATGTATTTGCTAACAGCGGCTTTCCATTTACTAAATACGCTGATTTACAACAAACCCTCGTACTTATTGACGAGAAACCGACTCCAGAAGTAATTTCGGTACTGCTTAATTTAACAGGCCATTTTGGTGCAATTACAGGTTACCCAACGCATAGAATGAGTGTTGCACACTTAAATCAAAATGCTGACTTAGATGATAAAGATATTTTAGTGATTGCTAAAGCAAGCAGCGTTGCTAACGAACTTGATGAAAATGCACAAACTAATATCTTATTAAATGGCAATCAACGTGCTATTAAACAAGCTATTTACAACGGTGCCTATGATGAGAACGAATCTGAAAAAGTACAAGTGAGCATAAAAAGTAGCGGCGATATGGCCGTAATAACAGGCTTTCAATCTCCGTTTGATTCTGAGCGTTCGATTGTTTCGCTAAGCGCGACTTCTCATAATGGATTTGGCTTGTTAAATAATGCACTAATGAATTCACAAACTCTTGCCCAAATAAAAGGCAGTGCAGCAGTTATTAACTCACAAGGGATCAAAAGCATTAAGACTGACGAGCAGTACTTTGTTGGTCATATTCCAGTGCATACCTTAATCTGGTTCCACTTATCAGATCATCCATTTGTACTTGCACTGCTCTCAATTTTAACGCTGCTATTGATCTCATTTATTATATGGCGATTACTACAAGCGCTTACCTATAAACGCTTAGCTGAAGGAGATAAATAATGAAATCACTCATTAATATATTTTTAACTGTGATTGCATTAATAACCTTTAATGCCAGCGCGCAAATAGAACAATGTAAGCCATGGGGCGCATGGCAAACATTTAAAAATAACTTTATAAGCCAAGATGGACGAGTTATAGACTTAGGTAGCGAGAAAAACATAACGACTTCTGAAGGGCAATCTTACGCGTTATTTTTTGCTGTAATTGCCAACGATAAAGCAACGTTTGACTTAGTCCTGGATTGGACTCAAGAGCATTTATCTGAAGGCGATTTAAGTACGCGCTTACCTGCATGGCAATGGGGAATTAATAACGATAATGAGACCGGAATTTTAGATTCAAACCCTGCTTCCGACTCTGATTTGTGGATTGCCTACAGCCTATCGCAAGCGGCTATGCTTTGGGATGACCGTCGCTACAGTATTTTAGCTTCAGTGGTTGCACAGCGTATAATGCGTGAAGAAACAGCGTATATTTCAGGTCTAGGTTTATCACTATTACCCGCTCCATCAGGTTTTGAATTTGATAATGAGCGCTTTAAACTAAATCCCAGTTACTCTCCTTTATTTATTTACCAGCAGTTTAAAAAATTATACCCACATTCTCCTTGGCACCAGCTACATGAGGGCTCTGCCAAGCTAATTTTAGATACTGCTAAACAAGGCGTTAGCCCTGATTGGGTAATGTATGATGCCAATAATGGCTTTTACTATGATAAAAAAACAACTGATTTAGGTAGCTATAATGCAATTAGAGTGTATTTATGGGCTAGCATGATGGCAAACAACGCGCCTTATAAAAAAGAGCTATTAGCACAATTTAAACCTTTCATTGAAACTATTAATGAGCGTGGCTACGTGCCTTTAAATACTTTTGCTAAATCAGGGAAATCTGAAAAAAGAGGCCCACTTGGCTTTAGCTCAGCACTTATGCCTTTACTTGCTACAAGCAGCGATGACTCCTTAGTGATGGCTATTCAACAAAAGCTGATGGTCGATAAATCATTTACTCAAACACGTTATTACGACAGTGTACTTAACTTATTTGGTACTAGTACATTTAACAATCGTTTTTCAATAACAGCAGATGGGACGCTACAACCAGCATGGAGCACTGAATGCCGTTAAGGTTTGCCCTAGCATGCACATTAGCGCTTAGCTCTGGATTAAGTGCTAATACAGTCAACGATATTGATACACAGTCTGTTGATTGGTTGTTAAGCCAAATAAGCATTGGCGAGGCACAGCAAAACAAAAAGCTTGTTGAAGATAGCTTACGCAAGCTCGTAGCTATCGCGCCTGCTCGTATTGAAACACAATGTGCTGTTGCACGTTATGATTTTGCTAACGGCGAATCTGCAAAAGCCAACCAGCTGCTAAGCAAAATAGATAACGGACTCACAAAGCAAGCCCCTTGTGTTGAAAAGCTTAAAATACTTTCTCGTATTGAGAGTAAAGATAAATCTTTAATTCAACAAGCTAGGCTACTTTCTCGAGCAGGGCGTTACGAACAGGCTCGCGAAATATACAATAAAATTTTTAAAAACACCTACCCTACGCTTAATTACGAGCTAGAGCACTTAAGTTGGTATGGACAAGACAGCGAGCAATGGGCAAGTGTTAAAAAGGGTTATGAAAAGTTATTAAAAAGCTACTCTAATATAGGTTTGGTAGAAATAGCTTATGCAAGGCATCTACTTAGAAAAGACCCTAATGACCAAGTTGCAATAGAGCTATTAGGTCGATACGGCTCTACATCATCGTTTAGTAACGAAGTAGAAGAAATTTGGCTTAGCGCATTAGCTAGCATGCCAATAAATAGACAAACCGATAGTCAGTTTAAAAAGTATTTTTCTATTTACCCTTTTAGCAGCAAAGGGGAGCTTCAATATCAGGACTTCAAAAAAGATTTAAAAGCGCGTCAAACACTCCTTGCAGATCCTGCTTATCAACTATGGGTAAGAGGCGACAAGTTACTTGAAAAGAATAAACTAACCTCTGCTGAGCCTCTACTTTTAAGCGCGTTAAAAGGTCGCCCTAAAGATGGAGCTATTATGCGCAGCCTTGGAATTTTATACCTAAGGGTTGGTGATAATACTAAGTCATACAGATACTTTACTAACGCGCAAAAATATACAGCAGACTTTGCTGAACGTGAAACATTAAAAGGTTTAGCAAAAACTGCAAAGTTTTGGCTATATATACGCCAAGCTAAAGATGCAATTAATAATGAAGAGTATAAAACTGCAAAACTAAAGCTAGATTTAGCTGATTCTTTAGAGCAAGACTCAGATATCGTTCTTTATAACAAAGGCTTATTACAATTTGCTCAAGGTCAGTATTCACAAGCAGCACTGACCTATCAAAGCGTTTTAAAAAGCGATCCACTCAATAGTAGTGCGCTAATTGGTTTACTTGCAATAGCAGAACTTGATCAAAACGATCGAGCTCTTACCTCGTTTTATAACAGTTTATCGTATGCTCAGAAAAATCAAATTAAAGACTCATACTCAGTATCTTTAAGCAGCCAATACCGCTCAAAAGCGACCACTTTAGCTCAAGCTGGGGATTTAGAGCAGGCTGAAAAAGTATTAAAAGACGCCATTGAAATAGCACCACAACAACCTTGGCTCTATTACGATTTGGCGTTTATTTATCAGCAAAAAGGCCTAACTGAAAAGGCCCGCGCTTTGTTTAATAATGTGCTGTGGCAATTTCCGCTAAACTCGCAAATTCGATATAGCCACGCGCTTTTTTTACGCTCTATAGATGATTATCAAGGCGCAATTAAAACCTTACAATACATTCCTTTTAAAGCTAGGGATGAAGAGATCATTGCACTTGAGCAACAACTTCAACTTAGTCAGTCTTTAACTCAAAGTGAGCGCCATTTAGACACTAAAAATAAAGCTACGTCAATTTATCACTTAAGTAACTTAGAAGCGCAAAATTTAACGCCTGCGATGCAAGCCGAGTTATCACGTAGCTGGTACGCTATTGATGAGAAAAAACACGCCCTACAACTTATCGATAAAGCATTAATCGCCGAGCCTACGCTTTCATCATATTGGCATACGCTTTTCGGTGAGTGGCTTTTAGAGCAAGGCGACGAGAAAAAAACTAAACAGTGGTTTGAAAATTACGTTTTACCAGAGAGCGCCTCTGAAGACGAAAAAACACAATATGTTCAATTACAAAATAGCTATATTAACCAGTATTACAGTGGCAGCGATTTAATTGCGAAGCTTAACCAGCTTGACCAAAAGTATAAAAATACCCCTGCGACTACTACTGCACTTATTAATGCAAACCTAGCACTAGAGCAACGCGAAGCAGCAGTTATTCTATACCAACAAAAAGTTAAAAATAATCAAGTTATTGAACCTCAAGCATTACTTGCAGTTGCAAGTGCTTACAGAGAGCTTGGCAATGACTTTCAAGCAAAAGAAGTAACTAAGCAAGCAATAGTACAAACTACATCGCAAGAAGATTACTTACAGCGCCAAATAATGTCGTCACTCAATGAGTTTAATTATTCAGGCGATGCGCTTTTTTTAGCTAAGCAACTTATTAATAAATCCCCTAACGATCAAGAGCTTCGTTATTTGGGCGCACAGGTAGCTAGTAACTTTAATGAATCAGAGCAAGCTCAAACTTGGTATTCGCAAACGCTTTCACCTGATCGAACTCTAAACGATAAAGAGCTATATGGGTCCCTTTTAAAAATAGATGAAAACGACCCTTGGTATATAAATGGCGCTAAACGCGAACTAATAAATGAGCAAAACAAAAATCAAGCATATATAGCGATAGGCGTAAACTTTAGCGGCCAAACAAGTACTGAAAGTGACGCTACACTTGGCGCTGGCTCAGTACCTATTGAAGCTTACTTTCCGCTTTGGCAAGGCCAAGGGTTTATTAAAATAGACCCTACCAGTATTAGCGCACAAACCACACGTTTTGATGAACAGTTTGCAGGCAGCCGCTACGGGCAAGGTGCACTGTGTATTTTTACCTGTGCAATAGATGAAGTCACACCAGAGGAAAGCGGTGTAGATGTAGGCATTGGCTGGCAAAATGAAAATTGGCGCGTTGATGTAGGCACTACCCCACTTGGTTTTTTAATTGAAGATATTGTATGGGGTGTAAATTATGCAGATAGTTTTGGTGACTTTGGTTATAGCCTAGAACTTGAAAAGCGCCCTGTAACAAGTTCAGTACTCTCTTATGCAGGCCTTGAAGATATAAACACCGGTGAAGTTTGGGGCGGAGTTCGCTCTACTGGCATTACTGCTAATGTTTCACACGACTTAGGCGGCAATTGGGGATTTTGGTCAAGTGCTGACTTTACCTTATACAAAGGTCAAAATGTTAAGGATAACCAACGCTATAGAGTAATGGGTGGTACATACTACCGTGTAATTAGTAACCAAGAGCGTGAGTTTACTGTGGGTGCAAGCCTATTACATTGGGCTTATCAGTTTAATTTAAGTGAAGAAACTTGGGGTCATGGCGGTTATTATAGCCCTCAAAACTATGTAGGCTTGTCAGTTCCTTTAAGTTATGACGCACGGTGGGGTGATGATTTTGTTTATCGCTTAAAAACCGGTGTATCGTATTCACAAACCAAAACTCAAGCGATTGACTTTTTCCCTAACGATCCCGACC
This sequence comes from Pseudoalteromonas sp. H103, assembly GCF_001469205.1. Taxonomy (NCBI): domain Bacteria; kingdom Pseudomonadati; phylum Pseudomonadota; class Gammaproteobacteria; order Alteromonadales; family Pseudoalteromonadaceae; genus Pseudoalteromonas; species Pseudoalteromonas sp. H103. The sequence goes on along the minus strand of NZ_LOFG01000001.1, from coordinate 548,533 downwards.
TTCAATTACAAGCTTATGAGAGAGAGCTAACCACTAGCGTTGATCCTGTGTTTGCAAGTGATGACAGCTCAGGGGTCTCGTATAATATAGAAGGTAGCTTTGAGTATCGTGTAACACCACATTGGTTTTTTGGTGGTTACTTAGCTATTGACCGCTCTGACTTTTACGAGCCGAACTTTGGCCAGCTGTATATCCGTTACTATTTTAACCCTGTATACGGTACATTAGAGTTTCCGGGCACGCCGATTATTCCTTACGCTGACTTTTAACGCGGTAGGCGGTGATACATCGCGAATGCTTCCCCTCGCACTAAGGTATATGTATACTTGAGCGCAATTGTAACTAGGATAAGGGTGTGTCTCTTACCTTGTGGTGTTACTACCATATAGCAAATCATTATCTTAGCTACAAATAATATACTGATGGTCGAGCATTTTAGTACGTACAAATCCTAAAATAGCTAAAGCAAAAAATTATAAGGCCATCAAAACAATACTTAAAGTTAGGAAGTAAATATGAGTTCAGCTCCAGATAGTGGCTGGTTTGGCCACCCTAAAGGACTTTCAACATTGTTCTTCACTGAAATGTGGGAACGAATGAGTTATTACGGTATGCGAGCTATGCTCGTATTGTTCATGACAGCAAGCTTACAAGAAGAAGGCCTTGCCTTTACCGTTGCATCAGCTGCTGCAATTTACGGCTTATACACAGGCGCGGTATACTTTTTAGGTTTACCTGGTGGTTGGCTTGCCGATAGATTATTCGGTGGCCAAAAAGCAGTGTGGTATGGCGGTATAATCATTATGATTGGTCATATTATTTTGGCTATCCCACATGATTATTCATTTTTTATCGGTTTAATATTTGTAGCAACAGGTACTGGTTTACTTAAACCAAATATCAGTGCAATGGTAGGCCAATTATACAGCGATGCTGATGAGCGCCGTGATGGCGGTTACGCTATTTACTACATGGGTATTAACTTAGGTTCTTTAATTGGTTACTACGTATGTGGTTACTTTATGGAAAACGTAGGCTGGCACTGGGCATTTGGCGCGGCAGCTGTAGGTATGGCTATTGGTTTAATACAGTACAAGCGTACACTTAATAATTTACCTGAACACAGCGCTTTACCTGCAAATCCATTAAGCGCTAAAGGTACAACTCGTACATGGGGTGCTATCGCATTGTTCGTTGCTGTTGTTACTGGCGTTACAGTCGCTGCGATGACTGGTGCAATTATTATAAACCCTTCAGTTGTAGCGGGTTATACAGCCGTTATATTTACTGTTATATTTTTTGTATATTTTGGGCTTATCTATTTCAAAGGTAATTTAACCGGTGAAGAAAAACAAAGAATGTGGGCACTATTTTTAGTGTGTGTTGCTTCTGCGTGTTTTTGGTCTGGTTTTGAGCAAGCGGGTTCATCACTAAACTTATTTGCCCGTGATTATACAGACCGTCTTATCGGTACATTTGAAATTCCAACAACATGGTTCCAGTCGTTAAACTCGCTGTTTATTATTGTTCTATCGCCGTTTTTTGCAGCGCTTTGGATTAACCTTTCAAAGAAAATGATATCACCAACTTACAGCGTAAAATGTGCATTTGGCTTGATTATTATGGCTTCGGGCTTTTTAGTTATGTTTATGGCTGCTCAGTACGCTGCTGAAGGTTTAAAGGTTGCACCTTACTGGCTTGTTACTACTTACTTTTTACATACTGTGGGTGAGCTTTGTTTAAGCCCTGTAGCATTAAGTGCAGTAAGCAAGTTATCGCCTCGTCGCTATACAGGCCAATTAATGGGTGTGTTTGTATTAACTTATTCTATTGGTAATGTTATCTCGGGCATACTAGCAGGTAACTTTGATCCGAATAACGTTCAAGAAATCCCTAACCTATACCTACAAATTGCATTATTTAGCATTGGTGTTGGTATTGTTTTAGTACTTATGAGCTTTAAAGCTAAAGTATGGGAAAAACAAGGCTTAGAAGAAAAAATCGCTTAATATTTATCTGCAATTCAAATAAATATTAATAAAACCTCCCCCATAGCTCCTATGGGGGAAATTTCCTCAATTTTCTATGTCACAGCGGTGTTAACTGGTATTATCTCCTGATTAATTTTTAACTAGATTCAGGGAAGCAGTACATGCGCTTGTTAACTTTATCTCGCACCACATTTTTGACTTTATTTATTCTTTTATTATCTGCCTGTGGTGGTTCAGATGATCAAGTTACAACTAATCCTAACGATCCAGTCGAGCCAGAGCCAAGCGAATTAACTGTATCTGCAAGTGCAGGCCTAAATGTAAGCCTTGATGAAGGAAGCTTTTTACTCACAGTACCTGCCAATGCAGTATCGCAAAGCACTGAACTTACCTACGAAAAAACCGTTTTAGATGATGCTAATGCACTGCTAAATATTATCTCTGATATACATGTACTCACTCCAAGTACAGTTTCTTTTAGTAACCCAATAACAATTACCATAAAAATACCAGATGATTACCAGCTAGGCGGACAGCTATTTATTGCTAGTCAATCGGGCGATTCATGGACAGTTATTGAAAACTCTTACGTTGAAGATGGATTTGTAAGCGCTCAAGTAACCACGCTTGGCACATATGCCATTATTATGCAGCGCAACGAAGCCTTTGGCGATATTGGCCCAACTTGTGATATTAACGCGACTGAGCAGTCAGTAAGATTTATTCATGTTGCCGATTTACACGCACGATTTGGTTATGAGGAGCAGTATTTTAGCCGCATAAAAGCCTACTACAACCAAGCGTTAGCGCAAACGCCGCACACCCTTTTTACCAACGGGGGGGATGACTACGAAAAAGGCACTGTTGCCGAGCAACTATCACAAGGCAGCGCAACTGAAGAAGCGATAAAAGCAATGCAGTTCGACTTGCGTGTTGTAGGTAATCATGACTACGCATGGGGGCCAGAAAAATTACTGAGCTACTCACAAGATGACAGCGCCATTGTACTTGCTAGCAATACCCGCTATGAGGGCGAACAGTTACAAGACTTTGCTGCGGTAGGCTTTGCTAAAGTGCAAGTAGGTTGTGTTACCTTGGGCGTATTTGGTATGACCTCAGTACCATGGAACGAGCTAGATGAACCTATAGACGATGAGCCAATTCCTGATTTTATCAAACAGTTTAAAATGAGCTGGCAGTGGCAACAAATAGCACAAAGTATAGTAAGCCAATACCAAGACGACGTTGATTATATGGTAATGCTAAGCCATTTAGGTGAAGGCCTAGATATTGATATGGCAACCGATGTTACCGGTATAGATTTAGTTTTAGGCGGACATACCCACGGCGGTGAAAGTTATACTACGCTCGAGAATGGGAGCGTTGTTATACAGCCAGATTTTTATGCAAAAGGTATTACAGACGTAACACTTACCTTTAACACTCAAGATAAAACGTCGCCTACAATTAGCTACAGCACAATTGAAACCGACAGCGTGACAGAACTTGATGAGCCGACTAAACTGGCAATTGATGAAATTATGGGCCGTTATGCCCCTGATGCAGATACAGAAATTGCTATTTCTGAAAACTATCCTGGTAGTTTAGAGCTTGCAGAAATAACCGCTTTAGCAGCTGCTCACTCGAGCAATATCACTGCGGCACTTTTAAATCCTGAACTTGTGCAAACCCGCTGGACACCGGGTACATTAACACAAGAAGACTTTCATAAAGCCTATTATGTAGAAAGGCAGCCTTCAAATACGCCTGGGTTTAATGCGCTATACAGCGTAACGGTTACAGGCCGCGATTTAAACACCATGTTTACCAGTCAACCAGATTGGTTTTTACTAAAGCCTGATGATATACAAGCCTCAAGCACATACCAGGTCGCTTTATTTAAAGGTGCTGCGCTTAATCCTGAATTATTTTTTAACGGTGTAACGTTTTCAAACGTAGAAGCAATTGACGAAGCATGGTGGTTACTAGATCAATACGCGCGCTTTAGAACAAGCCAATGCTTATACCTAGATACCGATAATCAATTATTTTCATGTAATGAACAGAACAACATCACGGTGTGGAATTTTGACGATGCAAATAACCCTTTAACTGCAGATTATGGCCCTTCAGTATTGAGCTACTTTGATCCAGAACAAACAAACTGGGGTCCTGAAGAAACACAATATAATACAACTCAAGCACTTGGTATTTCAGATTTAAGTGACGCAAGCTCAGGTGTTATGGCGTTTTCAAGGCATGCTCCCACTGAAGGGTTATTAATTACATTAAATACACCCGCTAATGGCGATTATGCAAGTGAAGGTATGGTGTCAGACTACACCTTAGTAATGGACTTATATTGGCCAGAAGAAGGGAGAGATATTTATCGCGCGGTTATGCAGGCAAATACCCAAGACTACCTAACTGATGATGCCGATATGTTTATCGACCCAAGTGGCGGCTACGGTAAATCAACCAGCGACAGCGGCTATTTTGGTGATACACAACCGCAAAATTGGCATCGTGTTGCATTTGTATTTTATACCGCACCAAGTAATGGCGTGTTTGAGGTTTATATAGACGGCGAGTTAGCTGGCGTAAAGGAAGATGGTGAAATTGATAGCACATGGGCATTAAACTCAGCCGTTTTATTATTTACAGACAATAACTTTGAAACAGAACCCGGTTATTTAAATGCGCTTTTATATGCCGGACGTGCAATGACCCGAGATGAAATTAAAAGCATGGGCAACGCGCAATCGAAACTTACTTTTGAACCTGCGACACGTGTGTTAAATCAAACTATTGAACGTCACTATCAAGCAGCCCCTGAGATAAAACCTAACGCATGGTTGGAGCAACGTAACAAGTTTTTTAACAGTGGTACACAAGCTGTAAATAATTAATTACAAAAAACGTCATAAATAACAATCACTAAAAGAGGTTTTAATCATTTAAAAACCTCTTTTTTATTTATATAAAACAATGAATTAAATCTAAGCCACACTGTTAGTCGCAGTTAATTTTGCCTCTAGTATTTCAAACCGTAATGTAAAAAACGAACATTTTAGTAAACGTCTTATTTAATTTACAGTTCGGTTATTTACTAAATATTGACCCCCTCTTCCCCAAACCTAAAATCTGGTTGATTATCTAGCTCAATACGACAACAACACATAATCGCAGTAGCAATATTTATTGCAGGAGTAATAAAAAATGAGTGAAGCAAATAATCCACTAGGTTTAGTTGGTATTGAGTTTACTGAATACGCAACACCTGACGCAGACTACATGGATAAAGTGTTTACTGATTTTGGTTTTTCAAAATTGAAAAAATTCAAAGGCAAAGATATTGTCTACTACAACCAAAACGACATTCACTTTTTACTAAACAATGAACGTGATGGCTTTTCAGCAGAATTTGCTAAAAGTCATGGTCCGGCAATCTGTTCTATGGGCTGGCGCGTTAACGACGCGCAGCACGCATTTGAAACAGCGGTAGCTCGTGGTGCAAAACCTGCAACCGATTCAACACACAAAGATTTACCCTATCCTGCCATTTACGGTATTGGCGACAGTCTAATTTACTTTATTGAGCAGTTTGGGGATAAAGGCACTATTTACCAAAGCGACTTTGAAGATTTAGCTACAGCAAACATCGTTGATGATAAAGGGTTTATGCGTATCGACCATTTAACTAACAACGTTTATAAAGGCACAATGGAAACATGGGCTAACTTTTATAAAGATGTTTTTGGTTTTACAGAAGTCCGTTATTTTGACATTAAAGGTCAAAAAACAGCGCTTATTTCGTATGCACTTAAGTCACCTTGTGGCACCTTCTCTATTCCAATTAATGAAGGTAAAGGCAACGACAATAACCAGATTGATGAGTATCTAGGCGAATACAACGGCCCTGGTGTTCAGCATTTAGCGTTTTTAACTGATGATTTAGTTAGCTCACTTGATAAGCTTGATAAATCGACCATTGCTACTTTAGATATTATTCCTGAATACTACGACACTATTTTTGACCGTGTACCTTGGGTTGCAGAAGACAAAGAAAAAATTCGTGAGCACCAAATATTAGTCGATAGCCAAAGTGAAAATTGCTACTTATTACAAATATTTTCTAAGAATTTATTTGGGCCAATTTTCATTGAAATGATCCAACGTGTTGACGATGGCGGCTTTGGCGAAGGTAACTTCCAAGCGCTGTTTGAATCAATTGAACGCGATCAAGAGCGCCGCGGCGTTTTATAACTTTTTTGAGTAAATTAAAAGCAGCGATTTTCGCTGCTTTTTGTCGTTTTAAATTTAAAAAGTATTGTGCCAAGCACTAGTATGATTAAATAAACCATACCTTGTCGCCATACAGTAAAAATAAAAAGGAAATGTAATGAGCCTTATTAACGAAACCCATGATATTAATTTAACGAGCTGGGTAAGCTCTGCAAATAATGCAGAGTGTGATTTTCCGATTCAAAATTTACCTTTTGCAGAGTTTCGCACCAAAGGCACTGATGAGGCCTTTCGCGGCGGTGTGGCAATTGGCGACCAAGTTATCGATTTAGTAAAATTAAGCCACTTAAACATTTTTACCGGTGATGCTAAAACAGCGCTTGATGCAGCAAGCGAATCTACATTAAATACGTTTATGGGGCTTGGCCAACAATATTGGTCTGCACTACGTTTAGCACTTTCAAAAGCACTTCGCGAAGGCGCACAACAACAAAAAGAAATTGAAAGTACATTAATAACCCAAGCTGATATAGAGTTTTCACTCCCGTGTCGCATTGGTGATTACACCGACTTTTACACCTCAATTTACCATGCAACAGCCGTTGGTAGCTTATTCCGCCCTGATAACCCATTACTGCCTAACTATAAATGGGTACCAATTGGCTACCATGGTCGCTCTTCATCTATTGATGTATCAGGGCAAGCATTTCATCGCCCTAAAGGGCAAACAAAAGCGCCTGATGCAGATGTCCCTTCTTTTGGCCCATGTAAACGCCTAGATTATGAGCTAGAACTTGGTATTTACTTAGGCAAAGGTAATGCACTTGGTGATGCTATCGCCATCGAGAATGCTGAGAATCATGTATTTGGTTTTTGTGTATTTAACGATTGGTCAGCACGTGATTTACAAGCATGGGAATACCAACCTCTGGGCCCATTTTTAGCAAAAAACTTTGCCTCAACCGTATCTCCTTGGATTGTAACCACTGAAGCACTAGCCCCTTATAGAACAAGCTGGACACGTGATGAAAACGATCCGCAACCTATGGAGTATCTAGAGTCTGCAGCTAACCGCGAGCAAGGTGCATTTGACATTCAAATGGATGTTAAAATTCAGACTGAAAAAATGCGCAGCGAAGGTCACTCACCTACCCGCGTATCAACCTCTAGCTTTAAGCACTCTTATTGGACAGTGGCACAAATGGTAACGCACCACACAGTAAATGGTTGTAACTTTATGCCCGGTGATATGCTGGGCTCTGGTACTCAGTCAGGCCCAACGCATGAAGAAGCGGGCTCTTTATTAGAGCTCTCTCGTGGTGGTAAAGAAAAAATAACACTCAGTAATGGCGAGCAACGCAGCTTTTTAGAAGATGGCGATAACGTGATTATGCGCGGCTGGTGTGAAAAATCAGGTTTTGCACGAATTGGTTTCGGCTCTGTAGAAAGCACTGTTTTAGCTGCAAAATAATTAAAACGTTAAAAAATTAAACTTTATAAGGGTTGCATAAGCAGCCCTTTTTTATTAAATTTTGAACAGTTACAATTTTTTTCTGGCTTTTTAAGCTCAGATTGATACATTAATTCGGTTAATAGCCAGTATTTATATGCCATGTCAGTATCTATAAAGTCTTTTTATAAAAAATTATTCCCAGCTAGACAGCTGCTTATTCGCCAAAACGGCGAAGTTAAGCACATTGTTTTAGCCTCTTGGTTACAACTTTTCGTAGTAATTCTACTTTTAGCGACTATTGCCTGGGTTAGCATTTCAAGTTTTCGTGTTTATACGCAAACGAACCAAATTTCTAATATAGAAAAAAATCAATTAAACAAACAAACTCTTTGGCAGCAAAAAGCCAGTGAGCAGCAAGCCTTACATGCAAAACAATTAGAACAACTCGCAGTGCTTGAGCAAAAACAAGCGCTACTGCAAAGCATGATTGAATCGCTCCCCGCTTCAATTAGTAAAGAAACAATTAAAATTGAAGATGAGCTTCAGTCGCCAATTAACGATGATAAAGGTGAGTTTCATGAGCCTTTAATTGATGAAGAACAAGAAAATAAGCATGCAAATTTAATAACTCCTATTACGTTTGCAGCACGTGCTCAGCAATTAACACAACATTACGAAAACAATTTTGCGCTACTTGATAGCGAAATAGATAAACGCCACAGTGCTATTTTAGCCATGCTTAAAGGCGCAGGACTTGAGTCTGCTTTAGAGCAACATTTAACATTAAGTGCAAAAACAGCTGCACAAGGTGGTCCACTGGATTTATTTGATGAAGCTAAAATTCCTACGCAATTTTTAGCGATTGCCGATAAGCTATTATTATTAAATAACCTAGAGAACTTTTTAACTGAGTTACCAAACTCATTACCTTTAGATGCCGCTAAATACTACATCTCAAGTAATTTTGGACTTCGTAAAGATCCAATGAACAGCCGCCGAGCATTTCATAAAGGGGTTGATTTAGCAGGTTGGCACAAAACAAAAATATTTGCTCCTGCGGATGCTGTAGTCCTTCGTGCTGGCCGAAACGGCGGTTATGGTAACTTTATAGAGCTTGAGCACAAAAATGGCTTAGTGACTCGCTTTGGGCACTTAAATAAAATTAAAGTTAAAAAAGGCCAAACCATTGCTAAAAATGATGTTATTGGTTTAATGGGTAGCACTGGCAGAAGTACAAGCACGCACTTACACTATGAAGTACTAATTGATGGCAAACACGTCAATCCTCTAAAAATAACAAAGGCGCTTTCTCTTGTTCGGTAAAAAAAAGCAAAACACAAATAACACTAGCTTAAAAAGAGTTAACCATACACCTTCAATTATATCTGAAGACGTGCGCTTAACGGGCACTTTAACAAGCCAAGGTGAAGTTCAGCTAGATGGCCGTATTGACGGCGATATTAAAGCTGAACATTTAGTTATTGGTTCAACAGGGATTGTTGAAGGCATAGTTGAAGCTAAAAGTGTCATTGTCAAAGGTAAAATTATTGGCTCACTTAACGCAAGCGAAGTTAAAATTCAAAGTAGTGCTCACGTTCACGGTGATGTATTTCACGATACGCTAAGCATTGACGCTGGCGCTATTATTGAGGGCAGCTTAAAGCAGCGGTTTGAAAAAGAAGAACCCGAATTAATTAGTAATGATTCAAAACCTGCAAAAGAAGTAAAGGCATTACTTGATGATAGCGATAGCGACTTGTCGTTTGTTAATAAACAAGCCGCAGACAAAACTAAATAGAGTTTAGAGCTACTTTTTTTCAGTAATATACATTGTAATATCTGCAGTGAACACCAGTTCATTGTGGGTATTGTAAAGCTTAACCGGCACAATTAAATCTTCTTTATCTACCCACACATGCGGTAAATCAATCTCGGCAATTGCTGTCACATCAGTATCTACTTTCGCTAAATATTGAACGGTCATCCCTTTTGGGATCCAGCGATGAGTTTTTACAGGTACAGTTGCATCAACCATTACGCCTGCACACAATTCAGCTAAGTTACACTGTGCAATAGCGTGAATAGTGCCAATATGATTGTGTACGCTGCGACGGTTTTTGACTACAGCGCTACAGTGTCCCTCTTTTAAATCAAGTATGTACGGTTTCATTGAGCCAAAATAAGGCGCCTTAAAGCATACCGCTTTACTAAACAACCAATTCCCACATGGCAGGCTTTTAAATTTTTGCCATGTTTTTAAAAGTGCGGATTTATTACTCATTATTATTTCCAAACATTTATATATTTTTCAAAATTAACACATCAGACCAGTTTAAAAAAGATAATTGAAGCGTCTATTTGTAGCTAATTAAGTAAAAAATACGAATGACGACGTATGCAGGGGTCATAAGCCCTTTCTTTTTTATGGGTGGACACCTAAAATACCCAGCAAAAGGAGACTCAATGCAAACACGCCCAGCTAAACCCAATTTAGTATTACTGCTCATTTTAGCGCTACTCGTTATTTTTTGCCCAATGGCAATCGATATTTACCTACCTGCCTTTCCTACTATCGCAGAGCAATTTGCTGTATCAGAGCAACAAGTACAACAAACCGTCGCTATTTTTATGTTAACCGTGGGTTTAGGACAGCTAATTGCAGGTCCACTTGCTGATAAATTTGGCCGAAAACCTGTCGCTATAGTTGGGGTTAGCCTTTATGCGGGTTCGGCATTACTCGCCTACTTTGCTCCTTCGTTTGAAATTTTAATGGTGGCACGTGCGCTACAGGGCTTAGGGGCGTGTGCCACATTTGTTGTTGCATTCGCTATTGTACGCGATAAATATGGCAGCGAACGCAGCGGACAAATGATCACCTATTTAAATGGTATTGTATGCTTTATACCCGCTATGGCCCCTATTTTAGGTGCGTGGCTAACCGTGCAATTTGGTTGGCGAATGAACTTTATGTTTTTAACTGCTTTTGCCATTGTAGGTTTACTCGTTACTTTGCTGTTTTTTAGAGAGACGCGCCCTGCCGATAGCCATTACCAAGGTCATATTTTAGATTTACGTCGTTTTAAACCTATTATCAAAACGCCCGTGTTTTTGTTCAATAGTTTACTGTGCATGGTCGCTATGTCAGCCATATTGGTTTATGTAACACTCGCCCCGGGCTGGATCATTACTTATTTAGGTGGCACCGTTACCGACTTTACTTTTTGGTTTACTTTAAATGCAGTACTGAGCATAGTGGCAAGTTTTATCACCCCACTGTACATAAAACGTAATAGCCAACGGGCTTTGCGTTTAGGGGTAAGCCTATTGGTTTTTTCTGGTATTTTAATGCTTGCCTTAAGCCATATAGAAACAGCTTTTGCTCTTATGTTACCCATTTTAATTTCAGCTTTAGGTTTTGCGTTAAGTTTGGGCTCAGCAGCAGGTATGGCACTTTCAAGCTTTCCTAAGCAAGCTGGTACAGCGTCTGCATTACTTGGAGCAATGCAAATGAGTGGAGCAAGTATGCTGGTATTTTTAACTCAATACTTAGGGTTAAGTACACCTTGGCTCATTGCATTTCATTTATTGCTGCTAGCACCGCTATGGCTTATTTTAATGAGTAAAAAAGCCCATACGTTACACCCTGCTAAAACATGATTAATCCCGATTTTTTAGTTTCTTTTTTATTGGCTAGCTTTTTAATGGCTGTCGCACCTGGGCCATCAAATGCATTTTTGATGGCACAAACTTTTGCCAATGGCAGAGCGGCCGGTATGCAAAGTGCTTTTGGCTTTGCTTTAGGTGGGGTTGTACATACCTTTTTTGCCGTGATTGGTTTAAGCGCAGTGTTAAAAGCCTCAGCCACGGCCTATAGCGCGGTGCAATATGCTGGTGCTGCTTACTTATGTTATTTAGGGTTTATGATGATCAAGGACACATTAAAGCGCACTACTTCCACAACCGACTGCGCTGGCAAAGAAAAACCACACATTAGTACAAGTAAAAAATCTAACGTGATGTTTCAGGCCATGATGACCGAAGTGTTAAACCCTAAAGTTGCATTGTTTTTTATTGCGTTTATACCCCAATTTGTAGATCCAACTTTATCATCAGCTACTTTTCAGCTCGCTTTTTTTGGTTTGCTCTATCCTATTTTTGCTTTTCCGATTGACTGCACGTATATTTATTTTGGCGATAAAATTGCCCAGTTTTTTAGGAATCACCCAAACAGTCAGCTTTGGATTGATAGAGTCACCGGTATAGTGTTTATTGCGCTTGCCATAAATTTATTATATTAATTACAAATAATTAGTATTGCTTAACTAATAATAAGATGCAGCATGGAACAAAAAACACAGTCGTTACCAGCAAATAAAAATATTGCCTTAGTTGCCCATGACGGTAAAAAAGCCGCATTAAAACTATGGTGCGAAAAGCACAAAAACGCTCTTAGCAAACACACTCTTTATGGCACAGGTACTACAGGACATTTAATTGAAAAAACCACCGGGCTTGATGTAATTCAGCTATTAAGTGGCCCAATGGGTGGGGATCAACAGTTAGGTGCAAAAATCGCTGAGCATGAAATTCATGTATTAGTGTTTTTTTGGGATCCGTTGGCATCGCAACCACATGACCCAGATGTCAAGGCACTGCTACGTTTAGCGGCTGTCTGGAATATTCCGGTGGCGTGTAATGAAGTAAGTGCAGATATGCTATTAAGTTCACCACTAATGGATACTGAACTTGAGCGTACATTGCCAGATTACGAAAAATACCTCGCAACCCGACAAATCAGTCTTTAAATACTCTTTTAAGCTACTTATAAAGCATGCTGGCCCATTTAGTTAGGCCGGCTGTAACACTACCAAAGTGATCCCCGTTCACCATTTTTATATCACCTAAGTGTTCACTTAGCGCCGCTTTAATTAAGGGCGATTGTGCGCTGCCACCTGTTAAGTAAATAACATCTGGTGTTGTTGCTGCATCAGTAATTGCTTGTTTTGCTAAAGTTACTATTTGGCTAATACTACTTTCTACAGCAACTGCTAAATCGCTGACCGATAAATTTTTATTAAGGCCACTATCTAAAAAGCTTAGATCACAATCAAAAGCATCTGCAGACGAAAGCGCAATTTTAGCCGTCTCACCTTGCTGTACAAGTTGATGCCCCTGCTTGTTTTGCTGTAAATGCATTAAACGTTTATAGAGCGCTGGTGCACTTACATCACGTAATTGGGCGCTTAATTCTCGGTAATGATTTTCGCTATAAAATTGGCTCTGTAAATTTACATCATTAATTTTACACGCTTGCCAAAATGGTTGATTAGGCAAAGGGAGGCCCGATTTAAACGTACTCCCTAAACCAAGTAATGGCATTAAGCCATGAAAGCTCAGCGCTATATCTAAATCGTTTCCGCCAACTCGTTTACCACTGTGGGCTAAAAAGTCGCTATCGCGCTCACTCTTACCTCTAAAACTAGGCCCCATTTGTACAAACGAGCAATCGCTTGTACCGCCGCCTATATCAATAACTAATACCTTTTGATCTTGGTTCAAATCACTTTCGTAATCGATTCCAGCAGCCAGTGGCTCATATAAAAACTCAACATCTTTAAAGCCTGCGCGTTTTGCTGCTCGATCTAAAATACCAACAGCTTGCTGGTTCGATTGCTCACCGCCAACGGCCTGAAAGTTAACAGGACGCCCAATAACAGTTTGAGTAAGCGTTTTACCTAAAGAGAGCTCTGCACGCTGTTTAATTTTTAAAATCATTGCGGTTGCAATGTCTTCAAAAAAATTAATTTGACCTTGTTTGAGGCCCGTTGCGCCAAAAAATGACTTAGGGGACTTAACAAAATAGCCTTCCTCAGGAAACTGTACATACTCACTAATGGCTTCACGGCCAATAAAAAGCGTTTCGTCCGAAGGTTGTAAATCAAGATCTGATTTAATACGAGGTAGTGTATTTAATAATGCTTGGCGCTGCGTTAAAAAGTCGTGCTCATGGGCTGTACCATGTATGTGCTTAGCAACAAAATCAACAACCAAAGCGCTGTGATGAGTGTAAAGCGTAGAAGGTAAGTAATGTTTTCCTTGCTCTAACGGTACTAATTGAACCTGACCTTCGTCCATAACACCCATAGCACAATTAGAACTACCGTAATCAAAACCTACAAACATACTTCACCACACATTACCAAAAAGGCCGCGCAATTTAGCACACTTTATAATAATTATAAACGCTATAAAGGCTCTCTAACTCTTAAAAAGCTCGCAAAGCGTGGTAAACCATTTTTTGTTAGGCCATGGTATCGGTACGTCACTGTACTGCCTATTAAAGGCGGACTTTTACGCTGCACGTCGCTAAAACCAGTACCTATTTTAAATTCTTGTCCGTCTGATGTTTTTACTTTTATAGCGCCAAGCATACCTTGATACTTTCCTTTACCAGGTAAATGCTCAATTACAACAGCCTCAGCGTCTAGGTAAGGCTTTAACTTTAATAGCGCATCAGAGCGTCCGCTTTTATACTTAGCACTTGCAAGATGAAGCATAACCCCTTCTGCACCTTGTGTGGTTACGCCTTTAAAATAGCTAGTTAATGATTGAAGGCTATTAAAGCTATGTTGTTTAACCGCTTTAATATGAGGTAAATTAAGCTCCTCAACTAATTGACTGTAATTTTGATAGCGAGTGCTAAAAGGAATGCTCGGATCTGGCATATCAAATACTTGATACGTAACGCTCTGCCAGTCGTGGTTATTAGGTATTTTGGTTCTTACGATACCGCTTACACGTGCAAAATTATTACGCTTTATCCAAAGTTCTCCATCAAGCCAAACCTGTGGCAATGCTTCAGTAAACCAACTAGGTGCATTAATAGCATTTCCTTTGCGAGTTACAAACTTATCACCGGTCCATATTGCTCTTACACCGTCAAATTTTTCACTGACTAAGTAATTTTCAATATTGCCATGTTTAGACTCGTCATATACTTTTGCTAAAAGCACATCTGGCTGAAGCGCATAAATAGCGTGTGTAAACACAACACTTAATAAAATTAAAAGGTACTTTATAAAAGCCATTACTGCATCCCTGCAAAGTAAATAAGGCTTAAACTATAGTTGAGATTGCACCCACTGCCAAAACTCACCTAAATTTTTCATGCAATAAGTCGCTTTGCTAAAGTCATGATCAACCGTATGGTGATTTGCAATCGCAACAACATGAACGTGTGCATTATTTGCAGCGCATACACCGGTAAAGGTATCTTCAACAGCAATCGCATGCTCTGGCGCTACATCAATATGTTTAAGCGCTAAAAGGTAAGGATCCCCTGCTGGCTTTGGGTTAGTTACATCATCTTTAGTAACCACAGTATCAAATAGCTCATAAAAGCCCAGCCCTTTTAATATAGGCATGGCTTCGCTGCGCGCACTGCCTGTAACCAATGCCATTTTTAAACCGCTTTTTTTAACGGCTTTCAGTGTTTGTTCAGCAAAAGGCATAATAGGAGGTAAATTACTTTTTACGTACTCACCAAATAAACGGTACTTTTCGTCTGCTAAAAACTGTGCACTTACTGATAAGTTGTTTTCATTTTTGATATCAATAGCGGCCTCGAGCGTTGGTCGCCCTGAAAATCGCTGGCAAAACTCATCCTCACTATAACGTATGTTGTAAGGCGCTAATAATTGACTCCAGCACACAAAGTGCATGCTTTCTGAATCTACTAATGTACCATCCATATCAAATAATACTGCGTTTAAGCTCATCCTCACTCCTTAAATTTTAGCGTTAAAAAAGGCGCCTAGGCGCCTTTTTTGTATTACTGTGTTAAGCCTGCTGGAGGCTCAGCAAATGCTTCTTCACCGGTTTCAATATCAACTAGCTCGTAACCACGAGTTTTGCGAACAACTTTAAGTACAGGCTTTTCAAACGCTGTGTTTAAACGCATTGAATCATCTTTTAACTCATCAAGCGTTGTACCAAAAGGAGCCGCACCTGTCTCAGACCAGTTGGTCACTTTACCGTTTAGGTTATATTCTACTTCGTGTATCTGATATTGCGCAGCTTCATCTTTCGTTGCTTCACAAAAAATTACACGGTAATTCCAAAATCCAGCCATTTTTTTATCTCTTTAAATTAATTAACGCTACTTTACCAGCTTTATAAAAACATAAAAGCCTGCACAAGGCAGGCTTTTAAAATTAATTTAAGTTAATTTTAGAAAAAGTTAACTTTAAATTCTGCACCAATGTAACGCTCTTCATTAACAATACCCGTATTGTTATTGAAATCTACTGCGCCAATTACTTGCTGCTCATCAAATAAGTTACGAACAAAAGCAGATACTTGGTACTCGTAGTCACCTTCAGCCCACTCATAACCTGCACGTAAACCTACTTCAGTTAATGCTTTACCTTCAAACTCAACAGAATCATATAAAAACATGTTAATTTCGCTACGGTAAGAAATATCACCTAATGCAAAGAAGTTACCGTCGGCAAGTTCTTTGTTGTAACGAAGCGTAAAGTTAGAGATCCACTCTGGAGCATGCGGTAAGCTGTTGCCGTCAAGAAATACTTTACCGTCTACTACAGGGTCTGTAATGTTTAACGTTGAACGACTTGGGGCTGCAATAGTTAGGTTATTATCTTTGATTTCGGTTTTATTGTAGCTTAAGTTGAATGTTGCATTAAACTCATCGCTTAATACCCACTCAGTATCTAGCTCAAAACCATAACCTGTAGTTTTATCAGCATTAACTAAGCGGTTAAAGTTAGCACCACCACCTACAGCTGTAAGCTGTTGGTCATCCATTGTGTAGTAAAATACAGTTGCATTTACACGGCCTTGACCGTCAAGTACATCTGACTTAATACCTGTTTCAAATGAAGTCACTGTTTCTGAATCAGCAGTTGTTACGTCATCACCAAACAAAATACGACCCTGTAAGCTAGGCGCACGGAATGTATTTGCAACACGGCTATACCAGTTTACATCTTCGTTTACTTTGTAGTTTGCAGATAAGTCCCAGCTTACATGGCTGTCGCTAACTTCTTTTTCTATGAATAAAGGACCAACGCCAAATACGCTAAGTGGACTGAGTGTACGGTCTGCCGAGAAATCTTTTTCATCATCAGAGTAACGCAGTCCCGCAGTTACTTTTAGCTTATCTGAAAAAACATAATCTACAGAGCCGAAAATAGCCCATGCAGTTGTATCTTGCTGCTGCTGAACGTAGCCATTTAAAGCACCATTGTTCGCCGTGTCATAACTAAAGTTTTCAATTGTTAGCTCTTCATCAAAGTAAAAAAGACCAACTTGGTAGTTAAAATCACCACTAAAGTTACTTGCAAGGCGTAACTCTTGAGTTAACTGATCGTGATCTGGAATGCCATCTGCACTTTCTGAAGAAAAAGGAATAACACCAGGCCCCATATCAACTGCAACATCATCTATTGTATAGCCGCCGTAACCACCGTCAATATCTGCACGAGAGTAAATTTCTGCACTTTCCCAACCTGAAATAGAAGTTAGCGTGTACTCATCGCTAATATCCCACTCAAGCTTTAAGCTTGCGCCTTCAGATTCTACTTGTTGTGTTGAACGTGAAGCAGCATCTTGATAAACAACATCGTGTTCGTAGTTGTCTACTAAGTCATTTGAACCGGCTTCAATAACGTTTGCACGAAACGCAATTGGTGAGCCGTCTAAATCACGTGTGTGATAGTTTAGTAGTGCAGTAAAGTCATCGCCTTCGTATAAAAACTGAATACGCGCTGCTTTTTCTGTGTAGCCGCCCTGCTCATCTTTAGCTTCAAAACCAGGCGCTTGGTTATCGATGTAATCGTCTTTGTCTTGCCACAGTAATGAAACACGTGCAGATAAACGATCTGTTAATGCGCCACCTACAGCACCTTCTGTATCTACAGCGCCACGACTACCGTAAGAAACAGCACCGTAACCTTCAAATTCTTGACTAGGTTTAGCAGTATCAAATTTAACTAGGCCAGCCGGCGTGTTACGGCCAAACAATGTACCTTGAGGACCACGTAATACTTCTACGCGTTCTACATCAAATACCGGGAAACCTTTTAAAATAGCATTTTCTTGAACTACTTCATCAACAACTAATGAAACTGGTTGTGAAGCATTCAAATCGAAATCGGTATTACCCAGACCACGAACATAAAAACGAGGGAAAGAACGTCCAAACGAAGATTCGATTGAAAGACTTGGAATTTTCGCACTCATAAAGCGAATATCCATACCTGCTGAGCTGTATGCATCTAAGTTATCGCCTTGTAATGCAGATACTGCTACAGGTACTTCTTGCGCATTTTCTACACGTTTACGAGCGGTAACTTGGATAACTTCTAGTTGATTGCTTTTTTTAGCGGTATCTTCTTCAGCAGCGAAAGCCGAAACGGATGTGCCAGCAGCAGATAATAGAGCAGCATTAATAATGGTCGCTATTGCAGTTTTTTTTAATGATTTCATGTCGGGTATTAACCTTTTGTATGCACTCTTGTTCAACGGTTTTTTGTGTTGCGCAATGTATTCATTGCGGGCTCGTACAATTTTTCGCGTCTTGCTATATGGCGCGCGGACCTCATCACCGAGAGTACAAAAACGGAGTAATAAGGCTGAACGAACGGTTAATATTATACCATTGTGTAATAATATTACTGCATAAATATGTGTAAAATTAGAAACTTTTTTGCAACATTTAACTACAAAAACATGCGTTTTTATCTGTTTTTAGATGTAAAAACCTAATAATGAGGACATATGTCCTTTATTGAAGTTCGCGAAGTAAAGTAGGAAAAATGGATTACTTTACATATTAACCCAAAATAGAAACATCATAATTGCTCATAAAAAAAAGTCACCCGCAGGCGACTTTTTATCAAAACTACGACTTTTTAAAAGCAATTTCGCCGTCTATATGAATATCACGCTGTGGAAACGCAATTACAACATCGTGCTTTTCAAATACGTCATAAAGGCTAAAGCGGATATCGCTGCGTACCTTTCTAAGCATGGTTTCAGACTCAGCACAAACCCAAAAAATGGCGTTAAACACTAAAGAACTATCGGCAAAGTCATCAAACATTACCGACGACTTTGGATTAGCTAAAATAGCGTCATGATCATCAAGCACTTGTTGAATGAGTTTTTTAACAAGCACTACATCTGAGCCATAGGCAACACCTACGCTTACCGACGAGCGTGCATTACCATCTATTAGTGTCCAATTAGTTACTGTGTTTTCTAAAAGCTGAGAGTTAGGTATAAGCATATGTACACCATCGTTTCGGCGAATACGTGTAGAGCGCGTATTAATAGTTTCAACTACGCCTTTTGCGTTTCCCACTTCTAAAAAGTCACCAATGCGAATTGGGCGCTCCCACATTAGTATCCAACCGCTGATAAAGTTATTAATAATGTTTTGTGCACCAAAACCTACACCAATAGCAATTGCACCGGATACAAAAGCAAATGCCGTAAGCGGGATGCTGAGCACTTCAAGCGATGTAAAAATTAAAATAGCGATACTTAAAATAAAGTAAATACGAGTAAACAAATGCACTGCGTCTTGGCTTATTTTTTTAGCGAGTAATGTTTTTTTAATAAGCTTGCCAATACGTGTGACTACAAACCACATAGCAAACAATATAAGTGGCACTTGAATTACTTTTGCTACCGTAATATTCACATCGTTGTAAGTGAATATTACAAAGGCTAAGTATTGATTAATTTGTTCGAGGGTCATAAGTGTTCCCAATATCTTTTTTGTTTGTTATTTGTTCACTAAAAATAAGTGTGGTTCAGTTTTCGCTAAGCTTAGCAAGGCATAATATAGCTAAAACGCCAAGTTAATAAGTTCAATATGAATTTTATGAACAATTTATTAACTCTTTATTGCACCGAGTGCTATATAAATAGTGTACAAGCACTGGAGATCACATATGACACAACTTACCTTAAATCAAAGACTCGCTACTTTGCAGCCGCAGGTAGATTTAAAATTGTTTGAAAGCAGCCTAGATTACCGAAATAAAGTTTTGTGCTTGCTAGCCGAACAAGAGCAAACTCTAGCAACTATTAATAAAGAGTTTGGACAGCAATCTAATAGCTTTGGCTCAGAAAGAAAATTTGTTCTTGGTTATAATTAACCGCCTTCAAAACACACAATCGTATAATTAAGTAGCTCTTACGTTTAATTTTAGAGCTACTTTTACCTACCTTAATACTAATTATTAGCTAATTTGCGTTCAAATCCCGCTTAATACCGATAAACTTTATTGTATAAACCCCCAAATTTGATAAGTTAACTAGGTTTTTCGACTCGCAAAGCCTATTTCGGCTAATCTTTTTATGGAGTTATTATGCGTAAAACCCTGATCGCCACTACTATTGCTAGTGCCCTAATCCTATCGGCTTGTTCTTCTAACGAACCTCAAGACATGGCAAAAGAGAGCGCAGCACAAGTGCAAGACATGAACGCAAACAATGTTTTATTCAAACCAAGCCCATTGCAGTACATGGCACCAGAGTTTGATAAGTTTGGTACAAAAGACTACGAAGCCGGCTTTGACGCAGGTATTGCTCAGCATACTGCACAAGTACAAGCTATTGCCAACAACCCAGCTCCTGCAACTTTTAAAAATACATTAGTTGAAATGGAAATGTCTGGCGAGCTACTAAACCGTGTATCGGCTGCATTTTATAACCTTTCTGGTTTAATTTCAGATGATGAATACCAGCGTATAAGTAAAAAAATGGCGCCGGTTTTATCTGCTCACTCTGATGACATTTACTTAAATGGTGCATTATTTAAGCGCGTACAAACAATTTACGACAACAAAGACTCGCTTAACGCTGAAGATCAACGCCTTGTAGATTTTTACTACAAGCAATTTGTAAAAGCCGGCGCAAAGTTAAATGACGCTGAAAAAGCAAAAATGCGTGAAATCAACTCGCAACTTGCAGAGCTTTCTACTGCGTTTTCTCAAAACATTTTAAAATCGTTTAAAGAAGATGTAATTGTAGTTACCGATAAATCTAAGCTTGCAGGCCTTTCTGAAGGTGAAATTGCAGGCCTTGCAGCCGCAGCTAAAAAAGCAGGCAAAGACGGCTACATGATCACTTTAGTGAACACAACACAGCAGCCAATTTTATCAAGCCTTGAAAACCGCGAACTTCGTGAGCAAATTTTTACTGCATCAGCTAACCGTGCAGCCGAGACCAACGGTCCAATTATTATTGAAGAAACAAACTTACGTGCTCAAAAAGCAGAACTACTAGGCTTTAAAGATTGGGCATCGTATGTAATGACTTCGCGTATGGCTCAAACAACTGATAACGTATACGGCATTTTAGATGACCTAGCACCAAAAGCAGTTGAAAAAGCTAAAATTGAAGCCGCTTCAATTCAAAAAGTGATTAACGATTCGGGCGAAAGCTTTGAGCTTAAACCATGGGATTGGGCTTTTTATGCAGAAAAAGTACGTGCTGAAAAATACGACCTAGATCCTGCGCTAGTTAAGCCATACTTTGAAATGAACTCTGTAATTCACGATGGTTTATTCTTTGCGATGAATAAACTTTACGGTATTACATTTAAAGAGCGCAAAGACTTACCGGTTTATCACGAAGATGTAACAGCCTACGAAGTATTTAACGCTGACGGCAGTGCAATTGGTTTATTTTACATGGACCCATATGCACGTGAAGGTAAGCGTGGCGGTGCATGGATGAGTGCATACGTTAGCCAAAGTGGCTTAAAAGGCACTAAACCTGTAATTTACAACGCACAAAACATTCCTAAACCGGCGGCAGGCCAGCCAACGCTAATGACCTTCGATGAAGTGTCTACTATGTTCCATGAGTTTGGTCATGCGGCGCACGGTTTATTCTCAGACGTTAAATACCCAAGCCTAGCGGGTACAGCTACAGCCCGTGACTTTGTTGAGTTTCCATCACAAGCACACGAAGATTGGATGATTGAGCCTACAGTACTTGCTAACTACGCTAAGCACTACAAAACAGGTGAGCCAATTCCTAAAGCATTACTTGATAAAGTACTCGCTTCGCAAAAATTCAACCAAGGTTTTGGTACCACTGAATATTTAGCCGCAGCTTTACTTGATATGGAATGGCACTCGTTTGGTTCAGATAAAAAAATCAGCGATGTACAAAAGTTTGAAAGCGATGCGCTAAAAGCACACGGTATTGATTACTACCCTGTACCACCGCGTTATAAGTCAAACTACTTTAGCCATACTTTTGCCGGTGGTTACTCTGCGGGTTACTACGCCTACCTTTGGACTGAAGTATTTGCAGCCGATGCATTTGCGCATATGGAAAACAATGGTGGTTTAACGCGTGAAAACGGTGACAACTTCCGTAAAGAAATACTATCTAAAGGTAATAGCCGCGACTTAATGCAAAGCTACATTGAGTTTAGAGGCCAAAAACCAACTACAGACGCACTACTTAAGCGCCGTGGTTTAGTTGAGTAAATAACTTAGTTTATTAAGCTCACTTTTTATAAAAGCCCGCTTGCGGGCTTTTATTGTTTATACCCTCACCTATAACAGATAAACTTAACTCAATATTTTTTAAAAGATGATGGTTATGCAGTACTTATTTGCAGTCACTTTGCTTTGGGCGTTTTCGTTTAGTTTAATTGGTGTGTATTTAGCAGGCCAAGTTGACGCATGGTTTAGCGTTTTAATACGTATAGCGTTGGCAACACTTATTTTTTTACCTTTTTTAAAACTCAAAAATACCCCAAAACCCGTTGCACTTAAACTTATGCTAATAGGCGCGGTGCAGCTAGGCGTAATGTACAGCTTTTACTACCATTCGTTTTTATATTTAACCGTGCCAGAAGTACTGCTATTTACAGTAATGACGCCTCTTTACATTACACTTTTAAACGATGGCTTAAACAAACACTTTAACCCCCGCTTTTTTATAGTCGCCTTAATAGCCGTGCTAGGTGCTGTGGCTATTCGCTGGGAAAACCTAAATAGTAACTTCATTATGGGGTTGTTACTCGTTCAAGGCGCTAACCTTAGCTTTGCGACCGGGCAAGTTACTTACAAGCGTTTAATGGCAAATAATAAACTTGATGATAAAACCGTGTTTGGCTGGTTTTTTATAGGCGCACTTATTGTGGCTACAATATGTTATGCGTTATTTGGTAATTCCAACAAATTACCAAGCACTTCTACTCAATGGGGCATACTTATTTACTTAGGCGTTATTGCATCGGGCCTTGGTTACTTTTTATGGAATAAAGGGGCAACCAAAGTAAACGTTGGTGCATTAGCGGTAATGAATAACTTGCTGATCCCAGCCGGAATTATAGTTAACGTACTCATTTGGAATAAAGATGCCGACATTATAAGGTTATCTATTGGTGGGGCTATTATGTTGGCAGCACTAATAATTAATCAAATAGGTACAAATAAACAGAACGTCACATCAATGTAGCTAATTTGTCATTAAATCTGGTTAGGGTTGAGGAAAATAACGTTAAGGAACAAACATGAAACATCTCACCCTAATAATGAGCTCTTTAGCACTTACGCTTCTAAGCGGTTGCGACGACGATGTAAAAGTAGTCGAAAAAGACGTTGTTGTTACCAACACCATCGTCGAAGTTGTCGAAGTGCCTACCCCTGTTATTGTTGAAGTGGCAAAAGGCGATACGCCAGACATTCAATTAGGGACTCGCGCCGATTACCTTATTAATGATATGGCACAGAGCGATTTAAAAACTAAATTAGAATCGTGTAAAGACGGCCCCTTTTATAAAACCGACTTTTCTATTGGGCATCGCGGCGCCCCTATGCAATACCCAGAGCACACTAAAGAGTCTTATACTGCTGCCGCGCGAATGGGCGCGGGTGTTATTGAGTGCGATGTTACATTTACAAGCGACAAAGAGCTAGTGTGTCGCCATTCACAATGTGATTTACACACCACTACTAATATTTTAGCCATTCCTGAGCTTGCTGCTAAATGTAGCGTCCCTTTTACACCCGCAGACTCAGCAAGTGGTATTGCCGCTTCAGCTAAATGTTGTACCAGTGATATAAGTTTAGCGGAGTTTTTAACGCTTGAAGGCAAAATGGATGGGGCTAATCCACAAGCCACTACTGTCGATGAATACATGCAAGGCACGCCCAGCTGGCGCACAGATTTATACGCCACAAGCGGTACTTTAATGACTCATAAGCAAAGTATTGAATTGTTTAAAGCGCTTGATGTAAAAATGACCCCGGAGCTTAAATCGCCGCAAGTAAGTATGCCTTTTGATGGCATGACGCAGCAGCAATATGCTCAAAAAATGCTTGATGAATACACCCAATTAGATGTACCGAGTAATCGTGTTTATCCGCAATCATTTAATCTTGATGATGTTAAATACTGGATAAATAACAACCCCGACTTTGCTAATCAAAGTGTTTATTTAGATGGGCGCGACAGCGAAGCGGGATTTGATCCAAGTAACCCAGATACGTGGCAGCCAAGTATGGAAGAACTGGTTACCGATGGCGTTAAAATTTTAGCGCCCCCTATTTGGATGATGTTAAGTATCAATAACAATAATGATATTGTGCCTTCTCAATATGCTATTAATGCAAAAGCCGCAGGCCTTGAACTTATAGCATGGAGCCTTGAGCGCTCAGGACCACTTAACGAAGGCGGTGGTTATTACTATCAATCAATAGCGGATGTAATAGATAACGATGGCGATATGATGACAGTTGTTGATGTACTGGCACAAGATGTCGGCGTTATGGCTATATTTTCTGATTGGCCAGCAACGGTAAGTTATTACGCTAGTTGTAATAAAATGCCAGCAAGCATTTAAAAAACCAGTATCAGTAGTCGTTTATTTTTTTGCGCTCAGTTACCATAACCTTATTAATTATTTAACTGAGCGCTTTATGATAGTCCAACACCATAATACCGACCTAAACACACCCACTGGTTTAATGCGAACCACCGTATACCGCCCACAAGCACAGGGCCATTACCCCGCTATTATTTTTTACTCAGAAATTTTTCAGCAAACAGCACCAATTGCTCGCAGCGCCGCTATTTTAGCAAGCCATGGTTTTGTGGTGTTAGTACCTGAGGTATTTCATGAGCTAAACCCTATCGGTACTGTACTTGCGTACGACGATGCAGGTAAAGATAAAGGCAATGCCGATAAGTGGGAAAAGCCACTTGAACACCACGATAGCGACACACAAGCGCTTATCGACTTTGTAAAACAGCAAGATTACTGTACAGGTACGCTAGGGGCTATGGGTGTATGTATTGGTGGACATTTAGCTTACAGAGCCGCGTTAAACCCACACATAAAAGCCGCATTTTGCTTATACGCAACCGATATTCATAGTGATACCTTGCCTGCTCAAGCGGGAAATAACTCATTTGAACGCATGGCCGATATTCAAGGCGAAATACACTTTATTTGGGGTAAACAAGACCCACATGTACCCAAGGAAGGCCGTAGCAAAATTTATCAACAATGTGTAGCTACGGATATTAACTACCAATGGCAAGAAGTAAACGCGCAGCATGCGTTTATGCGTGATGAGGGCGAGCGCTACGATGCCGCACTTGCAATCACTATGTATCAGCAAGCTGTTGCGTTATTTAGCCGCACGCTTTAACACAAAGCTTTTTAAACGTTTTTCAGCATGCCCAACGCGGTGTGCTGTTTTACAAAATACGCTTTTAAGTAATCAATAAACAGCCTAAGTTTTTTAGAGCCTGCTGCCCCTGGCGGAAACACACCATAAAGCTCTATATCTTTACTTTTATAGTCATCAAGTATTATTTCTAGCAGCCCAGCTTGTACTTTAGGCCCCGCGTCATAAAGCGGAATACGGCCAAGCCCGTGCCCTGCCTCTACAAATGCAGTACGAGCCGCCGCATTGTTAGTGCTTAAGCCGCCTTGCATTGTAATCTCGTGTTTTTTGCCCTCTTTTTGAAGGGTTAATGTTTTACTGCCCAATTGATAAACCACCCATTTATGAGCAGCTAACGCCTGTGGGGTATTAGGCTTACCAAAATATTCAAAATAATCTGGGGAGCCACATATGCAAGTGCTCATTGTGGTTAATTTAGTCGCTTGTAAGTTAGAGTCACTTAACGCAACACCACGTATGGCAAAATCAAAGCCATTTTTAATAATATCGACCACGTCATCGCTTAGCTGTAAGTCTATGTCAATTTTAGGGTATTGGCGTTTAAACGTATTAATCGCGGGCACTATTAATTGCATACCAACATTAACCGGGCAGCTAATTTTTAATAAGCCCTGCGGTTCACTTTTAATATTTTCTATTTGCTGATTAGCCGCATTGGCTTGCTCTGTGATCACTCTACAGCGCTCGTAATAAGCGATGCCGGCTTCGGTTAGCGCCATTGTGCGGGTTGAGCGGTTAAGCAATGTTACTTCTAACTGTGTTTCGAGTTTTTTTAAATGATAACTTGCCACAGCACGTGTTAAGCCTAACTGTTTAGCTGCGGCTGTTAAGCTACCCTGCTCTACTATTTGTGCAAACACCACCATACTTTTAAGTTGCTCAAACGACACTTTCATAACAAAATCCTGCTTTTGCCTATTCAATGTCATTATTGTATCAATTATTAAACCAATAAAGTTGAATTTATCATCGTTGTTTAAAGTCTTTTAAGTGCATATAGTATTTACAACGCTTTGGTGAAAACCAAACCTAATTAATTTACTCAATAATCGAAGGAATATTGTCATGGCTAAAAAAATACTTATGGTACTTACGTCACATTCGGAGCTTGGTAACACCGGTGAAAAAACAGGTTTTTGGGTAGAAGAATTTGCAGCCCCTTACTACGCATTTGTAGATGCAGGCGCAGACGTAACACTTGCTTCACCTGCGGGCGGTCAGCCACCTATTGACCCTACAAGCACACTTGCTGATTTTGAAACAGATGCAACTAAGCGCTACGATGCAGACAGCGCGGCACAAACTCTAATGGCAAATACTAAAGTGCTAAGTGAAGTAAATGCGAGCGACTTTGACGCGGTATTTTACCCAGGCGGCCATGGCCCGCTTTGGGATTTAGTAGATAACACAGATTCAATTTCTCTTATCGAAGACTTTGTAAAATCACAAAAACCAGTGGCAGCGGTGTGTCACGCTAGTGCAGCTTTTTTAAATGTTAAAGATGCAGACGGCAATGCCTTAGTTGCAGGTAAAAAAGTAACAGGCTTTACTAATTCAGAAGAAGCCGCAGTGCAGCTTACCGATATCGTGCCATTTTTAGTGGAAGACGAGCTAATCAAAAAAGGTGGCGATTATCAAAAAACTGACGACTGGGGTGTATTAGCGCTTGAAGATGGCTTAGTGATCACAGGTCAAAATCCAGCAAGCTCTGAACAAGCCGCTAAAAAATTATTAGCTAAACTTAGTTAATTAAACTTTAAAGAGCGGTAATCAGTACCGCTCTTATACTTTTATAGCACTGGCATTAAATCGCTTTTAATAGCTAAACCTAACTCCTATACTGGTACAAAATAATTCCACTAGGACGTTTAAATGGCCGCTAAGCCTTCATCGTATTCACTTATTAGTAGTACACGCTTTGCAATATTCAGTATTGTATTTATTTGCTTAATATTACAGGTAATTAATAGTTTACCGGGTATTACATTAAATGGTTTAGGTATCTATCCCCGTAGCGTTAAAGGCTTAATTGGTATTTTATGCGCCCCGTTTTTACACGGCAGTTGGTGGCACTTTGCAAGTAACATGATCCCCTTTATTGTATTAAGTTTGCTAATTTGCCAATACAGCGTAAAACGCTTTTACAACGTGTTTATATTTACCGCACTAGTTGGTGGCCTTTTAGTTTGGGCTTTTGGCCGTAGTAGCTTTCATGTTGGTTTAAGCGGCGTTATATATGGTTTATGGGGCTTTATACTTTGCTACGGCGTAGTTAGGCGCTCATTCAAATCTATTATAATTGCAATAGCAGTTGCTGTGCTCTACAGCGGATTTATTTGGGGCGTATTACCACAGCGCTTTCATGTCTCGTTTGAAAGCCACTTATTTGGTGCATTAAGCGGGTTCTTTTTAGGTTATAAGTTAGCAAAATCAGATCGCTTAAAAGGCAGGTAAGGTCTTTTAATTATCCTTTTAGCCCTTACTTATTATTTATCAGTCAATATTTTTCAACAATTGAGGTTTATATGAGCAATGATAACGGATACACACCGGCAAAAGTCTGGACGTGGGAAAGTGAAAGTGGTGGTAAATTTGCCAATATAAATCGTCCTATTGCAGGTGCTACTCACGACAAAAGCCTACCAATTGGTGAGCATGCATTTCAGCTTTACTCATTAGCAACACCCAATGGTCAAAAAGCAACAATCATGTTTGAAGAGCTTTTACAGCTTGGCTGCACCGATGCTGATTACGATGCATATTTAATTGATATTAGTGAAGGCGATCAGTTTGGTTCTGACTTCGTTGATATTAACCCTAATTCAAAAATTCCAGCATTAATGGATCATTCAACAACGCCCCCTACCCGTATTTTTGAATCAGGTTCAATACTTCAATACCTAGCTGAAAAATTTGATGTACTTATTCCAAAAGATTTACAAGCTAAAACGCAGTGTCGTAACTGGCTATTTTGGCAAATGGGATCTGCCCCCTATTTAGGTGGCGGATTTGGCCACTTTTATAGTTATGCTCCGAATAAAATACAATACCCTATAGACCGTTTTACTATGGAAGTTAAACGCCAACTTGATGTACTAAACCGCCATTTAAGCGAAAACGAATACATGGCAGGCGATGAGTACTCAATTGCCGATATTGCAATTTGGCCATGGTATGGCTCACTAGTACTAGGGGATCTTTACGATGCAGCCGAATTTTTAGATGTAGCTTCGTATACGCACGTTATGCGCTGGGCTAAGCAAGTATCGCAGCGTCCTGCTGTTAAGCGCGGACGCCGTGTAAACCGTGTTTGGGGGCCTGAAGAAGAACAAATGGCAGAGCGCCATAACGATAGCGACTTTTAAAAACTAAATCGTATAGTCAATTTTTTAAAGGCCCATAGTAATTATTATGGGCCTTTTTTATTAACGACACTTTTTTCTTTTAAGCTCATAAACTATATTTATTTTTATACCAATAATTAGCACCTTGCGAATAAAAGTGTTTAATACATTTTTATCACTAAAATAAGGTGTATTTTCTTCAAAGCTACAATATTAATAAACGTAGCTTTTGCATAAGGTTTTACTTAGTGCCATATAGAAATTTAAATAGTGAAGAACGTAGAGAAGCAGTTAAAATTTTGTACTCTAATGCTATTTCAGGCATTGCTATTTCCACTGTTGTAAGCTTTATACTGGTATTTGCGTTTGATTTGAGCAACCAACAAACATCACACGAAAAAGGGGTGTGGCTAACTATTATGATTTCCATATTAGCCGCACGCGCTATAGATGTCATTTGGTTCTTAAAGGATAAAAAAAGCAACCCATTATTTTATGCAAATAACTACCTAAAGCGTTTTTCAATTGGATGTATTTTAACTTCTACTTCATGGTGCGGTTACGCACTTTGGTTTCATAGCAGCTCATCCACCATAGAAATAACAACTACCATTGCTATTTTATCTGCTTTTGCTGGCGGCTCTGCCAACTTGTTATCTGGAAGTAGAATTACAGCCGTGCTTTATAGCTTTATTTTATTAGCGCCCTACTCTTTTTTACTAACGCTGTCTGATGATAACTATAATTATGTTTTAGGTATTTTGGGATTAACCTTTACCGCTATCATGATAGCTTCATCTTATAAGTCCGCCACATTTACACAAAGCGCAATAAAGTTAAAAAATCAAAATAGAGAATTACTCGATGAAATGGAGGATAAAGTAGAGCGAAGAACAGAGGAAATCTATCGTTTATCAAACACAGATCCACTTACAAATCTTTTAAACAGAACCGCATTTTTAAAAAATGCAAATAAGCGCTTATGCGAAAACCCAGACGAGCCATTTGCTTTATTATTTGTAGACTTAGACGGGTTTAAGCAAATAAATGATACTTTAGGACATAAAGTAGGTGATAAAGTTTTAAAAGAAGTCGCTCGTAGAATTAGTAACGTATGCGATCAGCAACTCTACAAATGCAGATGGGGTGGAGATGAATTTTTAATTTTGACTCAATACCAAGATACACCACAGTTAGTCGAATTTGCTAATAATGTACTTCAAAGCATTGGTGCCGAACATGAAAAATACAAATACCAAAAGTGGGTATCTGCAACAATTGGTATAGCTATGTACCCTGAACATGGCGATAGCCTCAATACTTTAATTCGTTCTGCTGATATTTCTATGTACCATCAAAAACGCATAGCAAAAGGTAGCGTCAATATATATAACGACTCCCTTAAACTCAAACAAGAACGAGAAAACCTATTAAGTTACCGATTAGCGAGTGCAATAAAAGAAAATAGTTTAAGGCTCGTTTTCCAACCCATTGTTGATAGTAGAACAAATAAAGTTACGTCATTTGAGTCGCTATTACGCTGGCAACTTGATGGAGAAAATATTTTTCCCGACGAGTTTATAGCAATTGCGGAACAATACGGTTTAATTACCGAACTAGGGCTTTGGGTAATACAGCAAGCATGTGTGCAGGCTCAAAAGTTTAACCACTTAGAACCTCACATTGCAGTGAGTGTCAATGTATCAGTCATTCAACTCCAAGACCCTGAATTTGTGACTAAAGTTGTTAATATAGTAAACATTTATGACGTAGAGCCTAAAAATTTACATATTGAAATTACTGAATCTGTATTTGCAGAAGACAAACTCACGTTTTTAACCGCTGTAAAAGCACTACAAAAGCAAGGTTTTTGTATCTCAATTGATGATTTTGGCACTGGGTATTCATCGCTTTCTAGCATGTTAGATATAGGTGTAGATATAGTAAAAATAGATAGAAGCTTTATTCAGAATATGGATAAACGTGGTTTGAGCATTATTCATGCGATAGTTCAGATGGCCTCTTCGCTCGATTTTATGGTGGTTGCAGAAGGCGTAGAAACAATAGAGCAATCCAATACGCTTACGGATATTGGCGTATCTCACTTACAAGGTTACTACTTTTCAAAGCCTATGGAGCAAGCATTTGTAAACTCATATTTAAATGAGCAAAATAAACTCTGTAGCTAGTTTTTTAAGATCCTGCCTCAAACCCTTACTTATAAACACATTTCATTAAACAAATTATTACAATTACTTACACTGAGGAAACCTTTTATAGCGTAGTCTAATTGCATCTTAATCATTACAGTTTAACTTATTTGTAGTGGTACTAATTTTTGTAAAAGGATTTAACATGCTAAAGCCTCTTTGTTACTCACTCGCCATTTTACTTACACCAGCAAGCGTTTTTGCACAAACAATGGTAATAAAAACAACAGATGAATTGATCACTACCGATTCCCCCACTCTATTCGCTTATAACAAAGAGTCAAAGCAACTAGAGGTAATTAATTTACTAACCTCAAAAAGTCATGAGCTAACTTTACCTAAAAATGCTTTTGGTTTTGATGTAGCCACTATTGCAAATACAACAGATAAACAGGCGCTAGTGTTAACTGAGAGCGGTGTTTATAAAAGTACAGCAGGAGAAGCTGAGCTTTTATTTAATTACAGTTCAGTGATTAGCCAATTGAAAGTAGATAAATTTGAAAAAATAAATTTTGTTTTTGATGCCAATAATGATGGCCTTAGCGATATTTTAATTCCCGACTTAACTAGTAGTACCTTGTATATTCAAAATAATGAGGGAGCATTCAAGCCAAATAGATTTGAACAAGCAGCTGAGTATAATGGACGATTTTCAGAAAAAGGGCTCACTCTTGAGGTTAATATAAACAACCAACCCGTTATTATTGATTTTAATAAAGACGGTGTAAGCGACTTAGTTTTTGCCAGCGACTTTGGTGCTAATGTATTGTTAGCGAATGCACAAGGTTATGCCGATGCCTTAACCCCTATTAATTTTAATATTGAACTAGGCGAACTAAGTAACGGCGAAACGCGAAAAATTAAGCAGCTCTTAGATGTAAACAACGATGGACTTTTAGATTTTACTACTAGGCAATTTAAACCAACACAAGGTATGGACTCACTAGACATTAAGATAGCCCATACTTTATATTTAGGAAATGAAGGCGGCTTTAGCGCAACGCCTATCAACTTATTTGAAACACAGGGCCCGAGCGAGTTATTGCTAAAAACAGACTTTAATAACGATGGCTTAATTGATTTACAAAAAATGGATTTAGATATTGGTTTAGGCACTATTGCATCAATGGCTATGGGCGGTGGTAGCACAGATGTTGATGTAGAGATGAATTTATACAAACAGCAAAGTGATGGCTCATTTGCAAGTAAGTCAGGCATAGAGCTCGATTTAGAAATGGAAGTAGGTATGAATGGAGGTGAGTCATCACCAGCGCTCTATTTAGGAGATATAAACGGCGATAGCCAAATAGACGCTGTGTACAAGTACAGTAAAAAAACACTGCATATTTATTATGGAGAACAAGGCTCTTTACTTAATAAAAAACGTAAAAAACTAAAATTAACACTTCCCAAAAATAATAAAGATATTTTGCTGGTTGATATAAACCAAGATGGTAAAAAAGATTTTGTATTTAAATTTACAGAAAAAGATGGCACCAGCAAAATCAAAACACAATTAAATTAAACATTTTAAAAAGCCAACAAAAAAAGCTCGGCAATGTTAAACACATTAACCGAGCTTTGGACTTAAGACCTAAGGATAAACAGTCAGCTTTACCTCAAGTTATAACACCTAAGCAGTTACATTCAGCAATGAATCGCCTTCACTTAAACCAAATTTTTCTTGTACTGAAGACAAGATAGACTCTTTATCTTCATCAGATAGCTGGCTTGAATATTCAGTAAGTAACTCATCTAAGTAACTTACTACTTCGTCAGTATCAACAGACTCTAATGAGTTTTGTGGCGGTGGCGGCGGGCGTTGCCCTTCAGGTCGTCCTGCATCACCAATGCTTTTAGCATCAAATTCAAGCTCACTCATTAAATCGGCAAGCTCTTTTGTAGGCGAAATACCTTGCTCTTCAAATGCAGCTTGAATACTTTGCGCATCTTCTGCACTTAAGTTTTCTGGATCAAACTCAGCAAGTGTTTCTTTTACAAAGTCAGTTTGTTTAGTGGTTAAAGCACTCACTTGGCTACTTTGTTGAGTCATAAAACTCGATGAACTACCAATACTGTTGATCATCTTAAATCTCCTTTAACGACTACGACGTGGTGGCTTATGTTCACTTAATTCTTGTTCGCTAATTTCGCCATTTCCATCAGCGTCTATTTCATCGAAAATAGTTTGCGCATCACCTTGTGGTGGCGCGCTTTCACTAAATTCAGCAAGGCTTATAACACCATCGCCATCTGTATCTATACTTGAAAAGTCAGGTTTAGGTGGTGGGTTATCACCGCCTCTAGCGGCCACATTGGCAGAAAAAGCCACTGATAATAATGTAACAGCTGCAAAGATTGAAAAATTCTTCATAGTGGTAACCTTGCGTAAAATATTAATTAGGGTGTATTTATATATTACGCTTGAAAATAGCAAACAATGTGCAAACAATAAGGAAGTGAAAATAAACTCGGTTTTTATCATGTTATTTTTACCTTAGTCATAATTTCGGTTATTGTGCACAGTATAAAAACAGCTAGCGTATACTGTTAATACACATTACAAATATTTAAGGACTCTTTAAATTACATGTTTAACCTTCCAATTTTTCTAGTAGTACAACTGTGAAAATACCTAAACGCCTACAACCTCTTGTTGATGATGGTTTAATCGACGAAGTGATCAGCCGCTTAATGAGTGGTAAAGAAGCCGATGTATTTGTAGTACGTAGTAGTGGTGAAATTCGCTGCGCTAAAGTTTACAAAGATGCTGTTAAGCGTAGCTTTAAAAAAGCAGCCCAATATCAAGAAGGCCGCAAAGTAAGAGGCGGACGGAAAGCTCGTGCAATGGGTAAACGTTCAAGCTATGGCCGTCAATTAGAAGAAGAGATTTGGCAAAATGCTGAGGTAGACGCCCTTTCACGTTTATCACGAGCTGGCGTAAGAGTTCCCGACACTTATTATTGTATTGATGGCGTACTGTTAATGGAGCTTGTGTGTGATGAAGATGGTGATGTAGCTCCGCAATTAGGTCATGTAACGCTTACCCAAGAGCAAGCTATAGAGCAATATAAAATGATGATTCATTACATCAAACTTATGCTCTGCACGGGTATTATTCATGGTGACTTATCTGAGTTTAACGTGCTTGTAGATACTAATGGACCAGTAATAATTGACCTACCTCAAGCCGTCAACGCTGCAGCTAATAACAGTGCTCAAGCTATGTTTACTCGCGATGTAAACAATATGCGCCGTTACTACGGTGAATTTGCGCCGAGTTTATTAAAAACGCAATACGCTAAAGAAATGTGGGCTTTATTTGAAGAAGCAAGCCTAACGCCAAATACAACCTTAAGTGGTGAATTTGAAGACAGCACCGAAGCTGCTGACGTAGATGCTATTCTTGATGAAATTCAAGCGGCCGAATATGAAGAGTTCGACCGTTTAGAGCGCATTAAAAACGCTGACGAAGAATAAAAACACCCAATACTTACCTATTGAGGATGTACAAAGCGATACCCCACCCCATAAACCGACTGAATCACACTGTCGGTTTGGGTTACTTCATCAAGCTTTTTGCGTAACTTTTTAATGTGGCTGTCTATAGTTCGATGACTCACAATACGTTGGTCTGCATACATAGTATCCATTAAGCTATCACGCGAAAAAATACGATTTGGGTTATTAAATAAAGGTTTAAATAACTGAAACTCAAAATTTGTAAGCTCTATACTGGTTGCTTTGTATTGAACACTGTAAGTACTTTCATCTAGCTTCATTGTTGATGAGCTAATATCTGTAATGCTTGTTAAGCGCCTTAAAATAGCTT
The DNA here is from genome assembly GCF_001469205.1 of Pseudoalteromonas sp. H103. Lineage (NCBI taxonomy): Bacteria > Pseudomonadati > Pseudomonadota > Gammaproteobacteria > Alteromonadales > Pseudoalteromonadaceae > Pseudoalteromonas > Pseudoalteromonas sp. H103. The sequence goes on along the minus strand of NZ_LOFG01000001.1, from coordinate 513,705 downwards.
TTACACGCGCCACCAGCTCAGCATAGCTAAACGGTTTGCATATATAGTCATCGGCTCCTAATTCTAGGCCGAGTAGACGATCTATTTCCTCTACTTTTGCCGATACCATAATAATAGGCACATTAGAGAACTTTCTTATCGCTTTACACAGCTCAATACCACTTTGCCCAGGTAACATTATATCGAGTAATATTAAGCTTGGTCGGTTGTGCTCAAGCCAAGGTAGCACCTCATTACCGTGATTAATGATGTGTGTTGCGTAATGATGACTTGTTAAAAAGTCGCTCATTAAGTGTGCTAACTTTATTTCATCTTCAACAATAAGTATTTGATCTTCCATACTGTCCTCTAAACCTTTACTAAAGGCAGGCGAATAATAATCGCTAAACCACCTAAACTTGCTTTTTCAGCCGCTATTTCACCCTGATGGCCTTTAACAATATGCTGGCAAATTGATAAGCCCAAACCAGAGCCACCTTCTTGTCGATTTCGAGCGCTGTCAACGCGGTATAAGTACTCAAATAAGTGCGATAAGTGCGTTTTATCAACCCCTACGCCATTGTCTTCTATCGTCATTTCTAAATAAAGCTTGTTTTTAATCTCCATATTACGAGCAGTTAAGGAGATAGTTGAGCACTGTGCGTAGTGCACTGCATTCATTAAAATATTATCAAGCAACTGTAATATACGTGTTTTATCTGCTTCAACAATGGCATGCTTGGAGCTATTTAATAAATAAAAATTTATTTTATGTTGCTCAAATAGTACTTGGTATTTTTGCTCAATAGAATTTAATAATAAACCAATATCAGTTGGTTGTTTGGTGTAGTGCATACCACCTAACTCAGCACTATTTAACATATGTAAATCGTCAATTAAGCGTTTTAAATGCAGCGCCTCGTCGTTCGCAGAACTTATATTTTTATTATTTGGTTCGCGTATTCCAAGTAACATAGCTTCAAGCTCACCAAGTAAAATACTCATTGGCGTTCTAAGTTCGTGAGAAATATTAGCAAGCCAACGTTTACGTACTTGCTCGTCTTTGGCAAGCGTAAAGGCAAGCGTATTAAAGTCTTCACTAAGCTGGCCTAATTCGTCTTTTCGCTCAAGCGAAAGCTTCGTACTGTATTGCCCCTTAGTAAGCTTGTGCATGCCATTAGCAATCTGCTTTACTGGGCCAACTAAATGCCTCGATAATAAAAAAGACAACAATAAAGTAAGTAGCCCAGCAGTAAGTGCTATAAGCCACAGGTAATTAGTTTGCTGCTTTAAAAAATCGAGTTCATAGCCATCCGCTAAGCTTTTTCTTTTTGATACACCTAAATAGGCGATTGTTTCGCCATTTAAAACAACAGGTGTATTTATATATCTTAAGTCGTCAAAAAGCTTACCAAAGATACGCTGCTTATTCTTATCAAGTAATACGTAATGCGCTGCATACTCTGGTGGTGGGCGATGATCTCTTTGCCCCATATGCTGAGATGGTCTAGGCCTTCGCTCTCCCCTGTTAGACTGCCTAGCAGGCATGTCTGGTAAACTGGGTAAAAACTGGCTTGATTGGAGTTGAGACTCAACCAGTCTTAAGAAGCGTTGATCGTCTCCTATTATTTTTTTCCATGAAGCATTACGTTCATATTGTTTTGCTAATTGCGCCGCAAGTGGCTCTAGTGCCTTTAGTTCTTTTGCATTAACAAAATCAATAACACCTTGGCCGATACTGTACTGAATAAGTACAACTAACCCCGCAATAATGCTAAAAGTAAAGCTAAATAATATTAAAAAAAGTTTATTATGGATTTTCATTAATGCGTGTTTTCAACCTTGCTGGGAAAGCTTTCAAATCGGTATGTTATAAAGTCTTTGGTTTGATCGTTAACATACAACGTAGCAACTATTTTTTTGCCTTTAGCGGTCCAGTACATATGACCATGATTATTCAAAGTAACAGATACTGTATTTATGCCACTTTTAAATAAGTTAGCAGGTAAATGCAATGCATGTCCGTATACTCGCTGTATTTTAACGCCATTGATATACAGATGGGCATGCCCTTGTAAAAAACCACTACTTGGGTTTGTAGTTGCGCTCATCATTTGTTGCATACTCATTGTATCAGCTGGCGGAACAGATAAATCATAACGCTGCGTGTTTAATACTAAGTTATAACCCGACATACTATCTTTTAATAACGTAAGGCTCAGCGCCGGTATAAGAGCATTATTTGGCACAGCTATAGGCATATGACTATGATCCATCATTTCCTGCTGCGCATAAAGCTTAACGCTAAATAGCATAGTAGAAATAAGGATCAATGCGTATTGAACATAAGGCATATCGACTCCTTAAACGCCTGGCGGCGGCCCCATCGTTTCGCCAGTATCACAGCGACCAATTGAATTATCTGCTAATTGCCCCTTAAAACGCGGCCCTATTTGATAAGGGAAAGCAGGCTGTAATTTACCATCGCTGTCTAGCGTGAGTGTTATATGGTAGTGATAACCCTTACCATCGTTAGTATCGTGGCCGTTATGCTCATCTAATTGAGCACCTGTTACTGTTTTTTGTGCATAGTAATAATCCTCAAAATAGTAACCATCATCAGCATTAAGAGTGTTCCCTGAAAGTGTCGTTACTTCTTCACCTATACCAGGGCCTGCTTCACTTACTTGAGTGCCTTGGCTAATGTCGTACTGGTCAACTAATATACAGCTACGTTCACCTTCACTACCACAGCCTCCTTCGCTTGTTGCAGCGCCATAGTCACGTATTTCCCAGCCACTCACAGCAAGTTGCCCATCACTTTCGTAAGGGCCATAAAGAGGATAGCCATCAGCAGCAAAACCATAAATAGGAGAATGTGCATCGCCATCATCTTCTAATAAACCAGCCAAGCAACTTGTGTAAAAATGATGATGGTATTCACCATTTGCGGCATGCCCACCACATATATCTACATCGTATTGCTCTGCAATTGGAGCCAGCGTATACCACACATTATCACCATAACTCATACCATCGCCCCAGTTAAATATACTGGTACCATTTACCATTAAGCCAACTGTGCCTAAGCCTGTTTCACATGTGTCGGTGCCTGACAAATCAGTAGGGGTAACCGGGAAATAGGCCTCTACACTTTGCTCTGTAGGGCAGCTCGGACCTGGCGGCCAGTAACCTGCGCCACCTGTATCATTACAGTTTTGAGTGCTACTTATATAACCGATGTCTTCACCGAATAAAACAGTTTGTCCAGCAACAGCTGAGGTAACCCCATTATAAAAGTCGCTTGTTGCGCGCGGGCGATTGTTTAATGCATCAACCTGTTCTTGTGTGAGGGTAATATCGTACTTTGGAATATCAGTTGTTTGCACGTACATGTATTCAACATCTGTGCTTTCTTGTGTAATAGTAACAAGTTCGGCCGACTGCACATCTTCAACCACAGCACCATTATTTTGTATGTAAGTAGACGTTGTATCGTTGTTAATTATCCAACTTGCAAGCTTTACATCTGTATTTGATAAAGCTACAGAGGATGCAACAACGTTAATTGTAACAGTGTCAATCACAGCGCTGTTTACGCTATCGTCAGCGCTTAATTCAAACACTAACGACTCGTCAGTTAGTACTTCTGGCGCTGTAAATTCGCTCGTTAATGTTGTACTTGATGTAAGCGTAACAGTGGTACCTGATGTTTGCGACCAAGTTACAGATACGTCGTCATCGTCTTCAACGCTTGCATTTAAATAAACGGTATCGCCTGCGTAAACTGTTTGATCAATACCCGCATCTACGCTTGGTACACTGTTACTAACAGTATCGCTGTCTGTGGTTGTATTTGTTGATTCGCTATTACATGCTGTTAATGCAATACACAGTGCACTTAAGCCAAATAATTTTGTGATGTTTGAGGTGTTTTTCTTATAAAGCGCTTTCACTATTTGAACCTTTTACATTTACGTTTAATAAATAAACTTAACAAGTAAAAGTGCAAACAATGTGCACAAATTATAAAATATTAAACGCCCATATTATGATGGACGTTTAAGAACAAATTTATCTCTTGTGGTTGCGTAATAATCTCCGCCCATACGACCTACTGAATCTAAATTAGTAGGATCTATATAGCCATCAACCAATGTTTCATCTTCAACGCAAATACCAACAATATCTAACAGTATCATTTGCCCGCCACCGGGTTCGCTTGAAAATGTAATCACTTCTCTAAGTTTACATTCGTAGCGTACTTTTGAATCGGCAACACCTGGGACGGCAACCATTTCACTCGCTACCTTAGTAATATTAGCCGCATCAAATTCACTCACATCACTGGCGTAGTTTGCGCAGCTTTGATTCATTTTTTCAACCTGAGCATGGCTTACAATATTAACTACACACTCTTTAGTAGCTAATACATTCGCTAAAGTATCTTTAATTGCTTTATCTCGAGGATTTACCTGCGTAACACTCAGTACTGGCGGGTTACAGCTCGCTACAGTAAAAAAAGAATATGGCGCCACGTTTGCCACTCCATCTTCATTTAATGTACTTACCCATGCAATAGGACGTGGACTAATCCCCCCCACTAGGTAAGAGTAAACATTCAAATCTTTATTTTTAGTTAAATCTAAAAACATATTTTTCCTTTTTAATATTTAAAGCTAAATCGTAATTTTAATATCTTGCGTATAAGTACTTACAAACTTTTGCTGGTTTAATTATTAATACTAAAGCTTAAGCTGATTTAACCACAGCATGAGTTAGAAACCTAGCAAACCTAAATTAGTAATGAGTTAATTTTATTATTTAAAGTTATAAGCAAATACATGCCTGAAAAAATAAACATAGTGTGGTTTAAACGCGATTTACGCTTATCAGATCACCTTCCACTAAAACATGCCTTTAATAGCGATATACCGACGCTACTTATTTATAACTTTGAGCCGCTTATGCTTGAGGATGCGCATTATAACGAGCGGCATTGGCGCTTTGTTTATCAATCAATCACACAAATAAACAGCCAACTAAAGCGCTTTAACGCAACGCTTTATATTTTTAGCCAAGACATGCTTACTCTTTTAAATGCGCTTAATCGAACGTATCAAATAATAAACTTATACAGCCATCAAGAAATTGGCTTAAATAATACCTTTGAGCGAGATAAAGCCGTTGCTGCGTGGTGTAAGGAGCAACAGGTACACTGGCAAGAATCACAAACGGGTGCTGTTATTCGTGGCAAAAAAAATCGAAGTAATTGGAACGAACGCTGGCAACAAACAATGCAGGCCCCTGTCGCTATTCCTAATTGGAAAAACATAAAAACCATTACACTTAATAACTACCAAACACCCAAATTGCCCAACAGCTACACGCAAAGCGATGACAACTTTCAAGTAGGCGGCTCATTACACGCCCATAGTGTATTACACAGTTTTTTTGCAGAGCGCGGTAAGGGGTATCAAAAAGGAATATCTAGCCCAAGTTTAAGCCGTACTCATTGCTCTAGGCTTTCACCTTATTTGGCGTGGGGAAATATTAGCCTTAAACAGGTGTACCAAATGGCTATTGATGAATACCATTCAAAACACCCTGATAAAAAAGGCTGGAAGCGCCCCCTTGCTGCTTTTGTATCGCGATTGCATTGGCATTGCCACTTTATGCAAAAATTTGAAAGTGAATGCACTATGGAGTTTAGCGCATTAAACCCAGGCTACCATGAGTTTCCCTACAGAGATGACGCTAATGTAAAAAGCGATATTGAGCGCTGGGCACAAGGCCAAACGGGTATTCCTATTATTGATGCCTGTATGCGCTGCTTAAAAGCAACGGGTTATGTTAATTTTAGAATGCGCGCTATGTTAGTAAGCTTTGTAACACATCATTTAAATATAAGTTGGCAGCAGGCAAGTTTGCCACTGGCAAATTACTTTTTAGATTTTGAACCTGGTATTCACTACCCGCAAATACAAATGCAGGCGTCGGTAACGGGTATTAATACCATTAGACATTACAACCCGATTAAGCAGTCTGAAGATCAAGACCCAACCGGCGTCTTTATAAAAAAATGGTGCCCCGAACTTGAAAAATTGCCAATAGAATATTTACACGAGCCTTGGCAACAAACACCAATGGAAGCATTATTTAACGACTTCAAATTAGGAGAAGATTATCCAGAACCCATGCTCAATTTAAGCGATGCTTCAAAGCAAGCTCGCGAACGCTTATGGCAATACCGCGAGCGAGCAGACGTTAAGCGTGCTATTCCTAATATATTAAAAAGACACGTAGGGCTTACTCGCACAGTAAAACAAAAAGCAAAGAGTGCTCAACATGGCGCATAAAAAGTTACATCTGCCACAAAAAATATGCCCTGTTTGTAATAAGCCATTTGTATGGCGTAAAAAATGGCAACGCGATTGGGATAACGTTATTTACTGCTCAGAGCGCTGCAAGCGAAATAAAAATTAAACCATAAAGGTTTGCTCGACTTTAACCCTATAGACATCAACGCGTGTGCCCTAACTCCCTATTTTGAGTAAAACAAGTCTCAGCTCCAAAAAGCCAATAAGTTCTAACTGGCGTTTATATTGCAGTGTTTAGCGTAACTCGGCTTTTAGCGCTTTATTTTAAGTGTTTTATGTAAATAACGCTTAATGAGCCTGAAAAGCTTACACGCAAAGCAAGGAGAAGACGATGACGATTAAAAAAACGGCAAACTCAACGTGGTCTGGTGATATTAAAACAGGCAAAGGCAGTATTTCTACGCAAAGTGGCGCACTTAATAAACAACCGTATGGCTTTAATACCCGCTTTGAAGATCAGCCAGGGTCAAACCCTGAGGAGTTAGTAGGTGCGGCGCACAGTGCCTGTTTTAGCATGGCGCTGTCGCTTTCATTAGGTGACGCTGGTTTTACAGCCGATAAAATTGATACCAAAGCAACAGTAAGCCTGGATGAAGTAGATGATGGCTTTGCTGTGACTCATATCGCTCTTGAGGTAAACGCACGTATTAAAGATATTGCTAACGAGCAATTTCAGGCATTGTGTGAGCAAACTAAGGAAGGCTGCCCTATTTCAAAGCTGCTTAATACAGAAATTTCACTTAACGCGACACTTGAGAGCGCCTCATAAACCGCTAATACTTAAACACTAAAATTAAGAAGCTTAAGCCAAGTAAATTATTACTTGGCTTAACATTCATTACCCACACCTTTTTGAACTGGTTAAATCTAACAAATCTTTAAGCAGCGCAATCCCCATACCCAACGCAGGCCATACTACCCATAAATTATTTGGCGATGTAATTAAGTTTATCGCGGTCAAAAATACCAAAGCCACAAAGTAACGTTTTAAATTATCAAAAAATGCTGGTGTATTCATGTTTGCTCTCCTCTTTAAATGTAAGGTTATTATTGCCTTAATTTTTAAGCCTGAAAGGTGCCATTTGTCATCAGTTAATATGACATTAGTCATCAATTTACACGTAAATTTGCAATCATTTATTACGTACATAAATATAAAAACCAATACTTTAATAGGTTTGTGTTAGGATCCTATCTCAACTAACCTTAAAGAAATTAATATAAGAGGATGTGCTAAATGAATGAAAAATCAAATGATTGCGAAAAAATCACATGTAGCAACTGTGCTGAAGCAAACAACCTAGAATTTGATTTTTCAATGGCTTTTCAACCTATTATAAATTGTAATACTAGCCTAGTTTATGGCTATGAGGCACTGGTTAGAGGTTTAAATGGTGAGTCTGCTTATTCTATTATCTCAAAGGTGAACGAAGAAAATAGATATGCATTCGATCAACTTTGTCGTATTAAAGCCATAAAACTTGCTTCAGAACTAGGCATAAATTCAATGCTTAGTATTAACTTTTTACCCAATGCTATTTATAAGCCAGAGCGATGTATACGTACCACTTTAGAAGCGGCTAAAAAATATAACTTTCCCATACAAAACATCATGTTTGAATTCACTGAGGTAGAAAAGATAGACGATACCGCGCATATTAAACGTGTGGTTGATTACTATCAGTCTCTTGGGTTTAAAACCGCAACTGATGACTTTGGTGCGGGTTACTCTGGCTTAAACTTACTTGCCGACTTTCAAACAGATATTATTAAGCTAGATATGGCGCTAATACGCGATATTAACCGCGATACAAAACGCCAATTAATAGTAACTCATTGCTTAAACATGTTTCGTGATTTAAATATTACAGCCCTAGCTGAAGGTATAGAAACAGTAGAAGAATACGTGTGGCTTAAACACGCGGGGGTTGAGCTGATGCAAGGCTATTTATTTGCAAAGCCTGGCTTTGAGTGCTTACCTAATGTGAATCTTGATTTTTAAGGTAGAGAATAATCGCACATCTTAAATTTATACTAAGCATGATTAATGTCGCTTATTGTAAAGCGACATTAACCATTAACTCTAACCTATTGCTTACCTGACCATGCCTGCACTAATTGAGTTAATTGCTGCTTTACATCATTACTAGTGATAGCCTGATTTAAGGTTTCAGATAAAACTTTAATTTCATCCTGATTACTATTTTGTGCAATAACCTCACCTAACTGCTGCCCAAGGATGGTAATTGTTTGATTAACATTATTAGCGCTAAGTGTTTTATTAAGTTCGCTTAACTGAGAATGTGCGCTACTTTTTTCAATTACACTAATTAGCTCTGCAACACTGCTCTTATCTGGCGCTTGGTGTAATAAACTTTGAAGTGTTTCATTAAGTACATTAAAGCTCTGACGGTTATCTAAATTGGCCAAGTTTTCGCCAACCGTGCCAATTGATGCATTGTAGTCATAACTTAAATTACTTTTACTAAGTTTATTTGCAATACCCTCTAAAGCCTCATGCAAATACCCCATTTGCTCAACAGCCATCATTACCGGGCTACCGGCACCATCAAGCTTATTTAATCTAACAAAGTCACCTTTAATTTGCTCATACCGCGCTTGCTCATGCTCTGTAGAAGTGCCTCGCAGTTGAGCTAATTTAAGTAGGTTCTCTTCAGAACCTTTACTGAGTGTTTGAGCCTCACCTCGGTAATGATCACAAATTAAGTTTTCGAGTTCTTCGTCATTCATAGCCGCAACGACTTTTTCAGCCATTTTATTCATATTACGGTAACTACCTTGCAGCTTGAACGGCGGCTCTGTACGGTAGTTGTTATCTTGAGCAGCTGAAGCAATATATTGCGCATTTACTTTTAATACGGTGTCTCTAATAGTAATCAGTTTATTAATTACTGCTTTAATTTCGTTGGCCTCAGCCTGTGAGTAGCCATATTCAAGCCCGTTTAACGGTATATCTTCACCTTGGCAAATACGCACAAATTTGTATAAGTCGTCCATATTTCTGTTTGCCAGCGGTGCAAGCACGGAGTTAGACGTAAGGGCGTTTTCTATAAAGCTCATTGCAAACTCTTGCTCGCACCCTGCCAACGTATCACCTAAGTTATAAATATCGGCCCTGTTAGCAAGCATATCTGGTATTTTAAAGCTCTCACCCGATTCGGTATAGGGGTTACCCGCCATAACCACAGCAAACTTTTTACCGCGTAAATCATACGTTTTACTTTTGCCATTCCACACACCATCAATTCGGCGCGAGCCATCACATAGCGAAATAAACTTTTGTAAAAACTCAGGGTTAGTATGCTGAATATCATCTAAATAAAGCATTACGTTATTGCCCATTTCAAAGCTTTGATTGATTTTAGCAATCTCTTTTTCGGCAGTTGCGTTAATGGCTTGAGATGGGTCTAGCGATACTTGGTCGTGCCCTATTGATGGGCAATTTACTTTTACAAATGTTAATCCTAGGCGGTTAGCTACATATTCTACAAGTGTTGTTTTACCATACCCTGGCGGTGATATAAGCAATAGCATACCCATTAAATCGGTACGTTTATTTTTACCCGCTGAGCCAATTTGTTTTGCTAAGTTATCGCCAATAATTGGAAAATACACTTTGTTAATAAGCTGGTTTCGTACAAATGAGCTCAAAGGCCGCGCTTTAAATTCATCTAATTGTAAGCGCTCTTTTTGCTCAGCTAAAATTTCACTACGTAGAGAATGGTATTGCTCAAAGGCGGGGACTTGTTCAGTAATATACTCTCGCGTGCGTGCATAAAACGACGCATAATCAACTTGAAGTGTTTGCTCACTTATTTGCTTATGCTGCCCCATTAATCCACTAACAGTGTTATCGGTATTTACATCTAAAACGCTGTATTTGAAAGAAGTAGAGGCTGTTAAATGAAGGTAATTCGCAGCTTCAGCTTGAACTTCAGCGCTAATATTACTGTGTTGTAAACAATAGGCATTTAGCCAACTTAAATAAAGTAGACCGCGCTCATCTGTGCTGTTTAGAGTGGTATTAGCTTGGGTCAGCTCTTTGCTAAACCCCTTACTATTTGCATCACTATTAAACTGCTCGGCGAGGTTTTTAGCTTGCTGAGATACTATAAACAGAGGTTCATCTGCACTTTTTTGCTGCGCCAATTGCTTAATTAAATATGCTGCGCTGAGCTCACTTGATAAATCACTAAAGTGCACAAGCATACGAGGTATCGTATTTAAAAACTCGCTGATATATTCACTCAGTTGAGATGTTAAAGCGCTAATAAAGTTAATTGCGCCAAAGTGCGTTTCCATCAACAATGCATTTTTTGCTTGGTGATAAAAAGTAGCTAACTGCTCTGCTGACAATTGCGCGCTGTAAAGCTGCGCAACTACCCTACAACTCACTGGGTAAATGAGTAAATCGAGGGTGCTTTTTTGATTAAGTAAAGACTCTATTATTGCACTAGCGTCATGATCGTGAATGCCCTTTTCGTAACCTTCTTGGTAACGGGGCTCTGCAAATTTTTGCACTACATTTAAAAGCGTACCGTTGTCTTTAGCTTGCTGTAATTGTATAAATGTAAGTGCATGCTCACTATTTTCGCAGGCTAATAAAATTTGCGCAGCTAAATATTCACCACGATAAATAGTGCTGTTTTCAGACACAAGCGCTTGCTGCCATAAGTGACGGCTTTGCGCTAATGTTTCAACACTTTTTGCATCGGTAATTGGCTCAAAATAATCGGTACCCGTTAAATGCAGCATTAGCTGCTCATCGCGAGGCAGTAGGGTTAAATCAAGTAATTGCTTATTAACACTAAATGCGTGTTTACCTATACTTACCGTATTACCGCCATCGGTAAATATATCTTGTTTATCACGTAATGAGCGAATGCCCTGATCTTTGCTTGCTTTTAGTTTTGACTGAATATCATCGGCACGTATTTCGTCGCCAATATCTTTTAACTCTTGCGTAAGTGCACGTAACTTACTGATCATCGGATCAGCTGCAAAGTAGGTGTTTAACGCATCTAACTCAGTGAAGCTTTGCGAACGTCGATTAACGCCTTGTAAAATACGCTCTGCGGCATTTGCTAAATTAAGCGCACGTCGCTGACGCGCATCAATTAAGCTTTGCTTATGTGCTTCAAAGCTTTCGTAGACGTCATCGCGCTTGGCTATTATTTCGCTGAGGTATTCATCAAAATCGCTAAATTGCGACTCGAGCTCTTCTAGCTGTATTAGCAAACGCGATAATTGATCGTCACACGCTTCTGGGGTTTTTGCATTATTTAATGCGTTAGTAATACTTTGTGAAAATAGTTTAAAACGAGCGGCAAACTCAGCTTTAGCCTCAACGCTGCCTAAGCTTTTTTGACGTATTTCTATGCCTGCTTTTGCCCTATTAACTAACGCATACACACCGCTAATATCTTCTAAAATTTGGGTGCGAATACGGCTATCGTCTATGTCTAAATCAAGCATAGTGTGGTTAAGTAAATCAAGTTCCACACTTTGTTTATCAAGCTCGGCAATATAGGTTTTAAGTTCGGTTACGCTTTCACTCTTAGCGCTTAGCTCTTCGAGTTCTTTTAATTTTTTATGATACGGCTCAAGTGCTGTTGATTGCTGTAAAAAAGCAGCAGTAGCTTGGCTTACACCGCTCAAATGCTCATCTACATCAGCTTGTAACTGGTTGAGCGCATCTGTGTCTATGTACTTAATATCTTCAAGGCTGATTATTTGCCCTTTTAGTACTTTTAACGCGTCTATTGCCGTAACAAATTCAGACACTGCTTTAAAGCTATCGGGGCGAACCTCTCGTGTTACTTCTGTGTACTGTTTAGTTATATCTGCAAGTGCTTGCTTAGCTTTGTTCTGTATTTCAGTTACTTTTTCAAATTCATCAAGTACTTGTTCTGCCGTTTCGTAAATACTGTGCAAGCTTTGCGCTATGTCAGCAAACTCACTTTCGTTGAGCCAATGGTAGCGATCAAATATATTTCGGCTCAGCGAAATCATATCTTCGTAGTGAAACAAACTTGGGCTTTGTTCGTTAATAGCTTTGCATACGCTATATAAATCTGAAATACCGCGTACTAAATCGGGGTTACCAATTTTTCCAAAAAAACTCGTTAAAGCAGGTACATTGGCGGCAAACTCAGCAGATACAAATGGGCTTTGCCATATTTGAATTGGGTGTACGCGCTCAGCTTGTTCGTTATCGGCTTTGAAGGTTAACGCTATACCATCGTTGTAAATACCATAACCGTGACAGTAAATTGGGTTTTGTAAGTTTTTATCAATAATGTTGTAGGCAAATAAAGCATAGCGTCCTTCGCTTGGCTCATAAAATACATACAATACATCTTCGCCATTAGGCGATTTAACTTGCCGATGAAATTCTAAATCATCAATTTGCTCTTCAAATGAGCGAGCCTGTCCCGACTGCAAATAGTAACCACCGGGGAAAATAATACCGTGGTCTTCGGGTAAGGTAACACAAGCGCTACCAATGGCATCTTGACGCGTAACCTGCACAGTGCGGCTGTTAAAAATAAAATAGCGCCACTGTTTTTCACGGTATGGCAAAACTTTAAGTAAAATCAAGTCACCCACTTGCGCGTATTCAACCTCGCTATCAGCAAGCGATTGGTTTTTATCTTCAACGGGTTCTTGATGAATGCCTTCGCCGGTTTCGGTGCTGTTTTCTATTTTTATGGTGAGCGTGCCACCAATAGTTTCAACAAATACGGTATCAGCAATATTTATATGACCGTGACGCCCTTCAACATGATCACTGCGGTCTGTTTGTTGCCATTCAAAATCATAATCGTGTGCGTGCTTAATATCACGCTCACCACGGTTATCTATATAATTAATGGTATTATCTGGGTGTATTTCCCACCTAAACACTCGCACATCAGAGAGCTTTTCACCAATCTGAAACAGCGCAAATAACTTACCGCTTTGCTGATATAGGTGCTGTAGCTTGGTTTGCTTGTAGTAAGTATAAAGCTCTTCAAAATCTCTAATAAAACGGGTATCGGTTAAAAATAAGGTTTTTTCTGGGTATGGCTCAATTTCAAAGTGATCCTCTTGCTGAACCAATTTGTGCACACTAAATACATCATCAATTGAGGTTTCTTTTTTCAGACCCAAAAACACGTTGTAAGCAAAAATAACTTTGTCGCCCACAATAACAATATCGCGTGGCGTACAGTTTTGCTCAGTTCGCGCACGCACGCGCCCTTTAACCTGAAGCTCGGTACTACCAAACTCGCTAATACGCTGCGTATTAACGTTATCTGTTTGTGTTTTGAGTGTTGCGCCAAAGTTATTTAAGCGACGCTTAATTAAATCGTACGATCCCTGCTCTAAAGCATGTTGTGTTGAGTCCGTCATTAAACCTTTCCTGCAGTTTTACTTTTTGTATGTGTGATCAAAAAAGCCGTAAAGTTAACTATTACGGCTATAGATTGAGAGGGAGTTAGTCTTGCGGGTTGAGTTTAATTTTTTCGTCAAGCGCGCTGCCCATATTGCCCCCTAGCATACTTAGTAACTGGCTTTTTTCTGCAGCTGTGGTGTTACTCAATTGCTTTAGTAATTTACTCATATTAAGGTTTTTCATGGTTTCAGCTGAGCCGTTAGCACCTGCCAATACCCCTTTTAAATCCTCAATTAAATTACGATCCCCATTTAAGTGATCTTTAAATACAGTTTGTACCGTTTTACTTTCATCCACCAAACCATCTATTGATTTGCCTAAGCTAATAGCACTCATAAACTGGTTAAAGAACTGACCATCGCCACCCATAATATTAATATCGGCATCGCCTAGTGCTTTACTCATCACTTGAGCTTGATGCTCGGCAATATCTTTACTTGCTGCAATTTTGGCCATTACTAGTTCTTTTTGTTGATTTAATTGCAGTGTAAAGCTCTCATAGTCACGCGCATCTTGATCCATCGCATTAAGTGCTTGGAGTTTTTCTTCAAGACCTTTGGCCTCGGCAAGCATTTTGCGCTCAAGGTTAATTGCTTCAGCTTCACCTTGTTTCTCATTCGCATCAGCCATGGCTGTTTGTACTTGTGCTTGAGATAGCCCTATTTCACGGTTACCTTGCGCTTCTGCTTCTAATTTTTGACGCAACACTTTAGCATCCACTTCACCTTGCATTGCGTTTGCTTGTGCTTTAGCAGTGATAACATCAGCTTCAGCTAAGCCCTGTGCAGCGGTTTCTACTTGGTGTGCCTGGGCAAGTATCTTTTTAGACTCAGCTTGCTGATTAGCAATGCGCAGCTCTGCATTAGCCATTGTTTCAAGTTCACGAGCTTTAAATTCAGCGGCTTGATCTTGCGCTTTAGCGGCTTCAATATCTTTAACTAATGCTTCTTCTGCTTCCGCTTTTGCACGAATAATAATGGCGTCTTTTTCACGTTCTGCACCCGCTAAAACCTGCACATCTTTAATACGTTCTTGCTCTTCAGCTACCGACTTTTCTACTATTACGCGATCGCGCACTACATCAGCAATTTCTTTACGTTCTATTTCAAGTGCTTTTTCTTTATTAATACGTAAAATTTCAGTTTCTCTTTCTCGTTCAATAACTTCTATTTCACGAGAGCGTAAAACTTTTTCTTCTTCAATACCCAGTACTCGCAGTCGGTTTTGCTCTGCAATATCAAGCTCACGTTGCTTGTTTTGCTCGCTAATTCCAATTGATTCTTCAGATTGAATTCGAGCCTGTTCTGATTTTAAACGCTCTTCGTGGCGTACTTTTTCAGCTTCTGCGTGTTCACGCGCTTTAACGGTTTCAATTTCACGAACTTGACGCGACATCGCATCTTGTTTTTGGCGTTCTATTTCAAGTGATTTCTCAGTGGCTTCTTGGTTTTGAATTTCTACTTTTGCGCGCTCATCACATTTTAATTGATTGGTTAATACATTTTGCGCTGCCGTCATTTCGGTAATACGACGGATCCCCTCGGCATCAAGAATATTTTGTGAATCAAGCTTTTCAATTGACGTTTGCTCTAGGTAATCAATGGCAACATCTTCAAGCGTGTAGCCAGATAAGTCTTGCCCTATCACTTCTTTAATGTTGTCTCTAAATTCGTTTCGGTGAGTAAATAACTCAACAAAATCCATTCGCTTACCAACCGTTTTAAGTGCTTCTGAAAACTTAGCTTCAAATAATTCTTGCAGCGTTTCATGCTCTGAAGCACGTGCACAACCCACATGTTTAGCTACACGCAAAATATCGTCTTTATTTTCGTTAACACGAATGTAAAAAGTGATTGCAATATCGGCGCGTATATTGTCTTTACAAATCAAGCCGCCCTTATCTTTACGCTCAAGTACCATGCGTTTAGTCGAGATATCCATTACTTCCATTTTATGGATAACAGGGTAAACAATGCCGCCTGTTGTGGTTACATCAGGCTCATTTTTCATTTTATTAATAATGAGTGCTTGGCCCTGTTCAACTTTGCGATAGAACTTGCCAATCATTAACAAAATAGCAAAAATGACCGCTATCGCTATACCTACAAACGTTAATATAGGTAGTAAGTTATCTAAAAATTCCATGTTATGTCCTAACGTAATTATCGATTTATTATGTGTTATTTACAGCAAAAAACGGCGTTGTGTTACCAAGGTTTAGCAGTAACAATATAACAATGCTGCTCTTTTATATGCTCAAGTAATACAACCGTATCGCCTGTGCTATAGGGGTGTTCGTCGTGTGATCTTATTTGAATTAATTGCTCAGTACCTTGAAAATTAATTCTTCCTTGCCCAAATGTAGGTGTCACTTTGCCAGTAACAACCGTGCATTCAAGACCCAATAAGTCGCTACTTCGGGAGGTTTCTACACTTGAAAAAAAGCCTTGTAATGGCTTTGAAATAATAATGGCGATAGGTAAAGCTATAATTACGCTTACTACTAACATCACTAAGCCAAAAATATAAAATAAAATGCCATCGCCAAG
The DNA here is from genome assembly GCF_001469205.1 of Pseudoalteromonas sp. H103. NCBI lineage: Bacteria > Pseudomonadati > Pseudomonadota > Gammaproteobacteria > Alteromonadales > Pseudoalteromonadaceae > Pseudoalteromonas > Pseudoalteromonas sp. H103. The sequence goes on along the minus strand of NZ_LOFG01000001.1, from coordinate 497,338 downwards.
TAGGTAAGCAAAAAACTTGTGTGCATAAATATTAATTAACCAGCTCAGCATAACTACTAAGCTAATTGATACTGTGATAGGGATACTGCCAAAGCCAAAACTCGATAATAGCCCAGTGCTGTTTGTGTTTGATGAATTAGCTTCTACATCTAAATCAGACTCAAACATGTCGATATCAGCAAAACCCAGTAAGGTGATCGCCCAAAACAAGACAACAACTAAAAGCAAGGCCGTGAATATAATGGTAGGGAACGTAAACGCTAAATTTAAAAATTCCATATTACAGCTATCCATTTGTATTAATACATATATATACAATAAGATTTTTACCACTTTGAAGAGGGTTTGTTAAGTTTTTTATAACAATTACCCCCTGTTTTTATAAACAATTGTAAACAAACCATCTCCCACTTTACTACTTGTATTGAGTGATTAAGCATCAACACTTTCTTACAATCGTTTAATTGCCATGCAAAGTCCCCTCACTATAATACCTTTTCTGGATACAACTATTTAACTTTATAAGAAAGGATACTTATGCGCTACTTAATGCCACTCTCTTTGCTTGCACTTAGCTGTGCAGCATCAGTAAACGCTGAACAATCAGCGTCAAAGCAATGGTTTAATACAATTAACTACGCAAAAATTGATTCACGCTATTACAGCGATAATGTGTACGGATTATCTACGCATTATTATTTTGAAGAGCAACAAAGCTCGGGAGTGTGGGATGATTATGGCTACCTAGATACAGATAGTAACATAGGCTTAAATTACTTTAATTCAGATGGTTATAGCCAAAAAGGAATATTTGGAGAAGGCTTTTACGGTAATGCTTTTGCAACCATAGAGCTGCCTAATATTGGCGATACTGATACCTACTCACTTGGTTTAGGTTACTTATTTGCTGATTCGTTAAAGGTATCTGCACGCATGGTAGATTATGAATATGGTGATACGGTTTATCTATTTAAAGCGCAATATAATCATCAAATTAATGACACCGATTACATTGGCTTTACGGTTGAAACTGATGATGAAATAGAATCATGGGACTTATCATCACGTTACTTTGCTCACCTTTACGATGATAGCTACTTTACTATAAATATTGACTACCTAGATGCTGGCGATGACCCTTTCTTTAATGTGCTGGCAAATTATTACTTTAATAAACATGTAGCTGTGGGTATTGGCTTAAGCGACTCAGATTTAGTTGTTGAGGGTAAATACTTTATTAACGATAGCTACTATTTTAGCGCTAATTACACTGATAAAAATAGCTATGACATATACAACCTTAGTTTTGTAGCCCAGTTTTAATAAACACAAAAAAGCTGCCTTGCTGAAGTCACTTCAGTTAAACAAGGCGGCTTTTATATTAAAAAATCTTTAGCTTACATATTGCCTAGCTCAATCATCATCGCGGTATACATGCGTAAATTAAGCTCCAATTGCTCAAGTGTAATAAATTCATGCTCTGAGTGGCCTGTATAACGTTTACCCGGCATTGAAGGGCCAAACGATACGGCATTATCAAATAATTTTGCGTTAGTGCCTCCGCCAATTGATACAAAGTCAGCTTGTTCGTCACCTGTAAAATGTTTAAAAATATCGAGCAGCTTTTGTGCGTGCGGTGCGTTATCTAACAGCATAGGTGTACCAATAATGGTTTCAACTTTAGTAAGCGTTACGTTATTTGCAGTTTCCCATTCATTGATAGCGCTATTTATTTGTTGTTTAAGTACGCTTTCATCTTTACCAACTGGGCGGCGGGCGTTAATGGCTAATGTTAGTGCATTACCATCGCGTTCAATTACAGTAGGAGCTACGCTCATTGGGCCCATAAATTCGTGCTCGTAGGCAATATCACCAAATTGCTTACCATGAATATCTAAGCCAATTAACTGGTTTACAAATTTTATAAGCTGGCCATCGCTATTATTTTCAAGTGCGATGTCTTTAAATAACTCACTCAAGTGTGTAATAGCATTAACGCCCGACTCTGGCTCTGATGAATGCGCAGACATGCCTTTTACACTTATTATTAAGCCTTCACCTTGCTCTTCAAAATTAAACTCAACGTCACTAAGCGTTTTAGCTTTCGCTTTTAATGAATCAATTACAGCAGCGCTTGCATTGTGAAGTACTAAGCTTGCATCTTCTGGTATTTGGCTTTTAAACGCCCCACCAGCAACATCACTTACATAGACGCCTGTTTGTTTTGAAGTAGCGTTAAAGGTTGGTGCAATTAAGCTCCAGCCTTTTTCAGCAACAACCACGGGGTATGATGCATCAATGGTTACTGCATACTTTGGTTGCTCATAGGTTTTCATAAATTCAGTAAGTGGGCCCCAGTCAGACTCCTCGGCAAGGTAAATCATCAGCTCTATGCGGTTATCAAGCTCTATGCCTTTATCTTTAATTGCTTTCATGGCGTAAAGCGCAGTGACTATGGCACCTTTGTCGTCTTCGGTACCGCGCCCTACTAATTTGCCAGGCTCTGAGGTATCAATAATAAATGGGCTTTGCTTCCACTTACTCGCATTAGCTGGCTGAACATCACCGTGTGTTACTACTGTTACTTTGTCTGCTTGTTTACCCATACCAATAAGCACGGTATAACCTAGGTCTTGGTAATCAAACCCAAGCTCTGCGGCTTTCATTTTTAATACAGATTTAAAGTTAATAAAGTCTGGGTTTTGTGGTGCGGGTATTGAGTCTTTATTTACTGTAGGAAAAGCCACTAAGTTAGTTAGCGTATGTACTTGAGCATTTTGGTAGGTGTTTACAGCGTAATCAGCAACACTATCAATATTTTTATGTAACTGTGCATGCGCGCTAAACGCAAATAAAAGAGCACTGGCTAAAGCTAACTTTTTCAAAACTTATTCCATTTAATTAATAACTAAGAGCTTTAATTATAGCGCCCACACAGCATTTCAAACAGTGCTTTGCGATGGACTCACAACTTATAAGCGTAAAATATTTATATAGCGGGTTTAGTGTAGATAGCAGTATAATGCGCGACTTAAATTTATTTAGCTTAAAGGTTTTAGCTGTGAACCGTCGTAAAAAAATCGTCACTAAATTTCAAAAGAAAGATAAACGCGCTAATGCCAAATTACATAAAAGCGGCAAACCTGCTTATGTATCTAAAGCACAGCGCGAAAAGTTAGCTTTAGAAGCCGAGCAATCTCCTTGTGCCGATGAGCAAAGCACGACTACTGATTAATATTTAGCGTTAAGCCACAACACAGTGATGGCTTAACTGTTCAATAATTATTATATGTGCCTAAAAAGCATAACTTGCACTGATATTAAATGAGCGCCCCTGCCCAGCTAATTGAGTAAACCCCGTGCTACTGTCTTGTTTTAGTGCAGCAATACTTACTCCTCCTAATGGCAACTCGTAAAACTCATCAAATAAGTTAGTTACTTCAGCACTAAGCGTTAGTGCATTAAAGGTGGCTTTAGAGCTTAAATTCACTAAATTATAGCTGTGCGTTTGGTTTTCAAGGCGGTTAAAGTCAACACGTGATTTTGTATCTACCCACTCCCACGACAGCGCATTTTCAAATAATCCTATTTGCTGGCTTAATGTTAGCTTTGTATGCAATGGCTTAATTTGATATAGCGGCTGGTTAGTATCGTCGCGCTTACCACGGGTACTTGTAACGTTTGCTGTTAATACCCATTCGCCAAACGGTTTAGATTGATAAAGCGACTTACTTACATCGATTTTGGCACCATATAATGTGGCGTCAACATTACTAAACTGCAAAATGTTACGTGATGTGTTTGCTAACCCATAACTATTAAAACTACGTACAATATTTGCGTCAATGTAGTCGTTTACATCGGTGTACCACACATTAGCACTTACACGCCAAGCATCATCTTTAGCTGTTTTTGAATACGTTGCACTAATGGTATTTGCGGTTTCTACATCAAGCTCTGGGTTACCAATATAGCCATTTGCATCGCCGTACCAGCCAATCATAGTGGTGGCCATATTACTTACACCCCAGCTGTAGCGCTCATATAAATTGGGTGCACGGTTTTTGCGAGCAAGGCCTAATTGCAGCTCGTCATATAGTGTAATTTGGTAATTAGCTAATAAATTAACATCAATAATGGTGTCCGTTTTATTTCTATCGGCATTATTAAAGTCATTTGCCGCCATCGCATTATTAGCAGTGCTCATTGAGCTCATATTGCCCATATCCATCATACTCATGCCATCGTTATAGGCCTGTACTTCATCAACTTGCGTATTGACACGCTCAACCCTAACTCCAGTATTTAGCCACAGTTTTTTATTAATTTGGCTTTCATATTCTGCAAATAGAGCAATGCGCTCACGCTTACCATTATTGATGTTTACATAGTCATTTGGCCCCATCATGGTTGAGCCTTCAATAGCCGGCCACCAATCATCAATGCGGTAGTTATAGTATTCTTGACCAAGCAGTAATGTGCTATTTTTATCTAGATTAATGCGCCATTTAAGCTGCGTGCTTATATCTTGCGAGTCTGTTTCCATGGGCATCATGCCGGTTTTTTCTTTACTAAAAAAGCCCATTTCGTGTTTAACGCTGTGCCAGTTAACCTGCCCTTCAAACTCGCTATTTTCAAAACTGTGCTTATATTGGGCAATAGCGCCGTAACTGGTGTTATCAGTCATATCCATATACTGATTTGCAAACCCTTGGTACGGAATTTTTTGATGTGTAAGCTTTATAACTAATTGCTGTTTATCATCGCGCATAGCTGCGGTTAAACTGTGGTTTTGAGCACGGTACAATGTGTCAAGCACTACATCGCCGTTACCATTTTTATAACTATCTGCATCGCTAAAAGAGCCTTGGTAGTTAAAACTAAACGTATCACTTGCTAAACGTGCTCCCACGCCTAGCTTTCGGCCATTATCAATACTACTGTATTTTGCCGATACATAACCTGAGTGCCACGCTAAATCGCTACTTTCGCCGTACTGTGGTGAAATAGAATTAACGCTTATTACACCAGCAATGTTATCGCCACCTGCGCTTATTGGTGAAACTCCAGCAACAACCTTGTAAGACGTTATTTGATTTGCAGATATGTAAGAAAGAGGCGAGTTCATATGATTAGCGCACGCTGCTGTTACATCTGCGCCATCAACAAGTACTTTTACCCTATCGCCCATTAAACCATTTAAAATAGGCAAGTTAGAGACCCCGCCCGCAGCAGAAAAATCAACACCTAAATTACTAAGTAATGACTCTGAAGAGCCAAGTGATAAATGTTTATTTTGCGCATGCCCGTGCACTTCAATAACTTCTAAGTCGTTATCATCAGCGAGCACCGTAGGCGATAAAAAGCCGCTAATTAGTAGCGCTAAAGGAGAGAGTAAATAAGTAGATTGAATGTTTTTTTTGTGATTCATTTATAATTTATGCCACTGTTATGTATGGCATAAATTATATAATGCGAAAGCGCTATTAAAGCGCGACATAATGTCGCACTTTGTTAAGTAACCAGATGTAACTAACTATTAAGCTGTGCTACGGTTTGCGAAACAACTTCTGCACCGCGCTCAATTTCTTTAATCACCTCAGAAACATTAGAAATTAACTCTCTACCTTGTTCAGACGAGTCTGACACTGAGGTAATCTGCTTAGAAATATCGTTTGTTAGCTCTTGATTGTTTTTAACCACAGTCGCAATTTCGTTAGTTGATTTACTTGTACTTGCTGCAAGCTGCCTTACTTCGTCTGCAACCACAGCAAAGCCCCTACCATACTCACCTGCGCGAGCCGCTTCAATGGCGGCATTAAGTGCTAATAAATTGGTTTGATCGGCAATACTGCTAATGGTCGATACAATCGAGCCAATAACCGCTGATTGCTCATTTAGGTTTTTAATTAAATCTACCGACTTAAGCACTTGGCTTACAATTGCATCTGAGTTAGTAATGGCACTTTGTAGTATTTCAGAGCCTTGCTTAGCCGTTTCTACCGTTGCCACTGCAGACTCATGTGCAATTGCTGCTGCATCACTTACTGCAGTGTTGTCGTTTATACGGGCCGTTATATCAGACGCAAACTTAATAATTTTAACAACATTACCTTTGCTATCTAATATGGGGTTATAGGTTGCTTCTAGCCAAATTTCTGAACCATCAGAGGTAATGCGTTTAAATTTTCCAGACTTAAACTGACCTTGTGCTAGCTCGTTCCAAAACCGTGGGTTTTTCTCATAAAATAATGAGGTACAAAACATCTTATGATGCTGCCCTACAATATCCTTTAAGCTGTAGCCAATTGTTGATAAAAAGTTTTGATTGGCGGTTATAATATTTCCTTCGGGCGTAAATTCTATGGTTGCTAAAGCTTTATCAAGTGCCTTTGCTATCGCTTCTTGCGCCTGCCTTTGTATATAGTTTGCAGTAATATCTGAAGCTATTTTTATAACCTTTGTGACAACACCATTTTCTTCTACAGGAAAATATGTGGCTTCTAACCAAAGCTTATCGCCGTTGGCTTTAAAACGTAAAAAAGAACCGGAAGTCGATTTACCTTGTTGTAGGTTCTGCCAAAATTGACTGTATGCATTTGAGTTTGCATATTCAGGTTCACAAAACATTCTATGATGCTCACCTACAATCTGCTCTTTACTATAACCAATAGTCTCTAAAAATAGTTTATTAGCGTCTAAAATTATTCCTTCAGGTGAAAATTCAATATATGCAACGTGCTTGTTAATTGCTGACAAGATCGATTGCTTTTGAATTAATTGAAGCTCCAGCTCTTCAATTTTTGTATTCTTTTGAGAAATACCAAACATGTAAAAACCTTAAGAAATAAATTAAAAGTAATAAAGTGACATGCAAATGTAACTACATTGTAAATATAGGCTTAAAATAGATGATAACCTAATATTTAAAGTTCTTATAGCTTCATGCTTTATAAATAGTTTTTTTACTTTTAAGATTATTGGCAGTTATTTATTCTAATTAACATTTAAAAAACCCTGTAAAACCATTAACTTTATGCATGACTCAATACTCTTTTTAAATTAAAATACCCACCTCACTGAACATCTACTCTCACACCAAAATTTAAGTTTATACACGGCACTCCCCTATTCGAAGTTTGCTGTGCTGTTCTATTTTAAAATTATACCTAAGGGATCATTCATGAGCGCAGATGTCACGTCGCCACCTAGCCAATTAAACCGAACTGCTATTTTAGTGGTATTAGCATTAGGCACATTTATTTTAGGCTTATCAGAATTTTCAATGATGCCGATGCTGCCATTAATTAGCGAAACGTTTGGCTCTACACCTTCGCAAACTGGTTATGCTATTAGTGCCTACGCTATTGGTGTTGTTATCGGTGCTCCAATTTTAATGCTTACTACAGCTAATATGCGTAAACGAAAAGCACTGCTAATATTTTTAAGCTTAATGTGCATATCTAACGGTTTAAGCGCCCTTGCGACCTCTTTAGAACAATTAGTTATTTTTAGATTTTTAAGTGGCTTACCTCATGGAGCTTACTTTGGTGCTGCAATATTGCTAGCGTCTGATATTGCACCGCAAGGCAAACGTGCCAGCTTTATGTCTAAGGTATTTATGGGGTTAACTATCGCTACAATAGTCGGTGTGCCTATTGTTACTTTAGTTGGGCAAAACCTTAGCTGGCGCTATTGTTTAGCGGGTGCTGCTGTTTTAGCATTTATCGCCTTTATTTTTGTTTATAAAGTGGTGCCTAATATTGATAACGCTAAGCCTTCTAACTTATTAAACGAATTTGGCGTGCTAAAAAACAAACTTGTTTGGTCAATTTTAGGTATTGTTATTATTGGTTTTGGCGGTGTTTTTTGCATATATACTTACATTGCCGACACTATCTTAGATGTAACTAAAACAGCGCCTTACACTATATCTATCGCGATGGTAATGTTTGGTATTGGCTGTACATTAGGTAATTACATATTAGGTAAGGCCGCCGATAAATCAGCAATTAAAACCACGGGCTTTGCCCTTATATGCACTATTGTTTTTGCTTTTGCCTACGTTAGTGCAAGCCATAATATATGGATGCTTTATGCCGTAATATTTTTTATTGGCTGTAGTGTAGGTTTAGCCACATTAATTCAATCATTATTAATGGATGTATCACCTGATGGCCACGCTATGATTGGTGCGCTAGTGCAATGTGCATTTAATGTTGCCAATGCGATTGGCCCTTGGGTTGGTGGTATGGCTATTGCTCAAGGTGCAGCGCCTAACGAAACAGGTTATGTAGCGGCTATTTTGTTTATAGGTGGGTTTTTTATGTGGCTATTAAGCTACATACAATTAAATAAAAAGCAGCAAGTAGCACAAACGTGCTAAACACATTTCAAAATAAGACACTCTCAAACATAAAAAGAGCCGCTAAGTAGCGGCTCTTTTTCAGTTACACATTATGCACTGAGTGATTCCATATCAATGACAAACCGATAACGTACATCTGATTTTTCCATACGTTCGTAGGCTGTATTAATTTCGTCTATGTTGATCATTTCGCACTCTGGTAGCACGTTATTCTCGCCACAAAAATCAAGCATTTGCTGCGTTTCTGCTATGCCACCAATGAGCGACCCAGCAACTTGGCGACGCCCCATTAATAATGGTACGGTATTTAATTCTTCAACCGGGCCAATTTGACCAACAATAATTAGAGCACCATCTATATCAAGTAGCACAGTGTAAATAGAGAGATCGTGCTTAACTGGCACTGTATCTATAATTACATCAAATGCAGACTGCGACTTTTTCATTTCATCATCGTTTGTTGAAACTAAATAATGTTGTGCACCTAGCTCTACCGCATCTTCTTTTTTAGATTCACTGCGGCCTATTACCGTTACTGTAGCGCCCATAGCTACTGCATTTTTAACTGCCATATGCCCTAAACCACCAAGACCTATAACAGCAACACGGCTGCCTTTTTTAACGCCCCACTTATGCAAAGGAGAATACGTAGTAATACCTGCACATAATAGAGGTGCGACGCGCGAAAGCTCTAAGCTTTTTGGTACAGACAGCACAAATTCTTCTCGTACAACCACATGTTTTGAGTAGCCGCCTTGGGTCATATCGCCGGTTTCTCTATCTTTACCTGCGTAGGTGCCAACCATGCCCTCTCGGCAAAATTGCTCTTCATTATTATCGCACTGATCGCAACTTTGGCATGAGTCAACCATACACCCTACCGCAACGGTGTCGCCTTGCTTATATTTTTTAACGTCGCTTCCAACCGACTTAACCTTACCTACAATTTCGTGTCCGGGTACAAGTGGGTAACGACTACCGCCCCAATCATTTCGTACGGCGTGTAAATCTGAATGGCACACACCACAGTATAAAATTTCAATTTCTACATCGTTATTGCGTAAATCGCGGCGCTCAAACGCAAACTCTGTCAGTTCAGAACCTTGGCTTTTTGCTGCATATCCTACTGTTTTCATAATAACTCCATAGTTTGTAAAAATTTAAGTCAAGTTCACATTAACGTACAAGCCGTGAATTTAAACTGACCAAAAAAAAGCCCAACAATGTTGGGCTTTAATTTATATACGCTCTACTATTTTACTTTTCGAGTAAGGTATTTATTTCGTCAATGATTGCATGAATACGCTGTGCATTTTTACCTAAATCACTACGTCCAACACGCGATTTACTGCGAATATCTACAAAACGCTGATCGGCATCATCTGTAATACGAATAACCACATCATCTTTAAACCCAAACCAAGTAGTTGTATCGGTAGCTTCTACAATACCCGTTGCCGAGTTTGTATTAACCAAAGCAAAACCTAAATTTTTAACTGCTTGCTCACTTGCCGCTAGCAAATCAGCTTTTGATTGTGCAAAGTTCAGTGTTTTAAGCTCAGGGTACGCTTTACGCTGTTGCGCAGCCGTTTCTTCGCCAGCATAAGCTATAGGGTTAGGCGCATCGGCTCTAAGTGGAGCAACCGCTACAAACTTTGGTGGATTAACTAGGTCTGTCGAAATATCATGAATCGCAGGTACGCTTTTAGCTTTATTCATCATATTAAGCGGCATTGCAATGGCGACTGCAGAAAATACAAAAGCAATTAAACCACTGCTTAGCGTTAACGTTTTACGCATAAATATAGCTTGTAATATTAGCAGCACTAATGCGGCACCACCCGCGTACACACCAAACCTAAAACCGGTAAAGGCAGTGCCAAGCTCAACAAGTCCAAACTTATATAAAGGCCCTGGCAATATAACTAACAAAAACGCAATTAAGCTTACTAAACTCACTAAAACTTTCATTTTAAGATTCCTTTACTGTGTGTAATTTTTATTTTAAATAATCTAACGAGTACACTATACCGCCAAGCACTGCGTTTAGATTACTATTAGCGACCAATTACACAAAAAAGTCCAACGTTGTGTTATTAAAGTTACTTAAATTAGGAAATATATCAACAAGCTCAGAACTAGGAACGCCAAACCACTGCGCTAACGTTGCAAAGTATTGCTCGTTTGCTACTTGTGGTATTAAACGCCCGCCCCCCGTATCTTGTGGGCCATCAAGTTGTTGAGTGAGTAACTCGCCGTAAATATTTTGTCCTTTTACAGCCCCGCCCATCACTATTTGATTCCCAGCCCAGCCGTGGTCTGTACCATCTCCGTTAGAAGTAAGCGTACGACCAAAATCGGACATAGTAAATGTGGTTACCTTATCGCTCATACCAAGCTCATTCATTGCGCTATTAAATTCATTTAAGCCACTAGCCAGTGTATTTAATAATGCTGGGTGTGTTGTTAACTGATCATCATGCGTATCAAACCCGCCCATAGACACAAAAAACACTTGGCGTTGTGTGCTTAATTTAGCTTGAACACTGATTGTTTTAGCCACTGCTGCAAGTTGCTCACTAAAGCTGGTTTCGCTAAATGAAGTAATAAACTCTGGTGCATCTTCTAATGCATTATTCATACTTTGCGTATTGTTAATGGCACTATTTAAACCATTTGCGTAGGCAGTGCCTAGCACATGGTTAGTATTACCTAATATACGGTTCATTATACTCGTTACATGTTCAGTACGAGGCTGGTATCCACCAAAGGCATTAATAGTACTAATACCACTTTTGTTAAGTGCAAACGCATTAGTACTCGTGCCTGTTTGCCATAAATTTGTGCCATCAAGTGAAATATTAGCAGCAAATTCATCATGAACAGCTAAGCGCTCTAAAAGTCGTGCGCCCCAGCCTGTGTTTAGCGACTCTCTTTCACGTCCATACATCCACGATGCTTGTTGGTCATTGTGCGAAAATAAATGCTGAGGAAGTGGCACTGCTTTGTTTTTATAATCATCTAGCGACGTTGGAGTTAATAAAGTACCTACGCCACCTACAAAGGCTAAATTTTGCGATTCAAACACACTTTGTATAGGCGCCAGCGATGGGTGAATACCTACTCCACCTGCAAATTGGTTTTTAATACTCAGCTCAATTGGGCTCGCTACTGCTAGGTTTTGTCTACTTTGCTCGTACAGATTACGTTGCTCTCCCTCAAGCGGTACCAGCATATTTAATGAGTCATTCCCACCATATAAATACACACACACGAGCGCTTTGTAATCACCTAACTCAATAGCATTAGTAGCACCTGTTAATGCTTGTAATTGTAGGCTCGTTAAAGCAGCCGCCGACACACTGCCTTTTAAACATAACGACAAAAAATCTCTTCTATTAATGCTCATTATGCGCTCCTAATACTGCACGTTAAATTCAGGTGAAATAGCAATCATGTATAACAAATACGATACCCGCTCTCGGTATTGCTCTTCATTAAAATAAGCGTCTAGGTCAAGTAAAGCTTGGCGAGTGTTATCGCTCATAGAACCTGCAAAATATAAGGTGTTGTACTGGGCTAACAATTCACTTATTCCTTGCTGTTGCAAGTAATTCATATCGTTTTGAATATACACATAAATTCGGCTTGAATTTAAATCGCTGTGCGCCTCTGCAGTGCTCCACACTAAGGTTGAAAAAATAGCATTCATAGTACCAATAAGCGTGGCATCATTTGCTATTTGTAACTCGGGCGCCACTAAACTTTCACTTCTTAAAGTAGCTGTTTGGTAATCAGGTCTAAAAAAGTTAAATACCGACGCAGACTGCAATGGCCCTTGCCCATAGCTATCTACTAAGTTCCATGTTTTATAATACCCCTCTAACGATTTAGCATCGAGATTTCGCCAAAATTGAACGGTTTTTAATATTGGCTCTTTAATTTTACCTTGGTAACTTAACACTGAGCCAAAATGGCGAGCTTCATCATCTAAGTATATTGCTTTTATAACTGCACTTAAGTCGCCGCGCACACCTGCACCGTTATCGTTAAACACACTAGCCACACGCTCCACATACTGTGGCGTTGGGTTAGAGGTAATTAGCCGCTGAATTAGCTGCTTAGAAATAAATGGTGCAACATTATCGTGATTAAACAAATTATCGAGCGCTATTTTTAGCGATTCCTCAGGACCATAGCCTTGTGGGATAATTTCATCATTTAAAAGGTTTTTTTGTTCACTAGAGTGATATTCGCTAAATGCCTGCATAGGATTAATATAATCGCGGCTTTTACGTTTAAAGGTTTCGCTTCCTGCAAATGTCCAACCTGTAAATACACGTGCAAAACCTTCTATTTGTGTTTGCCCATACGTTGCTATGGTATTGCCTTGGGCATCAAGCTTAGCGCTGCCATCTAGGTTTAACTCTTCAAGCCCAATCGTAAATAGTTGCATTACTTCGCGTGCGTAGTTTTCATCAGGGCGAATATTAAGTGCTTCGTCGGCTTTTTCGTTACCTAAATGACTAAGGTAAGTGCCCATAATAGGTGAAAGCGTTACATCTTCAAGTAAGTCACGGTAATTACCAAAGGCATGCTTTAGTAATAAATCGTAGTAGGTGATCATCCCCTCAGGCTGAGCGGACAAACCACTATTTTCATCCGAAACAACTAATATTTCGCTTAGTGCAAAGGCAACACGTTGACGTAGCTGATCGTCGCTTTGCATAACGCCTTTCCACCATGCATCAATACGGTTTATGTATCTAAAGCCGTCTTCGCCATCTAACTTAACTAAATAATCGCGATGGTAATTAACTGGTAATGCAATTTGCTTATCAAGCCATTGCTGTTCACTTAAACCTTTTGCACTTTGTATTTCAGCAAGTGTTGGCCCCATGCTTCCTTGGTGCAGCAACCTTGCTGCACTGTAATCACTCATACTGTTACGCGCTGTAAAAGAGACTACTTGTGTGTTGGTTGCCCCCTCGTTATCGGTTGCAGTAACACTAAATGAATAATTAATTGGCTTATAACTAAGTGCAGGTTCAATAGTAATTGTTGCGCTTGTAGCCTCTATGGGTTCGTTAAGTAATACAGTACCCGAGGTTTGCTGCCACACAACACTGCTAATAGTGCCATCTTTATCGCTGGCAGTTGCACTTAGTTCAATGGTTTGGCCTTTGGCTATTTCGTTAGGTATATCAGCAACTGATAAAATTGGGATTTTATTTCCGTTAATGGTTGGCGTATCATCTGAGCCTGAACCACCACAAGCACTAAGTATAAATATTGAGCTTGCGATTAAAGAAATTTTATAATGCATGTAAAGTCGTCGTTATTTGTTAATTATAGTACGTTAAGCTGTACCGAGTTTAATGCAATTATTGAAACACAAAATTTACAATTTGACTCTTTATTTTTTGTAACCGAATCATGAACGCCCCATTAACAATGCAGTTTTAGTGGGGTTTATAGCCAGAGCCTTATTATTTATGAAAACAGAAATTCGCTACCGTTTTGAATCTTCACAAGTTGCTAACAGATTCGTGCATGTACTAAAAGACTGGCCCATAAGCGATGTTAAAACACGCCTATTTAACGGCGGCGACAGTGTAAAAGTAACTTATGAGTATGATGAGAGTGGGTTTGATTATACCTCTGCTGAGCTTGATGATTTAGCCGAGCAACACGATGGTAAAGAGGTTTAACTAATAAAGTGAGTTAATAAGTATTGTCTATATAGCGCCAATGAGATCACAATATCGGCGCACATTTTAAGCCTACTGAGCTTCTACAATAGTAAATGTATTTTGTGACCGCTTAGCTAAATCAAGTACTTCGTAATAATTTAGGCCATCAATTTTTTTACCGATAATAAAATAGTTTATTTCATTAGTCATTGTTGGGTCGCCAACAACATCTTCTGCGCTTTGCACATCAGAAAACTGAATAGCAATTATTGACCCAATAAAAATCATAGAATCTTTAGGTTTCAGTTTTTTTAATACTTTAGTAACCCCCGCTTGGGTAGACTCAGGTGTGGAGCCATCAAATCTAAAGTCATTTTTTGTGCTAACGCATGCACTAAGCATTAATATTGATAATGCGATAAGTAAATGTTTCATATATATCCTTATTTATTATTCGTGATACTTGCGGATCATCGCCACTTTAGCGTTTTCAATTTCGATCACCTCCATCATTACTGAGGTATACTCAATTGGCTGCTTACTTTGTGGGTGAATGCCTTTAGCGTGGTTTTTATAACGAATCGCAAAACCGCTATCGTTAAATATAAAAGTATTGAGTAGCTCACTTTCATACAGGGTATGCGCGCCTAAGTAAAAGCTCATGCCTTTGCGCATTAATTCTTTCCCATCGGCAGTGCGAGAGTCATCAAGCTGATACGGTATGTGCTGATTACCAATATCATCAGTTAACAATGCAAGGTAAGCTTCAAGCTCTTTAGTGCCTGCGTTGGGTGCCTGTGTTGCAACCATTGTGTTGTAGTAATGCTGTGCAAATGCTTTTAAATCAAATGGCTCTTCGGCTCGGGCTGAAAAGGTAGCAACCAATACCAAACCTAATGTTAAAACTAACCTCATTGACTATTCCCTGTAGCTAAAAGTGTTTTATAGGTACATTACCTTAGAAAGTTCAATAATCAAACAAATAACGTTACATAACTGACACCTACATTTTGCTTTTGACTCTATTGGTTGCCACGCTGTTGGCTGGGTCATCTGGCCAAAAATGTTTAGGGTAACGCCCCTTCATCTCTTTTTGTACATCGCGATAACTACTAGCCCAAAAGTGCGCTAGATCTTGCGTAAGTTGTAATGAGCGCTTACCTGGCGATAGTAATTCCATAAGCAGTGGTAGGTTGCCATTTGCAAGCATTGGCGTACTTGTTAAACCATACACTTCTTGCATGCGCACGCTTAACTTTGCGGGGCCATCTAGCTGGTAATTAATTTTTATATTTGAGCCACTAGGTACCGTTAATCTAAGTGGTAATAGCGCTTTTAACGCTGTTTGCTGTGGCCAGTCAAAACAATTTTGCAGTGCTTCAAAGTAGTTAAACTTTTTAAGCTGCTCCAGCGTTTTTATATCTTGTAAGTACACGCCTAACCAATCATCAGCTGTTTCTATAAGTTGCCGCTCGCTAATAGTTGGGAATTTATCAGGCATAAACTGACTTGCTAAACTCATGCGTATTAATAACTGCTGTGCATCGGGTTGTTCATTAAATAATGCAAAACCATGCTTGGTAAATAAATTAAGCCACGCTTTGGCACGCTCGGCTTTATCAAGCTTTTGCTTACTCGGTTGGCTTGTAAGCGTAATAGCGCCGAGCTTTACTTCGTCTTGATGAATAAAGCGCGCGGTTTTTTCATCAAATTCACAGCGGGTGAGCGAAGTAAATAAATGCGGTAAGTAATCTTGTAGCTCAAATGGGCTAAGCGCCGTGGCTGCAAATATACGTGCGCCTTTGTGGCCGCCCATGGTAGCAATAGCAAGGTAGTCATCGTTATGCCAGTAATCGGTGTTTAAATCAGCGCCCGCACCATTGGCAAGTAAGTAGCCATTGCCGCGTTTTTTTGCAATGCGGTCGGGGTAAGCTAATGCCACTAGCAAACCTAAATACTCAGTGTTTAGCTCACTGTTACTGTCGGTTACTTTTAAGCGGCTTTGCCAGTATTTTAACTGCTGTTTAAATACTGGGTGTGGCCTTTGCTGCTGGCTATGTAGCGCTAAGCTTAGCTCGTTGGCGCTGTTTATTCTGCTCTCAAGCAGCGCCACTAAATAAAGTGCTAAACGATAAATACCAGGGAGTTCTGTCTCAAGCGCCTGCGCTTTTAAAAGCATATGCGCTAAGCGAATATCCGCCCCAGAACCCAGCATGTTGCTGCCCAACTTGGTTAGCTTGCCTTTGCCGTCGATAGCTTCAAGCATAGTTAGTAAGCTCATTGCTTGTGTGCATTGCTGCGCTGTTGGCGTATCAAGCAAGGTGAGTTCGCTAATATTTGCGCCCCACTGTTTTGCTTCAAGCATAAGTTGGCTTATGTCTGATGTGAGTATTTCGGGGCTATCGTGGCTATTGCGTCGCTCAAAGGTTTGCTTTGAACCAAGCCTGTACACCACACCTGGCTCTATTCGCCCTGCACGCCCTGCACGCTGCACGGCAGAGGAGCGCGATATACTTTGTGTTGTAAGCTCCGTTACACCTGTTTTTAAGTTAAACGTTGCGGCGCGGCGTTTACCGCTATCAATAACAATACGTATCCCTTCAATGGTTAAACTGGTTTCGGCTACATTGGTGGTAAGCACTATTTTGCGCATACCTTTAGGGGCAGGGGCAATCGCCGCTTGCTGATTAGCTTTATCTTGCTCGCCAAATAACGTGGCAACTAAGCAGTTACTTGGCAAATCATTAAGGGCCTGTTGTACGCGTACTATTTCAAATTGCCCAGGCAAAAACACCAACGCACTACCGCTTTGCTCGTTTAGTGCTTGTTTTATTAAAGAGGGAATAGCATCTAACCAGCGGGTCTCATCTTTTATGGGTATATATACTTCGTCTATGGGGTAACTACGCCCGCTTGATTGTATAACCGGGCAATCAAAAAACTGCGTATAGCGCTCGGTATCAAGGGTGGCCGACATAAGTAGTATGGTTAAATCGTCGCGCAGCGCACTTTGGGTCTCTAAAGCAAAGGCAAGTGAAGTATCGGCTGCAATTGAGCGCTCATGGAATTCATCAAATATCAGTAAATCTATATCGCTTAATTCGGGGTCGTTTTGCAGCATGCGTGTGAGCATGCCTTCGGTGACTATTTCAAGGCGCGTATTGTTACTTACTTTACTCTCGCCGCGTACACGAAGGCCAACACTTTGCCCCACATTTTCGTTTTGGCACTGCGCTAGGTAATTGGCAATATTACGTGCAGCTAAGCGGCGCGGCTCCAGCATTACAATACGTTTAAAATGGCCGTCGCGCATAAGCTGTAGCGGCAACCATGTTGATTTACCTGCACCAGGCGGTGCTTGTAATAACGTTATAGGGTTACTTTGTAATGTAGTTAGAAGTTGTTGATATATGTTTTGAACCGGCAGCACTGCTATTTACCCAAAATTGCTTTGTGCGCATTGTAACAAAAACCAAAAATAAACGCGCCGCTAAAGCTGTGTGGTTATAAAGGGCATCATAATCAGAAATAATTACAGACCGCTCTGTACATTTTTTAAGGACATGCGCGCTATATTAATTACTATTGCCTCAATAAAAACATAACACCATGATTATAAATACAAAATTTAAATTTAACTTATTGGTACACGCCTTGCTCCTTTTATAGTGAACGTTAAATAAATCTAAGTAAGGAGAAACTTATGAACAGCGATCGTATAAAAGGTAATTGGAACGAACTTAAAGGTAAGGCGCAACAAAAATGGGGCGATCTTACTGACGACGATTTAGACAAAATTGAAGGCAGCCGTACAGAGCTAGTGGGTAAAATCCAGCAGCAGTACGGTAAATCTAAAGAAGAAGCAGAGCGTGAAGTTGATGAGTTTGAAAAAACTCACTAATCGCTAACTTCTAAAAAAACCGCCATTTGGCGGTTTTTTTGTTTAACGGCTAAAAAAGGACGTTATTTACGCTTTTAATTGGTTACCTATAGGCAGTTGCCTAATGCGCTTACCACAAGCGGCAAAAATAGCGTTACACAGCGCAGGGGCATAAACCGGTGTTGCGGGCTCTCCTACACCGGCAGGTGGTGCATCGCTTTGTATTATTTCTACTTCTACCTCTAAAGGTGAATCGCTCATACGCGGTACGCGGTAATCATGAAAGTTACTTTGCTGTACTCGGCCTTTATCAAAGGTAATACCATCACTGATTGCAGTGGTAATACCGTAAATAGAGCCACCTTGCGTTTGGTTTTTAACGGTATCGGTATTTACAACCGTACCCGCATCAATAGCCACCCACGATTTAATTACGTTTAAATCGCCTGCATCCGAAACTTCTACCTCTACCACTGTAGCCACATAGGTTAAAAAGCTGCGGTGCGCTGCAATGCCTAACCCGCGCCCTTTTGGAAGTTTTCGACCCCATTTACTTATCTCAGCCACTTTTTCTATAACATGGCGTAATTTACCAATATCTAATGGGTAAACGTCTTTATCTGCGCCATAGTTATCGTACGAGGCATTTTGCTCGGTTACATCTAAAATACGATCAGGGCCTATGGTTTCAAGTAAATAGTCTTTTTGGTCGCGCCCTGCTTTGTGCGCCGCTTCAGCAATAAATGACTGAATAGCAAAAGCATGAAAAATATTTGATACCGAGCGCATCCAACCCACTCTTGTTTTAGCGGGTGCTTCGCCATTTTCTAACTTTAAGTTAGGTGAGTTTATAGGGTTATCGGTAAAGCCTAAACGCAGTTCAAAACCTGCAGGCGATGTTGCCCCTTCTTGAAAGGTAGACATAATTGGCGAAAACGCCGTGCGATGTAAGTAAGCTTCAATATTACCTTTTTCATTGAGTGAAGCTTCAATATGTTGAGCCGATACCGCATGATAAAAACTGTGCTGAATATCATCCTCTCGAGTCCATTGAACGCGAATAGGTTTACCAGTTTTCATTGAAATGTAGGCGGCCTCTGCTGAAAAATCAGGTTTTGATTTACGCCCAAATCCGCCACCTAACATGGTGACATGCACGTTAATTTTACTCTCATCCATACCCAGTAGTGCGGCCACAGTTTTCATATCGGCTTGCGGGTTTTGCGTTGCAGCCCAAATATCTACACTGTCTTTATTGTACATTGCCGTGGCGCAAGGTGGCTCCATGGGTGCTTGAGTTAAGTGCGGCGCGTAATAGTCGGCAACTAATTTATTGCTCGATTTAGCCAATACGCGGGCTGCATCGCCTTTTTCGCGCACATGCGCTTGCGGCTCACTCACTGTTTGTAATAACGACTTTTTAAAGTTTTCTGAATTATAATCGCCGTTTTTACCATCATCCCACACTACTTTTAGTGCTTTACGCGCCTGCCATGCAGCCCAGGTATTTTTAGCAACAATAGCAATGCCGCCTTTTGGCTGAAATTGCGGTGCACCTTTTGGTGCAGGCATTTCAATAACATCAACTACGCCATTTATTGCTTTAACGGCGCTCGCATCAAACGATTTAACCACACCACCAACTACCGGCGGGCGCTCAATAATAGCCACCAGCGCTTTTGGTTCGCGTACATCGGCAGCAAATGTGGCTTTACCGGTTACTAAATCGGTTAAATCTATATGCGCCATACCGGTATTTATATAACGCCATTCTTTGCGTGTTTTAAGTGTTAACTTATCAGGCTCTGGCGGTGTAATACCAAGCGCTAGGTCTATTAAATCTTTATAGGCAAGCGTTTTACCCGAGCTGTGGGTAACCACGTGCTGATTAGCTTTACAGGTTTGTGGCTCAACTTTCCAATATTTAGCAGCTGCGTGCTGCATCATGTAGCGTACACTTGCGCCCATTTCGCGCAGGCGCTGCATGTTGTAGCGAATACTACGCGAGCCATCGGTATTTTGATCCCCGTATTTAGGGTCGCCCTTACCTTGAATAACCACTACTTTATCCCATGCAGCTTCCATTTCGTCTGCCACAATTTGGGCAATAGCGGTACGAATTTGTTGGCCCATTTCAGAGCGATGGCAGGTTATTTCAACCATGCCATCGGGGCGCAGTGCTATAAATAAGTTAGCACGCTTTGCTTGCTCAGAGGGTTGTTCTAACACGCCAGCAAACGCTCGTGGTGCACTGCCTACAAAATAAGTACCTAATACTAATGCGCCTATTGCGCTTGTTTTTAAAAATTGGCGGCGGTTTAGGTCAAAGTACGTATTGTCGTTTTTCATACCTCTTCCCCTTGTTCATTTGGGTCAAAATATTCAACGCCCGCAATGGTTTTAGCCGCCGACTTAATTGCTTTATGAATACGCGGATACGTGCCACAACGACAAATATTGCCCGACATATTACTCACTATTTCATCATCAGTGGGATTAGGGTTAGCAGCTAATAAGCTTGCCGCTTGCATTATTTGCCCGCACTGACAAAACCCACATTGCGGCACTTTATGCTCAACCCAGGCTTTTTGCACGGGGTGGTCGCCTTGCTCGCTTAACCCTTCAATAGAGGTAATATTACGCCCGACTACAGCCGATACCGGTAATACACATGAGCGCTGCGCTACGCCATCAATGTGTATGGTGCAGGCACCACATTGCGCCATACCACAGCCAAATTTAGGCCCGGTTAAATTCAATTCATCTCGAAGATACCAAAGCACCGGCGTTGACGGATCGCCTGTAAACTCATGTTTATTACCATTAACGGTAAGCGTGATCATATTTAACTCCTTGGCAAAGCGCTTTAAAGGAATTCCTTATTGCGCGAGAACGGTTTGAATACTTGCTACTTTTTTAGCCTACCACTTAGGATTGGTTTATTGAAATTTTTATCGGCGAACCGCCAATTTATAGCTGTTATTAAGTAGCAGCTTTATTAGGTATAAATAAGAAGGGTTTGTTGACTCTACTTAGCACTTATAACTCCCTCTTTTAATAACTGCTCATCATTTTTATATACTTCAAGCCAACCAGGTGGCGATGTATCGCAGCCAATTACAGTAACGTGCAATATGTAACTATAACGTCCGTTTTTGAACGTATAACTGTGATTACCACCAGTGCCACTAACAGTCACATCGCCGTTAAATAAAACCATATCTGGCTTATCGATAGTATTTTTATCAATACTCCACACTACATAACGGTAATTTCTATCACCTAAATCATCAACGCGAATATGGTAGCTAGCCGTTTTCCAATCGAGTACTGGCTCTTCAAATGTATTAATACTTGAATGAAGTGATTGCTTGTCTTGTTCAATTAAGCGTTTAGCAAATGCCTGCTCTTTCGATGTTCCGCGATTTATACTGATAATTTTACCGTCGGTATCAACCCATACCACGCCGTTATTTAGCATAATGCCACGCCAACCTACGCTATCCCAATCGGTATTAATATTAGAGCTGCCAATAACGGCAACTAGCTCGTCGTCAAACACTTCATCAAAGCGGTTAATAAACTCAGCTTCATTTTTAATGTCAGGCAATGGATATTGCCTTTTTATAGGGTAGCGAATATGCGCAGCAATCGCAGTTTTATCCTGCGCTTTAAAAGCAGCAATAACAGGTAAAACACTCTCGTGATACTTCTGCTCAAGCGCAAATGTGTTTGACGTGAAAAGTAGAGATATGCAAAGTAAGATGTAATTTAGATACTTCATTAATAGCCTATTAATATGTAACAAATAAAAAGTTTTGAGTGTTATCGTTTAAAGTTAAATGTTTAAGACATTTATAATTTTGAGTTAAAAATCTAAATCCCGACTTTAAACTTTGACTATACATACAAATTGTATAATATAGATGCATTATAGGTACATACTATTTATAGGGAAATAAAATGTTAATATCCGCCAGGGAAGATCTTAGAAGCCGCCAAAAAGAAAAGCAGTTATCTGCAACCTTAAAGTCAAACCAGTATAATCTAGTTCACATGAATGCATCTGAATTTGTTGATTATATTGTTAGCCTAAAAAAGCTTGCTGGGCAAAGTCCTGGTAAAATTATTAATTGGTTTGAGACTGTATTTGAGAAAAATAATATTTCATCTGACTTATGGCCACTTTATAGAGACTGGATAAAAAATAGTTCAGGCCTTATTCCAATTGGGATGGATATAGTTGCAGTTACGGCTATAGCAACAGAAATGAAAAGAAGCGGAAAAGCTTTTGATACTTTTAAAGTAAAAAGTTATTCAGGGAAAAACTATATAATTTTCAAAGGTTATCCAGGTCTAAGACGGCACCTCACTGGAACTCGCTATTTAGCGAACAACCCACAACTTGTATCATTTGGTATAGGTAAACTCGGCGCAAAAAAATCAATTAAAACAGGCTTTTTGGTTAGCATTCTTATATCTGCAGGATTTCATACAGTAGAACAATTAGTTAATGATGAGAAGCTGTGGCACGACTTTATAGGTGGTTTCTCTGTTGATGTTGCTATTGCCGCTACATCATCTAGCATTGCATGGTATGCTGTCTCTTCTATTGTTGGCACAGCTGCTGTTGTTGCTGTAGGTCCGATGATAGCTGTAATAGTGATTGGTACTGCATTAACTTTTTTTGCTTATACTTTTATCGATAGTGATGAGTTATCTGAAAAAATTGCTTCAAGCTTAAGAGTAGCGGAAAAAAACTTAAAAAGTAATATACAAAGAGCACAAAATCAATTGCATGATGCTCAACGCTTGTATGAAGAAAGCCCCATAGAATTTATGCACCGAATTTTCGGTTTACCTTTCTTAAAATGAATTACGATAATTTAATGACATCTGAAAAATTAACTTTAAGCGAAAATATTAAACATGCTTTTTTATTTATACTGTTTTTAATTTTTACCATAGCCTCACCTTTTGCGGCATGGGTTGAGGTATCGTCAGTAATTGAAGCTTTAAACAACAACGCCCTCATTTTTAAAGAACGCAGCTTTAGCCCAAGTTTAATTTTTTGCGTTCCAATGTTTGGGACGCTAACTGTCTTACTCTGGCTAAAAATTAAGAACATTGAAATTAGCCCAAGCCTACTGAATAAGTGGTTCAAACTGTGTGGAATAACTTTATTAGTTATGGTTGTTACCATACCCGTTTACACTAACATTATTGAAAATAAAATTGAGAGTGAAGGTTATAGTATTTGTAATTGGTATGGCCGAGGCTCAATTGGTGCGCCTGATATTTGGGTAAGCTCCCAAAGCTATTGCATTAAAGAAGGCTATAAAGTCAGAGTGGAGCTAATAGATTGGTTAAAACACCAAACGACTAAACCAACTCCAAAAGATGTTACGAATAAAATAAATGAGTTGCTCACTAATAAACTTTAATACAAAAACGAGCCTAATTTGGCTCGTTTTTCTTTTAATGATAGCTGACAGCTAAAAACTAACCGCTTCACTATTCAACCACTTCGCTATGATTCAGGCTCATAACCCAAGTTAGGCGATAGCCACCTTTCGGCCTCTGCGAGTGTCATATTCGTTCGCTTGGCGTAGTCTTCTACCTGATCCTTTTGCACAGCGGCTACGGCGTAGTATTTTGCCTCTGGGTGTGAGAAATACCAGCCCGAAACAGCAGCCCCTGGCCACATGGCGTATGAGCTAGTTAGCTGCATACCAATGCGTTTTTCGGTATCGAGTAACTGCCAAATTTTCTTTTTCTCAGTGTGCTCTGGACACGCTGGGTAACCTGGCGCTGGACGGATACCTTGGTAGTTTTCGCGAATTAGCTCATCGTTACCCAGGTTTTCATCGGGTGCATAACCCCAATACTCTTTACGCACTTGTTCGTGCAGGTATTCGGCAAAGGCTTCTGCGAGCCTATCGGCAACCGCTTTTACCATTATTTTATTGTAGTCGTCTTGCTGTGCGTCAAACGCATTGGCTAAATCGTCTTCTTCTAAACCGCCCGTTACTGCAAACGCACCAAAGTAATCAGGTGTGCCTTTTGGCGCAATGTAGTCAGCCAAACAATAGTTAGCAAAGTCGGTTTTTTCGGTTTGCTGGCGTAAATGGCACGAGGTGTTTAACAGTTCTTTACGGGTTTCGTCGGTGTAAATTTCTATGTCATCGCCCACGCGGTTTGCAGGGAATAAACCTATTACACCCAATGGCTGTAAACTGCCTGCTTTTTCAAGGTCGTCGAGCATGTCGTTAGCGTCTTTAAATAAGCTGCGTGCTTGTTCACCAACGACTTCGTCGTCCATTATGCGCGGGTATTTACCAGCGATTGACCACGTCATAAAGTATGGGGTCCAATCTATATATTTACGCAACGTGGCGATTGATACATTTTTAAACTCAGTCACGCCCAGCTTTTTAGGCACGGGTGGCGTGTAGTTATCCCAATCAAGCTTGGCTGCGTTATCGCGGGCACGCTGTATGGTAACTGGTTTTGAACGTGGCTTTTTGCGCGCTTGTTGCTCGCGTACTTTTACGTACTCAGCTTTTGTTTTTTCTAAAAAGGCTGGTTTTAGCTCTTTAGATAACAAGCTCGATACCACGCCTACCGCACGGCTGGCGTTATTTACGTACACGACGCCTTTGTCGTACTGTGGCTCAATTTTAACGGCAGTATGCGCTTTAGAGGTCGTTGCGCCGCCAATCATTAGTGGGAGCTCAAAACCTCTACGAGTCATTTCTTTGGCTACGTGTACCATTTCGTCAAGCGATGGGGTAATTAAACCCGAAAGGCCGATTATGTCGGCTTTTTCGTCAATAGCGGTTTGCAGTATTTTTTCGGCAGGTACCATTACGCCTAAATCAATTACTTCGTAGTTATTACATTGCAGTACTACGCCTACAATGTTTTTACCTATGTCGTGCACATCGCCCTTTACGGTGGCCATAACTACTTTACCATTAGTGGCGCCTTCTTCTTTTTCAGCTTCTATGTATGGGTCTAGGTAGGCCACTGCTCGCTTCATTACACGGGCTGATTTAACAACTTGCGGTAAAAACATTTTACCTGCGCCAAATAAATCCCCTACTACGTTCATGCCATCCATGAGTGGCCCTTCAATCACGTGGATAGGTTTATCGGCAGCAGCGCGGCACTCTTCCGTGTCTTCATCTATAAAGGTGGTTATACCTTTAACAAGGGCGTGCTCTAAGCGTTTTTCAACAGGCCATGTACGCCACTCTAAATCTTCTACGCGTTCGGCTTGTGCCATACCCGAAAACTTAGGCGCTATTTCTACAAGGCGTTCACCTGCACCTGGGTCGGTGTTTAGTATTACGTCTTCTACGGCTTTACGAAGTTCTTCTGGGATGTCGTCGTAAACAGCAAGCTGGCCTGCGTTTACAATGCCCATATCCATGCCTGCTTTTATCGCGTGGTATAAAAACACCGAGTGAATGGCTTCACGCACGGGGTTATTGCCCCTAAACGAAAACGATACATTAGACACCCCGCCCGACACTTTACAGTGCGGTAAGTTTTGCTTAATGCGGCGTGTGCCTTCAATAAATTCTACTGCGTAGTTGTCGTGCTCTTCTATACCGGTGGCTACGGCAAATATATTAGGGTCAAATATAATATCTTCCGGCGGGAAGCCAATCTCTTCTACTAATATTTTGTAGCTGCGCGCACATATTTCGTATTTTCTATCTGCGGTGTCGGCTTGTCCGTCGGTATCAAACGCCATAACAACAGCAGCTGCGCCAAAGCGTTTAATAATTTTAGCTTGGCGTTTAAACGGCTCTTCGCCCTCTTTAAGCGATATTGAGTTAACAATAGCCTTGCCTTGAATACACTTTAAGCCTGCTTCTATTACTTCCCATTTAGAGGAGTCGACCATAATAGGTACTTTAGAAATATCAGGCTCTGAGGCAATTAAGTTTAAAAACTTAACCATGGCCGCTTTTGAGTCCAACATGGCTTCGTCCATGTTTATATCAATAACTTGGGCGCCATTTTCTACTTGCTCGCGGGCTACGGTAAGCGCTGCTTCATAGTCTTCTTCCATGATTAAGCGTTTAAACATGGCAGAGCCAGTTACGTTGGTACGCTCGCCAACATTGGTAAATACTGCAATTTGCTGTGTCATATTGGCTCCTAGTTTAAGTTACAGGCTTCAAGACCTGATAAACGCATGCGTACTTCAAGTTCTGGTAATGCGCGAGGCTTTACCCCTTCAAGTCCTTTGGCAAATGCACGAATATGTGCAGGCGTTGTACCACAGCAACCACCAACAATATTTATAAAGCCCGATTTTCCCCAATCTATAATTTCGACTGCCATATCGCCCGCTTCTAGGTCGTACTCACCAAATTCGTTAGGTAAACCGGCATTGGGGTGCACTGAGGTAAATGTTTCGCAAACACGCGAAAGCTCTTCTACGTATTGGCGAAGTAAGTCTGGCCCTAGGGCGCAGTTAAGGCCAATCGAAATAGGTTTTATATGGCGAATAGAGTTATAAAATGCTTCGGTTGTTTGCCCGGAAAGAGTACGCCCTGAGGCATCGGTAATCGTGCCCGAGATCATTACAGGTAATGTGCGCCCTGCTTGCTCAAATGCTTCTTCTACTGCGAATGAGGCTGCTTTTGCATTGAGGGTGTCAAATATGGTTTCGATAAGTATTAAATCAGCGCCGCCTTCCATTAATGCAAGAGTAGACTCAACATAGGCAGTAACTAGCTTATCAAACGTTACGTTACGGTAACCCGGATCGTTTACATCTGGCGAGATAGAACAGGTTTTAGATGTTGGCCCTAAAACACCCGCTACATAGCGTGGTTTTTCTGGATTTTTAGCAGTGAACTCGTCACATATTGAGCGCGCAAGTTTGGCCGACTCTAAGTTTACCTCACGGCTTATACTTGCCATGTCGTAATCTTCCATCGAAATGGTGGTTGAGTTAAAAGTATTGGTTTCAATAATATCTGCACCGGCGACTAAAAAGCTGCGGTGTATATCGGCAATTAACTCGGGTTTGGTAAGACTTAATAAATCGTTATTGCCTTTTATTAGCACGTGCCAGTCTTTAAAGCGCTCACCTCGGTAGTCTTCTTCTTCAAGCTTGTGAGTTTGGATCATGGTGCCCATTGCACCATCTAAAATTAAAATACGCTGTTTTAGCGCAGCGCTTAATTCGCTTTGCTTATTTTTTTTTGGCACGTTATTCGGCATAGTTGTTAGTCCTCACATCTTGGCTAACTAAATTAATATCATAAGGTGTAGTTTGGTACACGTAGTAATTTAACCA
Source organism: Pseudoalteromonas sp. H103 (assembly GCF_001469205.1). Lineage (NCBI taxonomy): Bacteria > Pseudomonadati > Pseudomonadota > Gammaproteobacteria > Alteromonadales > Pseudoalteromonadaceae > Pseudoalteromonas > Pseudoalteromonas sp. H103. The sequence goes on along the minus strand of NZ_LOFG01000001.1, from coordinate 470,075 downwards.
GTTCGAAAAAAGCAAAAAGGCATGGCTTTGCCACGTTTTTGACGGCTTTTTACTTGCATCGTTATCTGGAAAATAGTTTTCGGGTTTTGGTGCATCTGGGCTTTTTTGTAAATCGCGTTCGTACTCAGCTTTTAATGTGTCGGCATCGTATTCTGGGTGGCCGGTTATAAACACTTGGCTGCCCGACTTATTTTTCATTAAGTAAGCGCCTACTTTTTCGGAGCCTGCCAATACCACTATATCTTCGCAGGCATTAATTTTATTTATATCAATGTGGCCATAACGTGAGTGCGGCACTAAAAAGGTGTCGTCGAAGCCACGAGTTAATGCACCGTGATCAAAATAACACTGGTGGGTAAACACGCCACATAGTTTATCTTCTTTCAAATCACGCTTTAAGTTGTAACGATGATACAGCGCTGCATGCGCCGCCCAGCACGAAAACAACGTAGAGGTAACGTGCTGCTCTGCCCAATCAATAATAACTTTTAGCTCGTCCCAGTAGGCTACATCGTCGTATTCTAGGTGTGCTAGTGGTGCGCCAGTTACTAATAAGGCATCGTAGTTATTGTCTTTTACTTCTGAAAAATAACGGTAAAAAGTATCTAGGTGCTCTTCTGAGTTGCTACTGCTGCGGTGCGTATCTAGGCGCAATAGCTCTACATTTACTTGCAGGGGCGAATTTGCAAGCAAACGAATAAACTGTACTTCGGTTTCTACTTTATTAGGCATTAAATTTAAAATAGCCAAACGCATTGGACGTATTTCTTGCGTTTTTGCACGACTTTTTGGCATTACAAACACGTTTTCTTCGCGTAAACGGGCAATAGCCGGTAGTTCGTCTTTAACTGTAATTGGCATCCTTTAAGCTCCTGCTCATAAAAACCGAGAATTAATACGCTCTCATTATGAACAGAACGCCAAAAATATCAACCTCTAGATGTATAGATGTCTAAATGAAATTTATTCATGATTTTCTAAGAATTACTAAAATGAGGGGGGGAATGCATTTATATTGAAGTACTTTGTTTAAGTGTATTAAGGTAGCGCTACTAAAACCAGTAGCACTATTTCAATTAAAAACGATAATTTACAGATAAACTAAGAGCGTAAATATCGCCATCATCTGTATCAAAATATTGGTATTCAGCGCTTATTTGCCAGCGTTGAGATAACCTATAGTCAATACCAGTGCCGTACGTTACACCGCCCTCATCATAGTTTTGCTCAGTGATTAATGAAGTATTTACATCTGAATCTGTATCAATTATTGATTCTGCAAGATTTCTTAAGTCGCCTTCATTGTAACTTAATTTATTTCTGCCATAGCCACCAAATAAAAATACATCAGCGCGAGATGAAATTGGGTAATTAGCTTTTACAAATATACTTGTTTGCAAATCAAGACTTGAATCAATTTGGCTCTGAACGGGTTCTGAGGTAAGCGAACCGTCCTGCGGGTTTTGAGTATAAACAATTCCGTTTAAAGGGGTTGATTCATCATTTAATCCAAATCCTACACGCCCTTCTAATGCAAAGTATCGCGAAAACTGATATCCAAATCGGCCGTAGAGCGTTGTAAACTGTATGCTATCACTCTCGTATACATCAATTTGCGTAGACCCTATCCCTACTCCTTGGTAATAGCCATTTACGTGGAGTATGTCTGCTTGGCTCGAAAATGAGTATAAACCCAAAAGTAATGCCCCTAACTTTGTAACTGTTTTCATGTTCATTCCTTTAAACCTTTGTAATATTTAATTATGCGATGTTTTACAACGACTATGAGTGTTCTGCCTGTATAATTTGCTTATACTTTACAGCTTGTAAATATACTGTACCACTTTTGTTAAAAATGAAATGTATTTGAACAATATAAAACAATAGATTACAGAATTTTACACAATAGAAATCCTGTAATAGTAATGTTTTAAATGGGCAATAAAATAAAGTGTCGTTTAGATTAGCGTATTGTTCTATACGGCATTCGTTGACTGTTTAACCCCTCAACAACTACAATACAACATTGAAATTTTTATTATTATTTGAAGGCTTTCCTCCATGGTTTTACCTGATAAGTTTATTTTCTCGATGAGTCGAGTATCTAAAGTTGTGCCACCTAAGCGCACAATTTTAAAAGATATTTCGTTGCACTTTTTCCCGGGTGCTAAAATTGGTGTGCTTGGTTTAAATGGCTCTGGTAAATCGTCATTACTACGTATTATGGCGGGTGTTGATGAAGAGTTTGAAGGTGAAGCCCGCCCTCAACCAGGTACTAAAATTGGTTACTTACCGCAAGAACCAGTGCTGGACGAAAGCAAAACAGTTCGCGAAATTGTTGAAGAAGCCGTCGGCGAAGTCAAACACGCCCTTAACCGCCTTGACGAAGTGTACAACGAGTACGCAATGGAAGACGCTGACTTTGACGCACTTGCTAAAGAACAAGGTGAGCTTGAAGCCATCATCCAAGCGCATGATGGTCACAACATCGATAATGTTTTAGAGCGCGCTGCTGATGCACTTCGCCTACCAGAATGGGATGCTAAAATTGAGCACCTTTCAGGTGGTGAGCGTCGCCGTGTTGCTATTTGTCGTTTATTACTTGAAAAGCCAGATATGCTTATTCTCGATGAGCCTACTAACCACTTAGATGCTGAGTCGGTTGCATGGCTTGAGCGCTTCTTACATGATTACGAAGGCACTGTTGTGGCAGTAACGCATGACCGTTACTTCCTTGATAATGTAGCTGGCTGGATATTAGAGCTTGACCGTGGTGAAGGTATTCCGTGGGAAGGTAATTACTCTTCTTGGCTTGAACAAAAAGATGCACGTTTACAACAAGAGCAAAAATCTGAAAAAGCACGCCAAAAATCAATTGCTCAAGAACTTGAGTGGGTTCGCTCAAATCCTAAAGGTCGCCAAGCTAAGTCTAAAGCACGCATGGCGCAGTTTAGCGAGCTACAACAATCAGATTACCAAAAACGTAACGAAACTAACGAGTTGTTTATTCCACCTGGTCCGCGTTTAGGCGACCAAGTGCTTGAAGTTAGCAATATTCGTAAGAGCTTTGGCGATCGCGTACTCATTGACGATTTAAGCTTTAGCATGCCAAAAGGCGCTATTGTGGGCATTATTGGTGCCAATGGTGCAGGTAAATCTACACTGTTTAAAATGCTAAGCGGTGAAGAGCAGCCAGACAGTGGTGATATTAGCATTGGTGAAACTGTAGAATTAGCAACGGTTGATCAGTTCCGTGGCAACATGGACGAAAGCAAAACAGTATTTGAAGAAATATCTGATGGTCAAGATGTGCTAAAAATTGGTAACTTTGAGTTCCCAAGCCGTGCATACGTTAGCCGTTTTAACTTTAAAGGTAACGACCAGCAAAAGTTTGTAAAAGACTTATCGGGTGGTGAGCGTAACCGTTTACACCTTGCTAAACTTTTAAAAGCTGGTGGTAACGTGGTGCTACTGGATGAGCCAACCAATGACCTAGACGTTGAAACACTACGCGCGCTTGAGAACGCTATTTTAGAGTTCCCAGGCTGTGTAATGTGTATATCACATGACCGTTGGTTCCTTGACCGTATTGCAACGCATATTTTAGATTACCGCGACGAAGGCCAAATTAATTTCTTCGATGGTAACTACACTGAATACGAAGAGTGGCTTAAAAAGACCCTTGGCGCAGAAGCTGCACAACCTAAGCGTATTAAGTACAAAAAAATTGGTTAATCGATAACGATATTACAAGCCCTGCATTTATGCGGGGCTTTTTTATGTCATTTTTTATCTGTTTGGCTTATTTCCCGCTATGCTTGATTTATATAATAACTATAAGGATAAATTAAGCTATGCAAAATCGTCGTCAGTTTTCTCGTGTGTTGTTTTCAACCACTGCACTACTTGAGTTTGATAACCATAAATACCCGTGTAAGTTGCTTGATGTTTCGCTTCATGGTGCACTAATTACAAAGTGCGATGCCTTTAACGGCACTAAAAATAGTGAAGCAACGCTACGTTTTACCCTTGAACAAAGCAATATAGAAATAAAAATGGACGTAGTAATGTGCCATATAGAAGAGGATCATATTGGCTTAAAGTGTCATCATATTGATATAGATAGCATCACTTATTTAAAGCGCTTAGTAGAGCTAAATTTAGCTGATGACGAGCTACTACATCGTGAACTTGCATTACTTATTCATGAGCCACAATAGACTCAAATACATAAGTTGATTACCATAGCGCAAACTTTTTAAACTGTGTAGTTATGCGCTTAAATCCACATTTACCTTTGGTATATCATTCTAATTACTCATTTAACTTTGATCCTAAACATCGTTTTGTTATGAGTAAATTTGCGCAATTATACAAACACGTAGCAGAGCTAGGCTTAATTGGCCCTAACCTAATAGCGCCTACACTTGGCACCCCAGAGCCACTAGAACTTGTACACTGCGAAAACTACATTCAGGATTTATGGCATAATCGCCTAGACGAAAAAGCCATGCGCCGCATTGGCTTACCTTGGTCGCAACCGCTAATGAACCGTACATTCACTGCTCCCCAAGGTACATTACGCACTGCTCGCTTAGCATTAGAGCATGGTTTGGCGTGCCATTTAGCTGGGGGCACTCACCATGCGCATAGCGATTTTGGCTCAGGTTTTTGTATGGTTAACGACTTAGCCTTTACCGCACAAACGTTAATACAAAGCGGTGAAGTGACCAACGTGCTCATTTTTGATTTAGACGTACACCAAGGCGATGGCACAGCTGCAATGCTTGCGCATCAGCCCTATGCGTATACCTGCTCTATACACTGCGAAAAAAACTTCCCGTTTAGAAAATCCCCTAGTGATTTAGACATTGGCCTTGCTAATAATATGCAAGACACTGAATACTTAGGCATTGTGGACGACACCCTACAGTTTTTATTAAAAGAGCTAAACCCCGATTTAGTGCTTTACGATGCAGGTGTAGATATTTGGCAAGACGACGGCTTAGGTAAACTAGATATAACGTGGGAGGGTATTAAAAAGCGTGACCATTTAGTATTTAAGCGCTGCCTTGAACACAACATCCCCGTAGCCAGTGTTATTGGCGGTGGTTACGACAGGAACCACGAACGTTTAGCACAGCGCCACGGTATTGTTATTGAACAAGCAGCCCGTTTTTAGTTATATTTTTAACTGACTCGGTGTAATGCCGGTCCAGCGCTTAAAAGCGCGGCGAAAATTAGGAATATCATAAAATGCTAAACGCTCTGCGACTTGTTCATTGCCTTGCTGACGTACACCAAGTAAATACAGTGCTTTAAGTTTATTTTGCTCATCTTGTAATTGCGAATAACTCACACCATGTTGTTTTAATTTACGTTTGAACGTAGCTGGGCTCATTGCAAAATACTCTGCGCTATTAGCAAGGCTATTATTTTTATCCCGATAAATACGTTGGCAAACAGCTTCAACAAAAGACTGCGATACATTCTTATGTAACTCACTTTGTGCAATAGATTGCTGCCACCGCAATGCACTCGACTCTGAATTTGCACACTTAAGCAGTTGTTTATCAAAGTGCCAACGAGTATAGGGTTGCTCAAACCGTACCCGTAAACCTAAATGCTGTTCATACTCTTGAATATGCCGTGGGCGTTTACAGGTAAAGTCAAAATAACAGTGCGGATAGTGACTACTGACCCTTTTTAGTAAACTAATAAACGCTGCACTGTATATTTCAAAACAATAACTCTTTAACGATTCATCCATACCGATACTTGGCTGCAAGTACAGATAAAAATCTTCTTGAAATATATGCCCACGAGTAAAAAATAAAGGGGCTAACGTGGCGCGAATTTGTTGCAATTGTTTTAACGCAGCACCAAGCGTCGGGCTTAAGCGAACACTTTGCATTGTAGGGCTAACATCATTAACCAATTGATGACCAAGTAAAAATCCACTGTCGTTACTTTTCATTAAGGTTTTAAACTGACAAATTAATGCTAATAGCTGCGACAAACTAAAGCACTGTGATAAATCATATAAGTCTTGCTCAAAAATACCCGTACCACGCAGTAACTTATGCAAGGGGATCCCTCGCCCTTGAGCAAGCTCCACCAGCGCAGTGATAATCCCCTCGGCGCTTAGATATTTATCATCTAAGCTAATATACTGCTGCACCTACAAGCTCCTTTTGTTGTTGTAGTTGTTGATGTAATTGGCTGGTTTGCTGCACTGGATCTTGCTCTAAATCCATAGCCATTGTGGCGGTTAGAATATGCTGAAATTGTGCACCTTTGCTTTTTGCGACTTTAAACGCACAATGATTAAGCGCCGCTTTCATTTGCGCTAATAATTCTTTTGCTTGGCTTCGGCTGGTACTCGGCATAAGCACAATAAAGCAGTCACCTGCATAGCGGCATAACACATCATTCAAACGGCAGTTCATTACTAATAAGTCACTAATTTCTCTTAGTAACCTATCGCCTTCACTAAAGCCAAACTGCTCGTTAAACTTTGCAAAGTCTCGAATGTCAATAATGCCTAAGATGGCTGCTTGTTGTTCACTTTGGCGTTGCTGTATTAGCGAGTGGAAGTAATTAATCCGGTATAACCCTGTTATAGGGCAGACTTTTTCATGCTCTCTTAAATGTGCTTCACGACGACGCAATTGACGATTTAAAACAAACTGTTCTTGATGCCAATAATAAAGCCCAGCGCTTGTAAGCGACATACCAAACGGCGCTGGCAGTGATTCAAACCAGGAGAGCCATAATTGTGAAGGTTGTTTTAACCATTCATCGAGTAAATCGAGCGTGGCTGAGAACATAAACAAACCTAAACCTAGCACTAGTAAGGTGGTTACTTTGCCTGGCGGGCGTGAGATAAGTAAAGCGGTTATCCAGCTTAGGGTCATCAGTACAATACCGCCTTCACCAACAATATCGAGCCACGCAATTTCTTGCCATTGCTTAAGTTCGCCAAAGTAAGCGCATATTGTAACGGCAATGACCAAGAACAAAATAATCGTATTGGTTAATTTTACATGGCTGGTAAATAGGTTATATCGCATGATATTGAATCTTCTTAAACTTGGTTTGACCCATATGCTAGCGCGGGATCATTTTATACGTCAGGGTCATTTTGGCTCATTGATATGACATTCAGATTAAAGTTTATAAAAAAATTATCTCGCAACAGCCATTATCAGTGACTTGTAGCGCTGTTTTAAAAGCTCAAATGAAGAGTCTTAAGCCAATAAATTAAGAATTTATCGCGGATTAACTTTAAAACTGTCACATTAGCGTCATTAACTTTTTTTAGTTTGCTCACCAAACCAAGGACAATCGGAGCAAATCAATGAAACAATTTAAATTAAATGCTGTTGTAGCGGCATTAGCACTGAGCCAATTTAGCGTTAGCGTGAATGCACAAGAACAAACATCACCAAGAGAGCCTGAAGTAAAAGTCTCTGAAGAGCTTGTTGTATATGGTGAGATTGGTTATCGCAATCGCTCACAAGAACTAGCCCCAACGCTTGAATACTCTCAAGAATACTTTCAACGCTTTGAACCACTCACCGCAGGTGATGCACTGAAGCGTGTCCCTAGTGTTACATTTTTATCAGACGTACTTGAATCTGACGGCGCACGTATGCGCGGTTTGAGCCCTGCTTACACAAAAGTACTGATCAATGGCGAAGAAGTTCCAGGCGCTGGCGCTGATCGCTCATTTTTTGTTGACCGTATTCCAGCAGAATTAATCGAGCGTGTAGAAATAATTCGTTCATCAAGTGCCAACCGCTCCGCCGATGCAATTGCGGGAACCCTTAACATTGTACTTCGCGATGGCTACAGCTTAGACGGCGGTTACATTCGTGCAGGAGGCTTACGCTATGATGATGGTGAACTAAAAGAAAGCTTTGCGGGCGTTTACGGTACTGAGTTTGCAGGTGGACGTTTACTATTAGGCGCTAATTTTCAAGGTCGTTATAACCCAAAACAAAAATCAAGCATACGTTATGGTGATAGCCCTGAAAATAATCCTAATTACGCAACTGATGATTTTGATAACCGTGAAGATCAATCTGATACCCGTGATGGCGATGACACATCATTAAATGCCAGCTTTGAAAAGGTATTTGATAACGGTGGTAAGTTTGATATTAGCGCCATGTGGGTTGATACAGACCGTACCGAAGACGAACGTTCTTTTGAATACGACGACCCTACTGCAACCTCAGGCTCTATTGTTGAAGGCGGTAATTTACTCTCGGATAACGCAAACGTTTCGATCATTGACCAAACCAACTACAACATAAATTCTGGCTATGAATTATCACTACTCGGCGGTACCAGCAAATTTAAAGTAGGCTATGCAAGCTTTAAAGAATCAGTTTACGAGCAAGAAGTTGAGCTCGATACATCTGAGCTCCCAATGGTTTTTGAGGAAGCAGAAGAAACTGTTGATATTGACGATAAAGAATGGTCATTACAATGGCAACATAGCTTACTGCTAGGTGACTCAAAAGAAGTTCAGTTTGGTGCTTTTGTTCAAGGAAAAGAGCGCGACACAGCAATTTTAGAAGCTGAAGATGAGAGTGAGCAAACACTTACTGGCTGGGATCAATTTAACCAGACACCTATGTCACTCGCTGTATTCAATAACGAATTTGAAGCTGTTGACGGTGGCGTAAATACCCTCGAAGAAGACCGCCTTGATTTATTTGCACTCATTAAACATGAAGCTGATGTGTTTTCATGGGAGATGGGCATACGTTGGGAGTCAACAGATTCTAGTATTACCGATACCAATGAAGGCGTTACTGCAAAAAATGACTATGACTTTTTCTTACCTTCAGCTCACTTTCGTTACAGCGTCAGTGATAATGGACGAGTAAGCGCCTCTATTGCACGTAGCTTACGTCGCCCTGACTTTGACTACATTACACCCGCCCTACTTGAAGAAGAGCTTGCTGATAATGACTTTTTAGGTAACCCAAACCTTAAGCCAGAATCTTCTTGGGGTATCGATTTAGGTTATGAATATCGTTTAGGTAAAAGTGGTGTTGTCGGTGTGAACGTATTTTACCGTGATGTTAGCGACCTAATCGAAATTGCCAGCACAGGCGTTGAAGGCTCAGAAGGTGAAGGCACATTTGTACTGCAGCCTCAAAATACCGGCGATGGCACAGTTCAAGGTATTGAATTTGATTTATCAACCCCGCTTAGCGCCTTGAACATGCCTAATACAGGTATCTTCTTGAATTACTCTTGGCTCGACAGTGAAGTTGAAGACAGTTTTGGCAAACGTAAATTTAACGACCAATCTGATTATGTTTATAACATTGGCTTTATCCAAGATTTACCAATACTGCGTGCATCATTTGGTGCAACTTACCGTAACCAAGGTGATGCATACGGACGCTTTGTAGGTGAAGAAGTTACAACCTCTTACGGTGCTGATTTAGAGCTTTTCGTTGAAAAGCGCTGGGATGACGTAACCCTTCGCCTAGTTGGTTCAAACTTACTTGATGCCAGTAAAGATGAGGTATTTAACAAGTTTGATTCACTTGATGACCAAAAAAATCGTGACTTTGATGAGTACGAACTGGAATCTGAAGAAGCCGGTCCTGTTATTCAAGTCATGTTGCGTTACGCATTTTAATAGCAGGCATAATCATATTAGGCACGTAATCGCTTGCTATTACGTGCCTTTTGGAGTTAGAACATGTTTAAATTGTCTTTCATAATGGCCGCCCTACTAAGCTCATCAGCACTCAGTGCTGACGAGTCTGTTATTTATAAAGATGAGCTTTATCAACAGCAAAAAATAGCTAAGTTAAATACGCTACCTGATAGCCTTAACTTTATGGTAATTGGTGATTGGGGACACAATGGCCACTTTTATCAAAAAGAAGTGGCTCACCAATTAGAAATAGCCATGTACCAAACTGATGCGGACTTTATCGTCTCAACTGGCGATAACTTTTACCCAAATGGTGTGGCAAGCGTGAACGATCCGCTTTGGCAATCAGCCTTTGAGAACATATATCATGGCCCGCATACTTTTGAAGACTGGTATGTTGTGTTAGGTAATCACGATTACTTGGGTAATGCCCAAGCACAAATTGACTACACAGAAAAAAGCCAGCGTTGGCAGTTACCTGCAAGGTACTACAGTAAAACATTTGCGCTTGAAAACAACGAGCAAGTGTTAATGGTTTTTTTAGATACCAATCCGATCCAGCCTGAATATAAAGACCGTGATAAATACCGTTCAACCCAGGGGCAAGGCTATAAAGCCCAGCTTACTTGGCTTGAAACCCAACTTGCAGGCAGTAAAGCAAAATGGAAAATTGTGGTAGGCCATCACCCGCTTTATTCAAGTGGTAAACGCTTTGGCCGTAACCAAGGGCTTCGCGACATTTTAGAACCTATTTTGGAGCGTCATAACGTGCACGCTTATATCGCTGGACACGAGCACGACTTGCAATACAACCAACCAAAAAATAGCAAAGTGGCTCACTTTGTCTCTGGTGGAGGCAGTGAAGCACGGTTTGTAAAACAACGTGAATTTACCCGCTACGCAGAAGCAACACCTGGTTTTTTAAGTGTATCTATCAGTGGCGAAACACTCAGTGTAAGTGCGATTAATCACCTTGGTGAAGTACGCTTTAGCACTGAAAAGCACATAGATAAGTAAAGGATAAAATAATGAACTTTAAACTAAATACAATTTCAGCGGTGCTTGGCAGTGCACTCCTAATAACTGCAATAAGCGGTTGTACAAGTAATGACGATAAGCAAAATAATACAGCCATTGCAAAGCCATATATTAAAAAAACAGATATTAAGACTAAATTATTCGGCCCACAACAAAACATGCAAGGCTCACAAGCTGCTGCACTTGGCAATAATCAATGGTTAATGGCGAGCGAAAGCCAAGGTTTATTAATTGCCGATAACGAGCAAAGCAGTGTGCTGTTACCCGGTCACTTTGAGTCAATTTCACTAAAACAATTATCAGCGCAGCAATTTTTACTCTCAAGCATTGATAAAAGCCAAGACAACGTCGTCATCTTTGAACTTGAAAAAAATGGTCAAACTTGGCAGCTAAATGAACTATCGCGTATAACCCCGCCTCAAGCTCAGCCTGATGCCGTGTGTTTATATAAAAGCACTGATAACGAGACTATCTCAGCGTTTGTGCCAGATGTTAGAGGTTTGATCAGCGAAACCATCATTTATGATTTAGCCACTAAGCAAGCTAAAAATATTGCAGTGCGTGAGTTCTCTGCAGTCACTGAGGCTTCAGGCTGTGCTGTTAATGATGAAACTAAAACTTTGTATGTGGGTGAAGCTGAGCTAGGTGTTTGGTCCATTAATGCTGATGCCGAATCAGGTGCTAATAAACAACCTGTGGCTTTAGTACAACCATACGGTGAATTAAACAGTGAAATTGGCGCATTATCAGTATCACAAGATGGTACTTTATGGCTTACTGCCACTGATGGCAATATGATCTATGCTTACCATGAAAATACTGAAAAACTAAGTCAGTGGTCACTTTTTGGCGATCATACAATTGAATCTGTTGCAGCGAGTTTGATCAATGACAATGAAGCGCAGCTGGTTTTAATTGATGATGAAACAGGTGCCTATATTCAAGCAAACGTTAACTACACTGCGCAGCCTGCGCCTTCAAAAAATAAAGTTGCCATGACGCATATTCACGCCAATGCACAAACAACACCGGTTGCAGCATTTGGTGATGCAGCAGATGACCCTGCAATTTGGATAAACGAACAAGACGCTAAAAGCAGCTTAATTTTAGGCACAGATAAACGCCGCGGCTTGATGGTTTATGATCTTGATGGCAACAAAATACAATCACTTAATGTTGGGCGTTTAAATAATGTTGATGTACGCCAGCATCAAAGTATAAACAACGAAACCCATACTTGGATCACAGCCAGCAACCGCACGCTTAACAGTATTAGCGTGTTTACTGTCGATAGCGAGAACAAAGTAAACCATATAACAGAAGTAGCGACTAACCTGACTGAGATTTACGGTATGTGTATGTATTCGTCCGAATCAGGTCAATACGTGTTTGTTAATGATAAATCAGGTTTATTCCAGCAATATAAACTCACCGGTGAGCAAGATAACCTAAGCGGTGAACTGGTTAGAGAGTTTAGCCTACCAAGCCAGCCTGAAGGCTGTAGCGCTGATGATAAACTAGGACAATTATTTGCCGGCGAAGAAGATCAAGGCATTTGGTATATCGGTGCTGAACCCAGTGCTGGTAACAAAGCGCTCATGCTACAAGGTGTAAATGAGCAACTTGTTGCTGATGTTGAAGGCATGGAAATTTATCATGCTGATGATGCTCGTTATTTAGTGGTATCAAGCCAAGGCGATAATAGCTACGTGCTTTACAAAATCTCAGATGATACACAACCTAGTCTAAGCTTTGCAGGTAAGTTTAATGTGATTGCTAATCTAGATAAAGGCATTGATGGCGCAGGTGAAACAGACGGCTTAACCGTTACAGCAAAACCTTTACCAGGCTACCCTGAAGGTATACTTATAGTACAAGACGGCTATAACCGTATGCCGCTACAACCCCAAAACTTTAAAATTGTTGACTGGCGTGAAGTTAAAAAAGCGATTAAGTAATAACCTACTAAATGTAAACACAATAAGGCTCTTACGAGCCTTTTTGCTATATGTATTTAAATAAACCTATTAAATTTAGAGTTATTAAAGCTATATACTACAATATAAGCTTATAAATTAATTGAGGTTATTATGCGTTTATTACTTACTTTGTTGATCATTACTATAAGCGGATACGCTTTTGCTGAGGAAGAGCAAGCAGAATTGCCCCCCCTCAACCCTAAATACAATGCTGAGCACGCTATGGCTTTAGTTAACAAAGGTTCGGGAATTTATGCACTAAATTTACCAAGCTATAAACTGCCACATGATGTGCAAGTGGTTTATAGAATCAAAAATCCAAACGTTGCTTTTTTAGAGTTTGTACGCAACGCTGAGCTTATAACCTTAAAGCCTCAACCTTTTAATATTCAACGTTTAATGCGCGGTGAAGAAATAACAATTACCGCAGATGTTTTTGAAGGCGATTACAGAAAAGATGGATCTTTAATTTATTCAAATATTGCAATAGAAATGAGTAAACAGCTTTATGCACGACAATTAAAAGACTTAACAGAGCCAACTCAATGGCAAGAATACGACATGATTGATTTAGGCAGCACTGAACGTATTTATATTCATAAAATTGAGCAAGCCCCTAGTTATAATCACTTAATTTTTGTTGATTTAGTTAATGCGTGCATGCAAAAATTTAGATCGTTTAAGCTTATTCCTACACAAAATGAGCTTACTTATAAATTTATAAACTGCGGTACATTAAAGCCATTATTTTATGATGCTGAGAGCTTTAAAAAGTAACCTAATAAACGTTTTTGGCTATTAATGAGAGCCCTGTTTGCATTGTCTCTATTGATTGCCCTGCAAAACCTAACCGTGAATAACTAAAACGTTTAGGTTTTAAACTTCGTACTGAACCTGAAAAATAAAATTCATGCTCTACTTGTAGATAAATACTTTTATTTTGCAATATTGGTTTTAGGCCTGCTGTATTTATATTTAAATTAACCCACATAGCCATACCACCATCAGGCTTTACATATTCTATTGGTAAGCCCTTTGATTGCATAAGGTTTAACTCGTTGTCCATTGCCTCAAATCTTTGCTTGTAGAGCTTGGTCATTCGTTTTAAGTGCGCCTCAAAACTCCCTTCCTTCATAAAGTGCGCTACAGCTAATTGCATAACCACATCGTTTTTATGATTCATTAACTGTTTCCAGGCACTTAGCTGTGCAATAACCTCTTCCGGTGCACATATGTAGCCTATGCGGGCTGCCGAAAACATAATTTTAGAGAAAGTAGAAAGGTAAATTACAATACCGGCTGGGTCATCTGCTGCCATAGGCTGAAGTGGCTGGCACTTATAGTGAAACTCGTGATCGTAATCATCTTCAATGATCATCACGCCATACTTATAACACAGCTGATAAATTTGCATACGCCGTGTAGGCGATAAAGTTACGGTTGTCGGGTATTGATGCAGTGGAGTTAAGTATAGCATTTTAATTGAGTAGCGACTAAGTTGCGCCTTTAAATCGTCAACACAAAGACCATACTCATCTTGTTTTATATCTACTAATTGTGCACCGCATGCCGCAAAAGCTTTACGAGCAGGCGGATAACCTAACGTCTCAACAGCGACAAAATCACCTTTATTTATAAAAACCTTTGAAATTAAAAATAATGCTTCCTGAGAGCCATTACATATTAGTAAATCAGTTACTTTAAGGTTGCGTGCTTTGTGTAAATAGCTGCTTATTTGCTGCTTTAACTCACTGACTCCGCTTATATCACCATAGTGAAACTTACTGGTATCTACATTATTAAATACATAACTTAAAGAGCGTTTAAATTGTTTATATGGGAAGCAATTAAGATCAGGAAGCCCTCCTGCAAAGTTATATTTGAAATCATTTAGGTTCATAGCAGGCGCAGGCACTGCTAACTCCTTGGCAAATTTGTAGGGTTTAGGCGTTACAACAGGTACTTGCTTAGTATTAGCACTGCTTTGAATTGGTAGGGTTTGAGTTACCTTATATCCTGAGCGCTCATGAGACTCAACCCAGCCTTCAGCTACTAATAGTTGTAAAGCATTCATTATTGTATGACGGTTTAACTGGTAAGTTTGCGCCATTTCTCTGGCTGAGCTGAGCTTAGTGCCTACCGCAATATCGCCTTTAATAATTGCGCTACGAAGTGCTTGCGCTAGCTGCAAATACTTTGCTTTGCGTTGCTCATTAAACTCAATATAAAGCGGCTGCATATGTTTCCTTAATCTGGTATAGGTAAAAGTTGCATTCTGGTTGTTTTTACCAGCCCAAATAAGCGTACATTTGTTGCTCACAAATAGCAAAAATGGAGCCATTAATGTTTACTCTGCAAACACATAAAACAAACAAGGTCATTTTAGAGCCATTAAACCATAAGCACCTAAATGGATTATATAAGGCGGGCCAGCACCCTAATGTATGGCAGTGGGTATTAAGCAATTACACTAAAAGCCCTGAAATACTAAACGAATGGTTTTTAACTCAGGCGCAATTTAATAAAAACGAACAAGTTGTTTTTGCCATTATTGATAAAAATACGCAGCAAGTAGTGGGCACAACACGGTTATTTAAGTTAGATACACATAATTTAAGCGCTGAAATTGGTCATACATTTATTAGTAATGACTGGCAGCGTACTTACATAAATTCACATGCTAAATACTTATTACTTAATTACGCATTTGAAAAGCTAGGTTTAGTGCGTATTTCATTTAATACTCACGAAAATAATAAAAAATCACGTAATGCAATAACGCGTTTAGGCGCTCGTTTTGAAGGTGTGGCCCATAAAGATAGATTACTAAGTGATGGCAATTTTAGAAGCACAGCAAAATTTAGCATAGTCGATGATCAGTGGCCGGATATAAAATTACAACTAGAGGGGAGGCTTTAATGTACCCACCGATGCATTTTCAAGAGCATAATATTGAACGTTTGCAGGCTTTAGTTGAGCAATTTCCTCTAGCGAGTATTTTAACGCCATGCTTGCAAAGTGACTTAAATAATATATGCCAAGTACCTGTATTATATGAGCCCTCACGTAATGTATTTATTGCACACGTAGCAAAAAATAATCCGTTAACGCAATGTGATAAACGCTCTGTAAAATTACACTTTACTGGTGACAGCTGTTATCTATCTCCGTCGTATAGTAAGAATAAAACACTCCCGAGCTGGCTTTACTCATCTGTACAAGTTACTGCAAAGGTAGTGATTATTAAAAGCGGCATCGAGAAAGAAAAAATAATGAGTCAATTAACAACCCATTTTGAGCAAACCTTTAAGCCAATGTGGAATATTAATGGCGTGCCCATACACAGTCGCCAAGTAATGTATCAACAATTAAGCTTTATAGAGTTTACTCCCACTCATTGGAGTGGAAACTTTAAGCTAAGCCAAAATAAATCACCTGATGTAAGAGCGCTTATAAAACAAAGCCTAGAACTTGCCAATAAGCGCTCTATTGCAAAGTTATTTTAGGCATAAAAAAAGGCTCTTTCGAGCCTTTGGATTAACTTTGGAAAGCTAAATTAATTAAACTATATAAGTGCAAATAGCTGTGGTGCTGCACTGTGGTAGTCAACTGCCATGGCAATACTTAAAGCTGTAATATTAACAATTGAAAAGGCAAACACTTGGCGAGCCCAGCCTGTTAAATCAATATTACGACGATAACCTCGAAGCGCCATTAACAGCCACCAAAAGCTGGCAATACACGCCACAGCCATAAACGCTGCACCCGTATAGCCACTAATTGGTAAAAGCATGACGACTAAAGCGTACACAGCAATATAAAGGACAATATGGCGCTTGGCTTTATCTATGCCTTGTGCAACGGGTAGTACAGGAATACCTGCTGCTTGGTAATCTTTAAAGCGAAAAATAGCAATGGCATATGAGTGCGGCATTTGCCATAAGCTAAACATGACCAGCAGTATTAATGCGCCCATATCGAACTGCCCTGTTACGGCGCAGTAACCTACTACTGGCGGTACAGCGCCAGAAAGGCTTCCTACAAATGTGCCATAAACAGAGTTGCGTTTCATGTAGAGGCTATAAACCCCTACATAAATTACATAGCCAAACGCTGCAAAAAATACCGCGGCTTGAGTGGTGTAAGCAATGAGTAAACCAAAGCCAACAACACCCAATAAAACACCGTGACTCAGTGCAGCAAAGGCCGACATTTCGCCCGTTACTGTAACCCGCGTACGAGTACGTGCCATGGCTACATCTATATCTCTATCAATAACATTGTTGATAGCACAGCCCGATGCAACCACAAGCGACAAGCCAATTAAAGTAGCAATCATTAACCAAGGATCTACATCTCCTCGTGAGGCAAGTAAAAACCCACCTGCAACGCTAATAAGATTACCCATAATAATGCCTGGCTTAGTCACTAATAAATAACGACGAAACATTTTAAACTCCTAGTACATCATCATTGCGTTAGATTCGTAAATAATCCAAACAGATAGCCCAACAACCATTACGATGATCAGGGCACTGAATAGGAATGAGAACGTACTTGCACGGCCATCTTCTGTCGTAAAATTAAGATGTAAAAAGTATTTCAAATGCACCCAAATTTGTACAATAGCTAAAGTAACAATGCTCCAAAGCGTAGTTACTTTAGAAAAGTCGCCTTCCATTACCATGTAAAACGGTATGGCGGTTAAAATTATTGATAGCACAAAGCCTATTAAGTAAGTTTTAACGCTGCCATGAGATTCATCATGGTGATCACTTTGCATTTGCTTTAACGCATGTGTTTCGCTGTGGCTCATTACATTGCTCCCATTAAATAAACAACGGTAAATACACAAATCCAAACAATGTCTAAGAAGTGCCAAAATAGGCTTAGGCAGCTTAAGCGCGTTACGGTTGGTTTACCTAAACCACGTTTAGCCACTTCTATCATCATAATTGTCATCCAAATTAAACCCGCCGTTACATGTAAACCATGTAGGCCAACTAACGAGAAGAACGACGTTAAAAAGGCACTTTGTTGTGGGCTATTACCATGCACAATTAGGTGATGAAATTCGTATATTTCCATACCAATAAACGCAGCACCTAAACAAAAGGTAATAAATAACCAAGTAAGTGTAAGTGCCTTTTTTTGCCCTTGAGCAGCAATCATGGCAAAGCCAAAGGTAATACTACTAATAAGTAGCGCAGCGGTTTCTACTGCAACAAAGTCGAGTTCGAAAATATCTTTACCCGATACACCACCGGCAGTGTTCATAAACAGCACTGCGTAGGTGGCAAAAAACGAGGCAAATAATAGGCAATCGGTCATTAGGTATAACCAAAAGCCAAATATCGTATCGCCCGAGGTGTCGTGATGATCATGCGCGTGGGCATGATCATCGTGCGATACAGAGTCTAAATTTGCAGATTCTAGATTTGCAGAAAGTGTACTCACGCGTTTAGCTCCTTATTTCCACTTGAATTATACGCAGCTTCAGTGCGTGCAATTTCATCTGGCTGTATGTAGTAATCAACATCATTGGTGTAACAACGCTTAATAAATATGGCAATTCCACCCACTAGCCCTACTACAGCTAACCACCAGATGTGCCAGATCATTGCAAAACAAAATACCGTTAGGCTGGCTGCCATAAATACACCCGCAGAGGTATTTTTAGGCATATGAATTGGGCTATAACTTGCTTTTGTTTGATAAGCTTGGCCTTTTTCTTTCGCTTCGGTCCATGCATCAATGTCATCAACGTGAGGAATAGTTGCAAAGTTATACACTTGTGGAGGTGAGCTAGTTGCCCATTCAAGTGTATGGCCGTTCCACGGATCGCCGGTTGTATCGTCAAGTGCTTCACGGTCTCTAAAGCTTACAAATAGTTGAATTGCTTGACTGATAATACCAAACATAATAATTACAGCACCGCCTGCGGCAATGTATAACCACATGTTCCAATCTGGATTATTGGTATGGTTTAAACGACGTGTCATACCTAAGAAACCAAGCACATACAACGGCATAAAGGCAACGAAGAAACCGATAATCCAACACCAAAATGATGCTTTACCCCATTTTTCGTTAAGCTTAAAGCCCATTGCTTTAGGGAACCAAAATACAAAACCAGCAAGGTAGCCAAATACTGCGCCACCAATAATAGTGTTATGAAAATGCGCAATTAAGAATAAGCTGTTATGCAATACGTAATCGGCACCCGGAATCGCAAGTAATACACCGGTCATACCGCCTACTGTAAAGGTAATCATAAAACCAAGCGTCCAAAGCACCGGAACGCTAATACGTAAACGGCCTCGGTAAATGGTAAATAACCAGTTAAATAACTTAACCCCAGTTGGTACGGCAATAACCATGGTCATTACCCCAAAGAACGCATTAACGTTTGCACTGGACCCCATGGTGAAAAAGTGATGTAGCCAAACAATAAAACCTAAAATTGAGATAGCACCGCTGGCATAAACCATCGACTTGTAACCAAATAAGCGCTTACCAGCAAACGTTGAGATAATTTCAGAAAAAATACCAAAAGCAGGTAGTACTAAAATATAAACCTCAGGATGACCCCAAGCCCAAAACAGGTTGATGTACATCATGGCGTTGCCGCCCGCTGCATTGGTAAAAAAGTGAAAGTCAAGGTAGCGGTCAAGCGTAAGCATGGCCAGCACAGCAGTTAAAATTGGGAAAGAGGCTGCAATTAAGATATTTGCCCACGTACATGCCCATGTAAAAATTGGCATTTTCATTAGGGTCATGCCTGGAGCACGCATTTTAAATACAGTAACTAAAAAGTTTACTGCCGTTAAAAGCGTACCGAGCCCGGATATTTGTAGCGCCCAGATATAATAATCGACCCCCACCCCAGGGCTAAAGGTCAGCTCCGAAAGCGGCGGATATGCCACCCAACCTGTTTTTGCAAACTCACCAAATACAAGCGATAAATTAATTAAGATGGCGCCGCTGGCGGTAAACCAAAAACTTAAATTATTTAGAAATGGGAATGCAACATCACGTGCACCAATTTGTAGAGGCAACACAATGTTCATTAAACCAATCATAAATGGCATCGCCATAAATATGATCATAATTACGCCGTGAGCGGTAAATATTTGGTCGTAATGCTCTGGTGGCAAATAACCCGGCGCACCACTGGTAGCAAGTGCTAACTGCGCTCGCATCATTATGGCATCAGAAAAACCACGAAACAGCATTATTAACGCTAAAAGGATATACATCACGCCTAAGCGTTTGTGATCGACAGAAGTGATCCAGTCGCGCCAAAGCACGCCCCATTTTTTATACTTTGTAATAAGCCCGGCAATAATAAGCCCAGCTATCGCAATAACCGACATCGTGAACACAAGAATTGGCTCATGAAACGGAATTGCGTCGAGTGAAAGATTACCTAAAAACGACATTATTATTCCTCGCCTTGGCTGTGAGATGAAGGCATTGAGTGCTCAACCATTTCATGATGCTTTTTGCTCATTTGCCCATGTTCGCCCATTGCATGGTGCTTTTTGTTCATATCGCCATGCGCTTGCATATACTTCATAACAATGGTATGAAATAAGCCGTCATCAACTTTACCGTAATAAGAAACGGGGTTATTTTCGCTTGCTTTTGCAAGCTCAACATAATTTGCATGAGTAAGGTTATTAGCATTAGCTTTAACGCTAATTACCCACTTATCAAAATCTGCTTGGGTAGGAGTAGCAATGGCATTGAATTTCATACCAGTAAAACCTGCGCCACTGTAATTAGCCGAAAACCCTTTAAAAGTACCCGGTTCATTTGCAATTAAGTGAAGCTTGGTTTCCATGCCAGCCATTGAGTATATTTGGCTGCCAAGCTGAGGAATAAAAAACGAGTTCATTGTACTTTCTGACGTGATTTTATATTCAACAGGTACATTAGCTGGAAATACCAATTCGTTTACCGTAGCAATACCTTGCTCTGGGTAAATAAATAACCATTTCCAATTTAATGACACTACTTCAACAGTTAGATGATCACCTTTACCTTCAATCGGCTTATAAGGGTCTAGCTCTTGGGTAGATTCCCAGGTAATAACACCTAAGATAATCACAATAACAATAGGAACAGCCCAAACTGCAGCTTCAATTTTATTTGAATGAGCCCATTTTGGCGCATAAATTTCTTGGTTTTGAGTATCTCTGTATTTCCAAGCGAAATACAAAGTCATCACAATAACGGGAACGACTACAAGCAACATAAGCACGGTTGCGATGATGATTAAATTTTTCTCATCAATGCCTATTTGCCCTTTTGGATCGAGTATCCCGCCTTTACAGCCTGACAACGCCAGCACTGTACTAGCTAAAGCAATATTACAAAGGTTACGAATTAACAAGGGAGTATCCTACAAACCTAGAGTTTTAATTTGCTGCTTAAATGAAAACCAAAGCAACGATTTTTCAATAAAAACCCAAGTTAACTAGAATTAAATTATAAAATAAGGGGGCTATTCAAAAGTTAAAGCTCATGCCAATTATGACCTAGCAACAAACCCAGCTTTCTAAACGCATTTATATAACGTAATAAAAGTTAACTTGGGTGAGTGTTGGTTGGCTGAATGTGTTTAAAAACACAGAGCTACTTTGTATACGCTAACTTTAATTATTTACAGCAAGAACAAATAATTAAAACCAGCAACAAAATGCAGCCTTACAGACAACCTGTAAAGCTAGGTGGAGCACGACAACCGTGTGAAGAGATCACAGGTTGCTGAACTTTAGCCTCGCCAAAAGCAAAGGCTGCTTTACGGAGGGTTATTCCAGCACGACGCGCTGGAAAAATATGGAACAATAACCAACAAAGGCCGATTAGTAACTGACTTGATATGATCGGATGAGCTAAAAATTGCGCAAGACTAAGTAACAGTGGCTCTACAATAAACCCATCACTTAATAGCGCTTCAAGCTTAAAAGCATCCTCTAGTGCACCGCTTAGCAACATTACAGTATTAAACACTAATAAAGTTATAGCTACACACACTCCCTTGCCTGCTTTATTCAAGCGCACATACGTCTGCGGCTCGCCAGAGGCAAGTTCCGTATTTGTATGTTGCAAAGAAAGTGTGTTCAAAGACATTAACCTACTAAAATGACTATAACAAAACGAGAGTTATACAGTTTGCAATGGAAAAACTTAAAAGACATTGCAGTTGTAAGCCCTAAAACCGGGTGCTAAATACAATCAAATCCGCCTAGCACAAATTGACCTAGTGGAAATTGATCCGTATCAATTAAACTTTCAAAACTTACTGAAAGTTCGAATGTGAGTATAACAAAGAGAATATTCTGTTCAACTAAAAAACATATTTTTTGAGTTAAGCTTTAGAAGCTATTTTGTTAATAAAAAATAACACAATAAAAAATAAAGGTTTAGCTTATAGATATTTGATATTTAAGAGGCTTGAGGAGTAGAGATAAGGATATTAATGAGGTTAAAAATAAAGGAGTACAAATAAAAACAGCCCAAATTCAGTCACCACCGAAATTGAGCCGCCTTTCACACTGACAACATCTTCACACACAATATAAAGATTCTTGGTTTACACTGCGTGGCAATTGTAGGGAATAAAAACAACTCAAGCTAAGTCACCACCGAACTTGAGTTGCCTTTCACACTGACAACATCTTCACACACAATATAAAGATTCTTGGTTTACACTGCGTGGCAATTGTAGGGAATAAAAACAACTCAAGCTAAGTCACCACCGAACTTGAGTTGCCTTTCACACTGACAACATCTTCACACACAATATAAAGATTCTTGGTTTACACTGCGCGGCAATTGTAGGGAATAAAAACAACTCAAGCTAAGTCACCACCGAACTTGAGTTGCCTTTCACACTGACAACATCTTCACACACAATATAAAGATTCTTGGTTTACACTGCGCGGCAATTGTAGGGAATAAAAACAACCCAAGCTAAGTCACCACCGAACTTGAGTTGCCTTTCACACTGACAACATCTTCACACACAATATAAAGATTCTTTTAAGCGAGGCCAACTTATGCCTCAAGCTTATGACTAGAGCCTTGCTCTGTGTCTATGGTTAAACTTTAGAGTGTTAGCTCCAATTTGACAAACGAGAAAAATAAACCTAATGGATGAAAAAAACTAACTTATAGACTTTGGTCTAATACATTAAGGTTGTGTTTATTTAGAAGCTAAATGCATACACAAATAGCAGGCACAAAAAAAGCGCTTTAAAAGCGCTTTTAATAAAATTGATATGGTTATTTTACAAATTTAAATAATTTGATTTTCTTTCCAGGCTTGCTCTTTAGCCATGCGGTTTTTACGTTTATCGCATGGGTCATCACAATCACAGGCTTTATCAATACCTACAGAGCCTAGACCACCACAGCTACTTGCCATCGATTTTTTTTGCACGATCATACCAACGGCCATCGCCGAAACTATTAAAATTAGTAAGCCAAAAGTAAGAAGAAAAAGTGACATTGCTTAGCCCCTATTGATCAGCAATAAATTATGCTCAAGCATTCTTGAGCGACTGCTAAATTATACACTAAAATACAATTTAGATGCGAGTAAAGTCTATTCTAAAAATTAGGTTAGAATATTACTCTAAACTTAAACCAACCTAAATTAAGATTAATTATATTACAAGTATGGCTTAAATGCAGGGCTTGAATACGTTATTAGCCCTTCTTGTGATTTAGCTATTAGATAAACGGGTAAATCATGTTGCTCAGCATATGCTTGTGCTTTATCCATTCCCATTACAGTAAGCGCTGTTGCTAGACCATCAGCAGTCATTGCACTTGGGTGTAATACAGTAACCGATACTAAATCGTGTTTAATTGGCATACCTGTTACCGGATCAATTAGATGGGTATAAATCTCACCATCCATCTCATAAAAAATACGATAATCACCCGATGTAGCAATACCGTTTGTGCCAGGCGATAGAACACGGTGCACTTTACGCTCGCCAGGCTTTGCATCTGGTTGCTCAATAGCAATTTTCCAATCTTGGTTATTAGGTTTTTCGCCACTAATACGAAGCTCACCGCCAATCTCAACCATATAATTAGTAATACTGTGGCTTTCTAATAGCTGCGCTACTTTATCAATACCATAGCCTTTAGCAGTAGCCGAAAATGACAGTTCTAATCCATCAACAGTTTTACTTAAGCCTTGCTCATTTAAAATAAGTTTATCAACACCTATTTTTTCGACCATTTTTGTAAGTTCAGTGTCGCTTGGGCGATTAGTCGGTTTTTTATCAGGGCCAAAACCCCATAAATCAATAAGTGGGCCCATTGTTACATCAAGCGTGTTGGTTGATTTACCTAAGCGAATTGATTCACTTATTACAGCTCTAAAGTCTTCACTGATAGGCATAACTTGATTTGCAGGAAGCCTGTTAAATGTGTTTATTTCAGAGTCGTCAATATAAGTAGACATTGACTGGTTTACATTTTTTAGCACGTCGTCTATTTGTGTTTGTAATACTTTAGATGATAACTGCGCTTGCTCATCATAAAACTTAATATGATAAGTAGTGCCCATTGTTCTACCCTCTAAAAAAACACCTTCTGGAACTGGCTTTTCGCCACAACCAGTGAGTAATAAAGTCAATGTAATTAAAAATAAAGCTATAAAGCTTTGAAATGTACCCACTCGATTCATGAAAGCCTACTTATAAAATAAAGAATAAAAAAAGCCTCGTAACACTAAGTGCAACGAGGCTGGTATTTTAACCAAAACTAATGTGTTTTGGTATGGGTGTTAGCCACCGAAATCATCTAATAAGATATTTTCGTCTTCTACACCTAAATCTTTAAGCATTGTGATAACTGCCGCGTTCATCATTGGAGGACCACACATGTAGTACTCACAATCTTCTGGCGCTTCGTGATCTTTAAGATAGTTCTCAAATAACACGTTATGGATAAAGCCTGTATAGCCTTCCCAGTTATCTTCAGGCTGTGGATCTGAAAGTGCAGTATGCCATACGAAGTTAGGGTTTTCAGCCGCTAGGCCGTCAAAATCTTCAACGTAGAACATTTCACGTTCAGAACGTGCACCATACCAAAAGCTCATCTTACGTTTAGAGTTCAAACGTTTGAGTTGGTCAAAGATATGTGAACGCATTGGAGCCATACCAGCACCACCACCAACAAAAATCATTTCTGCGTCAGTTTCTTTAGCGAAGAACTCACCAAACGGACCAGAAATAGTTACCTTGTCGCCTTTTGTTAGTGACCAAATGTACGATGACATTTTACCACAAGGCAAGCTAAGGTTTCTTGGTGGAGGCGTAGCGATACGCACGTTAAGCATGATTATGCCTTCTTCTTCCGGGTAGTTAGCCATTGAGTAAGCACGAATAGTCTCTTCGTCTACTTTTGACTCCAGGTCGAAGAAACCAAAGTGGTTCCAATCGCCACGATACTCTTCAGGAATTTCAAATTCAGAGTATTTAACGTGGTGAGCAGGTGCTTCTATTTGGATGTAACCACCCGCACGGAAAGGCACTGACTCGCCATCTGGAATTTGCAGCTTAAGTTCTTTAATGAACGTTGCTTTGTTATCATTAGAGATAACTTCACAATCCCACTTCTTAACACCGAAAATTGACTCTTCAAGTTCAATTTCCATGTCGTTTTTAACATTTACCTGACACGCTAAACGACAGCCTTCACGGGCTTCACCTTTAGAAATGTGATCAAGTTCAGTTGGTAAGATATCGCCGCCACCTTCTTTAATGTGAACACGACACTGACCACAAGAGCCACCGCCGCCACATGCAGATGATACGAAAATACCTGACTCAGATAGCGCGCCTAAAAGCTTACTACCTGCTGATGTTTTAATGGCTTTGTCTGGGTCGCCATTAATGCTGATGATGATGTCACCGCTCGCAACTAACTTAGATTTAGCACCAATGATCACTAAAACTAGTAGTACAACGATAGCGATGAAAACACCAACGCCTAAGAAAATCTGATAATCCATGATTTATCCTCGCTACCTTTACAGTGAAATACCAGAGAATGACATAAAGCCAAGTCCCATTAAACCAACAGTGATGAAGGTAATACCTAAACCACGTAGGCCGTCTGGCACGTCTGAATATTTCATTTTCTCACGGATACCTGCAAGTAAAGTAATTGCAAGCGCCCAACCAACACCAGCGCCAATACCATAAACAACAGACTCGCCGAAGTTATAGTTACGCTCAACCATGAATGATACCGCACCAAATATTGCACAGTTAACTGTGATAAGTGGTAAGAAGATACCTAATGCGTTGTATAGTGCAGGGAAAAACTTATCTAATGCCATTTCCAAAATTTGCACAAGTGCTGCAATAACACCGATGAAAGTTAAGAAACGTAAAAAGCTAAGGTCTGCATCTGGGTAACCTAACCAAGCTAGTGAGCCTGGTGCAAGTACCGCATGGTAAACCAAGTTGTTAACTGGTACTGAAATACCTAATACAACTATAACCGCTATACCTAGGCCAATTGATGTAGTTACTTTTTTAGATACTGCTAAAAAAGTACACATGCCTAAGAAGAATGACAACGCTAAGTTCTCAATAAAAACGGCTTTTACAAATAAACTAATATAATGTTCCACTGTTTGCCCCTTACGCTTTAGCTTCTACTTGGTCTTTCTTAAAGGTACGAAGTACCCAAATGAATAAACCAATGATGAAGAATGCACTCGGTGGTAAAATCAATAGACCCATAGGCTGATACCAACCGCCATCTTGTACTAATGGGATAATATCAACACCGAATAGTGAACCCTTACCAAATAGCTCACGAATAAAGCCAACAGTAAGAAGTACTACAGAGTAGCCTAAGCCATTACCAATACCGTCAAGGAATGACATAAGTGGTGGCGATTTCATCGCGTATGCTTCAGCACGACCCATTACGATACAGTTAGTAATAATTAGACCAACGAATACAGAAAGCTCTTTTGCCGTAGCGTAAGAGAATGCTTGTAATACTTGGTCAACAACGATTACCAATGATGCAATAATTGTCATTTGTACGATGATACGTACAGATGATGGGATCTGATTACGAATAAGCGAGATAAAGAAGCTCGAAAATGCAGTTACTAATGTCAATGCGATTGACATGATTAACGCATTTTTTAAGCTAGACGTTACCGCTAGCGCAGAACAAATACCAAGTACTTGTAGTGCGATTGGGTTGTTAGCTAAAACCGGACCAAACAGGACCGCCTTCATTTCTTTAGTATCAGCCATTATTTCAATGCTCCTTTACGTACTTTTGCAAGGAAAGGGCCAAAGCCATTTTCACCAGTCCAAAAGTCAACTGCATTGTCAACACCGTTAGACGTTAATGTAGCACCTGAAAGACCATCGATCTTATGCTCATCACCGCCTGCAGTACCTTTAACAATTTGAATTGGCAGTTCTTTGCCTTCCCATGTAGCAGTCCACTGTGGGTTTTGAATTTCGCCACCAAGACCAGGGGTTTCATTATGCTTGTAAAAGATAATACCTTTAACAGTTTCACCATCGCTTTCAAGCGAGATAAAACCATACATTAAGCCCCATAAGCCGTAGCCTTGGATAGGAAGAATGATTGCATCAACTGAACCATCTTCTTTTTTAGAGATATACACCGGCGACTCTTTAGTCACACGTTGAATACCAGCAATGTCTGTTACGCCTTTCTCTTTAAGAGAAACGCTTAATTCAGCATCATATTTGCTTTTTTCAAAATCGAAGATTGTTGGGTCTGTATCTACAAACTCACCCGTAGTCATGTTTACAACACGTGCTTCGATTTTAGCGTCAAATGTTTCTAACACATTTTCAACTTTATCGATGCCCGCAGCAGCTAAGATATTGCTTTGAATATCTTTGTTTTTATTAGCTTGCTGTAAAGGACGAAGCTGTACAGAAGCAAACGATACAATGATTGCACACACTAAACATAGTGCTACAACAACCGTTAACGTTTTGCCGATTGATTCGTTATTACTAGACATTACGTGCCAACCTCCGCTTAATATTAGCTTGCACTACAAAGTGATCGAACAATGGAGCGAATAAGTTAGCAAATAAGATTGCTAGCATCATACCTTCTGGGAAAGCAGGGTTCACAACACGGATCATAACTACCATAAAGCCAATAAGCGCGCCGTAAGCGAACTTACCTTTATCGGTAAATGCAGCAGAAACAGGGTCAGTAGCCATAAAGAACATACCGAACGCAAATCCACCTAGTACTAAATGCCAATGCCAAGGCATTGCAAATACTGGGTTATTTTCTGAGCCAACAGCATTTAATAAAAATGCAGTTGCTACCATACCTAGGAATACACCTAGTACGATGCGCCAAGAAGCGATACGAACGTATATTAAGAACAAACCACCTACTAATAATGCAAGTGTAGATGTTTCACCTACAGAACCTTGAATGAAACCGTAAAACGCATTCCACCATAATTCCATGTTTGCATAATCAAGTGTGCCAGCAAACGCTTGGCCTAGCATAGTTGCACCAGAGAAAGAATCTACTGCTGTCCATACTGTGTCACCTGAAATTTGAGCTGGGTATGCGAAGAATAAAAATGCACGGCCCGCTAAAGCAGGGTTTAAGAAGTTACGGCCAGTACCACCAAAGATTTCTTTAGCGATTACAACACCAAACGTAATACCTAACGCAACTTGCCATAAAGGAATTGTTGCAGGCAGTATTAGTGCAAATAAAACAGACGTTACGAAGAAACCTTCGTTAATTTCATGTTTACGCACTGAAGCAAATATAACTTCCCAAAAACCACCTACCGCAAACGTTACTGCGTAGATAGGTAAGAAGAAACATGCTCCGTAGAACATTTTAGCGCCCCAGCCTGATTCAGCAGTTAATTCACCACCAAATAACTGGAACAGACCAACCTGCCAAGAATTTGCTAGTTCAAAACCTTGTGCTAAAGCACCTGCGGCCTGATGACCGATATTGAACATACCAAAAAACATAGCTGGGAACGTCGCCATCCACACTAAAATCATCATGCGTTTTAGGTCGATGTTATCGCGTACGTGTGTCGCGCCTTTATTTACATAGCCTGGTGTATAAAAAATTGTTGCTGCTGCTTCATACAGAGCGTAGAACTTTTCATATTTACCACCGGCTTCAAAATTCGGCTCGATATCTTCTAGATATTTTTTTAAACCCATCTCTCTAGCCTTCCTTCTCGATCGTAGTTAAGCAATCGCGCAGGATAGAACCATACTCGTATTTGCCTGGACAAACGAAGGTACATAACGCTAAATCTTCTTCATCAAGTTCAAGCGCGCCTAATGAAATTGCACTGTCTAAGTCACGTGCGATTAAGTCACGTAATAATAGAGTTGGCAAAATATCTAACGGCATTACGCGCTCGTAGCTACCAATTGGTACCATGGCACGTTTTGAACCACCTGTAGACGTTGTCATTTTAAATAAACGACTCGGTGCAAGGTGAGAAAGGAATGTACGCGTTACAGAGAATTTATTACTACCTGGTGCAATCCAGCCAAACAATTCTTTTTCGCGACCTTCAAGTAAAACTGATACTTGAACGTGGTAACGACCTAAGAATGCATGAACACCGTTTGAAATAGAACCCGATAAAACAGAACCAGAAATAACGCGGTTATCTCCGTCTTCTAATTCACCAGCTACTAAGTCATCCAATGAAGCACCTAGTTGTGTTTTCACTAAACGTGGGTTTTTAACGCGAGGACCTGCAAGCGAAATAACACGGTCTGCGTTAATTTCACCAGTAAGGAACAAGTGACCAAACGCAATAACGTCTTGGTAACCAATGTGCCACACTTTTTTGCTAACAGATACAGCATCAAGATGATGGATATGAGTGCCAACGAGGCCAGCCGGATGCACACCACCAAACTCATGTACTTCTACTTGAGCGATAGATGAGCTAGGAACTTGGCTGCCTGCTTTTTTACACACAAATACTTTACCATCGGTCAAACGCGAAACAACAGCAAGACCCGCTTCAAATGCAGCTGCATTTTCGGCAATAATCACTGCAGGATCTGCAGCTAATGGGTTTGTGTCGATTGCGGTCACAAAAATAGAACTAGGATTTTCATCCACAGCCGCTACTTTGCTAAATGGGCGAACACGAAGTGCCGTCCACTGACCTGACTGGATAAGTACTTCTTTGGCTTTTTCACGATCTAAGCTCGAAAGCTCATCTGCACTGAAAGAGTCAAAGGTGATTTGCTCACTGCCTGCTACTTCAATAACAACAGATTGCAGCACACGTTTAGCACCACGATTTATTTCTTTTACTGTGCCAGAAGCTGGAGCAGTAAATAGGACGCCTGGGTTCTTTTTATCTTCAAAAAGAACTTGGCCTTTTTTGACTTGGTCATCCACACGAACATGCATGGTTGGACGCATACCGATAAACTCTTCGCCAAGCACAGCTACACGTTTGACAGCAGAACCGTCATGTATAACTTGCTGTGGCGCGCCCTCTAAGGGTAAATCCAGACCTTTTTTTATGTTGATCATACGCACTTGCATTACATTAAAGGAAAGAAACTGAAAAATCGTATCAACCACGTCGCCATTTGAGTTATTCCAAGTTATATCAAGGTGCAAAAGAGCAGCTTGCTCGGTTTATCAAACAAGCAACGTAGTAAAACTCATCACATATTGCCCAGATTTTAACATCATTTTGGACGACTATGCGAGTGTATTTATGAAAATTATACGACAGAAACACTTATTTGGTTTTGTTAAGTGATTTTAATAAAAATCAAGTTAGACCAAAGTGGTAGCCTGAGCAAGTATAGTCCATTATTTAACTGCTCAATTAACAAACCATCGCATACAAAAAAAGCCGCGAATGCGACTTTTTATAATTACAAAGTATGATTAATCAACCATATTTGCGATTGGCTTAACTGAGTCTACGTCTTGATCGTAATCAACACCGTCAAAACCAAAACCAAATAAGCGTAAAAACTCGTTATGGTAACCAACATAGTCAGTTAGCTCATCAATTGAGCTTGTATCTACACTATCCCATACAGCTTGAACACGCGCTTGCACATCGTCCTCTAGCTCTTTGTAATTTTGGAATAAGTGACCGCACTCATCAAAGCGCGGCGTTTCACCATAAAGGTTTTCACTAAATAATGAGTGAATTTGCTCAATAGTTCCTTCGTAAGTGCCATCAGCTTTCATTACTTTAAATAAAGCTGAAATATATAAAGGCATAATAGGAATAGCAGAACTTGCTTGAGTTACTACTGCATTAAGTGATGAAACATACGCTTCACCATTTAACGCTTTAGTTGACGCTTTTATAGCCGCGGTAGCACGATCTAAGTCTTCTTTTGCTTTACCAATCGTAGCGTGTCCGTAAATTGGCCACGTTAACTCTTTACCTATATAAGTATAAGCAGTCGTTTTAAAGTTATCAGCAAGTACATCTGCTTCTTTTAAAGCGTCAATCCACATTTCCCAATCTTCACCACCCATTACTTTAATGGTGTTGTCGATATCTTCTTGGTTTGCTGCTTCTACCGTAATTTCATCAATTTCACGCTTTGATGTATTTAGGTTTTTAGTAGTAACGGCACTGCCAATTGGTTTAAGGGTAGAAGAAAACACTTCCCCCGTGTTTGGATCCTTACGACGAGGTGATGCAAGGCTGTAAATAATGCAGTCTATTTTACCTAAATCAGCTTTGATGGTGTCGATTGCTTTTTGCTTAATTTCGTTAGAGAACGCATCGCCATTAATATTTTTTGACCAAAGGCCTGCTTCATCAGCAGCGTTTTGGAATGCCGCTGTATTATACCAACCAGCAGAACCTGTTTTACGCTCTGTACCCTCTTTTTCAAAGAAGATACCTAATGTTTTAGCACCACCACCAAACGCAGCTGTAATACGCGATGCCAAGCCGTAGCCTGTTGATGCGCCAATAACTAGTACATTTTTTGGTGCACTTTTTAATGCGCCTTGTTGTTTTACATAGTTAATTTGTTCTTGAACATGCTCTGCACAACCTGCTGGGTGTGCGTTAGTGCAGATAAATCCACGAATTTTTGGCTTAATGACCATTGATCATCCTATATCTTTTACTATAAAAATTAGCGCTAGTTTAAAGGCTAATACTAAAAACACTGATCTGATCAGTTAAATACCGACCAAAGACCCTATTTATTATAATTAATTTACATTTTTCTTAGTCAAGCTTTGAGCCGCCTAAACAATTAGGAGAGTCAGGGGCTTCGCCGCCGTGCTCTGTAAATTCATCAGGTGTGTAGGTATGAATAGCGAGTGCATGTATATGATTCGCTAATTCATCTTTTAATATTTCATTAATTTGGCGATGGCGTTGTAACAAACGCTTACCTGCAAAATCTTCACTCACTACTATTACTTTAAAGTGTGATTCAGTACCTTTGCTGTGCATATGGCTTTCGTTTATTACATTTAAATGCTTACACGCGATAGCACTGCTGATTTTTTCTTGAATTTGTTGCTGCATAGACATAAAAGACCATTTTATATAGCTAGTTTATTAACTCACTATAACAACTTAATTTAGCTAACTAAATTGCTTTTGCTTAATGTGCTCAATAAATCGATAAGTTAAACTAATTCGTGGATGTGCAAGTGTTGTTTGCTTTGGTATCGCGTGTTGATAATCGCGCTGACTATGTCCACTCATCACTAAGCAACTGCCACTATGAAGCTTTAAATCGGTCACTTTATTAGTCGCTTTTTGTTTGAGCTTTAATATTCGCTCAGCACCAAGCGATATACAAACAATAGTAGGCTCTGAGCCAAGTTCTATTTCGTCATCGCTATGCCAGCCCATTGTATCGTTTCCATCTCTGTAATAATTAACTAATAACGAGTTAAGTGGCTTATTTAAATGACGCTCTAGGCGTTTGCGCATATTTAAAAGTATGTCATTCCATGGTTCTACTATTTGTTTACTATGCGAATAGCCGTATTCAATATTTAAATCGCTCATAAAACATTGCAACCGAGGGATAGGCCCTGTTTTACCGTAAACAGTTACATTCGGTTGCTGCCAGTGTAAATTTTTTTGAAGATAATAAAACAGATCGAGGCTTTTTTGTTCACTAAGTGCCCTACTTTGATAAGAAAAGCCATTTGGTAACTGTTGGGGGTTGGCGTTTTGCCGTTGCATGTTAGAATTTACCTACATTAGATTACTGATCAACAAACCATTATGACGACGCAAGCCCAGCTAGGCGATAAAACCTTTACTCTTGAACGCTTCCCTTTGGATCAAAAAAACCGCAGTTTACAAGCGTGGGATTCTGCCGATGAGTACCTTATCAATTATGTTAACGAACATCACCCTGAATGTCGCTCTTTGCTTATTTTGAATGATAGCTTTGGCGCGCTTGCTTGTTATTTTAATCAATTAACGGTTTGTTCAGTTAACGATTCTTATATTAGCCACCAAGCTGCGGCTTACAATTTAAAAGAAAACAAACTATCTACAGCAGAATTTACACAGCTTGATAGCTTGTCTGCTTTGCCAGAAGGTGTTGATTTAGTACTTATTAAAATTCCTCGTAATGTTGGATTTTTACAGTTTCAGCTTAGTGAATTAAGCGAAGTGCTAACGCCAGGTACACCTGTTATTGCTGCAGGTAAAACAAAAGAAATTCATAATTCAACAATAAAGGCTTTTGAGCAATATATTGGTGAAACGAAAACAAGTTTGGCGGTTAAAAAGTCACGCCTAATCTTAAGCACTGCTAAAGGTGGTTATAAAGCGGCTGATTTCCCTGTAACGTGGGAACTTGAAGGCACAGAATTTAATATAACGAACCATGCCAATGTGTTTTCGCGTGATTCGTTAGATATAGGTGCGCGATTCTTTTTTAATTATTTGCCACAAACCCCCAAAGCTAAAAGCATTATTGACTTAGGCTGTGGTAATGGTGTGGTTGGTTTAATGACACTATCTCGTTGCCCTAACGCATCGGTTACGTTTGTTGATGAGTCATACATGGCTGTGGAATCTGCAAGGTTAAATGTAGAGCTTAACCAAGGTGATAAATTTGATAACTGCGAATTTATTGAAAATGACTGTTTAACCGGTTTTGAAAGAGACAGTGTGGATATGGTTTTATGTAATCCTCCATTTCATCAAGCTCAAGCTGTTACCGATCACATAGCTTGGCAAATGTTTAAACAAGCAAAAGACACGCTAAAAGAAGGTGGTGAGCTGCGTATTATTGGTAATCGTCATTTAGATTATCATGACAAGTTAAACCGCATGTTTGGTAACTGTAAGTTATTAGGTTCAAACAAAAAGTTTGTCGTTTTAAGTGCAACTAAAAATAGTGGAATGCTATAAATGAAATTAACACACACTATAGTCACGTGCTGCGCACTACTTATACTTGCCGGTTGCGCAAAGCAACCAGGCCAAGTAATACTTAACCCTGTGTATAAAAATGGCCAAATTAGTACTATAGATAGCAGCTTAAGTACTAGTGTAATTGATTTACGTGGCGATACATCAACACTTAAACTCATTGAATCTGACAAAACTAAAACCTTTGCAAGCCAAGGTTTAACTGACTCAGTTAAAAGTGTTTTAGATAGCGCCCTTAATCGAAACGGTGCAAGTATATCTAACTTAGCCACAGTGCGCTTTGAAGTCGACATTCATGCGCTGCAAGCCGTTGTAACTGAAAAATTAATGAGCCATACCAGTGAAGCGACTATAGAGCTTGGTGTACGTGTGATCCGCTCTACTAGCAATTTTAGTAAGGTATATCGAGGAAGTGCAAACCTTGAAGGCCCACTTAGTCACGAGCGTGCAAAAATTGAAGGTCAGCTCAATAAGTTGACTGAACAGATTATTACCCGCATTGTATCTGACCCTGAATTAATAGAATTTTTAGAAGGTTAACTATGAAACGACTTTTTTTAATCTGCTTAAGCCTATTTGTAAGTGTAAGTAGCTATGCAGCCCAAGAAGGCCGCTTTGTGCAAAAAGATAACATTTTTCCGCGCGTTGAAATTGTCACTTCAATGGGCAGCATAGTGGTTGAACTTGATCGCTCTAGAGCACCTATTACGGTAAATAACTTTTTAACGTACGTATCTGATAAAAGCTACCAAGGGAGTGTTTTTCATCGTATAGAGCGCGATGTAGAAAACGACCGTGACTTTGTTATTCAAGGTGGTGGCTATGACAAAGATTACGACGGTCTTCACGAAAACGACCCTATATTTAACGAAAGCGGTAACGGCATGAAAAACGATATGTATAGCATTGCTATGGCGTATCAAGATCGCGAACCTCACTCAGGCACTCGTCAGTTCTTTTTTAACATGGACAATAACGATCACTTAAACCCTGGCAAAGATTGGGGTTTTGCAGTTTTTGGTAATGTTATGGAAGGCTACGAAACTCTTGATAAAATTATGGCAGTTGAAACTGATTTTAATGAAAAAATTGGTTACGATTTTGTGCCTAAAAAACCTGTTGTTATTTTAAATATTAAAGTGCTTGAGCAAGTACCATTATAATTAATGAGGTGCAGCCAACCGCCAATGAAGGCCTTATGAGCAAATCTCTCTCTGTTAGCGAATACTTTTCTTATTTTAAAGATAAGCGCTTAATCAATATTTTTATATTTGGTATGAGTAGTGGTTTCCCGTGGGTTTTAATTGGCTCTGTTATGTCGGCGTGGCTAAAAGATGAAGGCTTGAGCCGCAGTATGATTGGCCTATTTGGTATTGTTTTTGGCGCTTACAGCATCAACTTTTTATGGTCACCTCTAATAGACCGCTCAAAACTCCCCTTTTTATATAAATGGTTAGGTCAAAGGCGCAGTTGGATTCTATTTTGCCAAAGCTTTATGTTCATTGGCACGGTGATGTTAGCTGGCCTTGATTTAAAAGCTAATTTAGCAATTGCGGCGGGCATATGTTTACTAATCGCAGTAGCCTCAGCGACCCAAGACATCGCCATTGATGCATTTAGAATAGATACCCTAAACGAAAACGAATCGCACAAAGCCACTGCTGCTGCAGCCATGGCTACATCGGGTTGGTGGACAGGCTACGCGTTATTAGGTGCCATTCCTTTTTATATGGCCGATATTCCCTCTTTAGATTGGCCACAAGTGTATTATTTTTTAGCAGTTGTAATGTTGCTACTAATGAGCGGGGTGCTATTTGCTAAAGAGCCAAAATCAAACCGAGAAGCCGTTCATGCAGAGCTTGAACGTGTATACATAGAAAAACTCGCCAATATAAAACAAACACCTTTTACCAAAGTTATTGCTTGGCTTGGCGTAACAGTAATAGACCCATTTAAAACCTTTTTTGCTAAAAATGGGGTTAAAACAGCCCTCGCGCTACTGGCGTTTATATTCTTATTTAAAATTGGCGAAGCGTTCTTAGGGCGCATGTCTATTGTTTTTTATAAAGAAATAGGCTTTAGCAATAGTGATATAGCTACTTTTTCGAAAGTAGGCACGGCAGTTTTAACCATCGCCTTTACGTTTGTAGGCAGCTTGTTTAATCAAAAATATGGCATTGTTAAGGGGCTATTTATAAGTGGCATTGCTATGGCGGCCTCTAATTTAGCATTTTCAGCTATTGCGCTTGTAGGGCCAAATCTAGGACTATATGCATTTGCTATAGTGATTGACGGTTTTACGCAGGCTTGGTCACTAGTTGCTATGGTCGCGTTTATATCAATGCTGTGCGATCGTGCTTTTAGTGCAACACACTATGCATTATTAGCTTCACTTGGTAATTTAGGCCGCACGCTGCTTTCTAGTTACAGTGGTGTGGTTATTGATGATTGGCTATTAGGAAATTGGGCGCTGTTTTTTGTTTTAACAGCTTTAATGGTTATACCGTCGTTGATATTTTTATATCTTATTAGGCATAAATTGTACGAGCTTGAGAAGAATTATCATAAAAATATTTAATGCATCCCTGCATTAACATATTGCTTAGCACTTTCAAGTGCCCCTTAAAGTGTACTAAGCAATGATTCAGTTAATCTACTTTTAATAAGCTTAAAGCTTCATGTGGATCAACTTCTAAGGCAGTACAATAGCGAACAAACTCAATAACATCTAAACGGCGCTCTTGGTTTTCAATTTTGCCGATAAACGAGTGAGGCGTTCCAAGCACTTGCGCTAGGCTTCGCATTGTATGACCTTTTTCGTGGCGCTTACTTTTAAGCCACTTTGTTAGCTTTGCATTTTCTTCAGAAGAAACTGTTTTGCCCATCATTTTACATCTCCTACTAGATGATTTGACTTACCCGTTAAAGCAGTAGTCTATCAATAGCTGTAGGCAAGTAAGCAGCCGCACTTATTTTTACTTCAATAGCAAGCTATCGCTTTATAAAGCACTTGTTGCTACTCCCACCCACATAGCTAAAAACACTACGCTACAAACGTGGTACATATTTTTATTAGGAATGAAATTTTGCCCGTCTCATTCTTGGATACATTATATACTATTAACACTTTGGTTAAATAACTAATTACATACTCGGTACAGATTTAACCACTAACCAATATTTATAAACGCTGAATATTAACTCTAAGTATGCAAAAATATTAATAAATTTACTTTTTATATTAAAAAAATAAAAATATTTTTTATAACAATTTTATCGTTACATGTTTATGATTAAGCAATAATTAGCGTTAATAAAGGTTAAATAATGTTCAGACTTTTGTTTTTATTACCTATTGTACTGTGTTTAGGATGGTACTTTTTCCTACGACAAAACGGCGTACCTATTAAACAAGGTAAAAAAGGGTTCATGTATATATTAGGTTTTTCGGCTTTTGTACTGGCTTTTTTTATATTCATAATGCAAATCACCGAATACAGCCCGAGTGAATTGTAGGCATTAAAAAAGCCGCAAATGCGGCTTTAATATAAGCGTGTAGTTAATTAAACGCTAAAGCTTGCACCACAACCACAGGTTGTTGTTGCATTGGGGTTAGATACAAAAAAGCGTGCGCCTTCTAACCCTTCAGTGTAATCAACTTCACCATCTACTAAGTACTGTATACTCATAGGGTCAATAACCAGCGTTACACCATTTTTAACAATTTCTAAATCGCCAGGGTTCGCTTTTTCATCAAAGGTAAAACCATATTGAAAACCTGAACAACCACCACCTGTTACATAAACACGTAGTTTTAGCTCTGGATTTTCTTCTTCGTCGATTAACTGTTTTACACGTACAGCAGCTGCATCGCTGAACTTAATTGGTAATTCTTCAGACATTTTAAAACCCTCAATATCGCAATGGCGTGATTATCTAATACCCGAGTGTTTTAATCAAGTATAGTAAAACAACTCTTTCATCTAAGTTATACAGTTTAACAAGCTAAATTTTTTGTATATTTCGAAACTATTTTGCTTTTGCTAAGTGTAAGACCATACACAGTAATGATTGTTAATATAAGTTACAAAAATTTCAAAATCACAAGGACTTAGCTGAACTCTTTTGCTAAAATGTTCGCTGAAAAAATGTGGCGGAGAATACAGCATGTGGCTTGAGCGGCTCAGGCGTCGATTAGCAAAACCAAAAACATCCGTACAATTATGCCTATTAGGCGTAAGTGCCGGATTAATTGCTGCATTTTTTATCATTTTATTTCGCTTAACTATTCTGTTTTTTCAAAGCTTATTTTTAGAAACCCCAGACAACTTTACAACCTTACCTACGCTTGAACGTGTATTAATGCCTTTAATTGCAGCGCTACTTATTGCTATATTTGCAGCACTTACAGGTTTTAAGCATTACCGTTTAGGTATTCCGTTTGTTATTCACCGTATTAAACGTCACTACGGGCAAATGCCGCTATACAACACGGTAAACCAATTTGTTGGTGGCGCGCTTGCACTTATTAGTGGTTTTTCAGTGGGCCGCGAAGGCCCCTCTGTACACATGGGTGCTACTGGCGCGAGCATATTGGCCGATAAACTTCATTTACCGCATAACGCCATGCGCACTTTAAGTGGCTGTGGTGTTGCAGCAGGAATAGCAGCTTCATTTAATACTCCCCTTGCAGCCGTTATTTTTGTTATGGAGGTAGTACTTCGTGAATATAAGGTGCATATATTCGTACCTATTATGTTAGCAGCCGTAACAGGCGCACTAGCTACACAGTTTGTGTTTGGCGAAGGCTCAGAGCTTGCGCTTATTACAATAGCACCGCTAAGTGGCTGGCATTATCCATACTTAATTTTATGCGGAATGGCCCTAGGTGCTATTGCGTTTAGCTTTAATCAAAATTTAATGTTAATTATTAAAACATTTAAACCTTTAAGCATGTTCCCTCGTTTATTAATTGCAGGTTGCATTGCGAGCTTAATAGCATACGCAGTACCTCACGCTATGGGCTCTGGTATGAGTGCAATTACCATTGCAGTTGAATCTCCTGATAACGTAAAGCTGCTAACGACTATTTTAATCGCTAAATTATTGGCCACACTATTTGCTATTGGCTTGGGTATTCCTGGCGGCTTAATTGGCCCAGTAATTGGGCTTGGGGTACTCATTGGTACACTAATGGCGTTTTTAGCTCAGTATATAAGCCCAGGTACTGATATTGCTGGTACGTATGGTGTTTTAGGTATGGCTGGTTTATTAGCCGCGACACTGCACGCTCCCCTTGCGGCTTTAACGACAGTAATGGAACTTACCTCTTCGCCTGAAATAATAGTCCCAGCAATGATAGTGATTACGACTGCTTATGTAACTGCCCTGCAATTTTTTGGTAATCGCTCTATATTTTTACAGCAATTGGATTTTCAGGGATTGCCCTATCATGTATCCCCAGCTACTGAAGCACTTCAAAAAGTAGGCATAATGGATGATATGGATGAAGACTTTAAGCTGCTGTACTCAGACGATAAAGAACAGATAAAAAACACTCTAGATGCTATGGACAGCCAAACACCACTAATAGTGTTTGACGAAGAAAATGGCTACCGACTTGCTGAGTATGATTTAACGCTTATGTCTGACCAAACCATAAATATTAACTACATTAGCCTGCAAGGTATAAGTAGCCAAGCAACCCTAGCTGATGCCTTTGATATTTTAAAAGACAAGCGTAGCGGTGCACTTTACGTCTACAACTTATTAGATAACCAACAAATCATGGGCTTATTACGCTGGGATCAAATAAATAATATTTTAACCATTCGTAACAGCTTACTTTAAACAGTTAGGAATTTTATGAGCGCTTTATTAATTTATAAAACACTGCACATTTTTTTTATGATTGCCTGGTTTGCCGGTATTTTTTATTTACCACGGCTATTTGTGTACCACGCAATGAGCGAAGAAAAAGCCTGTAACTCTATGCTTAAAGTGATGGAGCGTCGGTTACTCTTTTTTGTAACGCCATTTGCCATTTTAACGGCCGTTTTTGGTGTGCTCACCATTGTAGAATATGGCCGAGAATGGTTTAGATACAGCATGTGGCTGCACTATAAACTAGTCCTCGTTATCATTTTATATATTTATCATGGTTACTGTTTTAAATTACTAAGCGACTTTAAACACGATAGAAATACTAAAACAGATCGGTTTTATCGTATTTTTAACGAGCTCCCGGTTATCGCGCTACTTATTATTGTTGCTCTTGCCGTAATAAAACCTAATTTATAAGCGTTTCGGTGCATGGTAAACTGCGCCGCAATTTACAATATTTGTTATAACACGCGCGATTGCGTGCCCCATTTTTTTGGATTATCGCGCCCTTTTGATTGATTAGGAATAACCCCATGTTAAGTTTCCAAGGTGAGCATATACTGTCGGTAAATCAACTAGACAGAGACTGCATTGAACGTATTTTTGCAGTAGCAAAAAAAATGGAGCCTTATGCTAAAAAGCAAAAGCAAACAACAGTGCTTGAAGGCGCTATTTTAGCGAATTTGTTTTTTGAACCAAGCACGCGAACACGCGTAAGTTTCGGCACCGCCTTTAATTTACTTGGTGGTGGTGTACGCGAAACAACCGGCATGCAAAGCTCTGCACTTGCAAAAGGTGAATCGCTTTACGACACAGCTCGCGTTATTTCAGCATACGCTGATGCCGTCGCTATGCGCCACCCTGATGCAGGCTCTGTTAGCGAGTTTGCAGACGGTTGTACCGTACCAGT
Organism: Pseudoalteromonas sp. H103; assembly: GCF_001469205.1. Classification (NCBI taxonomy): domain Bacteria; kingdom Pseudomonadati; phylum Pseudomonadota; class Gammaproteobacteria; order Alteromonadales; family Pseudoalteromonadaceae; genus Pseudoalteromonas; species Pseudoalteromonas sp. H103. Next base: position 429,102 of record NZ_LOFG01000001.1, on the reverse strand, counting down.
AATTAATGGTGGTGATGGTCCTAACGAGCACCCTACTCAAGCTTTGCTCGACTTACTAACTATTGAGCGTGAGCTAAATCGCTTTGATCAAAATATTGATGGCATGCATATAGCCCTTGTGGGCGATTTAAAATATGGCCGTACAGTGCATTCATTATCAAAACTATTGTGCCATTACAAAAACGTAAAGTTTTCGATGGTAGCGCCAGACGGCTTGCAAATGCCAACGAGTATTTTAGATGCCGTAGAAAATGCAGGCCACAAAATTGAGCTAGTAAACAAAATGGAAGGCAATCTAGCAGCCGATATCGTTTACCAAACACGTATTCAAGAAGAGCGTTTTCCTTCACAAGAGGAGGCAAATAAATACCGTGGTGGTTTTAGAATAAGCCAATCTATTTATAATTCGCACTGTAAGCCAAACTCTGTACTGATGCATCCGCTGCCACGTGATAGCCGTTTAGAAGCTAACGAGCTTGATAACGACTTAAATAGTAACGACAATTTAGCAATATTCCGCCAAGTACAAAATGGCGTATTAATTCGTATGGCACTGTTTGCTTTAACACTCGGCGTAGAAAACAAAGTCGAGCAATATGAAGTAGACGTACCTTGGTTTAGCCGCAAACGCGACAGCTAAACACTTTTACCAAGCGACAATTTATAGGATTTTTCATGACAATTAGCCAAGATTTATTTAATCGTGCACAAACTTCAATTCCTGGTGGCGTAAATTCACCTGTACGTGCATTTAACGGTGTAGGCGGCACGCCACTATTTATCACTAAAGCCGAAGGTGCCTTTACTTTTGATGCCGATGGTAACCGTTATATCGATTATGTAGGTTCGTGGGGCCCAATGATCATGGGTCATAACCACCCAGCTATAAAACAAGCTGTACACGAAGCTGTAGAAAACGGCTTAAGCTACGGTGCACCTACCGAAGCTGAAATTTTAATGGCTGAAAAAGTAAAAGAGCTTGTCCCATCAATCGAAAAAGTACGTATGGTAAGTTCGGGTACCGAAGCCACTATGAGCGCAATTCGTTTAGCGCGTGGTTTTACTAATCGTGACAAAATCCTAAAATTTGAAGGTTGTTACCACGGCCATGCTGACTCATTATTAGTAAAAGCGGGCTCAGGTGCTTTAACAATGGGCGTGCCAAATTCACCAGGTATTCCTGAAGACTTTGCTAAGCACACGCTAACAGTATCGTTTAATAACCTTGATGAAGTAAAAGCTATTTTTGAGAAATACGCAGACGAAATTGCCTGTATTATTGTTGAGCCAGTAGCGGGCAACATGAACTGTATTCCACCTGTTGAGGGTTTTTTAGAAGGCCTACGCGCAGTATGTGATGAATACAAGTCAGTGCTTATTTTTGACGAAGTAATGACGGGCTTTCGTGTTGCATTAGGTGGCGCACAAGCGTATTACAACATAAAACCTGACTTAACATGTTTAGGTAAAGTCATTGGCGGCGGCATGCCTGTTGGCGCATTTGGCGGTAAAACCGAAATAATGGATTACATTGCGCCGGTAGGCCCTGTTTACCAGGCGGGTACTCTTTCTGGTAATCCTATCGCAATGGCTGCTGGTTTAAAATCACTTGAGCTATTAAGTGAGCCTGGCTTACACGATAAGCTTGAAGCAATTTCTAAAGCAATTTGTGAAGGCTTTGAAGCAGGGGCTAAAAAAGCGGGTATTCCATTAACAACTAACTATGCTGGCGGCATGTATGGCTTTTTCTTCACTGATGCTGAAAAAGTGACAACTTACCAGCAAGCAACAGAATGTGATTTAGAACGATTTAAGCGCTTTTTCCACTTAATGCTTGAAGAAGGTGTTTACCTAGCACCTTCTGCATTTGAAGCAGGCTTTGTGTGTGCAGCGCATACAGAGCAAGAAGTACAAGCAACCATTGAAGCAGCTGAACGCTCATTTGCTAAACTTTAGGATAATATAAATATTAAACGCTTGTTTTACCTATAATATTAAGACTAAAGATTGAAAAAAGCCCGAAAGGGCTTTTTTTATTTGTAAAGTAATATAAATGAATGATAATTAAACGTAACAAGGTCTATATATCTTCATCCCCCTTTACAAAAAATAAGAGAGTCTTATGTCAGGATTACGCCAATTTGCCTCCGCTGCAATTCAGCTTATGGCAAATTTAAAATATAAAACAAAAATAAGCCTGATGTTTGGAATACTATTACTACCTCTTGCCTTAAGCCTATTTTTTTTAGTGTCGTTATTAAGTGAAAGTATTGCCGTTTCAAAAATGCAGCAACAAGGCTTAAAAGGCTACAGAGCAATACTTTCAAACCAGATGCAAGCCGATACCATTAAAAATATTAAAGTAGCGCGCGCCCTAGGCTTTAACATAAATGACGACCAAGCTGATGAAGTACTTGCACTTGTATCTATTCAATCTAACTTAGCGCTTGATAACCAACTTGCAAGTGCATATGTAAATCGCTCCTTAGTAACACCAATTCCTGCACTTATAATGCAAATAAATGCGACAGCAAAAAGTGCAAATACGGTATTGGCAAGTAATCGCTTTACGCCAGATACGTTTATCGCCCTTTCTAATTTAAGTAAATCTTTACCTTTATACGAGCTGCAGCTTGATAAAATATTGAGTGTGGCAACGAATGCAGATAAATCGGTTAATAAAGCACTAACGCCCTCACTCACTAATTTACACAGTGCAGTTGAGGCATTCAAAACAGCTATTGATAAAAAACTACTTGAGCCTGACGATATACTGCTAACGCAAGCCGAATTCACTCAATTAACAAACCAAGTGCACAACAGTATTAGCAAACTTGTTGATAAAAGTATTCCTACCCTTGAAACCCTTATTGAAAATAAACTTCAAACACAACAATGGATCAGAAACCTTGTACTAGCAGCATCTGTCGTAAGTTTACTCTTTGCGTTTTACTTGATGATAGGTTTTTACTTTGCAGTGGTCGATACCATTAATCGCTTTGCCGAAGCTGCTCAAAGAGCAGCAAATGGCGACTTAAATGCTGTTATCAACTCAAGTACTAATGATGAAATGGATATTATCGCAGCACGATATAATGCACTCCTTAATGCCTTTTCAAAACTTTTAGAGAATGTAAAAGCAAGTACTGTGGAACTATGTGGCGCCACTAAATCGCTTTCTCAGGCAAGTAGCCAAACGAGTAACGATGTTGAAAAGCAGCAAGTACGCGTAAACGCGATTCATGATGCACTGAGTAATATGGAGCAAAGTGCGCTAAGTGTTGAAGACTCTGCTAATCAAGCAATGTTAACAGCACAAGATGCAGCGCAGCATGTAAAGCAAGGCTCTAACAACACCATGGAACTTGCCAAATACATGCAAGACCTTCAAGTTGAGTTTACCGAAAGCCAACAAGCCTTAGATAGACTCGCTCAAGATAGCCAAGAAATTAGTAAAGTAAGTAAAGGCATTAGCGAAATAGCCGATCAAACTAATTTATTAGCCCTAAACGCAGCAATAGAGGCCGCACGAGCCGGTGAACATGGCCGTGGTTTTGCCGTGGTAGCTGATGAAGTAAGAACCCTTGCACAGCGTACACAAACCCAAACGCAAGAAATTCACCAAATTATTAGCTCACTCCAACAAGCTTCTGACGATACACAACAAAAAATGCGCTCAAGTGTCCAGAAGATGGAGCAATCGGTAAAAGCCGCCACCGAAACAAACGATGTTTTACAAAGTGCAGAGCAAAGCATGGGCGATATAAAACACCAAGGCGAGGAAATAGCGCTTCGCGTTAAAGAGCAATCTAACGCAACCACACAAGCATTAAGCGATTCGCAAGAAGTAAGTAACTTAGCAGATCAAACTCTTCTCTCTGCGCAATCTACACTGCAAGACGCACAGCAACTCAGTCAGCTATCTGATGACTTAACTAAATCAATGCAGTTTTTTAAATCTTAATCTAATTAGTACCCCATAAAAAAGCCGCTAAACAGCGGCTTTAATATTTTATATAGCTTTATAAGCTAGCGTATACATTGCGGTCTTGGTTCAAACTCACTGGCTCTCAGTGGTAACTGAATGACCTTGCCACACCCTGGAGGGGCTTGCTTAGCGGTTTGTTCGTTCACAAATGCCCAGCGTATTGAAGGTGGGCGTGTATCTGCTATTGCTTGCGGGTTAAGAGGTTTTAAATAACGAATATACGCTTCTAGTGCCCCTACACTGCCTGTTAAACCAGTGCTCTTGTTATCATCTCGGCCTAGCCACGCTACCGTAACTGTATTTTGATCAAACCCTGCAAACCAGCTATCACGTAAATCATTACTGGTGCCAGTTTTTCCTGCTAACTGGATTGATGGAAAGTGTAAATTTAAGCGTTTTGCAGTGCCGTCTTTAGTTACTCGCTTCATCGCATATTTAGTCATATACATTGCTGCAGTGTCAAAACGAGGCTCGGCTTTTACCTCATGCTTATAAAGTACTTTACCCACTGAGTCAGTTAAGGCTGAAATTGCAGTAAGCTCTTTGTACTTACCATCACCAGCTATTGTTGTATAAAGCTGAGCCACTTCAAAGCTCGACATTTCTAAAGCGCCTAGTAATAACGATGGGTACTCGCCAATTCTCCCTTTTGCACCAAGGTCTCTTAGGGTATTTGCTACCTTATCAACCCCAACATCAAGACCTAAATTAACAGCAGGAATATTTATACTTTTACTAAATGCTTTATAGAGCGGCATTGCGCCACGATATTGGTGATCAAAGTTCTCTGGTTGCCATATTTTACCTTGCTCATTAGTTACTTGTACTGGGGAGTCATCCAGCAAAGTTGCTAAATTATAATGCGGTAGCTGTAATGCCGTTAAATAAACGGCAGGTTTAACCAATGAACCTATATTACGCTTAGTATCTAATACTCGGTTAAAGCCTGAGTAACGTACATCGCGCCCTGCAACTAAAGCCGATACACCGCCTTTTTCGACGTTTACTGAAATCATCGCCGCTTCAAGCTCTTTTGTATTTGGGCGTTTTTCTAAATACGGCAAACTTTTTTGAATCGATTCTTCCATTGCAGTTTGCTTTTGCAAGTCAAAATAAGTAAACACACGTACACCCGCGTCAAGAGTTTGCTGATCAGGCAATAGCTTGTTGAGCTCTCTGTTAACGAGTTCTAAATAACCAGGGTAAGATTTTTGTAAGCTTGCTTTCATCGGCGCAATATCAATTGGGCGTTTAAGCGATGCACGGTACTCTTTAGTACTTAAAAGCTTGTTTTCGACCATTAAGCGCAGTACTAAATCGCGGCGCTCCATAGTGCGCTCTTTGTAACGACGAGGATTGTAGTAAGACGGCCCTTTAACCATAGCCACCAGCAATGCAATTTGATCGTATTCTAGTTCATCAACTGGTTTTGAAAAATAAAATTCAGACGCAAGGCCCATGCCGTGCACACCTTGGTTATAAGATTGACCTAAATAAACCTCATTTAAGTAAGCTTCTAAAATCTGATCTTTTGAATAACGGTAATCTAAAATAAGCGCTATAAACGCTTCATTTATTTTGCGAACTAAAGAGCGTTCACGCGTAAGATATATATTTTTTGCAAGCTGCTGCGTTAAGGTACTCCCCCCCTGAACGGTGCGCCCTGCTTTAATATTTGAATAGAGCGCGCGCAAAATAGAAAATACCGACACACCATGATGTTGATAAAAATCACGATCCTCTACCACCAGTAGCGTATCTTTCAACATGGATGGGAATTTATCGAGCGGTACAAATTCTCTATCTTGTTTTGAATCATTACCTATACGTGCTATTTGCACAGGCTCTAAGCGAGCACTGTTTAGGCGCCTACCAAATTTATCTTTAATGGTTGCTACTTTTTGCCCTGCAAAACGCAGTTCAATAATATGTGATTCTTCAAGACCATCGTAAAATTCAAAATCACGGCGATAAATTTTTATACTGTCGGCTGTTTTTACATACTGTCCTGTGCGGCTTAGCCTATTAACTGACGAATAATTGAGGCGTTCAAGCTCCCATACAACCTCTTGGCTAGATAAAAACTGCCCTGGGTAAAACTCCATAGACCGAGCGTATACTTGAGCTGGTAACTGCCATTTATTGCCTTCGAATATACGTGTTGTTTTTGAATCTAAATAAATAAAGTACATCGCCATAGCAATAAAAACAGCTAAGCTCAACTTCCAAAAAATAGACCATGTTTTTCTCATAAATGAGCGTTTAACAACAGTGTTTGAAGTTTTTTTAGTCGTTTTTGATTTAGCTTTACGCGGCGAGCTGGTTGCTTTAGATGCACGCTTAGGAGTGGTTTTACTACTGGGTGTTTTTTTGTTATCAGCCATTTAAGTGTAATTTATTCCAAGGTTTATTCACGAGTGTGAGCTTAGCATATTGGGTGTAGCCTAACACCTGAAAAGTTAACCCTTCCTGAAACGAAAAAAAGCCCTACCGAGGTAGGGCTTTGCAGAACACATAATGATATAAATTTTTTGAATTAGTTACTGCGAACAGATACAAATTCTGGGTAAGCATCAACACCACAATCGTGTTGGTCCATACCGCTTAACTCCTCTTCTTCGGTTACGCGGATACCCATAGTTTGCTTTAAAATAGCCCATACAATAAATGAAGCTACAAAAACAAAGGCTAAGATAGTCACTAAACCAATAAGCTGTGTTACAAAGTTAGCATCGCCGTTAGATACAGGTACTAACATAATACCTAGCGCGCCACACACACCGTGTACAGAGATTGCACCCACTGGGTCATCAATTTTAGCTTTATCAAGAGCAACAATGCTAAATACAACCAGTGAACCACCTAAAATACCTAGTAAACAAGCCATTAATGGAGATGGTGAAAGTGGGTCTGCTGTAATAACCACTAAACCTGCTAATGCGCCGTTTAGTACCATAGTTAAATCAGCTTTACCCCATAACACTTTACATACAAACAGTGCAGCAATTGCACCCATTGCAGCAGCAGCGTTAGTATTAAGTAAAATTTGACCTACAGCCGTTGCATTTTCTTTATCTGAAAGAAGTAATTGCGAACCACCGTTAAAACCAAACCAACCCATCCATAAAATAAACGTACCTAATGTAGCAAGTGGTAAGTTAGAACCTGGAATTGGGTAAATTTCACCGTTTTTACCGTATTTACCTTTACGAGCACCTAACAGAATTACACCCGCTAAAGCAGCTGCAGCACCAGCACCATGAACAATTGCAGAGCCTGCAAAGTCAACAAAGCCCATTTCTGATAAGAAACCGCCGCCCCATGTCCAGTAACCTTCCATTGGGTAAATAAAACCAGTTAAAACAACTGCAAATGCTAAGAAAGCAAATAACTTCATACGTTCAGCAACCGCACCCGATACAATCGACATAGCCGTTGCAACAAATACTACTTGGAAGAAAAAGTCAGATTCTAATGAATGGTCAGCATCGGCCGCTTCTGTGCCAATTAATGCGCCTATCGAAGGGATAATGCCGCCTTCGCCGTTGTCTACATACATAATGTTGTAGCCAACTAATAAAAACATGGTACATGCGATAGAGTATAGCGCCACGTTTTTAGTTAAAATTTCAGTGGTGTTTTTAGAGCGGACTAAACCCGCTTCTAACATGGCAAAACCTGCTGCCATCCACATTACTAATATTCCCGATATCAAAAAGTAAAAGGTATCGAGTGAAAATTTGAGTTCTACAATTGTGTTTTCCATTAATCAGCCCCCTTAAATTGCTTCTTCATCAAGTTCGCCAGTACGGATACGAACAATTTGATCTAAGTCGTACACGAAAATTTTGCCGTCACCAATTTTACCTGTTGAAGCAATTTTAGTGATTGCTTCAACAACGCGTTGGCAATTTTCAGTACGAGTTGCAATTTCAAGTTTGATCTTAGGAATAAAATCGACTTGGTATTCTGCACCACGATATAACTCTGTATGACCTCGTTGACGTCCAAAACCCTTAACATCAACTACTGTCATCCCCTCAATTCCTAAATCAGCGAGTGCTTCACGCACGTCATCTAATTTAAATGGTTTTATGATTGCACTAATCATTTTCATAGCGGCCCCCTCGGACTCTTTATTGTTATCCTGTTGGCTTAAACAATCCAACCTTTGTGCCACTATTAAAAATTATTAAATTTCATAAACTTAAATAGAAATGAGTAACTAAAAACAAAAAAAACGCACCAACACGGTGCGCTTTTTTTACAACTCAGCTACATTGGTGCACCATTTAGTGCTGCACCGATGTCGGGGCTTTAAAGGTGCTAAACAACACAATTTCTGCCTTGTTTTTTAGCTTCGTACAAGGCTTTATCCGCTGTGCGCATTGCATCAGTTAAACTTGTATTTTGAAAATCAGCTAAGCCTATACTGGTCGTAATTTTCAGTGCTTTATCACTGATTGAGAAATCATAATTCGCCATTTTCTTTCTGAAAGCTTCAAAGTATTCACGCCCTCGTGAAAGCTCTATTTCAGGTAAAATAATGGCAAACTCTTCTCCACCCACACGGGCTACTGTAAATTTAGCAAATGTTGTACGTATTAACGCCCCCACTTGTTTTAAGGCTTGATCGCCCCCTTCATGGCCGAATGTATCGTTAATATTTTTGAAAAAGTCGATATCGAGTAACGCGAGAGTATTGTTTTGGTTTTTATTTTTTAGTAGCTTTTCAGCATATTGATAAAAATAGCGTCGATTGTGTAAGCCTGTTAAATGATCTCTGTGCGCGCTCTCTTTTATGTCAGCAATTAATGACAACTGCTCCATAGTTTGCAGCACACGACAATGAAACTCTTCGTTCATAAATGGCTTTGTTAAAAAGTCATTTGCGCCATATTTAATAAACCGCGCCGATAAACCATGTTTGCCAGCTCCAGATAGGCCAATAATCCCTAAATCATCGCGGCCTCTAAAGTTACGTACTGCTTTAACCAGCTCAAAGCCATCCATTGAGGGCATTGCATAGTCTGTCATCAGCAGTTTAATGTCTGGGTTTGCTTTTAATATTTCAAGTGCTTGCTGCCCATCGTGTGCATCGGTTACATCAAACAGTTGCTTTTCAAGCATTTGCTTCATTAACGAGCGACTTAGTAGTGAATCATCTGCAATTAAGGCTTTGCATCCTTGGTTTCTTAAAAGCTGTGCAACTAATTTAACGGCATAATGGTATGAGTCGCGGTTATCTTTAATAACGTAATCGATCACACCTAGCTCTAGCATTTGCTGGCGCTTGTATTCATCTATTTTCGAAGTGAGCACAACAGTGGGGATTTTATGAGACAAAGTGTACTTTGCAACTTCACCATTGGGAGCATCAGGTAAGGTTAAATCAACCAACGCTAATGTATAGTCGTGTTTATCTACAAACGCTTCGCATTCAGCTAAAGACCAAGCAAAATCAACTGCAACATCGAGATACTGCGCAGTTAAGTGGCGTAATACCTGCTGTACTACTTTACTGTCTTCAACCACTAATACTCTTTGCATAAAGCTTCTCTTACCTTTAATAAATTTGTAGCCGTGCTACAAATACAACACTTAAACTATTCAGCCTGATTACTAAATAGCTTTAATTTAAACATCCGGTGTGAGTGCTATGAAATGCTAAAAAGAAAAATCCATTTACTTTTTAAAATGACTCGTATTTATTATCATACAGACGATGTGTAATGTAACCGATTTTTGCAATAACCTAAATATTACAAGCAGCCGTGGGGCCTCAAGATATATTATACGTTCTTTTGGGCCATGTAGACTCACCAATGCTCAATTTGTTCAACCTAGCGAAGAGCATATTTTACTTAACCAGTATTATCGGCCACTTGTCTCAATACTTTTGTTATTTATGTCATTAATGTTTTTAATGGTGTATCAACAATAATAAGGACCTTTCATGAAGCTTAGTCGTATTATAAGTTTACCAATAACTATCATTGCCATAATTATAACTACCTCGTCATTTGCAGACAACCAACGCCGTATTGACGTAGACAGTAAAGTTGTTACCCAGCATAAAGCCAAAATTAATGGCGAGCGCTTCTCATACACTGCAACTACAGGCACACAGCCAGTGTGGGATGATAAAGGCGATGCGGTTGCTACACTACAATACACTTACTATACTCGCGATAAGGTAGACGATAGAGCAAGTCGTCCGTTACTTATTTCATTTAACGGCGGGCCAGGTTCGGCTTCTGTTTGGATGCACTTGGCTTATACTGGCCCAAGAGTGTTAAAAATCGATGACGAAGGCTACCCTATTCAGCCCTACGGCGTAAAAGATAACCCTTATTCTGTTCTGGATATTGCCGACATTGTGTATGTAAACCCAGTAAATACAGGCTACTCACGCGTGCTAGAAAATGATAAAGGCGAGCTTTTATCAAAGACTCAGCAAAAAGAAATGTTTTTTGGCGTAAAAGCCGACATTAAATATTTAGCTGAGTGGCTAAATACATTTGTAAATAGAGCTGAGCGTTGGCGCTCTCCTAAATTTTTAATTGGTGAAAGCTATGGTACTACGCGCGTATCAGGGCTTGCTCATGAGCTTCAAAACAGCCAATGGATGTACATTAATGGGGTTGTATTAGTTTCGCCAACCGATATTGGTATAAAACGCGACGGCCCAATCAAAGCGGCTAATCGCTTGCCTTACTTTGCCGCGACTGCTTGGTATCACAAAGCACTTAGTGCAGACCTACAAGCTAAAGACTTAGATGACTTATTACCTGAAGTAGAACAATTTACAGTCAATGAATTAATTCCTGCGCTCGCTAAAGGCGGCTTTATTGAAGCTGATGAAAAACGTCGTATTATTAAAAAAATGGCGCACTATGCAGGTTTATCAGAAAAATTTGTTGAGCAAAATAACTTAGATATTCCAACTCAATTTTTTTGGAAAGAATTATTACGTGAAAGAGGACAAACAGTAGGCCGTTTAGATTCTCGTTATTTAGGTATAGATAAGCGCGATGCAGGTGAGTCACCTGATTACTGGGCTGAGCTTACTTCTTGGTTACACTCTTTCACTCCTGCAATTAATCACTATTTACGTGAAGAACTAAACTATAAAACAGATGTAAAATATAACCTGTTTGGAAATGTCCATCCGTGGGATAGAACAGGTAATAATACCGGTGAAAATTTACGTTTAGCTATGGCGCAAAACCCATACCTTAATGTGATGATTCAATCAGGTTATTTTGACGGCGCAACTAATTACTTTGATGCAAAATATACTCTATGGCAATTAGACCCAAGCGGAAAAATGAAAAACCGTTTAAGTTTTAAAGGTTATCGCAGTGGCCATATGATGTACCTTCGCCATGCCGATTTAAAAAGCTCTAATAACGACCTACGTGATTTTATTGAGCAATCACTTCCTAAAAACGGTAAAGCTGCTAAATATTAAACACTTTTATAATACGCAAAAAATGGCTCAAGTTGAGCCATTTTTTATGTCTGTTTTTCATACCTTAAGCAATAGCTTTTAAGTTGAGTAACCACCTCGTTAAACGATACTTCTAGGTTTTGCATGTGTTCAATATTAATTGAATTACCTTCTGCAAGTGATTCAATTTTTTGACATATATCTGCTAATTTAATAGCTCCTACTGATTTAGAAGACGATTTTAATGCGTGAGTTTGAAACGCTAAATCTGTGAAATTGTTATTTTTAGCATATGCCCCTGCAAGCTTTACCTGCTCACCCGCAGTTTGTAAAAAAGCATTAAACACCATGCAATGTACCATCGGGTCATCACCCAGCATTGATCTAAGCAAAGGAAGATCTAATTGATCAAATGCGCTTGATTTTACACCTGCTAATTTGCTTTGCTGAGGCTGTGTATTCATCATGGTTTGAGAGTGTTCCATGAGCAGAGATTTAAGCTTAACAAGCTCAATAGGTTTAGTTAAAAACCCATTCATACCTGCATTATAACAATTATCTATATTGTTTTTAGTAATGTTAGCTGTGATGGCTATTATAACTAATTCATTAAATTGGCGATCATTACGTATTTTTTTAGCAAGCCCAAGCCCATCAAGTAAAGGCATTTGAATATCTGTTAATAAAATATCAAACGAGCTGTTTTGCAATGCTTGCCATGCTTGTTCTCCATTACTTACAAAGGTTGAACTTACACCTAACATAGTGAGCTGCTGCTTTAATACTTGCTGATTAGTAACCTGATCCTCAGCAACCAATACTTCAAGCGTAGGGAGGCTTACTGTGCTTAGGTTTTGCTTTGTTACTTCACGTGTATGATCTGCTAAAGGCTGATTTTCTTGTTCAAAATAGTTAAATGTTAAAGTAAAACACGATCCTTTGTTTTGCTCGCTCACAGCTCTAAGCGCGCCTTGCATTCGTTCTACTAATTGCTTAGTTATCACTAAGCCTATTCCGGTGCCATGCACCTTGCTGGTTTCGGCTCCTAAGCGGTCAAAAGGTTTAAATAACCGGTTAATATCGCCTGGCGCAAAACCACATCCGGTATCTACAACGTCTATTTCACATTGTTTATTACTTAATACTCTGCAGTTAATATTAATACTGCCATCAGGCTTATTATATTTTATGGCATTAGATAGCAAGTTAAGCATAACTTGTTTAAAGCGTCGTTGGTCTACGTAGATGCTTAACCCTTCAAGCTCGTCAAAACCTTGAGTATGGATTGAGATTGACTGGCCTTTGGCAAGCTCACTAACAAGCTCTACTGAGCTCTCTAAAATGCTTTTTAATGGGGCATAATCAAAGGTGAACTGCATATTACCCGACTCTATTGCCGTTAAATCAAGTACATCATCTATTAGTAATAATAAATGCTCACCTGCTTGATAAATGCTTTGACCGTTTTCCTTATGTATTTTATTCGCTTGCTCATCATATTCATATAGCTGTGCAAGCCCTAAAATAGCATTAAGCGGTGTTCTTAATTCGTGGCTCATACTGGCCATAAAGTCAGACTTCGCCTTACTTGCTGACTCAGCTTGAATACGTAAACTGTTTAGCTTTTGATGATTGCTTGCAACTTCGTTAACCATATTATTAAAAGCACTGATCACACTGCCTACTTCATTTTTTTGCTTTTTTTCAATATGGCAATCAAAATCGCCTTTTGCTAAACGTGCAAATGACTGCTTTAACTCTCTAAGTGGCGATGTAACCCTATAATCAACAAGCCAGGCTACAGCTATAAATACAATAGCTAAAATCATTAACAGTATAGAGATCAGCGTGTAGTGGAGCTTTGAAGACTGATCAATTTCGTTTTTAAAATTAACGACTAAGCTAATATAGGCAAGTGGTTTATCTAAAAATTCAACCTGCTGGGTAAGTAGCATATCGCCATGATTGGCGGTGCCTATCCAATCATCAAGCGGGTATAGTTGGTTTCCTGTTTGCGCATCAATAATTCTAATGCCTTTCCAATTTGGGTGTATTTGCAGTTGACTGTCTAGCTCTTCGTATAACTCTGCATATTGTCTGGTAAGTAATGGTGTAGTAATTGATGTTGATAGCTGAACAAGCGATCGCTGCGCCGACTTTGATAAATCATCATTTACCCAGCGAGCTTGCTCTGGCAATGCATAAAATATAAATAGGCTGGCCATCAGCAAACCACAAAGCAATACAACAATAAAGCTTTGCGCCCTTAAACTTCTAAACCCTCTAATTTTCAACATAAAACTCACGTAATCCCCAACGGGATAACTGCTGATATTCAGCTAAAGTAGCAGCTTCAGGGATATTAATAGGGATACCCTCAAGTAAATGTTTGTAGCTAGGGTTTTTACCTATTTGTAAAATAGCCTGCTGTACTTTTAGCTGTACTTGCTCTTTTACTCGAGGGTGGCCAACAATTGGATGGCGGCTTATTTCACGCGTTTTATAAATAATTTTAAGCTTACTTTGTAAGCTTTTAGATTGTTGCTTTAATGTACCTAGCACCCCACCGCCCGCTTTGGTAGAGTTAAGAGCAACGTTTAGATATACAGAGGAGTGAGTTTGTACATAAACTGGTTTTATTTTTAAGCCATAAAGTAAAGCTAAGTCGGCACGCATTAATAAAGATGCGCCTAATGCATTAGGCGCGGGAAAGGCAATTTCAGCGCCCTCTAATTCATTAACATTATCAATTCCACTATTTTCGTTAACAACTAACACACCTTGTAGCTTTCTGCTTGCGTCTTTTATTAGAGGTAAATAGCCCTGTTTTTCAAAAGCAATTACGCTGTGCCATGGGTTCATGTATGCAAAGTCGTACTCCCCATTAGCAAACGCTTGTTCAAACACTGGGATAGACTCAACGGTTACTAATCTAATTTTTATGCCTGTTTGTTTGGATACTTGCTCAAGCAAGGGTTGCCAAATAGCATTTAGCTTTTGAGATTCATACTGAGGTACTACACCAAATGTGTATTCTTTGGCAAATAAGCATGAACAATGTAATAAGCATAATAACGTAACTACAAACTTCATCAGCACTCCTAAATATAGTTACTAAGTTTCTTATAATTAATAGCTTAGTTAACGAACACTAAACTCACCATAAAATTATTATTCAACCTTACATTTTTTAGGGCGTGTTGAACTTTGGTGGGTGAATTTGCAGCAGCATGTTTGGTTTTTAAGCAAGGCGGAGCCTATGAAGTGTGGTTACTCCCCATAAATAGGCGATAACGCAGCATAAATGCCAAACATGCGCTGCCCTTCGGGTTCTGCCTAGTGGCGATAAACTCTTTGTTGCCTACATGGATGTAGGTAAGGGGCGTGAGCAGGACGCGGAAGCTTTACTCGGTTTTTACTTAGCCCACTAGGTTACAAACCTCGCGCCGCGATTTAATCGCCCCTAGATTGAACAAATTTCAATCCGCAAAGATCAACACGCCCTAGTTACATTTTCCTGCTTGTATAACAGGTAATGTGGCGGCGTAACTTTTTTGGATAAGTATATTTCGTAGATTAATTAAAGTTTTGTAGGTACTTTTTAGACCCACTTTATTATTAAGCCACGTAGGAATAGCTCCACTAGGTAGCGCATATATTTGATACTCAATATGTAAAGCGCTCGCTTGCTGAGTGAGTAGCCAAGTTGCATTTAATGTACGTACTCTTACAGCATTTTCTTTTTCAGAAAGAGCATTAGGGCGTGCCGCAATAAGTAATTTACTTTGTTGAGCATTTATTTTTGAGTAACAAGAGTAAGTAATACTATCTCTATTGGCTACTGGCCAAGGGGAGTCAAAGTAGCTATATACAAGGTTTTCATGGGGGCTTATGTGCTTAATAACCTCTACTAGAGATACATTTTCGAGCCATTGAGGTGCGGCATCGGTATCGCTAAGTAGCTCTAAAAAATCATTGGTGGATACATGTTCCACGCTCATCTGCGCTTTTACTTCAAAAGTATTATTACTATGGCTTTGATAGTATACGCTTACGCCATTTTTGCTTTTATATAAGTGCCAGAATGTTTCAGCTTTTATATTAAAACTTACTGCTAACGCTGTATATAAAAAGCACTTTTGTAATTTAATGATTTTACAAAAGTGCTTATTCATTATTGCCAGTAAGGCTCTATATCAAATGAAGCTAAACGGCTTTGCTCCATAGCACTTACTAAATACTCAGATTTTTGCTCAAGCCAAGATTGAATTTTAGCTAATTGCTCGTCCTCTTGTCCTGCGCAAAGCTGCTTTAGATACTCAAGAGTACTAAGCTCATATATACCATGAGAAATATCAAGCCAAGGTAATCTAAACTCTAAACGCTCTTCTTTATCAAATAATGAGCCTAAACAATTACCACTCAGTAAGCTATTTTCAAGCTGGGTTCGCAAGTTTAAATACGCAATTACATCAAGCATTTTTTCTTTAGGTAATAATTCGTGAAGGTTTTTCCAGTCTTTATTAAAAAGTCTTTTAGCGATAGACGCTACGCTTTGCTCTGCTGCTTGAAGCTCAACTTGCCCCCAATCTTTTCGCCAATGCTTGTCTATTAACCATGTAGTTAACGATAACAATAAGCGATTATATCGAGCGCTATGAAACAGTGCATTTATATCATCAATGCTTGGCTGTAATTCTTTTAAATCACCAATAACTTGAGCAAGTGCTGGCGCTGCATTAATTTTTTTATAAAAAGCATGGCGTTTAGACGTGTATGTTTTAAGTTGAATTGCATTTTCTACCCATGCTAATTCACTTAAAAGCCATTTAAGCTCTGTACGAAGATGATCGGTGCTTTCTTTGGAAACTATATCGTCGTAAAGCCAAAATGTATGACGAATTAAGCTAATGCCATCGGTAACACGCTTGAGCGTTTTTAAACTTGGCTTATCGAAATAACACTGCTCATGTTTTTGCACAAAACGAATACCAAAATTCATGGCTTCTATAAGTGCTTTCTCTTGGCTCGCAGAATTTGGTAATTTTACAAAACCAATAGATTTGCTTGGCATTAATGGATTTTCGTCCGCAAGGCGATAACCACGTGCCGCTTTAGAATACAAACCTAAGCGAATACAGTTTTGACTAACAAGCTTATCGGCTAAAGCAAATAGCTCACTGCGGCTACCTTCAACCAATTCAATTTCAAGCTCGCTGATAATTTCAATTTTACCTGCTGCTGCAATTTCGCCTTTATCAAGTACCACTTCAATTTTAGCGCCACTTTCGGTTTCTATTAACCAGGTGCGGCGGATAAAGTTAGTACTAAATATTGGATACAAGTTTTTAGAAATAGCACTTACTTGCATACCGTGCGGCCAAATAGAGGCATCAAACGCCATTAAATTAGGACGGTTAGAATCAATAGGTAAATTATACTCAGGTCGCTGATGCAAACCACCGACTACTTCACCTGCAAGCTTTATAGTTTGCTCACATTGGCTGTCGGCACACCGGGTTCTAAAGCCAATATCAAGCGCTCTTAACTCACGGCTTGGTGTATCGTAGTATGCGTTTTGTAAGCTGCGTGACGGTTTATTATTAACCGTTTTTGCAAATTGAGTAATTAACGAGGGGATCAGTGGAATTACGGCATCTGATACCAAAAACTTCAGTTCTATCTCAGTATCCATTCGGTCTGCGGATTACCTTTAAAATAAATAAGTGCCCAAAATAAACAAAGCGCCTTAACAATGCAAATTTTTTAGCCTTATTTTAAGACCTGAGCCTTAGCTGGGTTACAATATCAACCTTGCTATTGCGCTATTAAATCCATACTATCTGACTACTTATGTGAAATAAAAATCACGACAATAACGGACTCGGTAAGACCAACAAGGTAGATAAATGCTAAAACACTGTTTATTTGGGCTACTTTTAACAGCCACCACATTTATGAGCCATGCAGAAGAAGCTCAACCAGCAAATTCAACAAATGCAAACACCGCTTATATTATCGACAATTTATATACATTTATGCGCTCGGGTGCAGGTAAAAATTATCGGTTATTGGGTTCTGTAGATGCAGGTACACAGTTAACTTTATTATCAAGCGAAGAAAACGGCTTTATTAAAGTAAAAGACGATAAAGATCGTGAAGGCTGGGTAGAAGCTAAGTTTATTTCACAAACCGCAGGCTTACATCAGCAATACAAAACGCTAAGCAGTGAAATGAGTACCATGCAAGAAAAGCTACGCCAAGCACAAATAGAGCTTCCACAGTTGCAAGAACAAACTCAAACACTGACAGATCAAAACCAGCAGTTATCTGCACAAATTACTAAGCTTAAAACGACTCTTGAACAAGAGCGTGTTCAAAAGCAAGCTGCAAGCTCTAAAGAAAAACGCCAACTACTCACTTACGGTGGTGCAATTGCGTTTTTAGGTCTGTTTTTAGGTATTATACTAACAATTGTGTTATCGCGTCGTAAACGTTACGAAGGCTGGGCATAAGCCCTACTCTGCACAATAAAAAAGCCGCTTTATAGCGGCTTTTCTGTATTTTCATGAAGTTCAAGTTTTGGGGCGCTCATACCTTTGAGTAACCGCCCAAATATATCAGCACCAGTAATAATGCGTTTCTCATCGCCCCACACCAATACTACGTCGTGATCAATTGCTCCATCAAACGACTTATCTAAAGAATGACTTGCGCGTATTTTTAAAATAACGTCGCTTAAACGCATTGTTTCGTCAGCCACTATAATAGGCCTGTGGCAATAGTGATATGGGTCAAACGTGTCAGGCTCAAAAAGCGCTGAACGTAAGAAGCCATCAGCATCAACAACAAGTAAAGGCCAACCCTCATCATTAGTTATAATTACCCAGTTATAGCCTGATTTATGTAACTTACGTAAAAAGTCGTTATCGGCGCTTAAAGTAAGCTCAGGGAATATTGGTAAATCTAATTTAGTTGGCAGTGCAATAATTGAATCAGGGTCTATAACTTCCCCTTCCTTTGTGACACTTATTTCATCAAGGCTAAAAAAGTTAAGTGCGCCAATACCTTCTACATGTTGAACATCAGCCTCTTCTGCTTCTATATGTTTGCGAATAATGCCTCTTAATTCACTCTCAGCAAAGTAGGTAATACCTTCTTTACCTAGCCATGCATCAAGAACCAGCGCAGTAGGTTTAGCTACAATATAAAACAGTATTTGATAAAACTTAATAAGCGGCGAAAGCAAGCTTGCCATTTTAAGCGCATTACGCGAAAAATAGGCTTGTGGTGTTATTTCACCAATAATAGTAATAGCAATTGTAGAAAATAAAAACGAACTTGCGCCCATAAGTACCGAATCAGAAAGCAATGTAAGTAATACGTTTATACCTACATTGCCCCATAAAATAGTCGATAGTAAAAAGTTAGAGTCGTTACGAAGCGCCATCACTTTAATTGCTGCTTCATTACCTTTTGCACTTTCCATCTCGAGCTGTAATCTACTTAGTGAAAAAAACGCTAAGTTTAGGCCCGAAAATATTGCTGATTGTGAAATACACAGCGCAATAGCACACCAAATCATGACATCAAAAGTCATTATATTTTCCTGATCAAAAAGCTCATAAAAGCAACAAACTGCCTAAGCCTAAAAAGGTTACAAATCCAACAATATCAGTAACGGTGGTTAAAATTACCGAACCCGATAACGCAGGATCTATTTTCATTTTGTCTAAAATCGACGGTATAACTACACCCGCTAATGACGCAGCAACTAAGTTTAATAAAATAGCCACCGTAATAGTTATGCTCAGCATTATGTCGTTAAACCACAGGTAAGTAAGCGCACCTATCACAAATGCCCAAACCAACCCATTTACAGCACCTACTCGTAGCTCTTTTTTAAGTAAAGCATTACGGTTAGAGTCAGTAACCTGCCCAAGCGCTAAACCACGTACAATGACGGTAAGGGTTTGGCTACCTGCAATTCCCCCCATAGAGGCAACTACCGGCATTAATACCGCAAGTGCAACTACTTGCTCTATCGTTGCGCCAAATAAACCGATAAACCACGATGCTAAAAAAGCAGTCGCTAAATTTATACCTAACCAAATACCGCGGTTTTTAGCACTTTTGCGAACACTTGCAAATAGGTCTTCGTCTTCACGTAAACCACCGGCTTTAGCAGCTGCTTCGTCGGTTATTTCTTGGCGTAACTCGTATGCTGAGGCAATCGTCAAACGCCCTAATAGTTTATTATCTGCGTTAACTACCGGCATTGCCATTTGCTCTGAGTGAATAACCACTTCAGCAGCTTCATATAAATCATCATCAGCATGCAATGATGAAAAGTCATGATTGGCAAGCGTCATTAAATTATCGCCATCATTGGCTTTAATTAAATCGTTTACAGCCACCTCACCTATTAAGCTCCCTTTACGGCTAACTAAATAAATAACTTCACTGTATTGAGGTAAGCCTTTATGTAATAACTTTTTAGCACCACCGGCGGTTAGTTTTTCCGACACTTTTAAAAAGTCAAAACCTAGCCAGTGACCCAATTGCTCTGGCGGATATTGCTGCGCTAAGTCGTATTGCTTTGTTTGTGCTTCATCGAGTTGCTTTTTTGCATACTCAACAAAACGCTCTGGGATAACTTCTTCAAGCTCTAGCAGTTCCTCTACGTTAACTTCGTCGAGTAACTTAAACGCATCGGTGTCATCGAGTGTTTGCAATAGCCATAAACAGCTATCCTCACTTAAATTAACAAAAATTTCGTGTTGCGTGTCTTCATCTAATAACTGCCATATTTCAAGACGCTGCTCTTTAGGTATCGCTTCAAACAGTAATGATAAGTGCTCTGTTGAGAGCGTTAACTGTGCATCTGCTAAGAGTTTATTTTTTCGCTCTGTTGTTTCACATTGCATCAAGTCGTTTATGAGTTGTGGGAGCTGGTCTACCGGATACTCAATCATCTTAAAACCTTAAAATTTAAAAATGCACATTGCTTATAGTTTACTTGAACAATAAAAAATTGCAGAGAAAACGTGAACTTAATAAACATGCACAGGCTATTTTTGCGCATTGTATGGGCAAACTAAACGTTGTACTAATGTTTATTTTCAAATATTAGAAAAACAGTCAAAGGGATTATTTTTACACTTATATTTTTTAAACTGAGTAATACCAATCTGCTTATATATGAGGTCTATTTAACGTTAAAAAAATTACGCTAGAACTAGGCAAAAATTTTTGTATCTAGTTGTTCTAAATAAAAAATTTTAACGACGTTATAGTGCAATTTAATTCGTTAAATTGATAAAATAGTTATGCAGGTTGGTATAAGCTAAATAGATTGGTTTAAGCAAAAAAAGCCCATATTAGCGAGCTAACATGGGCAAAATCACACAATGAAATCGGTGTTTTTAAATTACAGTTTGTGGTTTAACTTAAAGTCTGTCGGTAATATTGCGTACTAAATCAGAATCTACAAATTGAGTAATGAGTGCTGCACCCCAAGCATAACCCCGCTGAATTGGGTAGCCTTTGAATATCCAGCGTTTACGCACATGATTAAAACGCGTTAAGTAATTTTGCTTGGCATCTGGTAATGGCTTATCACTGAGTTTATTCCATGCTTTATACACACCCGACATATCAGAGCCACGCATAAAGCGTTGTAGCCAGCGCGGAAAGCGCGAAAAACTCATTGTTGACTGAAAATCAATGATGTAAGGCTTGCCATCACTGCCGCACAAAATGTTTCCCATATTTCGCAAATCTAAATGCACAATGCCTTGGCGGTGCATTTTTGCAACTTGGTGTTCAAGGTCTTTAAAAAAGTTAACTGGCAGTGTTTTACCTTCATGTATTAGGCTTCTAAGCGGTGTACCTTTTATGTAGTCATATGCCACTGCTATTGGCGATAAACGACTATAACGATTAACCACTGCATCTAACTGCGCCAATCGGCTTAAACCTTTATATTCTTGATTAACAGATAATCGAGCAAATGTTTTACGAATTAACCACGGGCTTTGACTGAAGTCTTTTACTATTAAATCAAATTTGTCATCTTTATATCTATATACAATCGCATTAGCAAAACGCCCCTTATGAACAACACTTAAGTGATGTTGCACAAATGAATGCTCAGGAAATTTCTGCTGTAATTGTGCTAACAAATTATTTTCAATCATAACAAACCTAACAAGATGATAACTTTAATTGCCTAGGCAACTATATTATCAAGATTGAGATTTCTACACAATCAGATCAGGTAATTAGCAGGCTAACTTTTTGTTGAAACAGTATCGCTATTTTATTGATAATCTATTTTTGAGGCGCATTTGGCAGTGTGTCTAGGTTGTTTATGGCTTTAAATAATAAATCAATTATTTGATTTTTTTCAGGCTCAGAAAAACCATTTAATGCTTGTGTATACACTTCGTTAACTAAGGGCATAATTTCAGGGCAAAGCGCTTTACCCTTGTCGCTCAAACATAAAATAGTTGAACGCTTATCAAATTCACATTGTGTTTTATTAACCAGGCCTTTTTCTTCAAGGCGGTTTAACAACCGGCTCATAGCACCACGATCATAAACCATATATTCACAAAGCCCGGCCAGTGTATTTACAGACTCTCTTGCAAGTAATACCACGACAATATACTGCGCTGAGGTTAAATCCATAGGGAGTAGTTTTGCATCAACATGAGTTGCAAGTCTTGAACGTAAAAAAGACACTAAACGCCCTAAATCTTGTTCTGGTGAAAGCTGATCTCGAGTACAACGTTTAATTGATGGCATATTAGGCATGACTATTTCACTATGTAGATATATTTGCATGCAGATAGACCTTAGCGCATACAAAAAATTCAATAATTTTTATAAAAACTAAGTAGCTAAAACTAAGCCACAAAAATAAAGCCGCAATAAGCGGCTTTAGCTAAAACGTTTACATTATTTAAATTTTAAACTGACCAACCAACTGGCCTAAATTTTCACCCCGTCCAGCTAAGTGAAGCCCAACTGATGAGGTTGTTTTACTTGATATAGTAAGCTCATTTACTATTTCCTGAATAGCAAATACGTTACGGTTTATCTCCTCCGTAACACTACTTTGCTCCATTGCTGCGGTGGCAATTTGTGTACTCATATCGTTTATGCTTCTTACTGAGCTGGTAACCGCACCTAAGCTTTCGGAAATAGCACGAGATGACTCTACAGAGCGATTACAGCTTTGTTGACTTGCTTGCATTGCCTCTACTGCAGCCGATACTAAGTTGTGCAGCTCGCTAAGCATTTCACTAATTTCAAGGGTGCTTACTTGAGTACGACTCGCAAGGCTTCTTACCTCATCTGCAACTACCGCAAAACCTCGTCCTTGCTCACCTGCACGTGCAGCTTCAATTGCGGCATTTAATGCAAGTAAGTTTGTTTGCTCTGCAATACCGCCAATAACGCTTAATACACTATTAATTTTTTTAGATTGATCGCTTAGTGAGTCAACCTGTTCGGCTGCTACATTTATCTCACCCATTAAATGGCTTACCTCACTAAGTGAAATATCAACACACTCCTGCGCTTTAGCTACTTCTTGCGTTGCCGCTTGGGTAGACTCAGCTACTTGTGTCGTATTTTGTGCTACTTCATGAGATGTTGCTGACATTTCGGTTATAGCAGTTGCAACAAGATCCGTCTCGTGGTTATGATTAAGTAGCTTACTTTCAATTAGTTGCGTTTGTGTATTTATATCCCCAGAAGCGGTTTTTACATCATGTGTTACATCGACAACATTAACAATTATACCGTGAAGCTTACTTACAAACATATTAAATGCTTCGCCAAGTTGACCAATTTCATCATTAGTATCAATGTCTAAACGTTTGGTTAAATCGCCCTCACCTTTGGCAATATCATCAAGGCTTTGCACCATACGCTGTATAGGTTTAACCATGGTATTTGCAGCGATTAATGCACATGCAATTGTTAAAACAAGCCAAAATAGCGCAATTAGTAATAGCGTCGTCACTTTATCATTCATGTGCTGTGTCATGGTATTACGATATTTAGCTAGCTCAGCATCAATGTCATCCATGTACTCGCCTGTACCAATCATCCAGTTTGTTCCTGGGATCATGGCTGCATAGCCCATTTTTTCAATTAACCCTGCCGTACCGGGTTTTTGAAAATGATAGTTAAATGCACCGCCCCCTTTACGAGCTTGCTCAAGTAACCCAACAATAATTTTTTTACCGTTTGGGTCGGTCATGCCTATCTTGTTTTGACCTTCAATTGCATCACCTAACAAAGCATGGAACACGCTCACACCGTTAGTATCGTAAATAAAAAAGTAACCACCTTGCCCAAAGGTTAAGTCTCTTAAGGCTTTTTTTGCATCTTCTTGTGAGCCATTGGCTAATTGATAACGAACAACCTTACTAGCAATTTCTATCTCAGTGCGTAAAAGAGTTTGCTTATCGCTTATAAGCTTGGTTTTAAATGCATCAAAATTTTGTTGCTGATTTTTATTCTCTAAATAATAAGAGCTCAGCATTAAACTAATCAAAAGTAGTGTTAGTGGCAAAATAGCTAATAACAACAATTTGTTTTTTAAGCTTAAATTACTCATTATTTCTCCGAACGCAGCAACAATAGTCATAAACAATAAAATACATTTTTACTGTTACGCTAATTTGCAAATAGTTAAATTACGATTGTTTACATTGTTTTATTAATGCTTGAGTAAACTTAATAAAAACAAACAAGATAGGATTGAACATACATTTAGCACGATCTGTTGGCTTATATTATAGCCGTAAGAATGCCTTAATGACATATAAAAAATTAAGACCTTAGTCTCAATAAAGCAGCTTGGGGTTTAGCTAATAAACCTCTAGCCAAAATAAATGTTATGCTTAATAAACAATCACTTTTTTAGAGGTGTTAAATTATAAGCAATTTTTGTTGAAACTATTTAATTTACACCAAATAAAAGCCTCTTAGTTCCCTTTAATCTTGATGAGTTAATCTGGAGCGCATGTTAGTATAAGAAATAGGTGCAAGTGTTAACGCACCAGTAGATATTGATAATTTATTAACATATAATAATCCTATCTTACTAATACCAAATAGCTAGCATTAAAACGGAACGCATTACTTTGAGTCACAGTTATAATTTATTAAAAACGAATTACTAATGAAGTATTTTTTATATCTTGTGCTTTTAGTATCAGTCCATGTATTTGCAAAACCTGCAAACAATAGTATCGCATTTTACTATTCATCCCCTATGCCACTGGCGGAAATGACCTTTTACTCTCGAGTTGTAGTGCAACCTGAGTTAGTAACTGAGCATGAGCTTGCATGGTTTAAAAAACGTAACATAGCTGTTTATGCCTATTTAAGTGTGGGTGAATCATTTAATAAAAGTGAATCATCACTCTCATTAAACCCCAACTGGAATAGCCACATTGCTGATTTAACCTCAGAGCATTGGCAACAACATATGCAAAACAGCGCGGCTTTATTAAAAGCCCGAGGTTTTACTGGTTTGTTTTTAGACACCTTAGATAGCTACCAACTTTTAGATGCTAAACATAGTAAGCCAGAGCAACAAGCGGGCTTAGTAGACATCATAAAAAACTTATCGAATACATTTAATAAACACCTTATTCTTAATCGCGGATTTGAGGTATTGCCTAAATTGGCGGGCTTCGCCAGCGATTTAGTAGCTGAAGGTCTATATAGCCATTATAACCCAAGCGATAACAGCTATAAGTTAACCACAAAGGATGATCAAACATGGCTAATTGCACAGCTTAACAAAGCACAAACCTTAGGTTTTAATGTACAAGTTATCGATTATGCAAAGCCAAATAACCGCCTTGCAATGGCAATTAAAATAAAACAGGCAGGTTTTACTCCATGGGTTACCGATGGGCACCTACAAACATGGGGCACATCGAGCATAAAACCGGTACCTAGGCGAATTTTAATTCCTTATAACAGTAAGGTTAAACCTCTTATATACACACTAGTTCATTTAAAACTAGCCACCATGATTGAGTACTTAGGCTATATTCCTGATTACGTTGATATGGCAAAGCGTCCGCTGCCATTGGTGGATCCAAGCCTACATGCAGGTATTATTTCGTGGACAGTCAGCGATACCTTTTATACTCCAACACTTACAAATTGGCTTGAATCTAATTTAGGTGTAGTACCACAGCTTATTTTAGGCGAGTTACCTAATGCATCAAAGCTGTTATTAAAATTAGGTGTAGAGTCGTTAAATACCTCACCAAAGGCGCCCTATGAGTTAGCTCACTTTGAACCTTGGCTAAAAGGGGAAGCAACAACTGCTCCGGCGATTACTAAACCTTATTTTTTAAAGCTCTCAAAAAATGCAACGCCATTAATCACAATTAATTCGGCAGACAATTTAGCCGTTGTCCAAGCCGCAAAAACAAAATATGGCGCTGTAGTTGTCGCGCCGTGGTTAATAGACGCACTCCCAATGGAAGGCAGTAAATGGGTTATTGACCCTCGAACGTTACTTACAAAAGCCATGGGGCTACCGCCTATTTTAGTTCCTGATACCACCACCCTTAGCGGCCGACGTATGCTAACTATTCATATAGATGGTGATGGTTTTACAAGTGTTGCGCACTTTGCAGGTAAACCTTATTCAGCAGAAGTGATTCGTGATGAAATAATTGAACACTACAAACTGCCACTTACTTCATCTGTAATACAAGCCGATATTGAACAAGGCGGTTTGCACTCAAAAATGAGCCCTAAACTTGAAGCCATAGCGCGTGATATTTTTGCCCTGCCTTACGTAGAGGTCGCTTCACATACTTATAGTCATCCGTATTTTTGGACTGCTCTTTCTGGGCGTAAAAAAATAGATGTAGATGATACCGATTATGGTTTTCACTTAGATGTACCAGGTTACAATAGCATTAGCCTTAAAAAAGAAATTACTGATTCAATAAAATATATTGATGAGAAGCTAACACCTAAAAACAAAAAAACAGTCATGATGCTTTGGTCAGGAGATGCAACGCCAGGCCCTAAAGCACTTGAGCTTGCTCGCGATGCTGGCGTACTCAATGTTAATGGCGGCAATACCGATGTAAATGCAGATAATCCTAGCCTTACACACGTATCGCCAATTGGCAGGCCTGAGCGTGATTTACTTTATCAAATTTACGCGCCAATCCTTAACGAAAACGTTTACACCAACTTATGGCACGGCCCTTATTATGGATTTAGGCGCCTAACAGAAACATTCGAAATAACAGAAAAACCATACAGATTAAAGCCATACACTATCTATTTTCACTTTTATTCTGCAGAAGTGCCTGCTGGGCTTGAAGCACTAAAGCACAACATAGACTACGTATTAGCGAGGCCAAATACACCAGTGCATTTAAGTGATTATGCAAAAATAGCAAAAGACTTTTATTTTTCAGCACTTGCAAAAAACAGTGATGACGAGTGGCTATTTAGCTCAAAAAGCATTCGTACTTTACGTATTCCAAGTGACTTTGATGTACCTAATGTTACCCAAAGTACGGGGATTTCAGGTGTTACACAAAAAGGCGATTACATCCACATAACTGACGATATAGCACAGTTAAGCTTTGACCATACACAAACCAATAATAGTCCGTATTTAGCATCGGCAAACGTTGCTATTGATACATGGCAAGTTAATGGACCTGTAAGCTTTAAGGCATGGGTACCCGCTACGTTAGATCTAATTAATGCACGTTCTTGTGAATTTATCTCCCATATGGGTAAACGTTTTAAAGGGACTTCACGCGGTAAAATAACACAGTTTAAGCTGCCAGAAGGTCAATTTTACGGTTACTTAAACTGCAAAAGAGGTGCATTTTAATGAATAATAAAAAACGCCCTCATTTAGTGTCTGTTAAAACAATTTTAGCTATTTTAGCCGTTAGTTGTTTTGCACTTTATGCTTTGTTTCCGCACACTTTATTTTTTGAAGATGATGCACTTTCGCAAGATTACACCTTTGAGAAGTCATACTTAAATGCGGCACTTAATACCGACCCAAATAACGAAAAGCTGCGTGCAAAAAAAATAGAGCTACATATTGGGCTAAGTGAATATTCACAGGCAACTAACGAGCTAGATAAACTTCCTAAAAGTGAAAGAAAAACAGAGCTTGAAATAAGGCTCCTTTATGCATTGTGGGTAGATAGCGGCGCTAAAGAAGATGACAGGTTAGAAGAGCTTTCGCTTAAAATTACTGCGTTTAATAACTGGAATGAAAAAGTACTCAAAATAGCTAAAGCAATTGGCTTAAACGAAAAAGTGGCAAAATACTACGCGCAAAACAACCAGCCTCTTATTGCAGCCGATTATTGGCTAAGTGCTGGCATGCCAATAAAGGCGTTGGCCATTTATAAACACTATATAAATGCTGATATAGCCACAAAAGCTATTGAAACCGCCTTAGGAGCAGATAGCCCAGAACTAGCTTACACCTGGTGGAAAACCTATGGCGATGCAAACAACATTAAACGCACTCTTTATTTAGCTAACTTAGCTGGTAACACTGAAGATGCCGCTAAAGCTATTGAAGTATTACTTAAAGCACAACCTAATAACACACAGTATTTAACACAAGCTATGCAACTGCGTTTAGCAAGTGGTGATGCAAAAGGTGCAGAGCAGTTATTAGCAAAGCTATTATTAAAAAACCCAAATGATAAAGAGCTTCATTTGCTTAATTGGAAAATTAAGCGCTGGCAAAATAAGCCAAAAGAAGCGCTAAAAGAATTTAAATGGTTAATGGCTAACCGAGCTGTAACTGCAGCTATGCTCACCGATAGTATTAACGATGCTAACGCGCTGTACTTGTATCAAGATGCGAACGAAATTTACGAATATAAAGCACAAAATAGAAAGCTTAGAGGAAACGGGTTTGCGAAATGGATGCAAACCAATGAGTATATTGGTAATCCAAAACAAGAACTAAACCATATAGAGCGGTTTGAGCAAATAAATGGCAAAAGTGCACTTTCTCAGTACTGGAAAGCAAAAGTACTGCACGATACAGGAAACTTAAAAGGTTTAAGATCTTTATGGCCAACGTATACGGGCCCTAAAAATGAGGAAGATTTACTGTGGATTGCCCGTGCATTTTGGCTAGAAGACGACTTTAACACTGCATTGCAAGTGCTCAAAAACAAGCAACAAAGTTCAGATGATGAATTTTGGAGTGCCCAAGTAGATATGGCTATGCGAGTACAAGATAAAGCCCAGGAATTATATGCGCTTGAGCAACTGAAAAAGATTAGCCCTTTAAGTGTCGGTGATATGCTTCATTACCAACAATTACGCTTTGCAGGTAAACCACAAGAACTACTTGAATATTTATGGAGCAACGAAAGTAAAACAGACCGGCAACTCATCCAAATAGCACTGCTTAGTACGCAAGTTAACGATGCAAAAGCGATTGCGCGTATTCATGCAGAACTTGATAAACAGCGCTATAACAAAGCGCTCTACCCTGCATGGTTGTTGCTTTCTAATTGGTATCAAAATCAAAGTGACTTAAATTATGCGTACACTACATTAAATCGTGCGGCTAAATTGAGTGAATACAATCCAGATGTTGTGTTAGCGCAAGGTTGGCTCGCACTACAAATGCACGATACCGTGATGATAGAGCGTATTTTAGCTAACTATTCTCAAAATGATCCGAGTTACGAGTGGACACAGCTTTTAGCTAGCTTATCAATACACCAAAAATCATATAACAGCGCGTATTTTTACCTGCGTAAATTAGCCATAAGCGACCCTAGCGACTTAACAACCTTAGTTAACTTAGCTGACGTAATGAGGCAATTGGGCTATTACGCAAACGCAGCTGAGTTAAATCATTATTTATTACAGCATTTACCAAAAGATAAATACGCGTACAGAGGCTTAATGTTTCGCTGGGCAGGCGCTATGGCGATGCCTCATTTAATGCAGCTCAATACAATGGATGAATTAGCCCCAGACACCATAGGCGAGCCGCAAACAAATTGGTGGCTTGCAAGGCGCGCCGCAACAAAATTAGAGCCTTGGCAAAAGCTTCAACTTTATATGACCAATGGTGAATTTAATAAAGTTAAACAGCTTATGGCTGAAGGCTCACTAAGTAAACTTGATGAACTTAATGCACTGCTTTATTTAAAACAGCCTTATGCCACTATGCAGCGATGGTACGAAGAGCTAACCGATGAGCCTAACGAATCACAATTAAGCTTACTTAGAAATGCTCGTACATCGTACTTTAGAGCGCTTGAAGTTAACCTCTCCCCAGAAGCCGGATTAAATAGCAGCCAATACGATGTAAATGTTTACTTTCCGTACGCTAACGGTCAATGGAAGCTTAGTATTAGCGATCAGCAAAACTTAAATAACAACGGATTGCTGTTTGCTATTGAAGACAAAATAACGCGAGGCCGTTGGTACTTTGATGCCAAAATTGACTCCCACCAGGGAAGTTTTGCAAGCCGCCAAGGCCTAAGTTTAGATTCACGTTATCAGTGGAATGCGCGTACACAAGTCGGTTTAAAGCTGGAATATAACGTAGAGAATCGCCAGTCCGAAGCGCTACTTAGCTATGCCCAATTAGATAAAGCAACGGCCTACGTTAACTACAATATTGATAATAGACAAAACGTGCAGCTGTCTGCAGCAGCAATGTCATTTTCTCAAAGAGATAATGGCAGTTCATTAATTAACGGCCAAGAGTATAACGCCCGTTACCAGTACAGTATTTTAAAAGGTCGTCCAATTTGGAATGCGTATTTTAGCGCCCAATGGCAAGACTTTGAACGCGTTAACGCATTAATAAATACAGAACAAAGACCACTTAGAATTGATCTGCAACCCTTTAGACGCTTTGCGCTAGGTACTTCATTTGCTTCAACGGGCTCATTAGAACCACCTTATTTAGGTGCAAGCCCATCATGGTTATTCGATATAAGTACGGGTTATCAAACACTAAACGATACGGTTGATGTATCAGTTTCAAGTGGCGCAGGTTGGTCTGTACTGGGCGACGATTTATTTAAATTACAGCTGGGTTATCAAAGTAGTAATAAAGTGGGTAACTCAGATACACAATTACAATTAGGTTATTACGTACATTTTTAAATGTTAGGAGAGAGTATGTTTCGTTTAATTATACCGTGTTTGGTATTACTATTATCAGCGTGTACCACCAGCAGAGTGGCTGATGATGTAGAGCTAAATCCAAGTGCTACTGTGGCTTTATTACCGCTTGTAAATCATGCACAAACCCCACTGGCTGGTGAACGTGCTGAAGATATTTTAGCCAGCATTTGGCAACAAAATAAATTACCGGCATTAATTCGCGCCCCTCGCGTTAATACCAAAGAACTCCCACCTCTTGATGATCAATACCGTTTAGATAATGCAATGCAATGGTTAAGCACTCAACAAGCCGATTATGTTTTATCTGGCAGTATTGAAGAGTGGCGTTATAAAGCAGGCCTTGATGGCGAACCGGTTGTAGCACTCACTCTATCGCTTAGCGTTAATGGACAAACAACCCCTGTATGGACTGGCACTATAGCTAAAAGTGGCTGGGGTCGAGATAGTATTGCTGCAACAGCACAAGATGTGATTGCCGATTTAATTTCGTACATAGAGGTTAGTGAGTGAAAACACATTTCCTTAGACCCAGAGAGGTTCCTGAGCTACAAATATGGGCTGAGGTAATAATATTTACCGCGCTTGCTTTAGGGCTGCCTGTATTATTTAACGCCGAAGACCCTTTTTGGACTGAGGGAGGCTTTTCGTGGCCAGTACTTGGCCCATTATTAGTTGCTTTGCGCTATGGTTTTTCAAAAGGTTTTATTAGCATTTTATGCTTGCTTATAGGGCAATTGTTATTACTAAAAGTAACTATTTTATCTGCCCAAAGTGGGTTTAATATTAACGCTATGATTGGCTATATTATTGTTATTATGATTGCCGGCGAATTTAGAGATGTATGGGAGCGTACTAACCAAAAGCAAAGTATTGAGCTTGAATACGTTACTGACAGACTAGAAACCTTTACTCGCCAATATCATTTAATTAGCTCATCGCACGATAAAATAGAGCAAATGTTAGCAGGTCATACTCTGAGCTTGCGCGAATCTTTGCAAGCAGTAAGAACCTCTATAGGCCACTTAAAAGAAAGACGATTGGACAGTGCTGCGCAAAAAATTATCGATTTGTTTGTAGAATACGGCATGCTTGAAAAAGCGGCTTTATACAAAGTAGAAAACGATACTATTTTAGAGCCTTCCCTTGCAAGCATTGGCCAAATGGGGACACCAGAGGCGAATGATCCACTTGTAATTGCCATGTTTGAAGAAAAAGAACTTGTATCTGTAAAAGATGAAAAAGCATCATCGGGCCTAAGCAAGTATCATATTGCTATTCCTTTAATAGATGTAAACAACACTATTTATGGCGCTATATTGGTCGAAAAAATACAATTTTTTGCGCTCAAAAACACTACACTTACACTTCTTGCCGTAATGGCTGGGCACATTGGCGACCTACTTCGCCATGAAATAACAAACCCAGTTATGAATAAAGAAGAGTCACCTTACTTTATTAGCCAAATTAAACGTGCAAACAAAGAAGCCAAACGCTACAACATTCCATCACAGTTGCTCAAAATAAAAGCCATGAGTATTTCAGATAAATCGACCCAACTTATGGGGTATTTAAATGAAGCTCGCCGTGGTTTAGACATTTACTTATACGACAATGAAAACCAAGTGTTATTGCTATTAATGCCCCTTGCTGATGAGCTTGAAAAAGCTGGCTTTATTGCCCGTATGAACACCTGGTGTAAAGAGCGTACGGGTAATACATTAGCTGAGCTTGATATTGTTATTGAGCAACAAGTTTCTTTACCTGTAAGCCCTGATGACATAAAGAGAATGGTTTCACTGTCATGATTATAATTATAGTGGCCGCTATTTTAGGGTGTATTTGCCAATACTTTGCACTAATGGAAGTTCTAAAAGAACCTAATTGGCTGCTGGCAATATCACTTCACGCTATGGCGAGCGCTTTGTTTACTATTGTTAGTTATATTTTTATACCTAAAAAATATAAAACCACACTTTTTAGCGCGTTTTTATTACTATTTTTACTGTTATTTACATTACCTGTACTAGGAGTTATTGGTGTAGTACTTGCGATTACGTACGCCCTTTGTAAACCACTTAAAAATGACGATATAGAAATACAAGAGCATAAAATACCTGAGCTCCCCTTTGAAGCCAGAGCTATCGCTGCAACACCTACCTACTCAATTGGCGGCTTAAAAGCAATTTTAAAACATGCCAGTGAGCCTAATAAACGCTTAAGCGCTGTGATGGCCGCTCGCCACATGAGTGACTCACAAGCTATTCCTATTTTAAAGCTAGCACTTAAAGATTTAGAAGATGATATTCGACTACTCGCCTACTCAACCCTTGATGGTAAAGAAACCAAACTTAACGAAAAAATCAGTTTGTATCAGCAAGAAATAGCCATTACTACTAAGCAGCCAAAGTTAAGTAATTTACAAAAACAACTAGCCGAACTTTATTGGGAACTTAGCTATTTAGGCTTAGCCCAAGGTGCTCTTCGAAAATACGTTTTAGAAAAAGCCGAAGTACTTGCATTGCAAAGTGTTGAGCACGTAACAACACCTGCAACTTTTATATTTTTAGGACGTATATCTTTAGCCTTAGACAAATACGAAATAGCCCATGAGTACTTACTCAAAGCAACTGAGTCGGGCATGGCAAGGCGTCATGTTCTCCCTTATAAAGCCGAAGTTGCTTTTTGTATGAACAAGTTTGATGACTGTAAACGCTACCTAAACGAGCTTCCTATGCAGCCTAAAGGTAGCGAGCTACGTCATCTACAGGAGTACTGGCATGAGCAATAAAAACGCCGATATATTGCTACTTTTAGAAGGTACTTACCCTTACGTGCGTGGGGGGGTTTCTAGCTGGGTTCATCAAATTATTGAAGGGCTTCCTCATTATAATTTTGAACTGATCTTTGTTGGTGGAGTGCCTGAGCATTATGGCGAAATTCAATATACACTGCCTAAAAATGTAACCAAATTACATGTCCATTATTTAGTTGAAAATAACAATACTGACATTAAAGCTAAACATGGCGTTAAGTATAAAAAAGAGTTATTTGATTTTTGGCAGCAACTACAAAGCTACTTTAGAGACTGCAACGAGCCTATACCTACAGAACTGCTAAAATTTGCTTTTGAAACATTAGCTAAAAAGGATGGCATAAACGAAGCTGACTTTTTATACAGCGAATCATCGTGGCAAGTACTAGCTAATTACTACTTAAAATATTGTGATGAATCTTCTTTTATCGACTTTTTTTGGTCGTATCGTAATTTATACAAACCGTTATTTAAAATAGCCGAAATTGCACGCGAGCTCCCTAACGTTAAACTCATTCATTCTATATCTACCGGCTATGCAGGTATTTTAGGTGCTGGTGCCAGTGTAATAAGTAACACACCATTTTTGCTAACGGAGCATGGTATTTATACCAAAGAGCGAAAAATAGATCTCATTCAAGCCAGTTGGATTAAAGAGTCTGAGCAAAGCTTAGGAAAAAACTTAAATACCGAGATGGGCTTTATACGCCGTATGTGGATCAGCTTTTTTGAACAAATTGGCCGTACAACGTATCAAGAAGCCGACAAAATTATTTCCCTTTATGAGGGAAACAGGCAGCGCCAAATAAAAGATGGCGCAACACCAAATAAAGCCTTTGTTGTACCTAATGGTATAAAAACCTCACGCTTTGTTGAATCTCTAGCAAAGCGACCTAACAAAATACCACCCGTAGTAGGATTAATAGGTCGCGTAGTGCCTATAAAAGACATTAAAACCTTTATACGTGCTATTAAAGAAGCCCAGTCAAGCCTGCCAAATGTTGAAGGCTGGATCATAGGTCCCTTTGAAGAAGACCCGCAATATTACAAAGAGTGCCAGCTACTCGTAGGCAGTTTAGACTTACAAAGCACCATTAAATTTACTGGTATGCAAGATATAGCTCAAATTTTACCAAAGCTAGGAATTGTAGCGCTTACCTCTATTTCTGAAGCGCAGCCATTAGTACTTTTAGAAGCAATGGCTGCAGGTGTACCGGTACTTGCCAGTGATGTAGGCTCATGCCGTGAAATAATAGAAGGCGGTACCGAACAAGACAAAGCTCTTGGTAAAGCCGGCGAAGTAGTCTCAATTGCCTCTCCAAGCGAAACTGCACTGCAAATTTCAAACATGCTAACTAATGACCAAATGTGGTTAGAGTATCAACAAAGCGGCTTAGCCCGTGTGCGAAAATTTTATGACGAGAGCCACATGTTTGCCCGTTACGATAAACTTTATAAGGATACAATGGCATGGCCGGAATAGGTTTTGAGATACGTAAAATTCTCAAAAAGAACACCCTACTCTCAGTTTTTGAAGCTTATGGTTATGCTGGATTAATTGGCTCTGGGCCTTGGCTGCTTTCAATTGTAGCGCTAATGCTTATTGGTATATTAAGTTTAGGAATAGTACTGCCAAAAGTACTGATCATTCAGTTTTTAACGCTTGTAACTTACATGATGGCAGCATCACTTATTTTAACCGGTGGACTACAGCTGCTCTTAACTCGCTTTATTGCTGATTTATTTTTTCAAAAAGAAGATGCAAAGGTACTGCCTAACTTGCTTGGCGCACAACTTGTTACGACTATAGCGGCACTATTAGTAGGACTAGCTGTGTGGCCATTATTACCCTTGCCAGTTGTCACTAAAATAATAATTTTAGGCGCTTTTATAAGCTTATGTAATCAATGGTTAGGCGCTATATTTCTCTCCGGAATGAAAGAGTACAGGCTAATACTCGTTACTATGCTCAGTGGTTACAGCTTTATGGTGTTACTGGCTTTTTTACTACGAGACTGGCAAATAGATGGGTTGTTTTTTGCCTTTTTTGCAGGAGAGGCTTTACTCTTTTTTAGCTTCTTATTTATGATTATTCGTCGCTACCCAGGTGAGAAGTTTATAAGCTTTGATTTTTTAAATAACAAACAGGTGTATTACAGCTTATTTTTTTGTGGGCTATTTTATAACATTGGTGTATGGGCTGATAAGATCATTTTTTGGTACTCGCCTAGCACATCAATTCAAATTATTGGCACGTTGAGAGCCAGCCCAATTTACGACTTACCTATATTTTTGGCTTACCTTTCAATTATTCCTGGTATGGCGGTGTTTTTAGTAAAAATGGAAACCGACTTTGTCGAAGAGTACGACCGTTTTTATACCGCTATTCGTGAAGGCTCATCGTTAGAAGAAATTTACTATTTGAAAGATAATATGATCCAAACTGCTCGTTCTGGGCTTTATGATATATTTAAAATTCAAGGTATTACCGTTGCATGCTTATTATTATGGGGTGAACAAATACTTACCTTTATAGGTATTGACCCAAATTATAAAACACTGTTATTTATTGATGTAGTTGGTGTAGGTGTACAAGTTATATTTTTATCTATTTTAAACATTTTATTTTATTTAGATAAACGTTCAACCGTGCTGTTTTTGGCTGGATTATTTTTAGTTATAAATGTAGTTTTAACCTTACTTTCAATTGCTTTAGGGCCACAGTTTTATGGTTATGGCTTTGCGTTAGCCACTATAATTACCTCTGTTGTTGGGCTATTTTGGCTTTCTAAACAATTTGAAGATTTAGAGTACGAAACGTTTATGCTGCAATAGACTATTTAAAACGTAATTGAAAACACATTATTTTTCAAAAGCCCTACGTATAGAGACCTTTTTATGTTTAATGGAGAATTATATGGACATAGACTATTTAAATTATTCACTCCAAGAGCTACGTGAAGCTTGGATGACAATTGATGATTACACATACCCAGAGCGCGCAATCAAAGTTTATCAACTTTTGAAAAGTGCTGAGGCTAAAGCGTCAGAAGATAATTATTCCAATGCATCTTCTACGTGGGTCGTGTCAGTTTTACGTAATTTCAGTAGGCCTAGGCTATATGACCCAAGCTTTAGCGATATATTACTAGAAGAAAGTAGTGCAACGATGAAAGAGCAACGTGTTATAAACCTCATCGCTGAAAGAAAGAGTATTGACCACTAGCAGGCGTTCAATACTTTTAAATAAAGTGAAAACCAACATTACCCATTAGTCAGTACTTGCGCAATCCCTTTGCTATCAATAATAGTCAAACTAATTCAATTACTTACTCACCCAACGCGCTTTAAAACCACGCGTATCAACATGTATAAATGCGCCTCTGTGCGACTTAGGCCCATAAATACCTAATCCACCTAGTAAACCTTTAAATGACTCTCGTCTAGCTAACGACTCAACTATATCGGCCATCGCTTTAGCATCCCCTATTGAATGCTTACCGTCGTTATTTATGTCATCCATACGGTAGTTACCATCGTTATCTATAAAAATATCGGCAGCATCGCCAAATACATGTCGGCTGAGTTTTACATTACCAATTGATTTGTTGTAGTAAGGGGTTCTATAACCGCTCATAACCACCATGTTACTAACAGGTATGCCTTCTAAAATGAGTTCTTTACGTATTTTTTCTAGTTTAAGTAGTAACTTATTTTGTAAAAATAAATACTTTGGGTGCTTACTTCGCTGCTTACTAACAAACTCTTTGAGTGAAAAGTGAGGTGAAATTTTTACGTTTTCATTTCCAGGCGTCACCTTCACAAAGCCATCGGGCACTATGTAATGAGCAGTGTCTTTAATTTGTGAAGGTTTAGGGTAGTGGCCAATATGGTAATACTTGAGCTTTCCTCCTTCAACGTTGTCTGCGGGTACTTTTACAAAAACGTTGATTTTCATACGCTGTTTTTTATCGGGCGACTCAATAATTACCGTTGTTAAACCAGACTCTTTGGGTGCTTGCCATTGCCAACGGTTGGTGTCTGTAAGCTTCGATTTCCCTTGGGTATTAATTAGCGTGTAGGCATTTTTTGACTGGGCAAAAAGCACCTCAAACTCAACTTGCTCTTGGGGCATTACGAATACCGAAAACACGGAGTATGGCATAACTATATCGTTAATTTTTAGGCTAAATTCTGC
Source organism: Pseudoalteromonas sp. H103 (assembly GCF_001469205.1). Lineage (NCBI taxonomy): Bacteria > Pseudomonadati > Pseudomonadota > Gammaproteobacteria > Alteromonadales > Pseudoalteromonadaceae > Pseudoalteromonas > Pseudoalteromonas sp. H103. The sequence continues at coordinate 391,439 of NZ_LOFG01000001.1, read as the reverse complement.
ATCTTCAAAGTTAGCTTTATTTTTTATATCAACCACCTGATGCGCAGCCTTTGTAGGTGCTGCAGCAAATACATGATTGCTAAATATAAGTGTGAATATGGCGATAGAAATATAATGAATAAATTGCATAAACCCTCTCATTATTTATTTTTTAACAAAGCGGCAATCACCGACTGCTCATCATTTTTTAATAATGCTTTTTTATCGCGTTGATAAATGTCATCTCTGAAGTTAACCAACTTATTTTCATCAACCCATGCAGTCCAATAAACTAAATGAATAGGAAGAGGCTCATCTAAATGAAACGTTTGAGTACTGTTTTGAGTACGTGCGCTGTCTATATGATTAAGTGTTTGTGCCTCTCCTTCGTGCTTAATGATTTCACGCGCTAACGAAAAGGGTTGCTCTATTCTTATACAGCCATGCGATAAAGCACGATTTGATTGGCTAAAGCGCTGCTTTGCAGGTGTATCGTGAACATAAATTGCTTCAGCGTTAGGGAATAAATACTTAACCTCTCCTAGAGGGTTTTCTTTACCAGCACGTTTTACTAAAAAGTGATCAAATTGGTATGGCTTAATAGAATCCCAATCAATATGGCTAGGATTAATAGTTTGTGAGTCTAGGTAGCTGTTTTTTCTAATTTCAATATTATTTTTTACAAGGTAATCAGGATCCTCGGCGACCTTTGGAGCAATTTCTTTGGTAGCGATTGAGGTAGGTATACGCCACTCAGGGTTAACTACAAACTTTTCTATTTCGTCGCTAAATGCAGGCGTTTCCCAACTTGGTTTACCTACAATTACGTTATTTTTTAATTTTACATCGCCCGCTTTTACAAATCGTAAGCTGTACTCAGGAATATTTACATACACATATTGCTCATCACTTGCGCCTGCAAAGTTAGTTATTCTATAAAAGTTAAGTTTTAATTTATCGAGTTTTTTCTTTGCGGGTATATTAAGCGAAGCAAAAGTACGCTTACCCACTCGGCCATCAGCTTTTAAACCATGGCGGCTTTGAAATTGCTTAACAGCTTGCTCTATATCTTTATCGAACATGCATATGGTTTCGTCGCACGTATTATTTTTTAAGTCACGTTCTTGGTATAAACGCTGTGCAAGTAAGCTCACCTCTTTACTATTACTGCCTAGTTCAAGCAATTCGTCGCTATATAAGTGTGTAAAACCACCGTTGTTAACTATTTCTTGATACCAATTAATGGCTTTCTCTGTACGTTCAATTAATTGCGCTGAATACTGATCAAAGTAATAGTTGTCATCAGCTTGTAGGTACTTTTGTGAGTTGTAAGTAGTTAGTGAAGAGTTAGCGAGCACCGCACTCTCAAGTTCATTTGCAGCGAGAGTTGGTGCTGAGCATAAGCCGCTCATGCTAATAAACAATGCAGTTTTTAAAGTTAAACGCTTTGCTTTGGCAAACGCTTGATTTGAAAATGACCCCTTCACTGTGTACCTCCTCGCTAAATATCGTTGATAAATGCTTTTGTACTTACCACTAAGTAGTACACTGGAGGTGCAACGGTAATGCCAAATTAAACTTTAAAAATAAACACTTGAAACTTAATGACTTTTTAAAACTTTATATTTAAAACGTTAATTAATTAGATTAGTGAATATGTAATTAATATGCTTAAGTGTGTAAAGTTGCTATGGCAATTAATCGTTTAAAAAAGCTAAAAAACCACGTTCATAACGACTCAAGTACTTCGTTTTTCGTGGTAATGAAAGAGACTCTCTCCACGCAGTTTGAGTATCTTCATCTTCTTTGCACAGCGTAATTAAATCAGGATGCACATATGATTTACGTGCTATAGCGGGAGTATTACCCAGTTGCTCGGAGACACTATCAAGCATACTTTTTAAAGTAAGCGCTCCTTTGGCTTTAGCTAATTGTTTAAATGCAATCACGCTTGCTCGCCAAGTTCTAAAATGTTTTGCACTAAAATCTTCACCCATTATTTGCTGAATATATTGATTTATTTCACTTGATGTAACATTAGTGCGCTCACCCTCATATATATACTGAAACAAATGCTGGCCGGGTAAATCTTGTAGGTCCTTTATTACATGGCTAAGCACTCTATCGGTTATATTTACTTCACGCTCCTTGCCTGATTTAGCCCGATACTTTAGCTGAATATTTTTACCCGTGAGTTTTGCATGGCGTGTGCGTAATGTTGTAGCGCCAAAGCTTTTATTTTGCTTTACGTTACGCTCATTACCTACTCTCAGCGCACCTAAATCCATAAGCCTTACAACTGCCGCTAAAGTACGTTCAATATTAAGCTCATCGCCTTGTAAGTCTGTTTCTAAACGTGCTCTTAACAAAGGAAGTTTATTACCAAACACTCCACATGCTTGGTATTTTTTAGCCTCTTGTTGCGCTCTAAATTCAGGATGATAGCGGTATTGTTTTCGCCCTTTACTATCAAACCCTGTCGCTAAAATATGTCCGTTTTCTTCTGGGCAAAACCAAGCGTTTTTATAGGCAGGTGGAAATGCCAATCCATTTAAACGATCAATCACATTTTGCTCTTTTATTTGCTTACCTATTGGATCGAAGTAAAGCCAACTTTTGTGTTTAAGTTTACGCGTGATCCCTGGCAAATTATCATCTACATAAATTAGCTTCATTTACCCTCCAATTATATTTAAAGCATGCGTCTAAATATAAAATGTATCACTTTAAAATAACCTCAAACTGAACAAGATTATTGATATATAATAAAAACTAACAACAACTATAACGACTTAATATATTAATAATTCTATTTCGGTTTTTGTAAAAGTAGGTAGAACTTACGTGCCAGCAACGAGTCTATTACGATTAAACTTGATGCACTCAGCGCTAAAAATAACTACTTGAGATAGATTTATTATCCTAAGTTCAGATTAATTACACTTTGTCCCCCGCAAGTGGGGGTGCTGTTTAAATGGAGAATTCAATGGCTTTTGATTATGGATCGATTGATCTTGGACTAAAAAACCCCTTCAAGCTTGAAGGTAAAGTTACAGCACTAAGAGGGCTTATTGAGTCTATTGCTGGTGTGAGCTTACTTGTGATTGCAGCAGGCTCTGTAAAAGAGGATGCAACCGCAGGTTGGATTTTAATGATATTTGGCATGTTTATATTAGCGCTTGGCATTCGCTCATTATCATCGGGTATATACGCAACCCTCAAGTATTTTGTTGGTAGAAATCACCCAACATCTTTGGCTTATAACTTTAGTAAATCGCAAACATCGACCGCCCAAGAAGAAAAAAAGGAAGTGGCCTATACCGCACATTCTCTTGAAGAAATGCTGGTTGGTCGTAAAAATAGTACGTTTAAGGAGCCTAATGGCTTTTTATCACGTTTGTTACACAGCTTAATCCCTAAGCTTTTATTTTTACCTTATCCTATTCGTAATATTGCTCAGCGTTTATTTGGCTCATGGGTAAGCACGCTTGTTGCTCTTATTGCTTATGCACTTGTAGCATTCGTATCTTTATCAGGTTTTACTGGTGAAGCTGGCGAATTAGCCTTTCCTGTATACAGTGCCATATTAATGTTTTATGTGCTTTTTTCTTGGCGCTCTTCAGGCAAACCTATTTCACGTAATGCAGAAAAAAACATCGAAGCTTTAGGTACTGGCGCGCTTGCTAAAATTATTTCTTTGTCGTTTATTTTACCTATTGTTATTGGCCTTTCTATGTCGTGGTTAATGCAAGAGCAGCATATTAGTAAAGCGCAAATAGATAACTGGCTTGAGCAATTACCTAGCCTTCATGCAGGGCTTTATTTAGTAGCAATTATTGTATTAGCCACTCTTAGCTGTGCACTTGTTTTTGTAATGATAAAGGCACGTTTAAATTCGGTAACGCCTACTGCTGAAGTTTCAGAACTACGTGAGAATTGGCAAGAATCAGTTCACCCAGATGAAGTATTTATAAACCTTGATAACTTAGTAATGGCTAATCGCCGATATAAAGAAGTACCTAACAGAGTTTACCGCGAATTAGACCCTAAATTACAAGAACAAATAGAAGGTAAAGGTGGCTTTAAAGGTGAAATGATCCAAGAGATTCAACCTAAATTACACCCTATGGATTTAGGTAAAAACTTTTCACTTACTCGTTTATTAGCTCTATTAAGTGGTAACTTACTATATATAGTGGCGCTAACGTTTACTGTACTTTTAGCGTACTCGCTTATTAATATTTACCACTATGTTGATGCGGCAAACATAAATACCATTGAACAAGCATTTAATAACCAGCACATTATTCAATTTAGTGAACTACTTATGACAAGTTTTCACTTTTTACTAATAGGTATACTTATAAAAGCATTTGCTCAATTACTTATTAATAGTGCACACCTATTTTTTGCTGAAATGCAATTTGAGTCATTACTTGTGTACTTTAAATGCGAAGGTACATTTACCGAATCTAAAATTTCAACGGGTACAGGTATACACGACAGCACTCGCTCTGAAAATACATTAGTGCGCAGTAGCATAACGCCTTGGATAATTGTTTCTCGTGTTATTTCTACAACATTTGCAGCAACAGGTATGAAAAACTTAGAGCACCCCCGCCATATTATGGAAATGCATAAAGACGAAGGCCAGTTACAAGCTATTAAAAATGATGTAATTGCATTTTTGAAAGACCGCGAGTCTATTGCTTCAATTACGAGTGAACGCGATTTAGGTAACGCATCACAAATACATCAGTTAAACCAGCAAACTCGAGCTATGCCTACTCAGCAAGCTATCACGAAAGACGACGAGGAAGCTGCTGGTTACCTCAGACAAGAAGAAAATCTATCTGGCGAACCGAAAACCTAACTAAACGTTATTAATAATTGCCACCTTGTAAATAAGGTGGCATTTTTTTATGCCCCAATTAACTTTATTACCTCTTTTATACTCAACAACATGATTAATACTGTATTAGTGCACAAAGCCCTTGCTTTATACGCTAAAACCCAAATAATGACGTATTAACCACAGGGTAGAATGAGGAAAATGAGTTACATACTAACCACCCAATGTGCCGATGATGTAGGCTTAATAGCTAAAATTACAGGCCTGTGTCATGAACACAATTTAAATATTACACGTAATAACGAATTTGTAGATAAAGACGCTAAACGCTTTTTCATGCGTACAGAGCTAACTGGTGAGCCACAAAGCGACTTTTTAGATAAGTTACAAGCCTTATTGCCAGAAGGCGCACAGCTTGCACTACACAATGGCGCTAAAACAAAAGTCGTTTTACTAGCCACTAAAGAGGCACACTGTTTAGGCACTGTGTTGCTTAAGCAATTTGAGCAAGCATTAAATATTGAAGTATTAGCTGTAATAGCTAACTACCCTGATTTAGAGCCATTAGCTAAAGGCTTTGATGTACCTTTTCATGTTGTATCGCATGTTGGTTTAACCCGCGCAGAGCACGATATAAAAGTAGGTGATTTAATTGCCTCTTACAACCCAGATATTATTGGCCTAGCTAAATACATGCGTATTTTAAGCCCTGAGTTTGTTGGCCGTTTTGAAAATAAAATCATTAATATCCACCATTCATTTTTGCCTGCATTTATTGGCGCAAAACCTTATCATCAAGCATTTGAGCGCGGCGTAAAAATTATTGGCGCTACGGCTCATTTTGTAAATAATGAGCTGGATGAAGGGCCTATTATTTTGCAAGACGTAACTAGCGTAACACACGCTAACACTGCCGAAATGATGGCTAAAATGGGTAAAGACGTAGAGAAAACTGTATTTAGTAAAGCCCTGCAGCTTGCCTCTGAGCATAAGCTATTTATTAATGGTAATAAAACCGTGGTGTTTAGCTAGTAATTATTAAAAAGCCAGCTTAGCTGGCTTTTTAGTACTTAATCTGAGTTTTGATTACTTCACGTCTACACTAATTATTTAAGGCGTGTAATATGTGGGTGACTCTGGCCCTACTGGCATTCCCAATAAAAACACCCAAACATAAAACAAAATAACCCAGCCTACAAAAAACACCATACTGTACGGAAGCATAGTTGCGACTAAAGTGCCTATTCCCATATCTTTTTTATATTTAACTGCAACGGCCAATATGAGACCAAAATAACTCATCATTGGCGTTATTAAGTTAGTTACTGAATCACCTATACGATAAGCCGCTTGTATTGTCTCTGGTGCATAGCCAATTAACATTAGCATAGGCACAAATATTGGAGCGGTAATAGCCCACTGTGCTGAGGATGAGCCTAAGCTTAAATTAACCAAGGCACACATTAAAATAAACAATATAAATACTTCGGGGCCTGTTAGGTTGAGCGCTTGTAATAATGCGGCACCATTAATAGCTAAAATAGTACCTAAGTTAGTCCATTTGAAAAAGGCAACAAACTGCGCTGCAAAAAATACCAGTACAATATATAGCCCCATAGAGCTCATACTCTTACTCATGGCATTTATTACATCTTTATCGTTTTTCATGGTGCCAACAACACGGCCATATACAAAACCAGGGATACTGAATGTCACAAAAATAATAACCACAATCCCTTTTAAAAAGGGTGAACCCGCTACCTCTCCGGTATCTTGATTTCGTAAAATGCCATCATCTGGAATAATAGTCCAAGCAAGTAATAACGAAACAACCAATAAAGAAATGCCAGCCCATTTTAAACCTGACTTCTCTTGTTTAGTCAGTTTATCAATGCTGTTTTGCGATAAATCGATGCTCGCGTCATCTGGGTTATACTTGCCTAAGCGAGGCTCTACTATTTTTTCGGTTACAAAAGTTCCTAATATCGCAATTAGAAATACCGATATCATCATGAAGTACCAGTTAGCCTCAGCGCCCACAACATAGGTTGGATCAATCATTTGCGCAGCTGGTGTTGTAATGCCCGCTAATAATGGATCTATGGTGCCTAATAATAGGTTTGCGCTATATCCACCTGAAACACCCGCAAACGCAGCAGCCAAACCGGCTAAAGGATGACGCCCTAAACTATGAAATATCATAGCTGCGAGGGGGATCAGTACAACATACCCTAGCTCAGCTGCAGTGTTTGACATAATAGCGGCAAATACCACCATAAATGTCACTAAACGTTTAGATGCGCCCATTACCATGCCTCGCATAGCGGCAGACAGTAAGCCTGAATGCTCAGCAACACTCACCCCGAGTAATGCAACAAGCACAGTACCAAGCGGCGCAAAGCCAGTGAAGTTGGTAACAAGCCCAGTCATGATCCGCTGTAACCCCTCAGCACTCAATAAGCTAACCACTTCAATAACACCATCCGGATCGCGCCCTGACGCACCTTCTGGTCGTGGATCAATTGCGCTAAGTCCATACCAATCAGCAATACCACTAAATACAACAATTGCGACTGCAAATATTGCAAATAAAGTAATCGGATGTGGCAGCATATTGCCTAAAAATTCAACAGCGGCTAAAAATCGATTAAATAACCCTTTGTTGTTTGGATCATTACTTGGTGAGTGTGTGGAGTCTGTCATACCCTGCTCTTGAAGTTACAAAATTGCAGTAACCTAGCATTTTTTGTATATGAGTTCATGTATAAAAGGTGAATAGCTTGTGAGAAGGTTTAAATAAAGAAGGCTAAACAGAGCCATAGTGCCAATTTTTAATTTACTATTTTAAAAATTGGCACTATGGCTCTTTTTTATAATACAGTTTGTTATGCTTGCTCTATTGGCTCAAGCTGAAGCTTGGCAGCAATTAAAACGGCTTGTGTGCGGTTGTATACGCCAAGTTTTCTGAATATGGCTGTAATGTGTGCTTTTACTGTCGCTTCTGATATGTGTAGTTCGTAGGCTATTTGTTTATTAAGCAAGCCCTCGTGTAAATATTGAAGCACTCGGTATTGCTGTGGTGTAAGTGAAGCAACTTGCGCTGCAATTTCTCTATCTTCACCTTCAATTTCAGCTACTTTATTTTTAAGCTCTTTTGGTAACCATGTATCGCCTTCAAGTATTTGGTTTATTGCGCTGGCAATATCATCAGACGATGACGATTTAGGAATAAACCCCATAGCGCCATAGCCCATTACTTTTGAGACTATATTAACGTCTTCACTACCTGAAACTACTGCAATGGGTAAGCTCGGATAGTCTTCTCTAATACGAATAAGACCATATAAATCACCATTACCTGGCATGTGAAGATCTAGCAGTAATATATCAAGATCCTCTTGCTCGCTTAACACTTGCAGTGTGCTGTCAAAACCTGAAGATTCAAAAACCTCTAAACCTTCAAACTTTGCGCTCAATGCACCCTTTAGTGCTTCGCGAAATAACGGATGATCATCCGCTATTAAAAACTGACTCATGGTTCACTCCTAATAAATTCGGCCGCCAACTAGGTATAAAATCCTAACTGACAGCCGATATACTACGTTTAGAATCAACTTGTAATCAAGTTTTTAACGCGCATTTAACGATTTAATCTGTTCTCGATTAGTTCATCCACTACAGATGGATCGGCAAGCGTTGACGTGTCACCTAACTGTTGATGCTCATTTGCAGCGATTTTACGTAAAATTCGGCGCATAATCTTACCTGAACGTGTTTTAGGTAAACCTGGCGACCACTGAATCATATCTGGCGATGCAATAGGACTAAGCTCTTTACGAACCCAACTGCGTACCTCTTTAGTTAGCTCATCACTAACGGTTACGCCTTCGTTAGGCGTAATGTATACGTAAATACCTTGGCCTTTTATGTCATGTGGGTAACCAACAACAGCGGCTTCAGCTACGGCTTCATGCGCAACTAATGCACTTTCTATTTCAGCAGTACCTAAACGGTGCCCAGACACATTAAGTACATCATCTACACGACCTGTGATCCAGTAATAGCCATCTTCATCGCGGCGACAACCATCACCTGTAAAATAAACACCTGGGTATGCACTAAAGTAGGTTTGCTCAAAACGTTCATGATCGCCATAAACAGTACGTGCTTGTGAAGGCCAGCTATCTAATATAACTAAGTTCCCATCAACAGCGCCTTCTAGTGTATTACCTTCTGCATCAAATAATGCTGGTGCAATACCAAAAAATGGATGTGTCGCAGAACCCGGTTTAGTATCAGTCGCACCAGGTAATGGCGTGATCATAATGCCACCGGTTTCTGTTTGCCACCACGTATCTACAATCGGACAATTTGACTTACCAATTTGTTCGTAATACCACGTCCACGCTTCTGGGTTTATTGGCTCACCAACCGATCCTAAAATACGTAAGCTATCACGATGTGAAGACTCAATCGGCTCATCGCCTTTAGCCATTAAGGCGCGAATGGCTGTTGGAGCGGTATATAAAATAGTAACGTTGTGTTTATCAACTACTTCGCCCATACGACCAGCTGTTGGATATGTTGGTACGCCTTCAAATAATACTTGGGTACACCCATTCACTAATGGACCATATGCAATGTAGCTGTGTCCTGTGATCCAGCCAACGTCGGCACTACACCAGTAAACATCATCCTCTTGTAAGTCAAATACATACTCATGAGTCATTGATGAATAAACTAAATAGCCACCAGTGGTATGTACAACGCCTTTAGGCTGACCCGTAGAACCTGATGTATACAATATAAATAAAGGATCTTCAGCGTTCATAGGCTCTGGTTCGCACTGCGCTGGTAAATCAGCGACTAAATCGTGCCACCAAATATCATGGTCATTCCAATCAACTTCACCGCCCGTCAATTGATGCACAATAACGTGCTCAATTGTGGTTACTGAGTCTTGCGATACCGCTTCATCAACATTAGCTTTTAGCGGCACACAATTGCCTGCGCGCCGGCCTTCGTCTGAGGTGATCACTACTTTAGCGCCAGAATCTTTAATGCGGTCCGCTATAGCCGATGGTGAAAAGCCACCAAATACAACAGAATGAATTGCACCAATTCGTGCACACGCTTGCATTGCATAAACAGCCTGAGGAGTCATAGGCATATAAATAGCAACACGATCGCCTTTTTGTACACCTAGCTTTTTAAGGCCATTAGCAAATTTAGCCACTTCATCGTGTAACTGTTGATAAGTAATATTTTCGCTTTCATTCGGGTTATCACCTTCCCAAATAAGCGCAACTTTGTCTGCTTTAGTTTTTAAGTGACGGTCAATACAGTTGTAAGACGCATTTAAATAGCCATCTTCATACCATTTAATGCTGATATGGCCTTTATCAAAAGAAGTGTTTTTAACTTTAGTGTAAGGAGTAGACCAATCAAGGCGTTTGCCATGTTCACCCCAAAAACCTTCAGAATCATCAATAGATTGCTTATAAAGCGTATTATATTTATTTTTATCAACAAGAGTCGCATCTTTAATATGCGCCGGAACTGGATAGATACTTTGTGACATCTTCGTCTCCATTAAAATTGCTTGCCTTAGGCTCCTATCAAGGATTACTCAGCAGTGCTTTATTAAGTATTAGACCTTAGTTGTACTCTGCTTTTATTTGTCTATTTGTAGTTTATAATCCGCCTGCTTTCAATTATTTTACATAGCCAATACAAGATGTTAAATGTAAGTAAATACAAACTAGTCTGCTCTAAAACCTTAGTCTTATAGACCAATAGGTAATTGAGTAAATATTGCGCATATTCAAAAGTGTTTGTGTACTTTAATAAAGATATTTGCGGTATCACCTGCTAAAGCTTTATTTAACGAATGAAAACAATATGTGTATTGAAAAGCCAAATGAACACCTTTTTTATTCGTAAGTAATACTCGTAGCAAGTAATACAACCTTATATGAAAAAAAAAGCAACAAACAACAAGTAGCCTATAAAGGACACCACAATGAAATTTACCCCATTAAAAACATTGGCAGCAAGCGCTGTACTATGTGCACTATCAAGTACTGCTTATGCGGCAACAGCTGCAAAAATTGGTGATACCGAATTTACCTACGGTGGATACATTAAATTAGACACAATGTGGAGTGATTACTCTGCTGGTGCACCTTCTGGCTCAAGTGTTGGTCGTGATTTTTACGTACCAAGTACACTTACTGTTGGTGATGACAATGACTCTGATGCTGTATTTGATATGCATGCACGTGAATCTCGCTTTAACTTTGGTACTTCAACGTTAATGGATAACGGTAAAACAGTAAAAACCAAAATTGAGTTAGACTTTTTAGCATCAGCGCCTGGTGGCAATGAGCGTGTATCAAACTCATACGCACCGCGTATTCGTCATGCTTTTGTTACTTACGATGGTTGGTTATTTGGTCAAACATGGTCAAACTTTCAAAATGTAGGCGCTTTGGCCGAAACTCTTGATTTTGTAGGCCCTGCTGAGGGCACTGTATTTGTTCGTCAAACTCAAATTAAATATACAACGGGTGCTTGGTCTTTCTCATTAGAAAACCCAGAAAGCACAATTACTACGCAAGGTGGCACACGCGTAGAAACTGACGACGCATCACTGCCTGACTTCACCGCCCGCTATACCCATAAAGCTGATTGGGGTAACGTTGTAGTGGCTGCACTAGCACGCCAACTTACATATAAAGTAGGCGATGTAGATGCTGACGAAACATCATTTGGTATTAGCGCATCAGGTAGAGTAAACTTTGGTGAAGATTACCTTAAGTTTATGCTTACACAAGGTAAAGGTTTAGGCCGTTACGTAGGCTTGAATGTGGCACATGGCGCAGTACTTAATGGTGATGAACTTGATGCAATTGATTCAACATCGGGCTTTGTGGCTTATCAACATAAGTGGACAAGCCAATGGCGCTCTACGTTCTTATACTCGTTCTTCAGTGCTGATAACAACACTGATTTATTAGCTATTTCTGGCGATCCGGTTGAATCTAGCCAAAGCTTTAGCGCCAACATTTTATACTCGCCAGTTAAACGCTTAACATTTGGTGCTGAGTTTAAACATGCTGAGCGTGAAACAGAAAGCGGTGTAGATGGCGATTTAGAGCGTTTACAATTCTCTGTTAAATACTCTTTTTAATTAGTAAAAACAGTATGATCAATTAAGCGGCCTTGGCCGCTTTTTTATATCGACTATAAGCTGTCCCTCACTATAAAATATACTAATAACCTATATGGCTCAGTGAGCTATCAATCAAATTCAACTCAGTAATAAATTCCATATTTCTATTCAGCCAAACCTAAAAAATTAATAACTTTTAAATAGCTATAAAAATATTACCGCAGTAATTTAAACTAAAAATATGAATTCGCGTGTCTTTTTAATAATCATTTAATACCATATTTGATAAGTATAAACCTACTAATGTATGTATATCATCCTCAATTGAGTCGCTAAAATTCAATAAAACAGAATAATTATAGATAAAACACATTAACGCAATTGCAAATCGATATCATTTAGATTAGATTATGCACTTCTTTTGAACTAATTGGAAAAACTCATGTCGTCCCCTCAAATTTTGCGTTTATCTAAACTAAGCTTTGCTACTTCTTTAATTTTATCTGGTTATGCATTTGCTGATGAAGCAAATACAAAAGATGACTCTCTAGAAAAAATAGCCGTGTATGGTCAGCATCATAAAAACTACATAACTGAAGATGCACAATCTGCTACAAAATTAGGCTTATCAATTAAAGAAACGCCGCAAAGTATTTCCGTTGTTTCTCGTGCATTAATGGACGACTTTTCATTAGATGATATCAATTCAGTACTTGAAAGCACTCCAGGCGTAACGGTAGAACAAATAGAAACAGATCGTACTTACTTTAAAGCACGTGGTTTTGAGATCACAAACTTTCAAGTAGATGGCTTGGGAATTCCACAAAGCTCAGGTTCAATTCAAGGCACGTTAGATACTTCTATCTACGACCGCGTAGAAATTGTACGTGGCGCAAACGGCCTGATGACTGGTGCTGGTAATCCATCTGCTACTGTAAATATGGTACTTAAAAAACCGACGTATGTTACACAAGCTCACGCATCTGCATCTTATGGTTCGTGGAACAACAAACGCTTAGAGCTTGATGTATCAACGCCTATTAACGATGAGCATGCTGTGCGTGCGGTATTCACTAAGCAAAAAGCTGAATCATACCTAGATCGTTACGAAACAGATAAAACAATTGGTTACTTAGCCTACGAAGGCAAACTAACTGACGACACCCTATTAAGCATTAACTACGTTAATCAACAAAAAGATGCCGACAGCCCGCTTTGGGGTGCATTGCCACTTTACTATACTGATGGTTCAGCCACAGATTATGATTCATCTACCAGTACAGCAGCCGACTGGTCATACTGGGACAACAGTGCAGAGCAAGTATATGTAACGCTTGAGCAAAACTTATCTGCTACCTGGGTAGCAATTGCTCGCTATGCACACATTGAAAACGAGCAAGATTCAGAGCTTTTTTACGTTTATGGCACGCCTGATAAAGAAACAGGACTTGGCTTAACAGGTTACGCTAGTCGTTATGATTACGAAGACAAGCACGACCTATTTGATTTATACGCCAGTGGTAAATTTGATTTATTTGGTCAAGAGCATGATTTATCGTTTGGTGTAAGCCAAGCAAAAATGGATTACAACGAGCAGTCTCTTTACGATTACACCACAGGGAACGGCTTTCCTGAAATGCCATCACTCGATACGTGGGATGGCGTAATACCTGAGGCTACACTTACCGATGGTTTGAATGGTAGTGATATTGAAAATAAACAGCAATCCGCTTATATATCAACACGCATTAAACTTAGCACTCCTTTAAGTATACTTGCAGGTGTTCGATACACCGATTGGGAAACAAAAGGGACTGCTTATGGCGTTGAGCAAACACGTAGCGATAATGAGCTTATACCTTACGTAGGCGTAGTGTACGACTTTACCGAAACACTCTCTGCCTATGCAAGCTATACAGAAACGTTTGTTCCTCAAAAAGAGCTTGATATAAACGCAGAGCAATTAGCACCAGTAACAGGAAAAAGCAGCGAAATTGGTGTTAAAGCCCAACTTTTAGATGATCAGATTTTTGTTACATTTGCTTACTTTGATGCAAAACAAGAAAATTTAGCGGTCGCATTACCAGATTCACTTCCAGGTGATACTCGTTACTACGGCGCAGACGGTATTAACAGCGACGGTTTTGAAGTTGAGTTAAGTGGTAAAATTACAGACGATTTAAGTGCGAGTATTAGCTTTAGCAACTTAAATATTGATGGTGATGATTTAGTTAAAGATTACACACCTGAAAACCAATTAAAACTAGCTGCTACTTATCAAGTACCATTAGTTGAAGGTTTAACATTTGGTGCAAACTACCGCTGGCAGGATTCTGTAAGCCGTGTACAAGTAGAAGATGCTTCAGGTGCAGCGCTTGTAACGACTAAACAAGATGCTTACGGCATTCTTGATTTAATGGCTAACTACAAAATTACTGAAAACGTTGGTGTTACTTTTAACGTAAATAATACTACCGATGAAAAGTACTTACACAGTTTATACTGGGCACAAGGTTACTACGGTGCACCGCGTAACTATGCACTATCGGTAAACTGGCAGCTATAAAATTTTTTAAAAGCGCTTAACCAGCTTAATTTATAAACGACACATTATATGTGTCGTTTTTATTTTTAAGGTATCAGTTTTACAGCTAATTAAATTCCAATCTATCTTATTAGCTATCGAGTGCTAAAACATCATCACTTCTTGCTATTTGATTACTCTATATTGCGGGCAATTAAATAATCAGCATTAAGCTGGCAACTTAAAATAATTAATATCAATTTACTTATATAAGGTCTTACTAGCGTTAAAAAAAATTGCTCTAAATTTAGGCAATATTTTTTATCTGTTTGTTCTAAATAAAAACTTTTAACCACATTATGGTGTAGCTTAATTCGTTTGGCTTCACAAAGACTTATGCAGGTTAGTAATAAGTATTACTGCTATTTTATATTACAGGCCCCCACAAACAAAAAACGCTAACCATTGCTGGTTAGCGTTTTTTATAAAGCTCGGGTCAAATCAAGCTTTGAGAACATTTTAAACCTTAAAGGTCTGCGTCATCGCCTAACTTATCTTCACCATCTTCTGGTTCAATAGTGGCTTTTAGCAATAACATGTCGCGTAGTTTGCCTTCAATCTCATCTGCAATTTCTACGTTTTCTTTCAAAAACTTAATTGAGTTTGATTTACCTTGGCCTACTTTGTTGCCATTGTAACTGTACCAAGCACCTGCTTTTTCAACAATTTTGTGCTTAACACCTAAATCAATTAGCTCGCCTTGCTTAGAAATACCTTCACCATACATGATGATAAATTCGGCTTGCTTAAACGGAGGTGCTACTTTGTTTTTAACAATTTTAACGCGCGTTTCGTTACCAACAACTTCATCGCCTTCTTTTACAGAACCAATTCGACGAATATCAATACGAACTGATGCGTAAAACTTAAGAGCGTTACCACCGGTTGTTGTTTCAGGGTTACCAAACATTACACCAATTTTCATACGAATTTGGTTAATGAAAATACATAACGTGTTAGAACGTTTAATATTACCCGTAAGCTTACGTAATGCTTGCGACATTAAACGTGCTTGTAAGCCCATGTGCGAGTCGCCCATGTCGCCTTCAATTTCAGCTTTTGGTGTAAGTGCAGCAACAGAATCGACAATAACTACGTCAACCGCACTTGAACGTACTAACATGTCACAAATTTCTAGCGCTTGCTCACCCGTATCTGGCTGAGACACTAAAAGCTCATCAATGTTAACACCTAGTTTTTGTGCGTATACTGGATCTAGAGCGTGCTCAGCATCAACAAAGGCACATGTTTTACCTTCTTTTTGAGCTTGTGCGATAACTTGTAAAGTAAGTGTTGTTTTACCTGAAGATTCAGGACCATATACTTCAACAATACGACCCATAGGTAAACCGCCTATGCCTAAAGCAATGTCGATCCCTAATGAACCTGTAGATACTGCATCAATGTTTAGGGCTTTATTGTCGCCCAGTTTCATGATTGATCCTTTACCAAATTGACGCTCTATTTGTGATAGTGCAGCGTCCAACGCTTTTTGTTTGTTATCGTTCATTTTGTTCTCCAAATCCAGCTAATGCGAACAAGTATACTGTATGAAACCACAGTATCAAGCGAAATTTATAAATTTATCTTCTCTATAGCTTTTTTCAATGCAAATTCAATAGCTTGCATTCTAACTTGCGTTCTATCACCACTAAATATTTGCTTAAAAGTGAATTGCTTACCAGCAATTTGTATGCAAAACCACACAAAGCCTACTGGCTTGTCGGGAGTCGCCCCACCTGGTCCTGCAATACCTGAAATAGCAATTGCAACATCGGCATTAGCAACGTTTATTGCACCAAATGCCATTTCCTTCACTGTTTGCTCACTCACAGCTCCAAATTGCTCCAACGTACTCGTCGCTACGTTAATTAATTCGTGCTTTGCCTCGTTACTATATGTAACAAAGGCACGCCCTAAATACCGCGAGCTACCAGGGGTTTCTGTTAGGGCATAACTCACTCCGCCACCAGTGCATGATTCAGCAGTAGTGATCCATAAGCATTTATCCGTTAAAATAGCGCCTAATTGCGCAGCAAGTGTTTTAATCTCTTGATGTAATTCCATATTCAGCCTTTGGGTAAATACATGTCGTTTGATCTTTATGCACCACACACTATAAAACAACAAACCCCTATGATGCAGCAGTATCTAAAAATAAAATCAGAGCATCGCGATATTTTATTGTTTTATCGTATGGGAGATTTTTACGAACTCTTTTTTGATGACGCTAAACGCGCAGCTCAACTTCTTGATATATCGCAAACGCACCGCGGTAAAGCAGGCGGCGATCCTATTCCTATGGCCGGGGTACCTTATCATGCCGTAGAAAACTACTTAGCTCGCTTAGTACAAATGGGCGAATCAGTTGCTATTTGTGAACAAGTTGGGGATCCCGCAACGAGTAAAGGCCCTGTGGAGCGTAAAGTAGTACGCATTGTAACACCGGGCACTATTTCAGATGAAGCGCTGCTGCAAGAGCGACAAGACAATTTACTGACCAGTGTTTGGCAAAATAAAAAAGGCCAATACGGAATCGCTTACCTTGATATAAATTCTGGTCGTTTTAACATTGTAGAAGTAAATACTGACGAAGCTTTTAGCTCAACGTTACAACGGTTATCGCCAGCAGAGTTACTGTATAGCGAAAGCTTTGTAAATACACATTTAATTGAACATATTAAAGGCGCTCGTCGTCGCCCTGAGTGGGAATTTGATTTAGACACAGCGCAACACTTATTGTGCGATCAATTTGGTACCAAGGATTTAGTGGGATTTGGTGTAGAAAAAGCTCACTCAGCACTCGTAGCCGCCGGCTGTTTAATGCAATACGTAAAAGATACACAACGTATTGCTTTACCTCATATTCGTGCTATTACGCTTGAGCACAACGAGCATGCGGTTATTTTAGATGCCGCAACCCGTAAAAATTTAGAATTAACGGTCAACCTGTCGGGCGGATTTGAAAACACCCTCGCACAAGTACTTGATAAAACAGCCACAGCAATGGGCTCACGTTTACTAAAACGCCGAATTCATACCCCTGTTCGTAATAAAGATGAGCTTAATTCTCGTTTAAATGCCATTAGTGCAATTTTAGACGTACAACTTTGCGGCGAATTACACGAGTCACTAAAAGATATTGGTGATATAGAACGTGTAATAGCGCGTTTAGCATTATGCACTGCACGCCCAAGAGATTTAACACGTCTGCGCAGTGCACTACAAGCACTTACACCTCTGCATAATTTATTAAGTGATGCGAGTGACCCGCGCATAACAAGTATTATCAAACACTCGCCTGAACTACCAGAGCTACAAGCATTGCTAGAGCGTGCTGTTATTGATAATCCGCCAGTACTTATTCGTGATGGGGGCGTAATTGCGCCTGGTTATAATAATGAATTAGATGAGTGGCGTAACCTAAGTAAAGGTGCAACCGATGTACTTGAGCAGCTTGAACAACGCGAGCGTGAACGTACAGGCATTAGTACATTAAAAATTGGCTATAATCGAGTACACGGCTTTTTTATAGAAGTGAGCCGCGCCAATTCTCATTTAGTACCTGCTGATTACGTTCGTCGCCAGACGCTTAAAAATAATGAACGCTATATTATTCCAGAGCTTAAAGAGCATGAAGATAAAGTACTAGGCAGCCAATCAAAAGCGCTCGCGCTTGAAAAACAACTATACGAAGAGTTATTTGAATTTATAGCCCCTCACATTGAACAGCTGCAAATAATGGCCGCAGCGCTTGCTGACTTAGATGTATTAAATAACTTAGCAGAGCGTGCCTTTGCGCTTAATTACGCTAAACCAGAATTATGCGACAACGACAACATTAGCATTAAACAAGGCCGTCACCCAGTTGTTGAACAGGTAATGAAAGAACCCTTCATTGCAAATCCTGTAGAGCTTAATAGCCAGCGCAAAATGTTGATTATTACAGGTCCAAATATGGGAGGTAAATCAACCTATATGCGTCAAACAGCGCTTATTGTATTAATGGCGCACATTGGCTGTTATGTCCCTGCCGATAGCGCGAAAATAGGTAATATAGACCGCATATTTACGCGTATTGGTGCAAGTGATGATTTAGCCTCTGGCCGCTCAACCTTCATGGTTGAAATGACCGAAACCGCCACTATTTTAAATAATGCTACAGCGCAGTCTTTGGTGTTAATGGATGAAATTGGGCGAGGTACAAGTACCTACGACGGGCTTTCGCTTGCGTATGCTACAGCCGATCATTTAGCATCAAAAATTTCAGCAAAAACACTGTTTGCAACACACTATTTTGAACTAACAGAACTTGCAGAG
Organism: Pseudoalteromonas sp. H103; assembly: GCF_001469205.1. NCBI lineage: Bacteria > Pseudomonadati > Pseudomonadota > Gammaproteobacteria > Alteromonadales > Pseudoalteromonadaceae > Pseudoalteromonas > Pseudoalteromonas sp. H103. The sequence continues at coordinate 372,530 of NZ_LOFG01000001.1, read as the reverse complement.
CAAACTCAAGGTCTTGTAAACGTTCACCTTGATGCAATAGAGCATAACGACACAATCGCATTTATGCATACAGTTCTCGACGGTGCAGCAAGCAAGAGTTTTGGTTTGCAAGTAGCTGCACTTGCCGGTGTGCCTAAAGCGGTAATTGCGCAAGCTAAACAAAAACTTAAGTTACTTGAAAATCACCAAAGTGTTACTGCCCCTAATACAGAGCAACAAGCGTTTACATTTAATAACGACGCTGTTATTGAGCCTTCACAAGTTGAAGAACAATTAAGCGCTATTGACCCTGATAACTTATCGCCTCGCCAAGCGCACGAACTGCTTTATAAATTAAAAGCACTGCTTTGAGGTTAATTAGTCCAAGCCTTATCCCGTCCTAAAAAGTGTTTATATATTTAGGACGGAACGACAGGCATAAAAAAAGCTGAAGAGTTAACCCTTCAGCTTTTTACACACATAATTTATTGTTTAGTTTGCAAAATTAAAGTTACGAAAACTGATTAAATAAGCTTTCTGTACTTAAACCTTCTTGTTGCAAAATATCTTTTAAACGTCGTAAAGCTTCAACCTGAATCTGTCTTACACGTTCTCGTGTCAGTCCAATTTCACGCCCTACATCTTCAAGCGTTGATGGCTCGTAGCCTAGTAAACCAAATCTGCGTGCTAATACTTCACGTTGTTTAGGGTTTAACTCACCTAACCAATCTACAATATGTTTATTAATATCGTTAGTTTGAACTTCGCCTTCAGGCCCTGCGCTTTTTTCGTCTGCAATAATATCAAGTAAAGCACTGTCGTTTTCACCGCCGATAGGCATATCCACAGAGGCAATTTTTTCATTTAAACGTAGCATTTTAGTTACGTCTTCAACAGGTCTATCAAGGCTTGCAGCAATTTCTTCAGCAGTTGGCTCATGGTCAAGCTTTTGCGTTAACTCACGTGCTGTACGCAAGTAAACATTTAATTCTTTAACTACGTGGATAGGTAAGCGAATAGTTCGGGTTTGGTTCATAATGGCACGTTCAATAGTTTGACGTATCCACCATGTTGCGTAAGTTGAGAATCTAAAGCCACGCTCTGGGTCAAACTTTTCAACGGCGCGGATTAAACCTAAATTACCTTCTTCAATTAAATCTAGTAATGCCAAACCACGGTTATTGTAACGGCGAGCAATTTTAACAACTAAACGTAAGTTGCTTTCAATCATACGTTTTCGTGAGGCTTCACAACCTCGAAGTGATTTACGTGCAAAGAAAACCTCTTCTTCTGCACTAAGTAAAGGAGAGAAACCTATCTCACCTAAATAAAGCTGAGTTGCATCAAGATTTTTTGTAACTTCTTCTTTAGCAAAAATCTCATCTTCTTCTACTTTTTCAAGTAGTGAGTTGTTTTCTTCTACGGCGGTGTCATCGAACTTTTCATCAGTCGTGGTGTTTTTTGCTGCGCTAGCCATAAGCCTTCTCCCGAGCAATTATCAATACCTAAAAATTAGGGAAGGTATTTAGCAGGATTGACAGCTTGCCCTCGGTAGCGAATTTCAAAACGAAGTGCGGTGACCGAAGATTCTGAATTTCCAATTTCTGCTATTTTTTGTCCTGCCTTAACTTTCTGCTTTTCTTTAACAAGTAATTTCGAGTTATGTGCATAAGCACTTAGGTAATCATCATTATGTTTCAATATGATTAAATTACCGTAACCTCGAAGAGCGTTACCCGCGTACACCACCGTTCCTTGTGCCGCGGCTAAGACTGAAGCCCCTTTATGATTAGTAATCTGTAAACCTTTATAACCGTTTTCCTTATTAGAAAAGCGTTTGGTAACTTTGCCCTTTGCTGGCCAAAACCACTTAACTTTACTGCTCGACAAACGTTTAGTTTTACTAATTGTGTTACTGGCTTGTTTCTGAACATACTCTCGTTGTTTTGGAGGATCAAGCTCTTTCTTTAATTTTATGTTATTTTTTTGTACATTTTTTATAGACTTTTTACTCGAATTCGTATATTTTTCATCCCTTTTTATTTTTTCTGTTGGAGCAACCAACGATATACTCTGGCCTGGGAAGATAATATAAGGTGATGGAATTGAATTGTTTTTTGCCAGCTTTCGAAAATCCTGCCCCGCGCTAAATGCAATAGAATAGAGTGTGTCCCCCTTTTGTACTTTGTAACGATCACCATTAATGTTAATAGTATGACCTAAATCATTAACATTATTATTTAGGCTACTTACAGGGGCAGGAACATGTCTTGAAGAACAGCCAAAAAGAAAAACACTAATGAATATAGCAACATACAGTAAAAACTGTTTATTCATCGTGTTTTTCTCCTTACTTATAAAATGGGGATTTTTAATACTTATCGTAGTAAAAAGTATGCAACTACTATCAATACAACTAAAGCCCAGCCAAGTACTTCAATATATTGACGTAATTTTTGTTCCATTTTAACTCCGCCCCATTTCATTAAAGCCGAAACTAAAAAAAAGCGAGCCCCACGTCCAATTGCAGATGCGAGTAAAAATGGTAAAAAAGCCATTTGCATTACACCTGCCCCAATCGTAAATACTTTATAAGGAATAGGTGAAAAGCCTGCTAAAAAAACAACCCATACACCGTACTCTTTAAACCACATAAGTGCGGTATCGAATTTATCTTGCCAATGCATTTGGGCAATAAGTGGTTCTACTACAGGTTCGAATAACCAAAAGCCTAGTAAATACCCTATAACGCCCCCAAAAACCGATGCAACTGTTGCAAAGCTTGCAAAGCGCCATGCTTTACTTGGCTGTGCAAGCGACATAGGTGCAAGCATTACATCGGGTGGGACAGGAAAGAAAACAGACTCTGCAAAACTCATGGCTGCTAAGTAACGCTCTGCATGGCGGTGTTTAGCCCATACTAGGGCCATATCGTATAACTTGGTAAACAACTTCAAAATGAATTCCTATTCAATATCGCCAGGTATGAGCGGTACAAACCTTACGGGGGCAATAACATGCTCTGTGTAGTTATCGCCATTGCGAATAACCATGGTTAACTTTTGCTCTTGCTCTCCTATAGGGGCGAGTAACACACCACCATCAGATAGTTGAGCGAGTAAATCTTGTGGAACTTTAGACGCGGCTGCGGTAACAATTATGCCATCAAAAGGGGCTTGTGACTGCCAACCCTGCCAGCCATCGCCATGTTTCATTGCTACATTATATAAATCGAGTTGATGCAAACGGCGTTTAGCTTGCCATTGAAGCGCTTTAATGCGTTCAACCGAATATACTTTAGTAAACGATTTAGCCAGTACAGCGGTTTGATAACCAGAGCCTGTGCCAATCTCAAGTACTTTATCGCGCACACCTGCAAGGCGAAGTAACTCTGTCATACGGGCAACAATATAAGGCTGCGAAATCGTTTGTCCTTGTCCAATAGGCAGCGCTGTGTTTTCGTAAGCTTTGTGCTTTAGTACATCATCTATAAATACATGGCGCGGTATATCTGCAATAGCACTAAGGACTTGTGTATCCTCTACCCCTTCACGCTTTAAAAGCTCAGCAAGCGCTTTGGCGCTTCGTGAGTAATTAGCTAGCACTATTTATCTCCAAATCAGCTAACCAGTCTCCTACTGCTTTTAAGCTATCTTTTGCAGTCATATCAACACTTAGTGGCGTTACAGATGCAAAGCCATTATTTATTGCATAAAAATCAGTACCTTCACCTGCATCGCTTTCAGTACCTAATGATCCATACCAAAAAATATCACGACCCCACGGGTCGGTTTGCTTGGTCATGGTTTCGGCTTTATGGCGCGCACCTAAACGCGTTACTTGTACACCTTTTAATTCATTTAACGGAATATCGGGCACATTAATATTTATAATTTGATCTTTAGGAAGCGGATGCGATGCCAAACCTTTTATTATATTTACGGTTACAGCGGCTGCCGTTTCAAAATACTCACCTTTGTGCGAGCAAAGCGATACAGCAATAGCAGGCAAGCCTAAATGACGACCCTCTGTAGCAGCTGCAACGGTACCAGAATAAAGCGTATCATCGCCTAAATTAGCACCATGGTTAATACCCGCAACAACTAAATCGGGTTTTTCATCAACAAGTTGGTTAACACCTAAGTGAACACAGTCAGTGGGTGTGCCATTAACTGATATAAAGCCATTTTCGAGCGTGGTGGCACGTAAAGGGTTCATTAATGTTAATGAATTACTTGCTCCACTACAGTTTCTATCAGGGGCAACCAGTGTTACCTCTGCTATTTGCATGAGTGCTTGATATAAAACTGCAATGCCTTTGGCATTTACACCATCGTCATTACTTAGAAGTATCTTCATTATTGCTGTCCTTTTCTTTTCGCTCGCGAGGGCTAGCATCGGTATAATCCACCAGCTCACGTAATAATGCGGTTGCAAAACACCCTTTAGGTAAACCAAAACTTAGTTTTAACGTAGTTCCATCAAGTGTTTCAACAGATAAGTCTTGTGGTATAAGCCTTAGCATTCTGCGTTCATTTTTAAGACCAAGCTCACCTAAGCCATCGCACCATGCTTGGTATGGTTTGAGCCATGTTTTTTCTTGATCGGTTAAGCCTTTTTCGCTTTTACCTACCATAGGTGCCGACATCATAATATCGCCAGAAGCTAAGCGAGCTATGTTCTCATCACTTATTGCATCTTCAAAAAACGCATTACTGCCGCTTAGCATAAATACTTCGCGGTGCATGGTTTTGGCTAAGCCATGTTCGTTTACACGCAAGCTTACTATTTGGTTAAATACGTACGAGCGCGCTGCAGAAATGATAATACCGCGTAGCTTTTTATCGCGAATACGCTCCCCAGCAAACATTTTTTCGGCCATTACTAAGTTATGGCCGCCGTGCCCAAAGCGCTGCTCACCAAAGTAGTTTGGCACACCTGAACGCACCGCATTTATACGGCACAATATATCAAGCGGCTGTGTAACATTACGAAGCGTAATAGTAAATTTATTGCCCTTATGACAACCCGTTCGTAGTTTTCGCTCGTGGCGCAGCTGCGAAACTACAAAAATGCTCTCGCTGTTAAGCTCACTAAAATCAATATGCTTTTTAATAGGCACTTTTACGCTAAACCATTGGCTACATACACCGTGGCGATCTTTCATGCCCGCGTAACTTACATCACGTGGAGATACACCTGCTTTTTGAGCGATAATTTTAGCAACATATTGTGTGTTTTCGCCTTTTTTAACCACTTGTAAGCAAACATGCTCACCGCTGCCAGTAAACTCAATACCTAAATCTTCATCCACCATAAAATCTTCAGCCGTGGTTTTAAAGTCCGCTTTAGAGAGTGGTGCACCGTATAAATAATTTAAGTCGCTCATGCGTTTGTTGTACTCGTAAGCGCTTTACTCATAATAACAACTGCATGACTAGAAATACCTTCTTTACGCCCTTCAAAGCCCAGTTTTTCGGTTGTAGTAGCTTTAACATTTATCTGGCTAAGATCGCAGTTTAAATCGCTGGCTAAATTAGCACGCATAGCTTGAATGTGTGGCAGCATTTTTGGTGCTTGCGCCACAATAGTGACATCACCGTTACCCAATACATAACCTTGCTCTTTAGCAAGGCCTACAACGTGGCGAAGTAAAATACGACTGTCGATATTTTCATACTCGCTGGCTGTATCAGGGAAGTGCTTGCCAATATCGCCCATAGCGAGCGCACCTAAAATAGCGTCGCATAATGCATGAATAGCTACATCACCATCTGAGTGTGCTAAAAAGCCTTGTGGGTAATCAATTTTTTCACCACAAATAGTTAACGGGCCTACGCCGCCAAATTTATGTACGTCAAAACCATGGCCAATTCGAATCATACTGCACTCTCGTTTTGTTGTTTGTTTAATAAAAACCCCGCCAAATCTAAATCTTCTGGCGTGGTTATTTTAATATTGTCGCTGCGCCCTGTAATTAATTTAACCGGCTTATTTGCCCACTCTATGGCGCTTGCTTCATCGGTAATTGTTACCCCATTTACCAGAGCATTTTGTAAAGCGCTTTTAAGCTCATCGTACTTAAAAAGCTGCGGAGTAAGCGCTTGCCATAAATCGTCCCGGGGTACTGTTTGCTCGCTGTACGTATGCCCACGCTTTATGGTGTCTTTTACTTTACTGGCTAAAATACCGCCTTCATTTGCTTTTATACATTCATTAATAAGCGTATTTATATCGTCAATATTTACAAGTGGCCGCGCGGCATCATGCACTAACACCCACTGTGGTGGGTTGGCTTCTAAAAAAAATAAACTATTAAGCACAGAGTCGGCACGCTCTTTACCACCACTTGCACGTATTACGCGCGAATCTATTTGCGGAAGCTCATCAAAGTAAGGGTCAGTGTCGCTAATCGCCACAACAATACGGCTTAATTGAGGGAGTTGAGATAGTTTAGCTAAGGTATGCTCTAAAATGGTTTTACCAGCTAACTTTATATATTGCTTAGGCGCATTGTGCTGCATTCTGCTGCCAACGCCTGCTGCCGGTACAATAGCAGCAATTGAATTTTTAGTTGTCATGTTGTTTGCCCGGTAAAACACGAATAAATGTTTCGTCCGGTTTGATCATTCCTAATTCGTTACGTGCACGCTCTTCAATACCTTCTTGGCCAAGTTTTAAATCTTCTATATCGGCGGTAAGTACTTTATTACGTTTAATTAGTTTTTCGTTTGTTTGCTGGTGCGATGCTACCGCCGACTTTAATCGTGTGTAGTCTTGTACGCCATTATGGCCAAACCATAATCTATATTGCACAAACAGTGCTAAGCACAATAAGCCAATCTGAAAAAAACGCATTAACACTCCTTATTTTTTAATTACTCGCAGTTCAAGCAAGTGGGCGTTTAATATTACGCCAGTTAATATTCCCTGCCAGTAGCATTTCTCTAAGCGATAAAACACGCGGAATACTGCGCTTTGAAAACTGCCATTGGTGGCCACAACATGCTGCTGTTAAACTTATTTTACTCGGTTTAATTAATTGCGCATTTTGATCTTCAAGGCTCTCGCCTAAAAAGCTAAACCAGCCTAACTCGTTACAATGTAATTTATTGCCTTGAAGCTCATCAATACTGTCTATTCTAAAACGTACTTGGTCGTAGCAATGCAATAATACAGGTACTACAAGCCCCACTTTGGCATACGATTTATAAAAAAGTTCATTTGCTTCAGTGTTCACTTCTGGCGGTGTAGGCTTTTGTTTTTCAAGCCACGAGCCATTTTGCGAATCAAGCTCAAAAGGCGTTTTGCTATTGGCAACCAAAGTAGCCGCTCGTTCAATATAATAAGGTAAACTTTTTAATTGCCTACGAAGTTTATCTGCGTCGGGCTCGGCGACTAAACGCTGAACCTCTCGCTGGTAAAACGCATTACACAACTGAGCATATAGCACTTTTTGTGCATCAGTTTGCCAAATTTCAACTTGCTGCTGAGCACCAAGTGACTGATTTTTCGCGACCAATAGCTGTACTCAAAAACAAATAGGTAGTTGTTTTATAGCACAGTACCGAATACTTTTTAAGCGCCCTTATTAATTTAAGCGCTTGGCTTTTCACCTAATTTTGCATTACCCGACTCTAAAAACTGCACAACCGTATTACGCTTTTTACCTAATAACAAACTGCCATCAGCTAAAAACATAAAGTTTTGCCAATTGCGTTTAAATACATCAAAGGTTGTTTCAATAATATTATTTCGCGCCATACAAAAATAAACGGTGGTATTAGCTTGCCAATCTAGGTGTTCTAAAATGGACTGTGGTAAATGCTCGTCTGAATTTTCCCACGCGTCTTCCCAGTTTACTTCTTCGCTAAAGCTCTCTTCTTTACCACACCAATCTGTTTTATCAAAAAAATCTGGGTGGTCATGTTCGCGGCTAACCATCGTTGCCCAAAGCACCGCGGCACGCTCTTCACTCATTGGTTTTATTCGCGCTGCGTCCTCGTCTGAAACGGGAATATCTTTATGGCGAAAAACCCACGCCTTTTTGTAATCATCTAGCAGAATATAATTCATAGTATTTGGTATATTGTTTGGCATAATAAAAGCAAGCCACATTATACAAGAGAACAGCAAATGACTACAGCACTAAAACCGGGTTTATACCAACACTACAAAGGTCCACAATACAAAGTTATTCAGGTTGCCACCCATAGCGAAACCGAGGAGCAACTTGTTATTTATCAAGCCTTGTATGGTGAGTATGGTATTTGGGCGCGCCCACTAAGTATGTTTTTAGAAACCGTCGAAAAAGGCGGCGAAACCATACCTCGTTTTGCTTACCTTGGACCTATAGATTAACTATGGCATTATAACTAAATAACTTACTGCTCAGACCAGACAAGGGTGCACCGTGCAATTTAACTCTACCGACAATTACATCGCAAGCAGCTCGCTAAAACAGGCTGTAAATGCCGCCATTATGCTCGAAAAACCATTATTAATTAAAGGTGAACCCGGCACGGGTAAAACCATGTTGGCTGAGGAGCTTGCAAAAAGTTTAGATACCGAGCTTATTCAATGGCACATTAAATCGACTACCAAAGCGCAGCAAGGTTTGTACGAATACGATGCCGTATCGCGCCTACGCGACAGCCAATTAGGTGACGAACGCGTCCACAATATTGGCAACTACATTGTTAAAGGTAAATTGTGGCAAGCATTTAACTATGCCGAGCTTAACGGTAAACGCCCTGTACTTTTAATTGATGAAATAGATAAAGCCGATATCGAGTTCCCAAACGATTTACTGCTTGAGCTTGATAAAATGGAGTTTCATGTTTACGAAACAGGTGAGCGCATTGTAGCCAAAGAGCGCCCTATTGTGATCATCACATCCAATAATGAAAAGGAATTGCCGGACGCATTTTTACGTCGCTGCTTTTTTCACTATATCGATTTTCCTAGTAGTGACGAAATGCAGCAAATTATTGACGTACACTACCCCAATGTTAAGCAAGATTTAGTACGCCAAGCGCTAGAAGTATTTTTTAACTTACGTGAAGCCAATAGCCTTAAAAAGAAGCCCTCCACCAGCGAATTACTCGATTGGTTAAAGCTTTTAATGGCAGAAGACATAGACGCTAAAACACTGCACGACAAAGCGCAAAAAGGCGGATTAATGCCAATGTTTGGCGCCTTACTTAAAAACGAGCAAGATATAAGCCTAATCGAAAAACTAGCCTTTATGAGCCGTCGCTAACATGTTAGTACAGTTTTTTTTCACGCTACGTAAATACCGTTTACCGGTAAGCCTGCGCGAATTACTCGATTTAATTAACGCCTTAAAAAAAGGCGTTATATTTGCCGACGTAGACGCCTTTTACCATTTAGCACGCACCATAATGGTAAAAGACGAAACCCACTTTGATCGATTCGACAAAGCCTTTAGCGATTACTTTAGCGGTATTGCCGACTTAGACCTGCTCGAGAGTTTAAAGCAACAGCACAACTTACCTGAAGATTGGCTACGTAAAGAGTTTGAAAAAAACCTAAGCGATGAAGAAAAAGCCCAACTTAAAGCTATGGGCGAGCTCGACGAGCTTATGAAAACCCTAAAAGAGCGTTTAGAAGAGCAACAAAAACGCCACGCAGGCGGCAATAAATGGGTGGGCACTGGCGGCACATCACCTTTTGGCGCTTATGGTTATAACCCTGAGGGCGTGCGCATTGGTCAAGATGGCAACCGTAACCGCCAAGCGGTAAAAGTGTGGGATAAACGAGAATACAAAAACCTCGACACCGACAGAGAAATTGGCTCGCGTACTATTAAACTCGCCCTTAAAAAGTTACGTAAGTTTGCCCGCACTGGCGCAAGCGACACACTGGATTTAAACGAAACTATTCGCGCTACTGCAAAACAAGGCGGCATGCTGGACGTAAAAATGGCACCCGAGCGCCACAATGCAGTAAAAGTATTGATGCTGTTTGATATTGGTGGCTCAATGGATGACTACATTCATACCTGCGAAGAGTTATTTAGCGCCGCCCAAAGCGAATTTAAACACCTAGAGTTTTACTACTTTCATAACTGTTTATACGAGCACGTTTGGCAAGATAACGCGCGCCGCCATTCAAACGTGATTGGCACCATGACGCTGATTAATAAATTCACCAGCGACTACAAAGTAATATTTGTCGGTGACGCCACTATGGGCCCATACGAAATAGCCTACCCCGGCGGCTCGGTAGAACACTACAACGAAGAGCCCGGCAGTGCATGGTTATCACGAATCACCAACCACTTTGATAAAGTCGCCTGGCTCAACCCACAACCGGTTGAACACTGGCCGTACTATCAATCAATTGGCTTTATAAAAGAGCTAATGAACAATCGCATGTATGCGCTGAGTTTAGATGGGATAAGTAGAGCGATAAAAGAGCTGAGTTAGATGTAAATTAACGACAGTTCAGTTCCAGTAGCGGACCCTCAAGGCGTTTATCTGAAACTCTGTTGGGTGGCGCCTTCGGCTTAACCAACCTACCTTTTGACGTAGGTCGGATAAGTGGCAAAGCCGCGCCATCCGACAAAAATGATGAATTTACTAGAAACAATCCGACTTACCGCGTTAATAATAAAGTGATTTGACATGATAGAACCTACCATTTGCGATCTTAAATTTCGAAAGCTCTATAAAGATTTATTAAAGAAGAACTCACTAAATGACTTTGAAAAGACATCTTCGATAATTAAGTCAATTTACTCTCATGCTAAATTGGAAAAAATTACAGTAGGAAGGTTTTTAGGTATTAAAGGATATAAAGTTACTATAGGAAAAAGAACAGCTTTTTTCCCTGTTAGTAAATCAAGAGCTCTTAAAAATAATAAACTTAATGGGTTGATATTTTTTAGAAATGAATTTTATAAAATTGGTATGGTTCTGCCAACTTTAATCTCTAATGGTGATCAAGAAATGCTTTTAAAGACATTATCTGAAAACCAAGATAACAATATAAATGAAAAAATAATTGCCGATTTTTTCAAAAGTACTTTAGGGTTACCTGAACTTTTAACAAGCACATACTCAACCAACAAACATATTTCTAAGTACATTGAAATATTAGGAGAGTCGCTAAAAGCTTACCACTTAGGATTATTTAAAGTTGCAGTAATTTCATTATTACCATGTATAGAGGGTATAATTAGGGATCTTGGCGTAAAGGCTTCATCTGTTTCTTCCAAAGAGTTAATGGAAAATCTCATCAAGCTCCAGCGCTACTATATTAAGCACTATATCTTTAATTCTTGTGATTATGTCCCTCAAGATTTCCTAGATATAAAGTTGCATGACACTTATGATGAAAGCATCCAAGTAATTGAATCTTTAAAGTGGTTTTTAGAAAAATCTTTATACCAACATACTAATACATTTAATGAATCTCATAGCCTAAATAGGCATTCAATACTGCATGCCCTAAAACCTGAAAGTAACTACGGTACAGAAAGTAATTTTTTTAGATTGATTAATATATTAAACTCATTATATTTTTGCTCAGTTTTTAGCGGTGAGAATGGAAGCTTATTTCATCCCTCCCATACAGCACAATCAGAAAAGTTGGAATCAAAATATTTACGCTATTCAAGTTTCAAACATTTAATATGATGGGGTCGCGTCTCTTTTTATGATTCATAATAAATCAAACTTGCCTAAGTGTCGTATTTACTTGAATGAGATTCATAATCTCTATAACTCCGCTATATGATTTTGCGTCTCAGGTTGACGCTGCACAAGCTTTAACAATGTTATCGCTTGCCCATTTGGTGCGCTGCGTCCTTATTCCCAATTTTCGAGCGTTCTTGCTGATGTATGCTGAATATTTCTCGAATATTTACTATTTCATCAGGGGAGATAACAAGATCGTTAATATCATTTACTGAATGAGTACCTAACGTTAGCTTTCCTTGTGAATGCGCTTTAGCGTCCACAAGTGCTGTCGTTAATTCTGAAAATAAATCACGTTTGCTCATTGCGTCATACCTCTAAAAACTCTTTTAATTGCTTTTTATGATCTGCTTTTGAACATGACTTTTCGTTTCGCTATAAATAATGAGCGCATACAACTTAAAGCACTTTACTCATAAACAAACTATACGGATCTAGCTCATAATCATCAAACGGTTCGCATTCTTTAAAACCAAATTGAGTGTAAAGCTTTTGTGCGGGTAAAAACGCCTCTGCAGTGCCGGTTTCTAAGCTAAGTTTTTTATACCCTCGCAGTGTTGCTTGCTCAATAATATGCGTGAGTAACTTAGCCGCTATGCCTTGGCGTAAATAGCTACTTGAGGTGCGCATTGATTTAATTTCGCCATGCGTTGTATTTAGCGCTTTTAATGCGCCAACACCCGCTAAATTATTATCAATCCATAAGCTATAAAAGGTTATGTCGGGCTGGCTGAGTTTAGTTACATCAAGTGCATGTACGCTCTCTATGGGGGAGTGTTTTAGCATATCGTTATGATGCGCTTGTAGTAGCTTTATAACGTGAGGGTTTGAAAGCTCGCCTGTTCTAATATCCATTTATGCCTCGTTTAATCCTAAAATTTTATATTTTAGGGCTTTAATTAAAACCCTAAAGTAAGTGGCTATATTTAGGTTGCTAGCTTCCACACCACAAACGCAACAGCAAAACCAACTAAATACACTAAGCCTAACCACGTTAAGCTACGCAGTAATACGCTGTGCTTAATAGCTGGCTCTGATCGCACAAGGCTAAAGTTAAGCCATGCAAAAACGGGAGTGGTTACAAAAGCAAGTGTCATGGCAAAAGTAAGCATTGGACCAAGGGCCGATTTAAAAAATAAAATAACGGCCATACCGGCAAAGGCTTGCAGTACTAACCAAATATTTAAACTGTGTTTAGATTGCTTAAAACCAAGTAATTTATGTGACTCGTTAAGTGTACGTGCGTAGCCATCAAGCACGGTGAGTGTAGTGCCAAACATACATAAAAAAGCAATGGCTGATACAAGCGGCCTTGCCCACTCGCCAATAGTCAGTGCGTACATATCAATAAGCTGTTTAGCAAAGGCAACACCGCCAAGCTCAATACTGCTGCTTTGCCCGTATTGCACCAGCACACCTAAGCTAAAAAATACCAATGCTAAGCAGGCTGTTAGCCAATAGCCTACGTTAAAATCAAACAAACCTTGGCTTTTAGTAACTGCTTGCTGAGTTTGTTTTTCTTTAAGCCACAGCGAACTAAGGGCTGATATTTCTATGGGTGCTGGCATCCAACCCATTAACGCGACCATAAAGCTGAGCATAGCAAGTTCGTACGGTGACGGGCCAACATAGTCAGCTGGCGCCATTGGGCCATTACTAAACGCAATAACCAGCGCAATAACAGTAGCCAGTGTTAATAACCCCATTATGCCTTTGGCAACGCTGTCGAGCGCTTTAAAGTGCCCTAACAATAATATGGCTAAACACACACCGAGCAATATCCAACACAGTAGCGTTACTTCTATCACTATTGGCAGCGCATAATGCAGTAAACTTGCTGTGAGCAGTAATACACCTGCGGTATTTACTATGGCGGCAAGTATGTTTAGGCCTATAAAACTATAAAAATAAACAGGGCCTTTATTTTTATAACCTTCTACTAAACTGTTTTTAGTCGCTAGAGTGTATTCCATACCAAAACGAAAAAAAGGATATTTTAATACGTTAACAACCAATATTAACCAAAATAGTTGCCAACCAAATAATGCACCTGCTTGAGTTGATGCTACTAAGTGAGATCCGCCAATCGCGGCGGTGGCCATTAAAATGCCTGGGCCAAGGGCACCTAAACGAGATTTCCATGTTGCTTGTGTTTGCTGCATTAATTTCTCAAAATATGTGTGTTGTGCGCTCTTTTTACTAATTTATTTAATTAATAAACTGCAAGAGCGCATAACTTACCTAATTTACAGGCAATAAAAAAGAGCCCTTAGGCTCTTTTTAATAACACAAACAAAACTTTTACTTAAGTTCCATCTCTTGGATGATTTCGTGTGCAATTTCAGGCGTTGTACTTACAGGCTTTTCGTGTAGGTTTGCTTTTATTTGCCCTTTTCGATGTTTTAGTGCCGCATCGAGTTTTTTAGCTGCGCTTGCAATAGCTGGGTACATAACTTCGTTTTCCCCTTTTACCGATATACGCGCACCTTCGTAATTAGTGCTAATTTCTGCTTGGATCTTATGATGTTCTTTAGACAAAATAATATCGAGTGCAATAAGTGATGGGAAATGGCTCTCGATTTTTGAAAACTTTTCGTTGATATGCTCTCTAATAGAGTCAGTAACGTCAACATGGTGACCAGAAAGATTAATTTTCATAGGGTATCCTTTTATTTGTTACCTCATAAATAGTATTGGGGGCTATTTAGATTAACACAAGGAAAAAGGTGAGATATTTGAGGTTTATTTACTAGTTTTGCTGATTTAAATCATGGGTTGTGCAAAGTTTATGCAAAGCCCATTAACCATGGGCTTTCAGACGTCTAGCAGTACTAGCTATTAATCTGTGTACGAGCAACAGTAGTCGGCAAAATCTACCACTTTTACTTTAAAGCTTACGTTAGCATCTACGTTAAACGATTCGCCCGCGTTAAATGTTTTCCACTCACTCTCGCCTGGTAATAAAATATCCCACTGACCACCTAAAAGCTCCATGAGTTCTTTTTTGCTTGTATCAAATACAAATTCACCTGGCTGCATAAAACCTAATGTTTTAGTTGTTCCATCGCTAAGCACAACCGTACGGCTCGATACTTTTCCGTCAAAATACACGTTAGCTTTTTTAATTACACTTACATTATCAAACTGAGACATTTTAGCTCCTGCTATTAATTTAAGATTTTTGTTTATAAATTTTATCGCACTACCTTGCCTGATAGAAAAATGCCTTGCAAGGAAAGTACATTGAAAGTTACTCACTTGCGGTTTTAAAACTGTGTTTTTAGATATTAATAGCTGCGCTTTTTACGTGGCAGGCTTTTTATTTATAGAAAAAGGTTGAATGTGTATTTCTTGGGTAAACACCAAGCTTGCATACATTTAAAAGCAATGTTTTATATTAGCTCCAACAAAAAAGCCCGCTCTGTTTTCACAGGGCGGGCTTTTAAATATTAAAACTAACGGTTAAAACAACGCGTTTGCTTTGCTTACAATGTTTTCTACAGTAAAGCCAAAGTGCTCAAACAGCTCGCCAGCAGGGGCAGACTCACCAAAGGTAGTCATACCTACTACAGCGCCGTTTAGGCCTACGTACTTGTACCAGTAGTCAGCAATACCTGCTTCTACTGCTACGCGGCGTGTAACTGATGCCGGTAATACACTTTCTTTGTACTGTGCAGATTGATCTTCAAAGGCATCTGTACACGGCATAGATACAACTCGTACCTTTTTACCTTGGCTGCGTAGCTCTGTTGCTGAATCTTGTGCTAACTGAACTTCAGAACCCGTTGCAATAATAATTAGCTCCGGATTACCGTCACAGCTAAGGATGTAACCACCCTTTTTAACATCGCTTAATTGCTGTGCGTCACGCGATTGCTGCTCAAGGCCTTGGCGAGTAAAGATTAGCGATGTAGGGCCGTCTTTACGTTCAATAGCTTGTTGCCATGCAATTGCCGACTCAACTTGGTCACACGGGCGCCAGTTGTATAGATTAGGCGTTAAACGCATGCTTGCAATTTGCTCTACCGGTTGGTGAGTTGGACCATCTTCACCTAGGCCGATTGAATCGTGCGTGTATACAAAAATGCTTGGTTGCTTCATTAGTGCAGCCATACGTACCGCATTTTTTGCATATTCAACAAACATTAAAAACGTAGCACCGTAAGGAATAAAGCCTTTATGAAGGGCAATACCATTCATAATGGCCGACATACCAAACTCACGTACACCGTAGTAAATGTAGTTACCGCTTGCATCGTCGTGTGTTAAGCCTTTAGATCCATCCCAAATTGTTAAGTTTGAGCCTGCTAAATCGGCTGAGCCACCCATGAATTCTGGTAATAACGGACCAAATGCGTTTAGTGCATTTTGTGACGCTTTACGAGATGCAGGATTTGCTGGGTTTGCTTGTAGTTGCTCAATGTATTCTTGAGATTTTGCAGCCCAGTCGCCCGGAAGTTCGTTATTAATACGGCGCTTGTATTCTACTGCAAGCTCTGGGTATGCTTTTGCGTATGCTGCAAATTTTTCATCCCAGCTTGATTCTTGCTGCTGGCCTTTTTCTTTGCTATCCCACTGTGCGTAAATATCAGCAGGAATTTCGAATGCATCGCCAGTCCAACCTAAAAATTCGCGAGACGCTTTAATTTCGTCATCACCTAGTGGAGCACCGTGACAGTCGTGGCTACCTGATTTATTAGGCGAACCGTAACCAATCACTGTTTTACAACAAATTAGTGATGGTTTGTCGGTAACACTTTTAGCCTCTGCTATTGCAGCACTAACAGCATCGCTGTCGTGGCCATCAACGCCACTTATTACATGCCAACCGTATGCTTTAAAGCGAGCCGGCGTATCATCTGTAAACCAACCTTCTACTTCACCATCGATTGAAATGCCGTTGTCATCCCAAAACGCAACAAGTTTACCTAGGCCTAATGTGCCAGCAAGTGAACCCGCTTCATGAGAAATACCTTCCATTAGGCAACCGTCGCCTAAAAATGCATAGGTAAAATGATCAACAATATCGTAACCTTCGCGGTTAAATTGTGCAGCAAGTGCTTTTTCAGCAATCGCCATACCTACCGCATTTGTGATCCCTTGACCTAGTGGACCCGTAGTAGTTTCGATTCCTGGTGCATAACCGTACTCAGGGTGACCTGGCGTTTTAGAATGCATTTGACGGAAGTTTTTAATTTCGTCCAGTGGTAAGTCGTAACCAGTTAGGTGCAATAGAGAATAGATAAGCATTGAACCGTGGCCGTTTGAAAGAATAAATCTGTCACGGTCAGCCCACTCTGGATTAGTTGGATTATGATTTAGATAATCGCGCCATAATACTTCAGCGATATCGGCCATGCCCATAGGGGCTCCAGGGTGACCAGATTTGGCCTTTTGTACTGCGTCCATTGACAAGACGCGAATAGCATTTGCAAGTTCTTTGCGAGATGGCATGAATTCTCCTACCTTTATGTGTATTTGCGCGGGTATTTATGTGTTCATTAATGCTCTTAAATATCTTAAGAGCTGTTATGGCAACCATTCTTACTTATTGTGGGTGCAGTGTGCAATTAAAAACCCCATAAAAAAGGGGCATTATGAATATTTTTTAAGACCGAAAAGTTATTACTCATTTTATTTAGACGTCTAGGCGTAAAAACACTATGCAAGCAGTTTTGTTTTAGATAAAATACGCCCCTTAATTTTTTAGCGCTAATACCGACGTTTGTGAAGCGCAATATTTGTGAGCAGAAATACAATGGCAAAACATTTATTTACTTCTGAATCTGTTTCTGAAGGTCATCCGGATAAAATCGCCGATCAAATCTCTGATGCGGTACTTGATGCTATCCTAGAGCAAGACTCTCATGCCCGTGTTGCGTGCGAAACTTACGTAAAAACCGGTATGGTTATGGTTGGTGGTGAAATCACTACTAGCGCATGGGTTGATATTGAAGAAATTACACGTAAAACAGTACGTGAAATTGGCTACACACACTCAGACATGGGTTTCGATGCAGACTCGTGTGCAATTTTAAACACTATTGGTAAACAGTCTCCTGATATTAACCAAGGTGTTGACCGTACTAGCCCAGAAGAACAAGGCGCAGGCGATCAAGGCTTAATGTTTGGTTACGCATGTAACGAAACAGAAGTACTCATGCCAGCTCCAATTACTTACTCACACCGTTTAGTACAGCGCCAAGCGCAAGTACGTAAAAGCGGTGAGCTTAACTGGTTACGCCCAGATGCAAAATCTCAAGTTACATTTGCATACGAAAACGGTAAGCCAGTAGGTATTGATGCTGTAGTACTTTCTACTCAGCACAGCGAAGACATTTCACAAAAAGATTTAGTAGAAGCGGTGATGGAAACTATCATCAAGCCGGTACTTCCTGCAGAGCTTATTACAAGCGCGACTAAATTTTTCATTAACCCAACAGGTCGTTTTGTAATTGGCGGACCAATGGGCGATTGTGGTTTAACAGGTCGTAAAATCATTGTTGATACATACGGTGGTATGGCGCGTCATGGTGGTGGTGCTTTCTCTGGTAAAGATCCATCAAAAGTTGACCGCTCAGCTGCATACGCTGCACGTTACGTTGCTAAAAACGTAGTAGCTGCAGGTCTTGCTGATAAGTGTGAGTTACAAGTATCTTACGCAATCGGTGTTGCAGAGCCTACCTCTATCAGCGTTGAAACATTTGGTACAAGCAAGCTAGAAGAAAGCCGTTTAATCGAGCTTATTCGTGAACACTTTGACCTACGCCCTTACGGCTTAATTCAAATGCTTGATTTAGAGCGCCCTATCTACCTTCCTACAGCGGCTTACGGCCACTTTGGTCGCGACGAATTCCCTTGGGAACGTACAGATAAAGCAGACGCACTTCGCGCAGCTGCTGGCCTTTAAGCCAACACAGTACAAAAATATAAACGGCCCTTTTTAGGGCCGTTTTTATATCTAACGTTTAACTATATTGTTTATAGAGCGTCTGCAAAATAACAATAAAATCAATCTCGAACTCTTTTGCACTTTAGGTATATACTCACTTTATTATAAAAGCTTTAGGGATAGTTTAATGGCCGACAACTTTCGCGTTATATTTGTAGAACTTGCACAAGGTGTTGATAGCAAAACAGCGTGCGTAAATTTAGCAACTAAACTAAAAACGTCAGAAGAAAAAGTGGCTCTTTTTTTAAAGGGCAAACCATTATTTGCGCCAAGTAATAAAGATAAAGCGCTAAAACAAGCCAAGCTCTTAGCGAGCCTCGGCATTAAAAGTAAACTACAAGCAAGTACATCGCCAACGCCCTCTCAACAAATGCCAAGCAGCCAGCGCGATGAAAGAATTTTTGATGCACTAGATTACATTACGAGTAGCTTAATTCGCTTAGAAGAAAAACTTGAAGAGCTAGAGCAACGTCTTCCTGAAGCCCAATTAAAAGCACCTGATGAAAGTACAGATGAATGGCAAGACGACGACTTAATGCTTGATGAAGAGCTAATAACAACACCAGCAAAGCGTAGTAATTTGTTTCTATATATATTAATAGCTACCGTCGTTATTTTGCTGATTTTGCTTGCTGTTTATTTAGGTTTTCCAAATTTATTTTCTTTTTAGGTGCGGTTAAATAGTTAAATGAGCAATAAACGAGCACAAATAAGAACTCAAATACGTAAAATACGTAATAGCTTGCCAAAAAGTCAGCAATCGATCGCGGCCCAATCGTTAAAAGTGAATTTTACTCAACACCTAAAAAGCAAAAAAACACCTAACAAGAAGCATATTGCCATTTATTTCAGTAATGATGGCGAGCTAGATACCTCTTTGTTAATTAATGAATTATGGCAACAAAACCACACACTTTACCTTCCTGTAATTCACCCATTTAATGGCGCTACATTGCTATTTCAGCGCTATGAAAAAAACTCACCCATGAAGGCAAATCGCTATGGTATCTTGGAGCCTAAGCTGAACTGCTCTCAAATATGCCCATTAACTGATTTAGATTACTTACTTATGCCATTAGTTGCATTTGATAACCAAGGTAACCGGTTAGGAATGGGAGGTGGGTTTTACGATAAAACACTGGCACAACTTCACCAAGGCAATTGGCAAAAACCGCAACTTATTGGCTTAGCACATAGCTGTCAAAAAGTAGACGCACTGCCTATTGAATCGTGGGATGTACCACTTAAAACTATTATTACTCCTGATAAAATTTATCAATGGTAATAAGCACTCACTACACATTTGATATATGAGCATGACAATGACGCAAGACGAATTAAAAAAAGCAGCAGCATGGGCTGCACTCGAGTTTGTTAAAGAAAACACTATTGTTGGTGTTGGTACAGGCTCTACCGTAAATCATTTTATTGATGCCCTTGGTACAGTAAAAGACACCATAACGGGTGCAGTATCAAGCTCTGAAGCTTCAACAGCGCGCCTAGAAGCGCTAGGTATTGAAGTGTTTGAGCTAAATAACATTGATGTACTTGATGTATACGTAGATGGTGCAGATGAAATTAACGCCCAAAATGAAATGATCAAAGGCGGCGGTGCAGCACTTACCCGTGAAAAAATTGTAGCAGCGGTAGCAAAACAGTTTGTGTGTATTGTTGATGACACAAAACTAATAGATACATTGGGCGACTTCCCGCTTCCGGTAGAAGTTATACCAATGGCACGCAGCTACGTTGCACGTGAATTATTAAAACTTGGTGGTGACCCTGTGTACCGCCAAGGCGTAGTAACAGATAACGGTAACGTTATTTTAGATGTACACAATTTAAGTATTAGTAATGCCAAACAACTTGAAACACAGATTAATTCAATTGTTGGCGTAGTTACCAACGGCCTATTTGCAATGCGCGGCGCTGATAAAGTAATTATCGGCACTAAAAATGGGCCTCAAATTAAATAGGATGAGGTTATGAGTAAGGTATCGTTAGCAAAAGACAAAATTAAAATTCTCTTGCTTGAAGGTGTTCACCAAAGCGCAGTAGAAACGCTTAAACGTAATGGTTACAGCAACATCGACTACGTAAAAACATCCTTACCTGAGGACGAGCTTAAAGAGCGCATTAAAGATGTGCACTTTGTAGGACTTCGTTCTCGTACTCATATTAACCAAGCTGTATTAGAGTCGGCTGAAAAGTTAGTAGCCATTGGTTGTTTTTGTATTGGTACAAACCAAGTAGATTTAAGCGCAGCACGTGAGCGTGGTATTGCGGTATTTAATGCCCCGTTTTCAAACACTCGCTCTGTAGCAGAGCTTGTACTTGGCGAAATACTATTGCTATTACGTGGTATTCCAGAGCGTAATGCAGCAGCGCACCGTGGCGGCTGGTTAAAAACAGCAACCGGCTCATTTGAAGCCCGTGGTAAAACGCTCGGTATTATTGGTTACGGCCACATTGGTACGCAACTAGGTATTATGGCTGAAAACATAGGTATGAACGTAGAGTATTATGATATCGAAGATAAACTATCTTTAGGTAACGCAACGCAAGTACATAACCTAACGCAGCTTTTGCAACGTGCTGATATTATTAGCTTACACGTTCCAGAAACACCGCAAACTAAAAACCTGATTGGCACTGCTGAACTTGCAGTAATGAAGCAAGGCTCTATTTTAATCAACGCTTCACGCGGTACTGTGGTAGATATTGATGCACTAGCAGAAGCACTTAGCGAGAAAAAACTAAGCGGCGCTGCTATTGATGTATTCCCCGTTGAACCAAAATCTAACGAAGAAGAATTTGTATCGCCGCTGCGTGAATTCGACAACGTTATTCTAACGCCGCACATTGGTGGTTCAACTCAAGAAGCGCAAGAAAACATTGGTATTGAAGTAGCCGGTAAATTAGCTAAATACTCAGATAATGGCTCAACAATTACGGCTGTTAACTTCCCTGAAGTATCACTACCAGAGCTTGCTAATCGTAGCCGTTTATTACACGTGCACCACAACCGCCCAGGTGTATTAACGCAAATTAACCAAGCGTTTGCCCAGCACGGTATTAACATTGCCGCTCAGTACTTACAAACTGATGAATCAATTGGTTATGTAGTTATTGACGTAGATACAGATCAATCAGAAGTTGCACTTAAAGAGCTAAGCGCAGTAGAAGGTACAATTAGAGCGCGTATTCTTCACTAAAATAGCTATCAGCTGAAATAATAAAAGCCGTACTTGATTAATCAAGTACGGCTTTTTTGCATTAAGCTGACAATGTATAGCTTATCGCTATTATTCGCCTTTAACTTCTAAGTTAATAAATTTAACTAGCTCTTCTGGCTGGCCAGCTAACATCATTATTTGCTGGTTTACTTCCATCATGGTTTTACCTTCAGGCAATTTTGCCGATACGCTTAAAGAGTTTAAGCCTTTGGCAAAATCAGTTAACGATTGTGCAATTTCTTCAGTTACGGGAGCTTGCTGTAATTGTTGCTGAAGCGTCATTTGCATTTGCTCAAGCGTCATACCTTGTTTTTCAAGCTCACTCACAAACAGCTCTTTTAATTTGCCTTGGTTATTAAGTACTAAATTAATATTACGAGGCTCAAGCTTGCTCATAGCTTGCATCACTAAGGTTTGCTGTTGTAACTCTTGCTCGTAAGTAAGTGGCGTGTCACCTGCTTCTTGTTGCGCTTTGCTTATAGCAAGGGATGCGTCCATTAATGCTTTAGAATTGGCAAGGCCTACATCCATATTAAAACTAACAATATCTTTTGCATCGAGCTTTAAAACAACATCGCTATCGCCAGATTGCTCATCGTAATCAAGCGATGAGCTTAAGTCGTAACTTGCTGAGGCGAGCATTTCGTTTGTATCAGCTGGCAGTTTTGCTACAAAGTCTTTATCGAACTGAAAGCTTTTAACTTCAAACGATGTATGTGGCGATATTTTATCGGTTTCGTAACCAGTTACTTCTATACTTTGAATATGCGCTACATTTTCGCCCTCTGGGCCAATTACTTCCATGTTAGTGATTTCAACACTTTGAGAAATAACACTTGCCGATAAACCCGCATATTTAAATGTCGCGCCGGTTTGATCGCTCACTAAAGCAAGTTGCTTATCTACTTCAGTACGTACTTCTTGAGTCGCTACATAGTTTGCGTAGCTAATGCCACCAACACCTGCTGCAACAATGGCTATGGCTATTACGAGTTTTTTCATGTTATTTCCTTATTCTGTTCTTTGTATAAACTGTGTTGGCTCAAGAGTAACATTGCATGGCAATCCCTGTAAGCGTTAATTAATCAAACTAAGCAGCTCATGCACTGTTTTTACTGGTGTAATTTTAGCACCTAAGCCTTCCATAGATTTATGGTAATTACGAAATGGAATAAATATTTCGGTAAAACCATGCTGCGCAGCCTCTTTAACTCGCGGCACACCACTGTCGATTGGGCGTACGTCGCCGTTTAAGCTAAGCTCACCCATAATGCAGGTTGTACGCGGTACTACAAATTCGTTTAAGCTACTAAGTAATGCGGTTACGAGTGCTAAATCAATACAGGTTTCAGTTTCATCGATTCGTAAACCGCCCACAATATTAAAAAACGTATCATGAAATATTTTAGTTTTAGTATGCTTACGTAAAATACCAGTGAGCATTTTTATACGGTTCATGTTTAAACCCACGCATACACGCTGCGGGAACTCAGCTTCGGTTTCGGTAGTTAAGCATTGAATTTCTAGCAATAAGTTACGATTACCTTTACGAATACAGGTAATGGTAGACCCTGGCGATTCCGTACTTGAACCCGATAAAAAAATCTCGCTTGGGTTATCAACGCTAAGCATACCCCGCTCACACATTTTAAATATACCTACGGTATCGATGTCGCCAAAGCGGTTTTTATTTGCCCTAAGCGTTCGCACCTGCCCATCGTTAGTATCTATATGCAAAAGCGCATCAACGATATGTACTAATGTTTGCGGCCCTGCTATTTCGTTATTTTTATTTACATGGGCAATAATAAACATGGTTACATCATTTTGCTTACAGTATTGTGTAAGCGCTTGCGCAGCACTTTTTACTTGCGAAGGCGAACCTGGGCTGCCGTTGGCGGTATCGGTAACGACCGCTTGAATAGAGTCAATTACTGCAAACTTAATTTTATTTTTATCAAGTTCTTCAATAATAGTTTCTACACTAGTTTCTGAGAGTAAGTAAAGTTCATCAGCGTTGTAATTAAGCTTTAACCTGTTTACACGGTTTTTAAACTGCGACAACGACTCCTCTGCCGTACAGTAAAGCGATGGCATACGCTGAGACATTCTGGCAACTAAGTCAGATAAAAGCGTTGTTTTACCCGCTCCAGGGTCACCCGAAATAATATTAACTGAGCCGGTAGTAACGCCGCCGCTTAATACTCGGTCTAACTCGCCAATTTCAGTTAACTGTTTTTCGGCTTCTGCTGTGGCAATATCATTTATTTTTTTAGAACCACCGCCAACACCACCGGCATAGCCTCCAACAGTCGCTCTTACTGCTGCTTTTTTGCTTTGCCCTGCTGAGGGTTTAAACTCTGCTAGTGTGTTCCATGCGCCGCAGCGACATTGACCCTGCCAACGTTGATAGTTCATGCCACATTCGGTACAAACAAATTCTACTTTTGCCGCTTTAGCCATTTATAACCTTACCTACTTTTTCTTTAATTTTAAAAATATCGACTATTGAGTGCTCATTTTGCCATTTAAAACTTTTACTTAGCAACATACTCTTGCCTGTTGTGCGATCTAACGGCACAATCTTTAAATACAAACCCTGTTTTTTTTCGCTACAATTTAGGGCATACTTTTTGCTTTGATAATATTTAATGTGACTTGCCAACAAAATGGCACATAACACATAATAACAAGAGCTAAACGGTAGTTATTCAAAAAAATCGTACCTATATTAATAACATAGAGCGATTCACGTTTATTAAATCTTCAAATAAATGGACTTAATAGTATACCTACTTTTTCAATTAGACGGTGATGGTTTTATAAATGGCTGAAGACATATTGCTCAAATACGAAGACCTCGTAAACGAGCTTAAAACATATTTAGGTAACGCAAAATTTGACCTAATTTTCAAATCAAAAACGGCAAGCTTAACTAAGCCCGAGCAATTTTTGATGAAAATGGAAATGTCGCGCCTTTCTCAGCCTGTGGCTCGCTTTGTTGATTTACGCGGTTTAGTCACCGGACAAGTAAAGCCTTATGAGCACAATGGCAAGCAGCACTTTATGGACGACACTGCCATTGAAGTATTTGAAAAAGCCCTCGAACAACATGGTGGATACACATTAGCTGTATACGAAGCGGTTATGAATACCGAAAATAACCACCGCGTTTTGCAAAAGCAAGCAGCTGAGCAATCAGAACTTCAAGAATTTGAGAATAAATTAAGTACTGAGGTAATTAAATTCGCCTCATACGAAAGCCGCCGTGAAGAGCGTATGAACTACTCGATAAAAGTAACTATTGAGTATAAAGATAAAAAGAACATTGCCGCTAGCACCTCCGATATATCATTAAGTGGCTGCAAAATAAAACTAGGTACTCGTTACTCTATTAAAAAAGGCGAGCTACTTGCCATGCGTTTAGTCGGGCTTGAGCAAGATTTTGAGCTAGGCTTAAAAAACGGGATTCAATATGAAGTTGTTGCCGTTGAAAATATATCTCGTGAATATAACCACATTCGCTTAAAACGTACCTACATAGAAAAAAACGAAGCTTTTGATGACTTTTTAGACAGCTTTATAAACGGAAATAAACGCCGCTACAAAGTAAATTTGGATAACACCCTTGATGCTGTGGTTTCTAAGGGTTATGAGCAATATTATATTCCTCGTGTAACCTCTTTATATGTATTTTTAAGCAAAAAAGACGAAACGCTCTACCCAAGTTTAAGCTTAACCACCGAAAATAATATTTTTATTCAGCGATACTTTACCGATGAAAGAAAAGTTCCTTGTTTATACAACGTACTTAATCATCAACGAGTTACGCAGCTTCTAACGCAAATAACAGCAGTTAAAGAAGATTACCTATACACGTTTACACATGTATCGTCGGGTAAGATTTACTATTACTCAGCAACAAGAACTGAGTTAAACAACAACCCTAAGTTAAAAGATTTATTTTTAGGTTTTGGTAGCCAAAAAGAGAGCTGGCAAAGTTTTAAAATACAAATAATGCCAAGCCACCCTGATGACTCTTTTATTCCGCTTTCGCTACCAAATAGTGCCGGCTCTAATATTGAAAAACTAAATAAGCCCCCTTCTCCACGCGTTAAAGGACTTATTAAAGATGTAAAATACGTGGTTGTACTTACAAGCATAGGCAATAAAGCTGAGCAAGAAGATTACAAACAGCTCTCTTACGACAAAGCACTCGTTAACCAGCTCAAGCATTTTGGCCATGCTAAGCATAAATCGCCACCCTATTTAGACATAGTGCCACTTGAGTACGTTAACTTACGCTCGCACAAACGCTACTTATATAAAACACCAGTCAGTATTACAGTAAATGAAATTGTATATGATGGATATACACGGGATTTTTCAGTCATGGGCTTACAGCTTGAGTGCGAACAGCCCGTTACATTTAAAAAAGGTGATATTGTACTTCTAGCCTTTCCTGAGCTGCAGAAAATAACAAAAAAACATAAACTCAGCGAGTTAAAGTATGAGGTAATGGCAATTAGTAAGTCATTCACTACTATTAATTTAAAGGCTAATCGAGTAGCTGATTTACCTCATGCTGGTGTTACCTTTTTTACTCAGTTAATAGAAGGGAATAAAGATAAGCTAAAAGTTTCTGAAGAGGCACCAAAAGTAGAAGGCCTCTCTACAGCTCTTAGAAATATGGTCACTAAAAGTGTTTGCCAATTCCCATTTTACTTACACAAAGAGGCTGCGCACTTTAAAACAGGTGCTATTGGCTTTGGTTTATATGCAAGTCCAATGCATGTGATTTTACAAAACTTTGGCTTATTAAGTAATAAAACCGACTTATCGAGTATTTTAACGCAAGAGCAAATAGTTGATGTGATCACCCCTAATATTAAAGATCGCAGCCGACAAGACCCACCACTTGCTTTTACACTTGCTATTAACTTTGACCCGCGCAAGGGCAGTATTGAAGATGCTGTGGTAAGCCAATGCGTATTAGGTGAAGATTACACCAGCTTTAATAAGCAAATAAGCAAAGGTATTAAGTCGGAGCTCATATTTGTAATGCGACTTTATATTTCACGCACGGGCCGCCCAGATACCGACTACTTATCTAACGAGCTAAAATACGTAAGCCAATACGCCATGCACAAAGCAAAAGATTTAGAAGAAGCCTTATGGGCTGTTGCTGGTGTGGGCGACATGGTTGATATAACTGAAGAAGCTTTAAGTCATCTTGAGCTTAAACAAGAACAAGTTGAACAAATGGG
This sequence comes from Pseudoalteromonas sp. H103, assembly GCF_001469205.1. NCBI lineage: Bacteria > Pseudomonadati > Pseudomonadota > Gammaproteobacteria > Alteromonadales > Pseudoalteromonadaceae > Pseudoalteromonas > Pseudoalteromonas sp. H103. The sequence goes on along the minus strand of NZ_LOFG01000001.1, from coordinate 345,373 downwards.
TCGTCGTAAATTAATTTGGTTAAACCGCTTACGCTAAGCGGTTTAACCTTTTACTTATGCGTTTGGCTTTACATTTAGCGGAATAGCTAGCATATACAATAACTGCAATAATGAACCTTGGCATATAGCAGCTTGGGCTTGCTCAATTACTTTAGGCTTGCCATGTACGGCAACACCAAGCCCAGCCTGAGCCATCATGACTAAATCGTTTGCACCATCCCCAATTGCTACCGTTTGTGCTTTTTCAAGGCCTAGTTTTTGTTGAAGTGACTTTAATACCACCGCTTTTTGCTGCGCATCCACAATAGTACCAAGTACTTTACCTGTTAGCTTGTCGTCTTTAAACTCCAGCACATTAGCATGCACTTCATCTAAATTAATTAGCTCCTGAACACGCTCTGCAAAAGGCACAAAACCACCGGACGCAATAGCTAAATACCAGTGGTGTTGCTTTAAAATTTGACACAACGCTTTAATGCCCGGCATTAAAGGAAGCGCACTTTTAAGCTCCTCAATTAAGCTTTTTTCAATCCCTGCAAGTTTTGCTACTCGCTGATTTAAACTTTCGCTGAAATCAAGCTTGCCAGCCATGGCGAGCGCTGTTACCGACGCAACTTCATCATAAACATTGGCTAAACGCGCTATTTCATCAATACATTCAATAGTAATAGCCGTTGAGTCCATATCCATAACAAGCAAACCAGGCTCGTATAAGTTAGGAGGCGTGGCTACTTGCACTAGTTGGCAATCAAGCGAGCTTGAAAACTCTTGAAGCGCTAACGGGTTTATTGCTTGCTCTGCATTTTGTGCATAAAAACACAACGCAGGCGCTAAGCCTAAATCTGGTTGATACTGACATACAGCCGTTACTGTTTGATTATATTTAGCTAAAAACTCAATAATTTGTGTTACATGGATGTGTTCGAAATCACCCGCAAATGCAATGCTAAATAACCCTAACTTTTTATCTGGAATATCATTAACCGGTATAAAATTGCCACTACTGTAAGTAAACCACTTATTTAAAGTTAAGTGTTGTAATGGCTGCTCAGCAGCTGGCTGTGCCATGCTAGTTTGCGACATGGGGTCTCCGTGTTTATTTTTATTTTCCTGACTTTTGGCATTTCTTGAATAACTAATATTAACGCTAAATTCGCCATCAGGTGGGGTTTAAGGTTATAGTTAGTGTAGTTGTAACATCAAATCAAAATGCTGTCAGTAGCATATACGGTGACTATGAAAAATAACCATATTAAAAACCCTATATCCGCATCTCAAAGAAAACGCCTCGTACGCTTAATACTTGCGGCTGGCTGTTTTGTATTATTAAGCTGGGTAGGTGTTAATAGTAGTTTTCAGAGTCATCAGTTATTATATGACAGCGCCGACAACACAGCACAAAGCTTAACTAAGTTTATGGCTTTAAACGTTAAAACCCCGCTTATTGAAAAAAACAAACCCCAGCTAAATGCTATTTGTAACGATATAAGTAAAGATAAATTTGTGCTTTCGGCGACCATTTACGATCAACAAGGTATTTTGATAGCCAGTAGCGATAATTGGCAATCACACCATATTTTTGGTCAACTACCTGACTCCACCCCAGGAATTAGCAAGCTAAAAACACCTTTTATGGAACCCGTAATAAGCGATGATGATCGCCCTATTGGTTTTGTGTCGGTAACGTATTTAACGCGTGCAGCTATATCAGACAGCCACAATCATTTTCATGATTTAGGTAGGCAAGTTTTATTAATGCTAGTTATTGCATGTATTTTTACATGGCAATTAGGACGCGGTTTAAAACGCTGGCAGGTGAGTCGTTATATGCAAAAAACTTCTGAGCAAGAGTCATAAAGCGCTTTAGCAAGCGCCTCTTTATCACTACTTTGTTTTAAACTACATAATACGTTGAACACATTTGGAATGTGTAGCGGCGTATTAATTTCTCCCTGATGACCGCTCAGTGGCATTGAAGGCGAATCAGTTTCGAGCACTAAATGTTGTGGCTCAATTTGAGCAATTACATTACGAGTTTTTGCTGCTCGCTCATAAGTTATAACCCCACCTACACCTAATTTAAAGCCCTGTTTAATATAATAGTGCGCTTGCTGTAGTGACCCCGAAAACGCATGTATTACACCACCACATTTTGGCTTGCAGCGTTTAAACGATTGCGCAATTAAATCATGGCTTTGCCGATGGTGGACAATAAGCGGTAAATTCAGCTCATTAGCAAGGGTAATTTGTTTCTCAAATAACCACGTTTGCTTTTCAAGGTTTCCAATACTCCTATCGAGCCCACACTCACCTATTGCCACCAGCTGGTTAATATTTGCTTTTGCAAAATCAAACAGCTGCGCTAAGTGAAGTTCTTTATGAGCATCTAAAAAGTAAGGGTGGAGCCCTGCAGCTATATGCACTTGTGGGTATTTGCTTTTAAACTCAATTAACTGTTTAGATTGCACCAAACTAATGCCTGGCACTATAAAGCGCTCAACGCTCTTTGCGACACATGCTTTTATAAGTGATTCACGCTCTGCGTCAAATTCACTAAAGTCGAGATGGCAGTGGGAATCTATAAACTTCACAGCGTAAACCGTTTAAGGGTTTAAACGTGTAACTTGCCAGCTATTATCATCCTGGCGCTGGTACATAAAGCGGTCATGTAAACGGTGTGCGCCACCTTGCCAAAACTCTATTTTAGTAGGCACTACGCAATAGCCGCCCCAAAAGTCAGGCAATGGGATTTCACCTTTGGCAAACTTGCTCTTCATATTAGCAAAGGTTTCCATAAGCACTTTTCGCGACGACACGGGCCTACTTTGCGCTGAAGCCCAGGCCGCTAATTGGCTTTCTTTAGGGCGTGATAAAAAGTATTTTGCCACGGCAGATGTAGGCAATGGTTTTGCCTCACCGTACACAATCACTTGGCGTTCCATATGGTGCCATGGAAAGTGCAGCGATATTTTGTTATTGCCTTTTAGCTCTTGCGCTTTGCGTGAGCCGGTATTAGTAAAAAATACAAACCCGTTATCATCTAAATGTTTTAACAATACAATACGCTGTGAAGGTTGCCCGGTTTCATCAACCGTTGCCACAACCATTGCCGTTGGATCAGGCACATTACTGCCCACAGCATGCTCAAGCCACGTTTCAAATTGTTTGAATGGATCATCTTGCAAGTTATCTTCGCTTAGCGCGTCTTGCAGGTATTCACGGCGGATATCTTCGAGTTTCATAAACAAATCCTTCTCTGTTTATTAAAGCGTATGTGGGTAAGTTAAGTTAAGGTCAGGCAATCAATAGTAATCAGTAATAAGAACAATTTTATATTTTGGGTTAGTGCTTGGTTAATGTTGGGTTTCGTTTCACTCAACCCAACCTACGGTGCTATCAGCTATCAGCTATCAGCTATCAGCTATCAGCTATCAGCTATCAGCTATCAGCTATCAGCTATCAGCTACAAAATTGATTAACTTACAAAAGTTCGTCAAGTAAAGCCTAAAATCATCTGCAAGTGTAGGAGTGCTAGCAAGGCGGTAAAACTATTTATGCCAAGGAGCATACGGTTTGTATGTGACTTAGGCTAAATAATTTTACCAACGCAGCTAAAGCGAACTACACGAAGCAGACGTTCACCTAAGTAGTTTAGCCTAAGACAAGGCATTCACCCCTACTTATCCCTATGAGCATACGGTGTGTATGTGATTAGGGTAAGTCGGGGTGGATAACGCAGTATTAGGTTAAAATACGACGGTGATTACATTTGCTCCATGACTTCAATGCCTAACAAATCCAATCCTGTTTCTAGTGTTTTAGAAACCAAATTACATAGCACTAAACGGCTGTCACGTACGTTTGGCTCTACTCCTTCTTTAAGTACTGGGCAGGCTTCGTAGAATGTCATGTATAAGCTAGCTAGCTCGTATAAGTAACCACATAATACGTGCGGAGTGGCCTCATTGATCATTAAATCAAGCACTTCTTCAAGCTGTAGCAGTTTAAGTGCGAGTGCTTTTTCTTGCGGCTCAGCTATGGCTACATCAGCATTTAGCGTAGCGGCATTTACTCCTGATTTACGGAAAATACTACGCACGCGAGTATAAGCATATTGTAAGTAAGGTGCTGTAGCGCCTTCAAAGCTTAGCATGCTGTCCCAGTTGAATATGTAATCGCTGGTACGGTGCTTAGAAAGATCAGCATATTTAACTGCGCCAATACCTACTTTACGAGCAATTTCGCTGCGATCATGATCCGATAAGTCAGATTCACGCTCTGCTAATTTTGCTGCTGCACGGCTAATTGACTCTTCAAGTAAATCAGCAAGTTTAACAGTGCCACCTGTACGGGTTTTAAATGGTTTACCATCAGCGCCCATCATGGTGCCAAACGGGCAAAACTCGTAGCTTGTTTCATCGCGTAAAAGGCCTGCTTTACGAGCTGTAAGCTCTACTTGGTTAAAGTGAAGGCTCTGGCGTGCATCAACAAATATTAAAATACGTTCAGCACCCAATTTATTTGAGCGGTAATCACACGCGGCTAAATCAGTGGTTGCATATAAAAAGCCACCGCCTGACTTTTGCACGATAAACGCAGATGGCTCACCGTCTTTATTTGCAAGCTCATCTAAAAATACTACTTGTGCGCCTTGCGACTCTACAGCAATGTTTTTATCTTTTAATAAGCTAATAATATCGTTAAGCTCACTGTTGTAAGCACTTTCAGCCATAATATCAGCTTGAGTAAGCGTTACATTTAGGCGTTTGTAAACTTCTTCAGAGTGCTTAACAGAGGTTGCTATAAATAGCTTCCATAGTTTTTCACAGTGCGCATCGCCGCCTTGTAGTTTAACGACGTAATCACGGGCTTTATCTGCAAAACCTTCTTCATCGTCAAAGCGTTTTTTAGCGTCGCGGTAAAACGTTTCTAAATCAGCAAGCGCTACCGACTCTAAGTCTACGCCTTGGCTAATTTGATCTTCTAAATGCGCAATCAGCATACCAAATTGTGTGCCCCAATCGCCCATGTGGTTTTGACGAATTACTTTATCGCCTCTAAATTCAAGGGCGCGTACAATGGCATCACCAATAATGGTTGAGCGTAAATGACCTACGTGCATTTCTTTTGCAAGGTTAGGCGATGAGTAATCTACCACGACTGTTTGTGGCTTAGTGTGCTCGTTAACGGCAAGTTTTGCATCGCTGTTAGCCGCTTCTACGCTTTTGGCTAAAAACTCAGGCTTTAAATGAATATTAATAAAACCAGGGCCAGCAATCTCAGTTTTTTCAGCAATATCGCTTACATCTAGCTGATCAATAATTTTTTGCGCAAGCTCACGTGGATTACTTTTCATTTTTTTAGCGGCGCCCATTGCACCATTAATTTGGTAATCACCAAACTGTGGGCGTGTGCTTTGTGTAACCGCTGGGTTTGTATCTTCAGGTAGGCCTGCTGCGGTCATAGCTGCAATGGCTTTTTCTACTAAAATAGTACGAATGTTCATTATATTATTTACCTTTGTAAGCCCGCCTTAGCAGGCTTTCAGTTAACTGTAGTCAGTTGATTCTAGTTTTCGCGCGTATGGTTAAAGGTTACTTCTGGGTAACGCTCTGTTGATAAATTAAGGTTTACACGGCTCGGTGCTATGTAAGTTAAATTATCGCCACCATCCAGTGCTAAGTTGCTCTCGCACTTACGTTTAAACTCTTCAAACTTTTTAACGTCATCACTGCTTACCCAGCGCGCTGTATTGACGTTTACACCTTCGTAAATAGCATCTACGTTGTACTCAGCTTTTAAACGCGCTACCACCACGTCAAACTGTAGTACACCTACCGCGCCTACAATTAAGTCGTTATTAATAAGCGGTCTAAATACTTGTACTGCACCTTCTTCAGAAAGTTGTACTAGGCCTTTTAATAACTGCTTTTGTTTAAGCGGATCGCGCAAACGAATACGACGAAACAGCTCAGGCGCAAAGTTAGGAATACCGCTAAACTTAAGCTTTTCGCCTTGCGTAAAGGTATCACCAATTTGAATGGTACCGTGGTTATGTAGGCCTATAATGTCACCTGCGAATGCATCTGCTGCACGCTCACGATCGCCCGCCATGAACGTTACCGCATCAGAAATACTTACCTGTTTACCAAGGCGTACATGGTTCATTTTCATGCCTTGGCTGTATTTACCCGACACAATACGCATAAAGGCAATACGGTCACGGTGTTTAGGGTCCATGTTGGCCTGTATTTTAAATACAAAACCAGTAAAGTTTTCTTCTGATGCAACTACTTGGCGGTCTTCTGTTTCACGTGGTAATGGCGTAGGCGCCCACTGCGTTAAACCATCAAGTACGTGGTCAACACCAAAGTTACCAAGGGCGGTACCAAAGTACACTGGCGAAAGTTCACCCGCTAAAAATAGTTCAAGATCAAACTCGTTTGAAGCACCAATTACAAGTTCAAGCTCTTCACGTAGTTGCTCAGCTAGTTCTTCACCAATGGCGGTATCAAGCTCTGGGTTATCAAGGCCTTTTACAGTACGTACTTCTTGAATAGTATGACCTTGGCCTGTTTTGTATAAAACCGCTTCGTCGTTATGAATGTGGTAAACACCTTTAAACTCTTTACCACAACCAATTGGCCACGTAATAGGCGCACAGGCAATGTTTAGCTCTGTTTCTACTTCATCGAGTAGCTCCATTGGGTCACGAATATCACGGTCACACTTATTCATAAAGGTAACAATAGGGGTAGTACGTAGGCGCGTAACTTCCATAAGCTTACGAGTACGTTCTTCTACACCTTTTGCGGCATCAATAACCATTAAGCACGAATCTACTGCGGTAAGAGTACGATAAGTATCTTCTGAGAAGTCTTCGTGTCCAGGGGTATCAAGTAAATTAACCAGCGCTTTGTTATACGGAAATTGCATTACAGAGGTAGTAACCGATATACCACGCTCCTTTTCCATTTCCATCCAGTCAGACTTTGCATGCTGATTAGAGCCACGGCCTTTTACCGTTCCGGCTTTTTGAATCGCTTGTCCGAACAAAAGTACTTTTTCGGTGATGGTGGTTTTACCAGCATCCGGGTGCGATATGATTGCAAAAGTCCTTCGCTTGCTAATTTCGTTGATAATATTCTGGTCTGCCATTAATAAGTTCTTTTAGTTTGATGCCAAGTTACATGCATAACATTAGGTGTATGCAAGGCAACCCGTTAAGTTGATCGTTATTAACTGGGCTTTGAGCAATTTAATATGAATAAATTGACAACAATTAACGCCATATAGCTAATTTTTTAATAGTGGCAATTGTAACAGGAGTCGGTATAAAAGTGTGCTATCTAACTCAAAAATATCTTGGCTTTGTAAGAAACCGATATGGCTAATTCAACTTGAGAACGATTAAAAATAAGTGAAAGGTAATAATTTAAACATTTTTTAATTAATATTTGAGCTAATGCTGGCTATGAATTTTTAATTTAATAACTTACTTTCAGTATGTTACGACAAATAAAACAGTCCATATATTAAGCAACCAACTTTTATAGCTGATTATATTTCAGCCATCAAGACAGCTATAAGCTTGTGTAATAAAGTCGTAACGCATATTATTGATAGATTGCACGGAGGATAAGTAGTTTGGTCATGAAAACCAGTAAGTTAAGTATCAGGTTATTGTGGTATATAACACCTTTAGTTATTTTACCTTTGCTCTTTTTAGGTGGCTTTACGCTCACCAATGTAACTAATTCAACACAAAAACAAGCTGATTTAATAATGAGCCGTTTTGTTGAACAGCAACAGCAAAAAATATTTAACTACATTGACTCTTTTCACTCGACAGCAAAGCTACTTTCTACCTCGCCAGTACTCAGTGATTTTTTAACAAATGACATTAGAGCTAACGGCGATCATACCCGCAGACTTGGCGCTTTAATGGATGTATTTGCCAGCTACAGCGAAGCCTATCCAGACATTATTAGTATTAATTTAGTTTCTGCCAGTGGAAAAAGTGATGCGTATTACTCTAATAACTTAACCACTGCGCCTAAAAGTTACCCTTTTTTTAATAAAGTGCTGCAAAGTAATTTAAGTAAACAGCAGTTTATGATTCAAAAGGACGATGGCACCACAAGTTTGTATTTTATACAGCGAATTTATAGTGTTGATTACTATTTAAAACGCCCACAACAACTTGGTTTTATTGTTATACATGTAGAGCCTTCAATACTTAATACTAGTATTTTAGAAGCCCCATATAACAACACCCTTAATTTAATGCTTACCAAAGACGGTAAGATTTTATTTAGCTCCGACTACAACATGCGCGGTCAATATATTAGTGAGTACGAGCTTAATCAGGTACACAGCTTGGCCGATATTGGTATGCTTTCGACTATTGAGCTTTCAAGCATTGATAAAATTGAGCGAATGATTTTTGCCGTGCAAATGCCCGGTGGTTATTATTATGTTTCTACTATTCCTAAAGGCGTACTTTACCAATCGGGTAAAGCCATAAGCCTTATTACCGGCTTAATCGTTATTATATCGGTGATTACCCTACCTATTTTAATTTTTGTAGTAGTACGTAACTTATTACTTAACCCTATTGAGCTATTAGGTGCTGCCAGCCACCGCGTAGGTGACGGTGATTTATCAGTGCATTTACCTGCTCATACCAACGATGAAGTAGGCGTACTGTTTAACGACTTTAACCACATGGTTAATCAAATTAGGCATTACCAGCAGCAGCTTGAAGAATATAAACATCATCTTGAAGACAAGGTAGAAAGCCGTACTAAAGCGCTTGAGGCAATGAATAGTCAATTAGAGCTTGCTATTGGGCAAGCCGAACAAGCAAACCAACTTAAAAGTCGCTTTTTAGCGAATATGAGTCATGAAATACGCACTCCGCTTACGGCTATTATGGGCTTTACAGAGCAGCTATTACATAACGATAAAGTAGCTAACGATAAACAGCATTTAAGTACTATTTTACGAAACTCAAAACATCTATTAGAGCTTATAAATAACATACTTGATTTATCTAAAATTGAAGCTGAAAAGCTCGCTGTTGATCAGTCGGCATTAAATGTAGTGCAGCTAGTGCACGACATTGAATCGATAATTGAGCCTTTAGCACAAGAAAAACAACTAACGCTAAACGTAAAATACGATCTGCCACTTCCACGTACCATTTACAGCGATGTAACTCGCTTAAAGCAAATACTTATAAACATTGCTAATAACGCGGTTAAATTTACCGAGCAAGGTAACGTATCTATTTGTGTGCACTATTTAGAAGCTAGCCAAAAGCTTGAGTTTGTAATTAACGACACCGGTATTGGTATGTCTGAGCATCAAATAGAGCGAGTATTTAAACCGTTTGAACAAGCTGATGCCACGACGACCCGTCGATTTGGCGGCACTGGGTTAGGCTTATGTATTTCTAAAAACTTAGCGCAGCTACTTGGCGGCGATGTAACGCTTGAAAGCGAGGTGGGCGTTGGTAGCCGCTTTACAATCACCGTGGCGTGTAAACTCTCTGACGATCAACCAATGCTTGAGTTTTTAACTCAACAAAGCCAACTAGTGCCAGAAAAAGACCCGTTTTTATCGTTTGCTACAAACAGCTTTGACGCCAATATTTTAGTTGCGGAAGATAACCCAGATAACCAATTATTAATTAAACTGCTACTACAAACTTGGGGCCTTGAGCCCGATATAGCTAATAATGGAGCTCAAGCGGTAGAAATGGCTCTAGTTAACGACTACCAGCTTATTATTATGGACATGCAAATGCCGGTAATGGGCGGTTTAGAAGCCACTAAGATGCTGCGCCATGCTGCTTACGACGGCCCTATTATTGCACTTACAGCTAATGTAATGAACCATGACATAGGCACTTACCTAGAGGCTGGTTGCGATAAAGCACTTGCTAAACCTATAGACAAAGACGCCCTAGAAAACGTACTAGTAAGTTACCTAAATCTTGAAAAAGATAATCAAAATAAATGGGATAGCTTATTAAAAAGTGAGAAATTTCAGCAGATTGCTGACAACTACTTAGCTAATTTACCCGCTCATCTTGAAGAGGTTAAAGCTTTACAATACACAGATGATTGGGAAGCATTAAGAACAATAGCGCATAGTATAAAAGGTAGTTCAGGGTGTTTTAACTTTGACGAAATTTATCACAGTGCAGCTGCACTTGAAGAAAACCTAAAAAGTAATAATAAAGTACCCAGAGATGAGTTAGTAAGTGATTTAATAAACGCTATTGAGCAAGCTATACAAGATAAAGTAAGTTAAATAGGTTTGAGAAGCGTTGTTGGCTACGAAAAACCTAAGCTCAAAGCCATACCCATTAAAATAGCATCTTCAAAGCCATTTTTAGCAGGGTTATCACTTGGGTAATAGTTCTTACGCACCGACATTTCTATAAAGCCAGCACGCTCGTATAAGGCAATTGCGCGAGTATTTGACTCTCTGACTTCTAAAAATAAGTTTTCTGCGTTTTGCTGTTCGCCATATTCAATAAACTGACGAAGCAACTGCTTAGCAATGCCCTTACCTTGCTCGCTTGGCGTTACACAAATATCCATAAGTGTAAAATCAGGCCCCGCTTTTTCACCAATATAAAAACCCACTAACGTGTTTTTATTAAACGCCGCTAAGTTAAAGTAACGCCCCCCCATACATGAACTCATTGTTTTAAGTGTCCAAGGGTGGCTATGGCATGCTGTCTCAATTGCCATTAATTGCTCAATAGCGCTTTCATCTACTTCTTTAAAGGTTATCAAGGTGTTTACTCATTAAGGCCCATAAAGCGCGTTTATCATTTGCACTGAGCTGTTGGGTTGGCAATATAAGCTTATCATCGGTTAACTGCATTTCACTGCCTTTTAAAACACTATTAATGACCATAGGTTGAACACTTAGCTTTATATCAGTAAATAACTGCTTATTAAGTGTTAAAGGCTCAGCCTCAGTGCTTTGTATAGGCGCTGACGAAGAATTAGTATTTTTTGGACGATAATGCTGATTTAGTTCGAGGTTTTCTATACCAAAAATAGCTGCGTAACGTGGATGCATAACAACTCAGTAGATTAAACACTTGAACAATATATGAAGTAATAAAAACGATGTAAAGAAGAAATGGCAGGGGCGGAGAGATTCGAACTCCCAACCGTCGGTTTTGGAGACCGCTGTTCTACCAATTGGAACTACGCCCCTGCAATGTCGACGAATTATAGAGACCTTTGAGAAAAGGTAAAGTAAAAAATCACTTTTTTAGTTTAACTGCTTTTAAAACATACAAAACGATGAAATAGCATGCTAATTAGCTGTTTGTAGCCACTTAAAATTACGTAATGTTGAGATTAAAGTAACTCGTTATACTGCAATTATTTTTACGTACTTGTTGTGATAAGTAATATAAAAATAAAAACAGAACATAAAACAACCACATTTTTATTTTTGCAAATCATAGAATGCGCCAGAGCTAAACACATAAACAAATCAATAACATTGGCATCAATTATGATACACTTTTTGTCTTAGAGGATCCGCGCCTTATCACCTAATTACATATTTCATCATGTATCTTATTTACGTGGATCATACACAATGCAAATATGGAGGAGCTTTACTATTGGCTTTTGCCTGTAGTCACGCCATCTTATATGAAGTTTAAATCAAAAAAATACAGTATCGACTCAACCGATTATCAAGTAGGTCAAGATAATGTTAGTAAATGGGGCATGGATATTCATAGTAATGTGTTTTCCGTTTCTATTGGGTTATCTCTACTATTTATTATTACTCTACTTGCCCTCTCACCTAGCGAAGCTAAAGACGCTATTAACACCATAAAAAATGCAGCTTTAACAAACTTTGACTACGTATTTATGTGGGGCGCAAACATACTCCTACTATTTGCAATAGGCATAGCAGCTTCACCGCTTGGTAAAATTAGATTAGGAGGCGATAAAGCAAAGACGGAATACTCTACCCTTTCTTGGATCTCTATGCTGTTTGCAGCAGGTATGGGTATTGGCCTTATTTTTTGGGGTGTGGCTGAGCCTACCGCGTTTTACACTAACTGGTTTGGTACACCGCTAAATGCTGAGCCCTTTACTGAACAAGGCCGAGAGATGGCCTTAGGGGCAACGGTATTTCACTGGGGTCTGCATGCATGGGCTATTTATGGCATGACCGCATTATGCCTAGCGTACTTTGTTTATAACAAAGGTTTACCGCTTTCTATGCGCTCAGTGTTTTACCCTCTTTTTGGCGATAGAGTATGGGGCAAGCTCGGTGATGTTATAGATGTAATGGCCGTATTAGTAACTCTTTTTGGTCTTGCTACATCGCTAGGCCTAGGAGGCTCGCAAGCGGCTAGTGGCATAAGCCATGTTTTAGGGTTCGAAAATTCATTATTATTACAACAAGGTATTATTTTACTAATAATGGGCCTAGCTATTTTATCTATTGTGCGTGGCATGGATGGCGGCGTTAAATTACTCAGTAATATAAATATGGGCATTGCTATTGTGTTTTTAGCACTTGTATTTATTTTAAACTTTACCACTGTACTTGATTCAGCCTACACAGCAGTAATAGGCTACGTAAAAAATATTATTCCGCTGAGTTCTAGCACCGGTCGAGAAGATACGCAGTGGCTTCACGGTTGGACTGTGTTCTATTGGGCTTGGTGGGTGGCTTATGCTCCGTGTTTTGGTATGTTTGTAGCGCGCATTTCTAAAGGGCGTACCATACGCGAATTTTTAGTATATGTACTTCTTATCCCCACTTTAGTAACCACTGCGTGGATGTCGGTGTTTGGTGGTGTAGCTATTGATCAAGTTATAAATGAAATTGGCGTACTCGGTGCTGATAAAGGTATTACCGATGTGTCACTTAGCTTATTTTATATGCTTGATGCGTACTCTTTTGGTACCGCGCTTTCACTTTTAGCTGTAGCATTAATAATTATATTCTTTGTAACCACACTTGATTCTGGCTCTATAGTAATTGACAGCCTTACATCAGGCGGGAAGCTTGAAGTGCCAATAAAGCAAAAGCTAGTATGGGCTAACATTGCCGGCATAATTGCAATGCTAATGCTGTGGATTGGCGGTACTGAGTCTATTCAGGCACTGCAGTATATAACTATTATTGCCGCGCTCCCTTTTACGTTTATTTTGCTGTTTGGCAGCGTAAGCCTTGTAAAAGGGCTGCTGACTGAGTTAGAGCCAAAAACTAAACATTAAAAATTAAAAGCTAAGAACTAAAATTAGCGCGTAAAAAAGCCCGTTTAAAAAACGGGCCTTTTAATGCGCAATAATAAGCTCAGCAAAGTAAGCTTACTTATTTGGTATTATTCCCACTCAATTGTGGCTGGTGGCTTACCAGAAATATCGTAAACTACACGTGAAATACCATCAATTTCGTTAATGATACGGTTAGATACCACGCCTAAAAACTCATATGGTAAATGTGACCAACGCGCCGTCATAAAGTCGATAGTTTCAACACAACGAAGTGATACAACCCAATCGTACTTACGTGCATCACCCATAACCCCTACCGATTTAACTGGTAAGAATACAGTAAACGCTTGGCTTACTTTATGGTAAAGCTCAGCTTTGTGTAGCTCTTCAATGAAAATCGCATCAGCGCGGCGTAGTAAATCACAGTATTCTTTTTTAATTTCACCAAGTACACGTACACCTAAACCTGGTCCAGGGAAAGGATGACGGTAAAGCATGTCGTACGGTAAACCAAGCTCTAAACCAATTTTACGTACTTCATCTTTAAACAATTCACGAAGTGGCTCAACTAGACCCATTTTCATGTCATCTGGTAATCCGCCCACATTGTGGTGAGATTTGATAACGTGTGCTTTACCTGTAGCAGATGCTGCTGACTCAATAACATCTGGGTAAATAGTACCTTGGCCTAACCATTTAGCGTTTTTAAGCTTTTTAGATTGCTCATCAAATACATTAATAAACGTGTGGCCAATAGCTTTTCGTTTATCTTCTGGGTCTGATTTTCCTGCTAAGTCATTTAAAAACTGATCCTCAGCATCAACCTTAACAATGTTTAGACCAAACTTATTACCAAACATGTCCATTACTTGCTGACCTTCGTTTAAACGAAGTAAACCGTTATCAACAAATACACATGTTAATCTATCGCCAATTGCGCGGTGAATAAGCATAGCCACAACCGATGAATCAACACCACCTGATAGGCCTAAAATAACTTCATCATCGCCAACTGTGTCTTTAATACGCTCAATGGCATCATCAATAATTTTTGCAGGAGTCCACAGTTTTTCACAACCACAAATATCAATTGCAAAGCGTTCTAATAAACGTTGCCCTTGATGAGTGTGCGTTACTTCTGGGTGAAACTGTACGCCGTAAAAACGTTTTTCTTCGTTAGACATAGCAGCATGCGGACACGTTGGTGTTTTAGCTGTTGTGCTAAAGCTTGCTGGTACTTCCATAACTTTATCGCCGTGGCTCATCCATACGTCTAAAACGCCGTTGCCGCCATCGGTAATATGATCTTCAATTGCATCAAACAATGCACAATTGCCTACCTTTTCCACTTGCGCGTAACCAAACTCTTTTTTATCAGAGCTGTGAACGCTACCGCCAAGTTGAGCGGCCATTGTTTGCATGCCGTAACAAATGCCTAATACAGGAACACCTGCATTAAACACATACTCAGGAGCGCGCGGGCTGTTTTCAAGTGTTGTTGATTCTGGGCCACCAGAAAGAATGATACCTTGTGGGTTAAACTCGCGGATTTGCTCTTCAGTCACATCCCATGCCCACAGCTCACAATAAACACCAATTTCGCGTATACGACGCGCAATTAGCTGAGTGTATTGTGAACCAAAGTCTAAAATGAGAATTCGTGAATCGTGAATATCTTTGCTCATGGAGTATCTCGTAAAGTCTGATGCTAAATGTCATTTGTTAATGTAAACGACTAAAAAGAGGGCTTGCAAAGCAAGCCCAATAAATTATTAATTACGCGCTTAACCTAAGCGGTAATTTGGTGCTTCTTTGGTAATTTGCACATCATGTACGTGCGACTCACCCATACCTGCAGATGTAACACGTACAAACTGAGGTTTTGTATTAAGCTCTTCAATAGTTGCACAACCGGTTAAGCCCATTGCACTACGAAGACCGCCTACTTGCTGATGAATAATCGTTGCAATTGGACCTTTGTATGCTACGCGACCTTCAATACCTTCTGGTACTAACTTGTCAGCTTGGTTTGATTTTTGGAAGTAACGATCTGATGAACCTTCTTTTTGATCCATCGCACCTAAACTACCCATACCACGGTATGATTTGTAGTAACGGCCTTGATATAACTCAACTTCGCCAGGCGCCTCTTCAGTACCAGCAAGCATTGAGCCCACCATTACACACGATGCACCCGCAACAAGGGCTTTAACTATATCGCCAGAAAAACGAATACCGCCATCAGCAATTACTGGAATGTCGCGGCCTTTTAGGCCTTCAACTGCGTCAGAAATAGCCGTAATTTGTGGAACGCCACAACCCGTTACGATACGTGTAGTACAAATTGAACCTGGGCCGATACCTACTTTTACTGCATCAACGCCTGCATCAGCGAGGGCAATAGCACCTTCAGCTGTTGCTACATTACCCGCAATAATTTGTAAGTCAGGGTATGCTTGACGAGTTTGCGATACACGGTCAATAACACCTTGAGAGTGGCCATGAGAAGTATCGATAAGTAGAACATCAACACCTGCTTCGACTAATGCAGCAATACGCTCATCAGTGCCAGCGCCAACACCAACCGCAGCACCTACACGTAAACGACCCTGATCGTCTTTACATGCATCTGGTTTATCTTGTGCTTTTTGGTAATCTTTAACGGTGATCATGCCTTTGAGTTTAAACGCATCGTCTACGACTAAGATTTTTTCAATGCGGTGTTCATGCATTAAACCTAAAATCTCTTCGCGAGAGGCACCCTCTTTAACAGTTACAAGCTTTTCTTTTTTAGTCATAACAGTAGAAACTGGCTGCTCTAGCTTAGTTTCAAAACGCATGTCACGGCTTGTTACAATACCAACAAGTACATTGTTGCTATCGGTAACAGGAAAGCCTGAAAAACCCTTTTCCTGAGAAAGCTCAACAGCGTCTGCAATAGTTAAATCTGCAGTTACTGTTACAGGGTAAGATACAATACCCGCTTCGTAGGTTTTAACTTTACGAACATTTTTCGCTTGTTCTGCGATGGTCATGTTTTTGTGGATGAAACCAAGACCGCCTTCCTGCGCAAGGGCAATAGCTAAACGTGCTTCTGTAACAGTATCCATAGATGCTGAAATAAGCGGCAAGTTAAGTTTGATACCACGCGTTAAGCGAGTTGAAATATTTGCCGTGTGTGGCAAAACAGTAGAATGACCAGGTACTAAAAGTACGTCATCAAAGGTAAGAGCTTCTTTAGCAATTCTAAGCATTTTGGCAACTTCTCACATGTGGATCTAAGATAAGGAATTGCGGCCAAATTTTAACAGCGTTGTTGGCATTCGTAAATAATATTTCGCAAATATTTATGATAAACTTGTCTCATAAATAGTTTTAGGTTGTTTTTTATGTTTTCAAAGCCTTCGCAGACGGTTTACACCGTTTCACGCCTTAACAGAGAAATTCGTACAGTGCTTGAGCAAGGCTTTGCATCTTTAGTGCTCACTGGTGAAATTTCTAATTTTATTACCCCTGCGTCTGGGCATTGGTATTTTTCGTTAAAAGACGATAAAGCGCAAATTAAGGCTGCTATGTGGCGAGGGAATAATCGCAACCAAAGCTACCGCCCAGCCAATGGCGCACAAGTCACCGTAAAAGCACGAGTATCACTTTATGAACCTAGAGGTGATTACCAACTTATTGTTGAACATATGGAGCCCGCAGGAGAAGGTCAGCTTAAGCAAGAGTTTGATGCATTGAAAATGCGCTTAGCCGCCGAGGGGTTATTTAGCTCTGCCTACAAAAAACCTCTGCCACAAAATATAAACCGTATCGGTGTGGTTACCTCTGCTACCGGCGCTGCAATAAAAGATATTTTAACTGTACTTAAACGCCGTGCGCCGCAATTAGAAGTCATAATTTATCCAGCCATGGTGCAAGGTAAAGAAGCCCACATACATTTAATTAATCAAATAGAGCTGGCAAATGCACGTAATGAAGTAGACGTACTTATTTTAGGGCGCGGCGGCGGTTCACTTGAAGATTTATGGTGTTTTAACCACGAACAACTTGCGCGCGCTATTTATCAAAGTGAATTACCCATAGTAAGTGCGGTAGGCCACGAAATAGACACAACCATTAGCGATTATGTTGCCGATGTTCGTGCTGCTACTCCATCAGCGGCTGCTGAGCTTGTAAGCCCTAACACGCAAGAGCTACACAATAAAGTAACGCAACTCATTAACCGTTTAAACAATGCATTTAAACACGATATTGCAGATAAGCGCGCGCTTGCCACGCAACTTCAGCACCGTCTTAACTTGTGCCATCCACGCAATCAGCTAAATCAAAAGGCGCAGCGATTAGATGAACTGAGCATTGCGCTGCACCAAGCTATGCGAAACCGTTTATATCAGCAAGAGCGCACGCTTAATAATTTAACGCCGCGCTTAATGCGTCAATCACCAGATAAAAAGCTAGCGCAGGCCTCTCATCAACTGTCGCAGTTACAAGCAAGGTTAAACCAAGCTATACAACAACAATTACAGCAAGCCAATAATAGCCTAGCATTACAAGCAAGTAAGCTGGACTCGGTAAGCCCTCTTAATGTTTTAGCGCGCGGTTATAGCATCACTAAAACACAACAAGGAAAAGTGGTTAAATCGGTGGGACAAATTAAAACAGGCGATGTGTTAATTACAGAGCTTGCCGATGGCTCTGTAGAATCGCAGGTCATACCTATTACTTAATACTGATACAGTTTAAAGCTCTGTGCTTAACAACAAGCTAAGCTTAGTATCACTTGATGTAGATGTAGAACTTACAAATTGCTTCCAAAACTCTTGTTTCATCAACTTGTCGTTTAACTCACGCCATTGAGCACTCCCAAATGCATCGTTATCAGCGGGTGCGGCAAGTTCAAATTCACATACCGTCGTTTTACATTTAGCGCTAACAACATCAGGAATAATTGCCAAATCTGCGGTTAATAAAAAATCTTGTAATGCCATTTCAGTACGATAAGCCCACTCTTCGTCACGTACTTGCTCGTCAAATTTATCACGTAAGACTTTCTCAAAATCTGAAGGGCCTCTCATTTGCTTTAAAACACTTTTAAGTGCTGCTTTTTGCTCGGCAAGTTGTTGCTTAAGTTGCACAACTTGTTCTTCTAGAGGTAACTCATCAATTTCTTGAGGTTCGAAAGCGGTGGAAGTAATATTTTCATTTTGCTCTAAACTAACGGCTTGTTCAGTTACAGCTGGTATAACTTTATTTGCTACTACTTTACTGCTTTTTGGCTGCTGAGCATGAGTTTTTTGCAAAAGAGCATTACTTTGCTGTAACTTAACTGGCTCTAAATTATTTGGGGTAAAATTAAAATAACCCCAAGTTAAACCTACACCAGCAATAAACCCAATACCTAGAGTTAACAAACTATTCTTGTTCATCTTAATTCCTTTTAAGTTTTATTTTTTTACTTACATGTCACAGCATAGCACTGGTATGTGATTCGTTTTCAGGCTCGGGTGTCGCTAAAAAGTTTTGGTTCATACTTTGCGCGGGACAGGGACAATCCGGTTTACCTATAATTTTAGCAGGTACGCCAACAGCTGTGGTATGTGGCGGCACTGCTGTTAGTACCACTGAGCCTGCGCCAATACGTGCGCCCTCACCCACTTCAATATTACCAAGCACTTTAGCACCTGCGCCAATTAGCACACCCGCTCTAATTTTAGGATGACGATCGCCTTGCTCATTACCTGTACCACCAAGCGTTACCGATTGCAGTATTGATACGTTATCTTCAATTACCGCCGTTTCACCAATAACAATACCTGTTGCGTGGTCAAACATTATCCCTTTGCCAACCTGACATGCTGGGTGAATATCTACACCAAACACTTCAGAAGTACGGCTTTGAATAAATCGCGCTAACTCTCTGCGATTTTGTTGCCACAGGCAATTAGCCAAACGATGCGCTTGAATAGCATGAAAACCTTTTAGGTTTAACATTACAGTAAGGTGAGTTTCAGCAGCGGGGTCGCGGTCTTTCACTGCTTTAATATCTTCGGCAACAAAAGAAAGCATGCGGTCACATTTTACAAACGCTTGGTCAAACAGCTCACGAATAGTAAATGCAGAGACCACAGCATCTGCCAATTTATTAGCAACAATAAAGCTTAACGCCGAACCTAAGCACTCATGATTCAAAATGCATGAATACACATGACTTGCTAAAAGTGGTTCGCGAGTTACTACTTCATTTGCTTCACTACGAAGCTGTTGCCAAATTTCATGACGCATAATACTACACTGCCTTAAATTGATATAAAAAGAGCCTTTTCCTAAGTTTAACGGATTTAAAGCCTAAGGTGTTAACGCCTTAGTTATTTGTTCTGGTTATTAGGTATAACTAAGAGTAAAAAAGTTATATGAACGCTAAATCACTCACACATAAAGCATCTTTTCCTTTATTTTTTGCTTTATAAAGTAAATCGTCTGCTTCTTTGATTAAATGAGCACATGTAAAGTCACTATTTGGTGTAATAGTCGTGAGCCCTACACTAACAGTAAGGGTTCTGCTGGGTAAAGAATGCTTATTTTCAATGTTTAAATGTTTTAATTTTTCTAAAATATCGTTCAATACTAACAAGGCCTGATCTGAGCTTGTATTTCCATAAACTAACACAAATTCTTCACCACCAAAACGGGCACATAAGTCACCTGGGCGTTTAGTAAATTCATTGAGTACTTTAGCCACCTTTTTTAAGCATGTATCGCCTTGTTGGTGCCCGTAGGTATCATTAAGTAATTTAAAATCATCAATGTCGATTATAGCCAACGACAGCGGCATACCTAAACGCTGACAACGATTCCACTCTTGCTCTAAAAAGGTATCAAAAAAGCCTCGGTTAGCAATATCAGTTAAGCCATCAATAGCGGCAAGTTTTTGTACTTGCTCTTCGGCTAGTTTACGCTCGGTAATATTTTGATGGCTAATAACATAATATTTTTTATCACTTAGTTCAAAAGGCACAACACGCATCATAAACCAGCGTTTTTCGTTTTCGCTATGACAAGGATACTCTAAATAAAAATCACTTTGCTGTTGCTCTATTATCGCTAAAATACCTTGATACGCATTTAAGCCAAACTCATCGCCATTATCTGCGGCTTTTTTGCATTCTACTAAGTAATTTTTTTGCTCCCACACATCACAGCAAGTACAGTCGTTTTGCTCACCAAAGTTTTGCCAGCTCTTGTTTACAAAAACAATCTCCCCTGAGTCATTAATCACGACGACCTGATCCGGTGTGGTGTCTAAAACTTGCTTTAAAAACATTTTATCGTCTAACACGTGCTTTCCATTTTAATTTTTCTGTTTATCAGTATAGTCATTAACATTTTTTTAATAAAAAATTATTAAGCAGCATAACTCTAGGTATTATTTTGCTCAGTATGCTTAAATCAAAGCATATACTATATGACAGCCTGTTAAATTAACTCAAATTTAAATTTGTTATTTTTATAATAAAAATCAAAAGGTAACGATGTATGACAGGCTTTTTGTCATACGTCAAAACAAGTACTGGCATACTACTGACGGCGTAAAAAATAATAATTACCGCTAAATTAGCATCGTCAACTCAACAAGGATAACGATGATGAAAAACGATGTATTGAATACTAAAAAACTTGGTTATAAATTTTACTTTCAAGATGGTGATAATCAAATAGCCTGTTTTGGAAGTTACTTTACCGGTAAAGAGGAAGTGTTTGTAAACGATGACCTATTCAGTAAAAAACGAAATATCTACTGTGCAAGCACACACTCTTTTGCTTTTGAGGGCTCACAGTACCAAGTAAAATTTGACATGCTTAATATACTTACAGGGCGTCTGGAGTGCACTCTTTATAAAAATAGCAGTGTGATAGACAAACAAGTTCAAAGTAGTCTTTCAGACGATCCTAAAAAGGCAGCATTTTTTCTTGCTGGTTGTACATTAGGTGGCGCGGTGTTTGGCTATACAACGGCAACCATTGTTGAACTATTTGTAGGGAAGCTTTAACGTGCAATTAAATCCTACAACAGTTAAATCGCTTAGAAGTAAGTTAGATTGGACGCAGCAACAGCTCGCAGATGCCTGCGATGTAAGTTTGCGGACCATTCAACGGGTAGAAAAAGAAGGCGCCGCTTCTAAAGAAACCACTATGGCGCTTTGCGCGGTACTTGAAGTACGCCAAGGCGAGCTAATTAAACTTGATGAGCCTATAAATAATGACGTTAAAAGTACGCCAACTAAAAGCTTTTTAGCGGGGGTTGTTATTAGCTCCTTAATAAGCTTTGCTCTAGGCGCAGGCTCAGTGCTTTTAGCGACTAACTAATATTACGCTTCAATAACACTAATTAAATAAAAATGCCCCAGGCTATAAGCACTGGGGCATTTTTTATATGTTAGAAAAAGAGATTAATTACTGAAACACTTTTTCAACAGCCATTACTTCAATGTTGTTAGCTGGAATAGCTAATGTGTAATCGGCAATGACTTTATCCTCAGCAACAAGCGCTGCTGGTTTTTCTGTGTTGTAAACCATTGGTGAGGTTTGCTCTGACACTAAACGTTTTTTCATGTCTTCGCCGTCACCGGTAATAAACACGTACTGTACGTTTTCTGTTTGAAGGTTATCTTTTATCACGCGATTAACATCTGCAAGCGTTAGCTTTTCAAGCTTACTTGTCACGTATTTTACAAACGACTCTGTGTTGTAAAATTCGCTATCAAGTGCATACCCTAACTGACGGTTTTGACTTGCTACTAGCTGCGGCACGTAGTTTATTAAAAAGTTACGAGTTGCTTCAAAGCCTTTTTCGGTTAAGCCATTTTTAATGAGTTTATCAAGTTCAAACAACGCAGTACGCGTTGCAAAGTGTGCATCGTTATTAGAGCGCAGCGGGCGTAACCAAATTTGGAATATTTGCTCAGAGCGCCCTAAGTTTGCATCAGGCTTAGTTTGAAACATGCCACGCGGGAAGTATTCAATGTACGAGTAATCACCGTAGTTCATACCACGTGTTTGACGAATTCGCTCATACAAGTATGAGTTAGAACTACGATGCTCACCAAAGTACGAGCGCACAAGCCAAAGTGCTGTCCAATCTTCGCTGCTGCGAATAGTATCAATTGGGAAACCAAACGATACCGCGGTAGATTGCGCCGACTTTTCTACAATTGTTGCATGATGACCTTTAAGGACTGGCGCATCAGGAATACTTAAACGGCTTTGCTCACCTTTAGGTAAGGTTGCTAAGTCGCTCATAATATTTGCTTTAAGTGCGTTAGGCACTGCGCCAATTAAACCAAGTGTTAGTTTAGATTGGGTAAGCTCTGAGTTATAGAATGCTTTAACATCATCAAGGGTAAGTGCTTCTAAATCAGAAATATCACCATAGTTGTAGCTCTCATATGGGTGGCCTTTATAAAGCGTACTGTAAAGCACCTCTTTACCAAGCTCTTCATCGTTAGAGGCTTTTAAGCCCGACTTAATACCGTCGATCATTTCCTTTTTAAGGCGTTTAAAGTCATCGTCTCTAAACCCTGGATTAAGTAATTGATCACTTACAAGTGCATACCAAGTTTCAGCGTTATCTTTATGAATACGCCCTTGGAACGACAGCATTTCTTTATCTATTTGATAACCAAAGCTACCCGCAAGCGGATAAAGCGCTTTTTGAATTTCTTTGTAACTAGTACTTTGTGAGCCACCTTGAGCAAGCATAGCGGCGGTGAGCGCGGCTACACCTTTTTTACCTTGAGGGTCTGCGGCTGCACCTGTATTGAATAAAAAGTTTACGTCAATCAGCGGCGAGCTATTAGTTTTATCAAGCACTTTAAATACCGGTGCCTCTGGTGCTTGCTCAAGCTTTGCGACTGCTGCACTTAAGTTAGCCTCTTGCTCAAACCCTGGGGCTTTATCAAGTGCCGACATGGTCACGGTTGTACGCGAGTCATCTACAAAGTATTTATTAGCCACGGCTTTAATATCTTGTGCTGTGATGTTGTCGGCCGATTTATAAAGCTGATTAATAACCTCAGGGTCGCGCTCAAAATGCATGTAACTTGCAAGGGTTGATGCAATCGCTTGAGATGAATCTAAGCCATTAATAAAGCTGTATTTAAGGTTAGATTTTAAATCGCTTAACTTTTGCTCATCAACAAGTTCAGTGCGTGCTTTAGCGTAAGTGCGGTTAATTGCATCACGTGCTTTTGCTAAATCTTCTTCGTTTTCAACTTTTACAAATACATGTAATAAACCAGGATCTTTTGTCTCTGGATTGTAGGTAAACATTTGACTCGCTATTTGTTTATCAACAACAAGCTCTTGGTATAAGTCAGAGTTGTTTGAAAAATAAAGCTGTGAGATTAAATCAAGCGCAGCTCTGTCTTTTTTAGCAGGCTCCCATGGCGCACCTTTATACGATACAAGTAACCAATGCCCTGGTAAGGCTTCGTTTTGTTCATGTATATATTTAGGTGCTTGCTGCTTTGGCTCAGCTTTAATATCGGCAACGTAATCGCCTTTTTCCCAACCACCCCAATGCTTTTTAACCATTGCCATAGTGGCTTTAGGGTCAACATCCCCTACAATCACTAGCGATACATATTCAGGCTTATAAAACTTATCAAAAAACTCTTTACCGTATGCCATTTGATCTGGCATGGCTTCTATATCTTCAAAAAAGCCCATAGTGGTATGTTTATAGGTATGCTTATCAAAGGCTTCTTCGCGTACAGCGCTTAATAATTTACGAATTGGACTGGCGTTATTTTTTAAATATTCACCTTTAACCGTTAGCGCTTCGGTTCTAAATTGCTCTTCGGTGTAGGTTAAGTTTTGAAAAATATCGGCTTCAATTTCAAGTACTTTATCAAGGTGCTGCTTTGAAAAATTTAAATGGTAGTTAGTGTAATCGTTAGTGGTGTAAGCACGGTTATCGACCCCTGCATTTTTAAATATGGCAGTGTATTCGTCTTGCGGAAATTTTTTAGAGCCTTTAAACATCATGTGCTCAAAAAAGTGAGCAAAACCGGTTTTACCTTCTTTTACTTCATTGCGCGAGCCAACTGATACCGGAATTTGCAGCGAAACTACATCTGGGTAATCGGTTTTAACTACCATTACACGTAAGCCGTTATCTAGCTCTTCAATTAAGTACTCTTGCGAAAATACACGTTCGTCAGCTTTTGTTGTTTGCTGCTGTTGTGCTGTTTGGGTGTTTTCGCTTTGCTGTGTTACGCAGCCAGTTAGCGCTAGTGATACCGCTAAGCTTGTTGCTAATAATTTAAATTTCATTATTGTCCCTTTTTAAATTGAGCAAATTTATTGTTAGGTTTATTACTAACTCACATTCGATTATGCCTTAAAGCGAGTAAATGTAAGAGCTTTAGCCCATTTTTTATGTAAACAACTGTGTCAATCAGGCGGTTTATTAAATTGTCAGTATGAATATTCCTCACCTAAGTTGAAAAATTTTCATTAGATAAATCTATCTAGACGTCTAAATGGCTGCTATATTAAATTACATACATTGGACTAAGCTGGAATGAGGATTATGGCTTTATCACTTCAAGAGAAAATAGAAGACACCAAACAAGGTGTTTATCTTATTGGTACTACCCCGCCTAAAGTTGGCACCGATAAAGCGCAATTAAAAACCATTGCAGAGAAGCTATTAGGGCGCTTGCACGAAATTGAATACGACGGCGTAATAATTTACGACATTCAAGACGAAAGCAGCCGCACTAACCAAGCTCGCCCATTTCCGTTTAAGCAAACTGTAGACCCACGTGAATACAGCCAATTACTTCGTAATTTATCTGCTCAAGATGTAATTACATATAAAAGTGTAGCGCAACGTGGCGTAGGCGAATTTAAAGATTGGCTAAGCGAAACTAAAAACGACTACGATTTAAAAAATGTGGTTTTAGTGGGTAGCCCATCATCGGTGGGTGATATAAAACTAAGCCTACCGGATGCCTATAAAACATTGGCAGAGCAAAGTGATGACTTCTTTTTAGGTGGCGTTACTATTGCAGAACGCCATTCAAGTAAACGAAATGAGCACGAACGCTTAATAGAAAAAACAGCACAAGGTTGCCAGTTTTTTATATCTCAGGCTGTTTATGATGGGCAAGCCACAATTGATTTAATCACCAGTTACGCGCGTACCTGCAAAGCACAAGGCATTACACCAAAACGACTTATTTTAACGTTTACTCCCTGCGGCGGCGAAAAAACCTTAGAGTTTATGCAATGGTTGGGTATCTCAGTGCCAGAAGCCACCAAATGGCGCATGCTTGATGCAGAAAACACATTAAGTGAATCTGTACGTATTTGCCGCGAAAACCTCGACTTAATCCTTAAAAGCTGTGCGCACCTAGACGTGCCACTGGGCTTAAATATTGAAAGCTTAACAAACCGTAAAGAAGAAATTGATGCATCAATAAATTTATACCGTTTATTAAAAGCCATTATGGAGCTCAACCTAGCTGAGAAACAAATCGCTTAAAAGTTAAACTAAATTCACACCCTTCTTGGCAAGCCTAATAGCTTGCTTTTTTATCGCTATGATTAAGTGTACTGCTTTTATTGTTAAGCTTTTTTAGCCTGCTTATAAGCTTGTTTATTTTTATACATGGCTTGGTCTGCGTCATTGAGTAATGCGTCAAATGGTTGTTTTTGTTTATCCGTAAAGCTATAGCCAATACTCAGCGATATATCGCGAACACCTTTTTTAAGTAAAGCTTTTGAATACTCAGTGGTAATTTTATTAATAATGTAGCTAAGCTTACTTTTATCACTTACCTGCATTACAGCCACAAACTCGTCGCCGCCTAAACGCCCTACTATATCAGCATCTATTAAATGTGTTTTTAGGGTATTAGCCAAAATAATTAACGCTTTGTCGCCTACTTCATGGCCGCAGGTATCGTTTAATTTTTTAAAATCGTTTATATCAATAAACAAGCAGCATACGTCAAAGCCTAAACGCAGTGCTAAGTTAAGCTTTTGCTGAGCTAGCAAGGTAAGTGCGCGGCGGTTATAAATGTTTGTAAGTGGGTCAAGCATGGCTATTTCGCGCATTTGCTCAAAGCTATAAATAAGCGCTAAATCGTCTTCAATCAAGTCGCGAAGCTGCTCTATTAGCTCAAAATACTCATCGGTATAACTAGTTTGTTTTGTGTCTTTTAAACATAGCGTGCCAAACACATCACCTTCGGGCCAATGAATGGGTAATCCTAGGTATGATTGAACGCCATCTTCAACAACCTCAGGCATGGTATTCCATTGCTCATTATTGCAGGCATCGTTAACATATAAAATATTGTTATTTTCCGCTACGTATCTGCAAAAAAGAGGTGTTTGTGGAGGGAGTATTGAGTTGGTTTCAAAGTTAGAGCCGCCTTCATTACTTCTAATTACAACCCGGTAGCCTTTGCTAGTTGCCTGTACTATATAACCTGACGGAGCCGAAAACAGCCCCGTAATAAGATCAATGGTCTTTTGCCATTTGTGCAGTGATATTTGGCCATCGACTCCCGAAAATGCCCATTGATCCGTTTCAAACATAACTTTACCTCAGCTATTTATTAGCTCAAGTATAGGCAAAAAAGCGAAACAAAAGCTATTACTTACGGCGTCTACTGGGTGCTCTTTGACCTGTAATGCGTTTTTTATCACGATCTTTTCGCGCTTTATTGGTGTTTTTACGATTATCTTTAGGCTTTTTGTTTAAATCTGGCTCGTAACCTTCTAACCATTGAGGCGCTAAACGCGTATCAAGCAGTACTTCTATTTCTTCCAGTAACCATTGCTCATCAATACTTACTAGCGACATTGCAAGGCCTTGCTCACCGGCGCGACCTGTACGGCCAATACGGTGCACGTAGTCTTCAGCTATGTATGGCAGTTCAAAATTTATTACGTATTTAAGCGCAGGAATATCGAGCCCGCGCGCAGCTACATCAGTGGCAACTAATACGCGTGTAGTGCCTTCTTTAAAGTTTTGTAGTGCACGGTCGCGCGCGCCTTGCGATTTATCACCATGAATGGATTCTGTTTTTAAACCGTCTTTACACATTTCTTTAGCAAGCTTATCGGCCATTTGTTTAGTACGCGTAAATATGAGTACTTGGCGCCAGTTTTTCATACCAATCATGTGTGATACCAGCTCACGCTTTCTGTCTTCATCTACCGAATAAATAACTTGCTCTACTTCAACGGCAGCCGAGTTACGTTTATCAACCTCTATAAGCTCAGGGTTTTTAAGTAGCTTTTTACTCAACTCAAACACGCTATCGTCAAATGTTGCTGAGAACAATAAAGTTTGGCGATCGCCTGGAATGTGGCGCAGAATACGTTTTATTTCGTCAATAAAGCCCATGTCGAGCATGCGGTCTGCTTCATCAAACACTAATGAATCAACACTTGAAAGTATCACACTGCCTTTAACTATATGATCGAGTAATCGCCCTGGGGTTGCGACTATTACTTGCGCTGTTTTAAGTGCTTTAATTTGCGGGCCAATACTTGCGCCGCCATACGCTAAAGCGCCATTAATATTGCTGCCTTGTGCGTACTTTTCAAAGCTGGCAAATACTTGCTGAGCAAGCTCACGCGTTGGCGTTAAAATGACCACTCGGGCAATGCCTGGCTCATCTTTTTTAGGTGTATTTAAAAGCTTATGTAGTAGTGGTAATACAAAGGCTGCTGTTTTACCTGTGCCTGTTTGTGCACTGCCCATTACATCGTTGCCCGCTAAAATAGGCGGAATAGTTTTAACCTGAATTGCGGTTGGCGTAGTGTAATTATTTTGCTCAATCGCTGTTAATAATAACGAATCGA
Source organism: Pseudoalteromonas sp. H103 (assembly GCF_001469205.1). Classification (NCBI taxonomy): domain Bacteria; kingdom Pseudomonadati; phylum Pseudomonadota; class Gammaproteobacteria; order Alteromonadales; family Pseudoalteromonadaceae; genus Pseudoalteromonas; species Pseudoalteromonas sp. H103. The sequence continues at coordinate 317,204 of NZ_LOFG01000001.1, read as the reverse complement.
GTTTAAGAGATGAGAACGATGTAGCAGACATAGGCTTAGCTTTAAAATAACAAAGAGCGCTATTATACCTGAGCTTTAGTAATAAAAAAGGCGCTATAAATAGCGCCTTTATTTAAAATAAACTTTAAGCCGGTTTTAATGTGGCTTTTCGCTCATTATAAAATGCGATTAAATCGTCAACGGTTGCCTGGCAATATTCACGAATACCCGACACCACCATGTGCTTTTCACCAAAGCCGACTTTTTCGCCGTTTTCTAGTAAATTAAAGCGCAAAGTAATTTTTCCGCGTTTACCGGCATACTCAAAACTTGGCTCAGCAAATTCAAGCGTAGGTTCTTGAATATCAATGTTATCAAGGTTAATAATCATCGACTCGTAAATAACCATTGGGCGCGCAGGGTTAATCATCACCTCTTGCTTACCCATTAGTGGAATAATTACATGCGGGAAAGCCGCACCAGAAAACTCAACATAGTTTTTTATTAGGCTATTAGTAAGTGTTGGGCATTTGCTGGTTTTACCTTCGCGTTTTACCTTTAATATAACTTTATCGCCGTTGGTTACATCAAATTCGTCATCCCCTTGTGGGAAATTAAGTTTAGTGTTTTCGTCAACCATACCAGCAAAGGTAAATTCCATTCGCTCACTTATACCATAGCGGTCTAACACTAAAGAAAAAAGTAAGTCTCCTGGCGCGCAAAACTTTTTAGCATCTTTGTCATGAAGTGGGTTGTAGTCATCGGCAACACATTTTGCGAAACGACAACCTTGCTCACGAGAGATAGAAACGTAATCAGCATGTTGCTGAAAATAAGGACTTAACATAGTTTGTTCACTGCTTAAACTGCTTATAACCTATCCATACTACCAGAAATAAAATAAAGAGAGGTCGAATCACTTACTAAATCTTACAATTAACTTAAGAGTAAATGTTGCACACTTCTGTTTTTGTTAGTAATTTACTTTCCAAACTACATAAGGGACTAATAATTATGCTACGTGTTATAGCAACAATAAGCGTACTAACAACTTTGGCTGGGTGCTCTGGCATGACTTATCATACAGATATAGACAACGGCGTTTTATCTCAAGAAATTGGCACCTACGTTAATAAAAGAGATTTGCAGCAATTTTATAGCGACCAAGAAGCACACGAAAGTGGCGCAACACTTTTAGGGAGAATAGAAGGCGAAAGCTGCGATGGCGACGGTAGAGGCAATAAAAATATAAGCTACAATCGCTCTAAATCAAACGCGATTGATTCGCTTAAAGCGGATGCAATGCGCAGAGGCGGCAATGCCTTTACTATCAATTCTTGTAGTGAAACCTCAGTATCGTATTGTGACCTATCTGTTTTATGCACCGGACAGGCCTACGACTATTAATTAAATACCCTTAACTCTGGCTAAATATTTAATGCAAAGCTAAGTAATACACGCTTGCCCGACTCTATTTTAGTTACACTGTGCTCATACTTATCGGGTCTAAATAAATACACGCGGTTAAACCAATTAATAATGCATTTAGAGCATTTAAATGCCCCGCCAGTTTTAGGCTTTACTAGTACAAAATTAAGCTTGTAATAGCGACCTTGTTGCACTGGGTCAATATGATTCATTACGCTGTGGTTTGTAGGGTAAGTAACTAAATTTATTGAAAAGGTATTGCTGCTAAATAAGGCTTTGTTTTTTACAGGTGCAATCATACTGCCTCCTTTGGGTTTACATGCAGCATTATAGCATTTAGTAAATTACGAATGCTTGCGCTAAACAATATCAAAATACCATGACATATAGCCAAACAGCCTGAAACAAAAAAGCCGAACTTAATTAATAAGCTCGGCTTTTTATAAAGTAAGACTAAAGATTATGCACTTGGGTATGTGCGGTACGCACGCTCAATATTTTTAGCCTGCTTTTTAGAAATACCTAAATGAGCAAGCGCTACACGTAAACGCGCACGTGATAGATCAGAGCCCAAAATTTCCATTGCATCAAGCACTGAGGTAGATGATGTTTTACCTGTGATTGCTACAAATATCGGCTCTAAAAAGTCTTTAATTTTAAGCTCATGGAATGTAGCGACTTCTTTTGCAATGGCAAAAATAGCTGGTTTTTCAAAGCTACGTAAGCCTTCTAATTGCCATACAAAAAATTGTAGCGCTTGGCGTATTACGTTTTCGTCAGCTTTGCCCGCAGTTAAAAGTGCTGGGTCGTAAGTTGGAATCCCCCCAACAAAGTGACCGGCTAAATCAACCATATCCGACAACGTATTAATACGCGTTTTAGCTTCTGGTAATACTTTAGCTAGCATTTCACCGTTAAACTTCCAATCAACAAAACGCTGCACAAGCTCTTCGTCAGTTAGGTTTTCGCGGATCCACGTGCCGTTTAACCAGCTTAGCTTGTCTACGTCAAATACTGGGCCACCAAGCGATACACGCTTCATGTCGAAGTTTTCAATCATCTCGTTAAGGGTGAATTTTTCACGCTCATCAGGCATTGACCAACCCATACGGCCTAAGTAGTTAAGCACTGCTTCTGGTAGGTAACCCATTTCTTTATAGTAATTAATACTGGTTGGGTTTTTACGCTTAGAAAGCTTTGATTTATCTGGGTTACGCAATAATGGTAAATGCCCTAGCACTGGCGCTTCCCAACCAAAATCTTCGTAAAGTTTTAATAGTTTAGGTGCTGAGTTAATCCACTCTTCGCCACGGAAAATATGGCTAATTTGCATGTGGTGATCATCTACCACGTTTGCTAAAAAGTACGTTGGGAAACCATCGGCTTTTAATAGCACTTGCATGTCTACGTTTTCCCACGGGATCTCAATTTCGTCGCGTAGGTAGTCGTTAAATTTAAAGGTGCCTTCGCTTGGTATTTTCATACGTATAACGTAAGGCTTACCAGCAGCTAGGTTTGCTTTAATTTCGTCTTCTGTGTGGTTTAAACCACGACCATCGTACTTAGGGCGCAGACCTTCGGCCATTTGCTCTTCGCGCATTTGATCAAGCTCTTCGCTTGTAGCAAAACAGTAAAACGCTTTACCTTGCTCAACTAGCTGGTGCGCGTATTTTTTATATAAATCGCTACGCTCAGACTGACGGTACGGGCCAAATTCGCCACCTACATCAGGGCCATGATCCCACTCAAGGCCTAACCAACGCAGGCTATCCATAATAGCTTGCTCTGATTCTGGTGTGCTGCGCACTTGGTCGGTATCTTCAATACGAAGAACAAACTCGCCGCCTTGCTGTTTAGCAAAACAGTAGTTAAATAAAGCAATGTAAGCTGTGCCAAGATGCGGGTCACCTGTTGGTGACGGGGCAACACGAGTACGGATTGTCATGGTAATGTCTCTTTAAATAAGTGAGATAAAAATTATATGGTTACGTTTAAGCTGCTACTTTATTTAAGTAAGCAATAATATCGTTTGATTCGTATAGCCATTGTACTTGGCCATCTTTTTCAATACGTAGGCATGGCACTTTAATTTTGCCGCCTTGCTCTAACAACTCTTGACGATATTGCTGATTATTTTTTGCATCACGTGTTTCTACTTTTAAGCCTTCGCGCTTAATAGCACGGCGCACTTTTACGCAAAACGGGCATGATTTAAATTGATAAAGTTTAAATTGTGAGGTTTGCAGATCAAGCTTTGCTTGCTCGTCGCTTGCACGCTTTTTACTGCGAGGAGTAAATACAAAATTAAAGAATAAAATTATACAACCTAAAAACCAACGAACGAATTTCATGTTTTGTGCTCTGCCTACAACAATTTAAGGAGCCAGATTTTAGCACAAATTTACAATCAAAAAAGCTCAATGCTGTTATCTACTTGTTGTTGGAAGTTTACGCCTAATTCATTATAAGAAGTTACTCTGTTTCGGCCATTATTTTTAGAGTGATATAGGGCTAAATCTGCTTGGTTAACAATGCTTGAAACCGTATCAATACTGGCAAGTTCTAAAAAACCACAGCTAATGGTGAGCTGCCCTACTTGCGGAAAAGGATACTCTGCAACATTTAAGCGTAATCTGTTAAGGGCAACACGCGCTTCGGTCTCTGTTTTAGTTTGAAATAATACCGCAAACTCTTCACCACCGTATCTAAATACGTAATCCTCTAATCTAAAGTTATTTTTTAAAAGCCTTGCCACTAACAAAATAACCTCATCGCCAATTACATGCCCGTAGTTATCATTTACATTTTTAAAAAGATCAATGTCGGCAATGGCTAAATACCATCGGCGCTTATTTGAAACCTCACTTCGTGGTTCTAAAAAGCCATTACCTGAAACTATTTCAATTACTTTTTTGTCAAATGTTTGCCTATTTAATAGCTCAGTTAACGGGTCTAAGCGCGATTTATACAAAAGCCCGAGTTGATTAGCATAAATATTTAAAATATGAATAGCCAACGCGGTTATGCGTTCACTTAGTGCATGCTGAGTTTCTATTAATAAAACCCCCATTACTTCGCCTAAGTGATAAACAGGTAAGTAACTTCTAATTACGTTGCTACTGCGGCTTACTCGTATTTTATTCTGAGAAACCTTATTAAGAACCAATAAGGCTTCTGTGGGAGATAAAGCTTTAAGGCTACTGCTGGTGTTAATTAATGTAGGAGGCAATGGCCTCGAAATATGTTTATTTATGTATATGGCAAAGTGCTTGATTTCGAGTAAATCGGCAATAATTTGAATAAGAGCAGTGTCTAAGTCGCTTTCCTCTTCTTGCTGTGTAAGCTTAACAATCCATTCATGCCCGCAACTATTCGCCTTCATTAAAAATGCCTAAACTGTTTATTATCTCAACAGTTTAGACAAAATTATCAGTTTTGCTAAATTATTAGCAACACCTTATTCCCATACTAAAGCATGGTTTAAAATAAGACTAAATCGTCTCGGTGTAATACCTCTGCTCCTGTATCGTAATCGAGTAAATTGCCTATTTGATTTGAATGCGCTCCTTTAATTTTATTTACCTCAACACTGCTAAAGCGTGTTAGGCCACGTGCAATAACTTGGTTATCGACATCAATTAGATCTATTAAGTCGCCTCGCTCAAAGCGACCAAATGCACTTGTAACTCCTTTAGAGAGTAAACTTGCGCCTTTGTTTTGCAGTGCTGCAATGGCCCCTGCATCAATCATTATTTGGCCTGTGCTTTTAGGCCCTGCCATTAGCCATTTTTTACGGCCATCTTTTGGCGCACTAAGCTTTAAAAAACGCGTCCCCGGTAATTGCTCACTCATGCATTTTAAAATAACGTTGTTTCCAGCACCTTTGGCAATAATAACCTCAACCCCTGCGCGCCTTGCTATATCGGCAGCTTGGAGTTTTGTGGCCATACCGCCGGTGCCTAAGTTTGTCCCACTGCCACCAGCAAGTTGGCGAAGTTCATCGTTTATGTGGGTTACTTCGTCAATTAGCTTTGCATCAGCATTAGTGCGCGGGTCGCTGGTAAATAAGCCTTCTTGGTCGGTAAGTAGCAATAACTTGTTGGCATTAGCCAAAATGGCTACAAGGGCCGATAAGTTATCGTTATCGCCCACTTTAATTTCGCTTGTAGCGACTGCATCGTTTTCGTTAATAATGGGCACTACATCGTAATTTAATAATGCGGTGAGTGTATCGCGAGCATTTAAATAGCGAGCGCGATCATCTACATCCGCTCGGGTTAGTAACATTTGCCCTACGTTAATACCATATAAAGCAAATAAGCTTTGCCAAATATGGATAAGTTGGCCTTGCCCTACTGCCGCTAACATTTGCTTATCAATCAGGCTTCGGCCACAGGGTTTAATAAGTTGCTCACGACCTGCTGCAACAGCGCCGCTTGATACTAAAATGACTTGGTGGCCTTGTTTTTTAAGCTCACTACACTGGCGTACAAGTTCAACCATGTGAGCTTTGTCTAATTTATCGGTGCCACCAGTAAGTACACTTGTACCAAGCTTTACAACTATTACCTGTTCCCTTTGCATTATTTTTTACTATTAAAATTTTTAGATAATTTAACTTATACCAGCTCGGTATTTTTGAACAAGTTAAAATTATTCATGCTAGGATCGCATTATATTTTATTGTTTAAATTACCCGCTATGCCCGCCAGTTTATGTTTAATTATTGCCACCTTTTTATGGGGCAGCTCTTTTATTGCACTTAAGTATGCTATTGCCATTTACGACCCCGCATTAGTAATATTTTTGCGCATGCTGACCACGTTAGTTTTATCGCTCTGTTTATGGCGTTACGTTATTCGATTTGAATATTTAAAAGGTGACTGGAAATATTTACTGGGAATGTCGCTTGCTGAGCCTTGCTTATACTTTTTATTTGAAGGTCATGCAATGGAGTACACCTCAGCCTCGCAGGCGGGTGTTATTGTGTCGTGCTTGCCTATTATTGTGGCGTTACTGGCGTTTTTAATGCTTAAAGAGTACATAAGTAAAGCCATTGTTGTCGGTTTTACCTTGTGTATTGGCGGCAGTATTTTACTTACATTACTCTCTCCTAACTCCGAGCAAGCACCTAACCCGCTGCTAGGTAATTTTTTAGAATTAATGGCCATGGTGTGCGCTGCTTTTTATACCGTTAGTATTAAACATTTAGCAAACCGGTACTCCCCCATTACCCTTATTGCACTTCAAGGTATTAGCGGTAGTTTATTTTTTGCGCCCTTTCTATTTTTTATCGACTTGCCAAGCGAAAACCAACACGACTTAACCGCACTTATGAGTATTTTATATTTAGGCTCGTGCGTCACCCTTGGTGGCTATGGCATGTATAACTACGCCATTAGTAAAGTGTCGGTATTAACTGCGGCAGCATATTCTAATTTAATCCCTATATTTACGCTTATTTTGTCAGCCATTATTTTGGGAGAAGTACTTAACGTTTGGCAATGGCTGAGCATCTTTGTCGTGTTTATTGGTGTGATGATAAGCCAGCGTCATCAAGAACTAGTGGTTGATATTCCACTTAGTGAATCTGGCGAAGATATTAATGCAGATACTACTTTATCTGGCATTAGCTCAGCTGAAACCAATAGCCTTAAATCAGTACCAGCAGCCAGTGAATCAAAAGGGTAACAGGTGAGTAAATAAAGCCCCGACTTTTGTAAAAACTCATGTTGGGATTGATGAATCACTTCTATCCCCGTTACTTTATAAACTTGTATTTCTGCGCTTTGCAATTGCAAAGTGAACGTTTCACCCACTTTAGCGTGTTGCAAAAATGCAAAGTGGGTGTCGTTATGCCCCGCGATTAACGCACCTTTTGGATTACCGTGCGCTTTACCACCAAGCTCTCCGGCGGGTAAGAATTGGCTTGGGGCAAATGCCAAATTACGACCGCTTGCCCCCGCCAATACAGTCAGCGTTTTATTATGCTTAGGCCAATTAAGCTGTGCAGTTACAAAGTTGTCGGCGTAAAACCAAGGTTTTACTTTAGCGCTTGGGGACTTTAGTGCTTCTTGCCATGCTTGCTCAATTAATACTTGAGCAAGCCATGCCTTTGCTTGCATATAAACACCATGACCAAATAATCCAAGCCCAGCAATTAATAAGCCTGTACTTAGCCACTTTTTCATTTATGTTCCTTACTTAAATTAAGCCCTCGGCTTATTTTAAGCGCGCCACAGCTAAGTAATAAAATACAGCCGAGTAATATATGTAACCTACTTTGCCCATCGGTTTGTGGTAAGCGCATAGCCAGGCCTTGTGGCGCTGTGTTTTTAGCTAGTGCGGTTTGCTTTGCTACGTCTTTAATTTGAGTGTGTTCAATAGCTATAAAAGCAGTAAACGGGCTCAGTAATTGATGGGCGAGAGCCAGGCTTTGTACTTCCTCCTTTACTTCGTTTGGCTCATTATATAAAAGTAGTGATTTGATTTTTTGACGCGCCCATAACTTATCAATCCCTTTTGCATTTGCACTATTTTGTGCACTTAATTTAATACTTAATGGGCCTTGTGCGGTTTGCCCAGCAAGTACCACATTGTTTGTTTTATCAAGCTTTATAGCCACCATAATTGGTTCACCAAAGTATAAATCGGGTAAAGGTGATGGCCAAAAATCTAAGCTACTACCGCTTTTATCACTTAGCGCTAAATTAGTAATAGCCGGGTGAGCGAGCTTATCAAATAGCTGCTGCATTTTAGGCTGCACCTCATTTTTGCTGCCAATAAAAGTAAATGATCCTTTGCCTATATCAGCAGCGCGGCGCATAAAAAAGCTATTAGGTGCACTGCCAATGCCTAAAGTAAATAAACGGCTATCGCCTAATTTACGCTGAATGTTTTTAAATAAAGCATCTTCGTTACTTACGCTGCCATCAGTTAAAAATACGACTTGGCGTACAAAGCCTTCAAAACTACTGCCATCAAGGACTGCATTAAGCGCACCTTGTATTTCGGTGCCACCATCGGCCTCTAGGCTGTAAATAAAGCGCTCTGCGCGGCGCAAATTAAAATCGCTGGCAATAAGTGGCTTATCACTCATTGGAGTAACCACGTTATCAAAGCCAATAATATTAAAACTGTCGTCGCTATCGAGTAACGAAAGCGCATAAAACAAGGCCTTTTTAGCTTGTTCCATAGATTGCCCGTGCATAGAGCCTGACGTATCTACAACAAATACCATTTCACGAGGTAAGCGCTGCGTTTGTACAAAGTGATCCCCCGGCGGCATTAGCATTGCAAGCCCATACCTGTCGCCATTTTCAAACTGCTGGGTAAAAAATGCAGCCTGAGCGCTTTCTTTTTGAAGCGGTTTAAACTCAAGTACAAAGTCGCGGTTTATGGCATTTTGCTCATTTAACGCAACGGTATATTGGCCAAATGCAGGGTTATGAATATCTACGTTATGAAATTTAGAGTTTATATCCACCAGCTCTAAACCTACGTCTATATTTATATTTAAGCTAAATTTGCTATTAGGCGTATCGCCGTGGCTTTGCGCCGCGCTTTGTATACTATAAACCGGGCTTAACCAGCCGTTTGGCGCCGAATTAAATGCTGTTCTTTCGGTATTACTTTGCTCAACTTCACCACTAATCGCGTGATAACGCGGTGTAATAGTCGTCGGAAAACGAATCGCAAATGTACCGCGGCTATAATCAATTATCTCTTGATACTCAAGTTCAACAACAACCTGCTCGCCAGGGCCAATATTTGCTACGTTAGTAATAAACATATTAGCGCGTTGCTGGCGTACTAGAGCCGCTTGTTTACCTGCTTTTTTAGCTGCGTGATATTTTTTTTCAGCCTCTACTTTTTTATCAATTTGGCCTTTAATGACTCTTTCGCCTATACGCATCGTCATGGCGTGCACGGCGCTTTCATCAGGCAGCGGAAAAACGTAACGGGCATTAACCGCAAACGGGTTTTCGTTTTGATAAGTTTGCTTAACTACCACATGGTTAATTAAGCCTGTTAGGGTCATGTTAGCGTCACTTTTTAAAATAATGGCTGGCGCTAAAGGTGCGCCGCCACTGTCAAAAAGTTCAAGCTTGGGTGATTGTGCATGGCTATTAAAACTTACCAGCAGCACACTCACTAAAAAAATAAAAATGCTTACTTTAGTAAGCATTTTGGTTGGGTTACTCAACATAAAATCACTCCATCGAACGCTTAGCTTTACATAAATTCGGTTTGGTTTAGTTACTCGCCGTTTGGCCATTTACAATATTCATTGAGCGAGTGGTAAGCGTTACGCGTCTATCAAAAAAGTTGTCTTTAACTGTGTTGCTACGAGCTAATGTTTGCTGCTCGCCAAATGCTTGTGTGCTTAAACGTTTATGGCTAATACCGTGCTTTATTAAGTAACTTTGAACTGCATTTACACGCTTTTTAGACAATAATAAGTTGGCTTGCTCGTCGCCACGTTGATCAGCAAAACCACTTAAATCAAGCGCCAGTTGTGGCTGGTTATTTAAAAGTGTGACTAATTGATCAAGCTGCTGTGCAAAGTGCGGCGCTATAACACTTGAACCCGTTTTAAATTGCACTGTCATGGCAAGTAGGTTTTTTATTTGTGCTTGGGTTAATTGCTCATTTTGATTGGCAAGCACTTCTAACTGCTGCTCAAGCCTATTGTTATGGTTAAGCACGTGCATGTAGTCGCTGGTTTTTTCCTGCATAAGTGTAATTGCTTGTTGCTGCTGGGCTATTTTGTCATCGGCTACTTTAGAGTCACCAATTAAGCCCCCTGCAAATGCGCCAATAAATGCCCCAACAGGCCCACCAACAACACCACCAATAATAGCGCCCGCACCTAAACCAATGGCGGTTTCTTTATGTGCTTCTTTAGAAGGCGTGTTAGCAGTTGATGCAAATGCAGGTGAACAAACACTGGCTACTAGCGTTAATGCGATTAATGTCTTCTTCATGGTAGTCCTCTTGAACTTGTTTTAATTTGTGATGTTTTGTTTTGATGGGTGTATTAAAACAGTCGCAAGTGGCAACAAAGGGGAGCAAAAATGGCAAACCGCTGAGCAATTGTGGCAAAAAAATGGCAATTGCCTTTTTAACCGTACACAGCTTAAAAACTTCGATATAGTGCAAAATAAGTTAGATAGGATAATGATAGAAATGAAAAAAATAGCCATCATTGAAGATGAAACTGCAATCCGCGAAAACTATATTGAAATGCTTAGCGCACAAGGTTACCAAGTAAGTGGCTTTGCAGATCGCGCCAGCGCAGAGATTGCATTTAAAGACGCCCTACCCGATTTAGCCATTGTTGATATAGGCTTAGGCCACGAAATAGATGGCGGTTTTTTGCTTTGCCAAACCTTGCGTACGCTTTCTAAAACACTGCCTATTATTTTTTTAACCGCCCGCGATAGCGAAATAGACACAGTATGTGGCCTGCGTATGGGCGCCGACGACTACCTAACAAAAGATATTAGCTTGGCACACTTAGCTGCGCGTATTGGCGCGCTATTTCGTAGAATGGAAGCCCTTGAGCAACCTGCCGATGCCAATGCACTTATAACCCGTGGGCAGCTGGTGCTCGACACGCAACGTATGCAGGTATTTTGGCAGCAGCAATTAGTTGATTTAACGGTCACTGAGTTTTGGATGTTGCACTCACTCGCGCAGCGACCAGGGCATGTTAAAAGCCGGAACGATTTAATGAGCGATGCAAAAATTTATGTAGATGACAGCACCATAACCTCACACGTAAAACGTATTCGCAAAAAGTTTATGGCACTTGATAGCCACTTTGACTGCATAGATACCGTGTACGGCATGGGTTACAGGTGGGAACAACACTAATGCTACGATTTGGCCTGCGCAGTAAATTTATATTACTTTCGTGCTTTTTGTTTTTACTGCCGTGGCTAGGCTACGAATACGTATGGGAAATGGAAAAGTTTTTACGCCAAGGCCAAGAAAAAACTCTGGTAGGTACTACTCGCGCACTTGCCACCGCGCTGCATGAGCGCCCCGCACTCTTTGACGAGCAAACCAACTTTTTAGATCAAGTAGTAAAAGGGCGCGACTTATATGCGTACAATCTTAAAAATCCAATTCAACTTGATGGAAAACTGGGCGACTGGCAAAGTTATCAACCACTCTTTTGGCAATACGATAAACGCTATTTACAAAAAGCAGACAAGGAGCATAAAGCTGAGGATTTATCGTTTGAGCATATGGTGGGTAAGTTTGATAATTACTTATATGCGCTATTTAAAGTAACCGATAACACATTAATTTACCGTGCAAAAAACAGCTTAAGCATTACCAATAACGATTATTTAAAAATTGGATTAAAAACCCCTGACGGCCAATTTAATACATATATTATTGCGCCGCGCCAAGATGGCTGGATCAATGCGTTTGATGCCAACACCAAAATACCGTTTACAAAAATTCAGGGGTATTTTGAAAGTACCAAATCAGGTTATAACGTAGAGCTGCGCTTTCCTATAGAGTTACTTGGTAATAAACTTGGCTTTGCCATTGTTGATGTAGATAGTAAAAATGCATTGGCAGCACCTAAAACTATGTCGACTTCTAATTTAAATAACCCTAGCGATCTAGGCTCAGTGCTTGTACCGTCTCCGGAAATTAACCGCATTTTAAAAGGTATGGGCCACAGTGGCAGCCGTATTTGGGTGGTCGACAACCACCACCGTGTGTTAGCACAATCGGGAACAATTCAAAATGCCGATGGCGTATGGGCCGATGGCCTTAAAAATCAAGCACCAAAAACGTGGTGGCAGCGCTTTGAGCAAAATTACTTACACCCACTGTATTATAAAATTTTAACCCGCCCAGAAAACGAATTTTTAGACACCCTACATGATGTAGCATCAATGCAAGGCACCCATTTGGCAAAGGCCTTAAAAGGCCAGCCGGCATCATCGTGGCGGTTAACGCCCGACAGTAAAGCCGTTATTTTATCGGCGGCCTACCCTATTTGGATTGACGATAAAGTCATAGGCGCAGTAATCGCTGAAGAAACCACAAACGGCGTACGCACGCTACGTAATAAATCGCTCGAAAAACTCTTTAACGTTATTTTAGCGGTGATGCTCATAGGCACCGTAACCTTGTTCTTTTTTGCCTCTCGAATATCGAGCCGCATTAGGCGATTGCGTGATACCGCAGAGCAAGCAATTGACGCCCAAGGCCGTATAACTGGCAGCATTAATTACAGCGATGCTAACGATGAAATCGGTGACCTCTCTCGTAGTTTTTCAAACATTGTTAGTCGACTTGGTGGGTATACCGACTACTTAGAAAATATGTCGTCGAGGTTATCGCACGAGCTACGTACACCGGTTGCCGTGGTGCGCTCATCACTTGAAAACTTACAAAGTTTGCCACAAAACGAGCTTAGCCAAAAATACCTAGAGCGTGCCAGCGAAGGGGTTGAACGTTTAGGTAAAATAATTACCACCATGAGCGAGGCCACACGCCTTGAACAAAGTATTCAAAGTAATGAGCCCGAGCCATTTGATTTACAAAAGGTAATAAGTGGCTGCATGCAAGGCTATCAACTTACCTACCCTAAACAATTGTTTAAGCTCGATATATGCCAAAGCCCACTGCCCATGCAAGGAGCACCTGAGTTTATTGCGCAACTGCTAGATAAGCTAATTAATAATGCGTTGGAGTTCAGTAAAGCAAATACGGCTATTAATGTAAGCCTTAAGCAGAGCGAAAATAAAGCTATATTAGCGGTAAGTAACATAGGCCCCGCCTTACCAGAGGGGCTAACTGAGCATATTTTTGATTCTATGGTGTCGGTACGAAGCCAGCAAATGCAGCAACAACCACATTTAGGTTTAGGGCTTTATATTGTAAGGCTGGTGTGTGACTACCATAAAGGCAGCGTAACTGCGCAAAACAACGAACAGAGGGATGGCGTAATATTTAAAGTAACCCTCCCGCTGCAAGGATGATATGCATATAAGGGCGGCTATTTTATAAACCGTCCTTATTTTTTGCACACCGATTACAATTTAGTACAACTTCAAATGTAACTATTCACTTTTAATTCAGTCGAATGGCCATACCCTACATCACATTAAAGTATTAAATTTAAGGATTACCTATGAAACCATCACTAGAGCGTGAAGAACTAGATTTTATTTTTGACTTATACAGGCCCTCTAAAAAGCCTGAATCTGAAAACGTTAAACCAAAAAGTGCTAATTACAAAGACTTAAGAAAACCCGAAACAGCTAAAAACCAAGTTATATCGCAGTATTTAGTTTAGATAATTAAAGCACTCGCGTTTCATGTTTTTCATTTTGTAAAAATGATTTTATACAGTTTATTTCTGCCAGCTTTACCTCTTCGCCTATTTCTGGGCCTTTTTTGCCATTTTTAAGTGCATTTTGCACTATCTGCTTTTTATCCATTTTTTGTAGTTCGCTAAAAATTGCTCGCAGCTTAGTTGCTTGCGGGTATGGCTTATCAACAAGTGCTTCTCCGCGCCCTTGCGCATCGCATTGGCAAGCTTGAGTAAATGCAATAAATCGCTCAGGGTGCACAAGTGCGTTTAAATTAGTCACGATTAACTTATGAATAGTTTGCGCCCTTAACTGATCAACCGTGTGACACAAAGTATGATTGTCGCTAGTGAGAACACCAATATCACGAAATCGGTTGGGTACTTTTAAACGCTCACAAAATTCTTCAACTACAGCTACACCTTCGCGCTCATGGCCACGTAAATTACCGCGCTTTTTAAAACTCAATGCTTTACCAAAATCATGGGTAAGTGCAGCAAAACGAGTCTCAAGGTTAAAATTCAAATCGGCAGCGCGCCTTAAAACCAGCATGGTATGTATAAATACATCGCCTTCTGGATGATGATTCGCTGGCTGCGGCACACCCTCCATTCCCTCTATTTCAGGAAAAATACCTAAGCCATGCAATGCTTTAAAATAAAGTTCTGGGTGTTTTTCGCCAAGGGCCTTTTCGGTTTCAAGCCATACGCGTTCGGGCACTAAATGATTAAGCTCACCTTTATTTTTAAGCTCTCGCATTAATGCATAAGTACTTGGATGAATACTCCACTGGCTGCCATAGCGCGCTAAAAAACGCGCAATGCGTAATACACGTACAGGGTCTTCTACAAATGCTTGTGTGGTGTGGCGCAATATTTTGTTTTGTAAATCACTTTGGCCATTAAATGGATCAATAATGCTGCCATTTTCGTCAAGTGCCATTGAGTTAATGGTTAAATCGCGCCTTGCTAAATCTTCTTCAAGGGTTACATTTGGGCTGGCATCAACCACAAAGCCGGTATAGCCTTTACCGCTTTTTCGCTCAGTACGGCCCAGTGCATATTCTTCTTTTGTTTTTGGGTGTAAATAAACTGGAAAGTCGCTACCTATTGGCACAAAACCAAGTGTCTCCATAGTTTGTGGCGTCTCACCTATGACTACGTAGTCGTTATCTTTTGATTCTATGTTTAGTAGTTGATCGCGCACTGCGCCGCCAACAAGATACACCTTATTTAAGCTACTTTTCACTTTATTCCCAATAACACTTGCCCAATTGTTTGACACTAATCATATCATTATTTAAAAAATTCTGCGGCGTTTGCCAAGCTCGAGTAAGCTCATTACAATGGCGCATTATTTTTAAGTTGCAGCCTCACATTCAATGAAAAACCATTCATCAAAAAAAGAACTTATGTTACTCCCCATTTTATTAGTGGTTATTTTAATGTGCGTGGCGGGTCATTTTTTACTGCAAGCAAACTTTCAAGACAGCAACATGGTTGAGTACATGTTGGCAGCACTGCCATTTGCAATGTTTGGATTAGTTATTGTGGCATTTAAAATGGCAGCTAAAAGCGAAAAAGATGAGCAAAGCGAGCAGGACTCTTAGTCCTGCTTTGCTGATTTAAAGTACATGGTAGCCAAACCAGTCTGGCTTTATTGTTTGAGCTTGCCCGCTTGGGGTCAGTTTAATATTTAATTGGCTGTCGAGTAGGTCAATGGCAAAGCAGTCATCCACATCGTGTAAATCATCTTTATGAATATGGCTAAGGCCTGCGAGCAAATCTCTTTTAGCACGTTGTTTGGCCTCATTGCTACTACTTGCAACATACAGTGCAAAGTCGTGTTGCTCAGCCATAGAGTCACTTCTATAAGCGCCTAAATTAACAAAATAAAGCTGCTTATTTTGCTCAACATAGGTATCAACTACTTCTACTTTAAAGCCATCAATATGGTTTATGGCCATAAAGCTATCCATATGTACGCTACTTTTATCGCCCACCCATTGGCTTTTTAACTTTGAGTAGGTTTGCTCTATATTCTCCCCTACTACAAAGCGAATATCGTGCATTTCTATGTGGCAACCTTGGATTCGCCCACCTAAATACACCATAAATAACTGCATTTGCTTACCTTTATAAATTATCTACATCAATATTGTGTTTTTTAATCAGTTTATAAAAGTCTGAACGGTTTCGTTTAGCAAGCTTTGCGCCTTCGGCTACATTGCCACCGGCCATTTTTAAAGTATTGATTACGTAGTCGCGTTCAAACTCTTTTTTAGCATCGTTAAGTGATAACGGCTCTACATTTTTTTCGTTACTATTAAGGGCTGCCAACACTAAGTGTTCTGATATTACTTCGCTTGGCGTTAATGCAACAACTTGCTCTACTACGTTTTGCAATTGGCGAATATTACCTGGCCAATCGAAGCGTACAAGTGCATGCATGGCATCGCTTGCAAAACGTTTTTCGCTTTGATTCATACGTTTGGCAATACTTGCGCTAAAATGCTGTGCAAGTAAGCTTATGTCTTCACGGCGCTCATGAAGTGGCGGTAGTTTTAAGTTAACAACATTTAAGCGATAATATAAATCTTCCCTAAATTGCTGATTTAAAATCGCATCCGGTAAGTTTTTATGAGTTGCAGACACGATTCGCACATCAATAGGAATTTCTTCTTGAAAACCCACCGGCCGAATGGTTTTTTCTTGAAGTACTCGCAGTAACTTAACTTGTAAGTTAAGTGGCATATCACCAATTTCATCTAAAAATAACGTGCCGCCCTGCGCTTGTTGAAACAAACCTTGGTGATCTTTCACAGCGCCTGTAAATGAGCCTTTTTTATGGCCAAATAATTCGGACTCTAAAAGCTCCCCTGGTACAGCGCCGCAGTTAATAGCCACAAATGGCCCTTCGCTTACATGACTGTGTTGGTGAATCGCCTGTGCAAGTAGCTCTTTACCTGTACCACTTGCACCAGAGATCAGCACATTAACTTGTGTTGGCCCAAGTAATTTTACTTGCTCAAGCAAATGCAGCATAGCCCCGCTGCGTGTCACAATATTACTTTTTGGAATAACTTCATCGGCGTTAACGCCATGTATTTCTATAGCTTTTGCAAGGCTGTCGAATAGCTCGTCTTTATCTACTGGTTTTGTTATAAAAGCAAAAATACCTTGTTTAGTGGCTTCAACCGCATCAGGAATAGAGCCATGAGCTGTCATCATAATAACGGGCAATGCTGGGTAGCGGCTTTGCAGTTGGCGATGTAGTGTCATGCCATCCATTTCATCCATGCGCAAGTCGGTTATTACCGCATCAAACACTTGGTTTTTGAGTATTTGCAGTGCCGTAATACCACTTTCGCAAGTAGTTACTTCATAGCCTTTAGATTCGATACGAATAGCCAGTAATTTTAATAAGCTGGCGTCGTCATCAACTAATAATACTTTTGCGCCTTGCGGCTTTTGTTCGGCCATAATTACTGCTCCTTGGTATCTTCGCGCAATAAAAGTTGCTGCTCTATAGTTGCTAATGACGAGAGGGTTTCTTGCATTTTATCATTTAGTGCTTGTTGCTCTTTTTTAGCATTTATTTGCATTGTTACTTGCTGCTTTTGCAGCCATAAATATTGCTTTATATCGTCAGGCCAAAAGTAAGCTAAATCGAGCTTTAGTAATTTACTCATAACCGCATTAGGATCAGTATTTACGTTTAAGCACATGTATTTAAAAAAGTGTTTAAGTTCTGTCTCACCTAAGTAAGCTTGCTTAACCGGCGCAACTTTAAATCCGCCACATTGATTAGCATGCCAAGCAATAACTTGCTCTGCAGGTGGATAGGTTGGTTCGCTTTTAGGGCGTGCTTTTGGGCTAGGCAGTGTGCTTTTATTTTTTGTTGTTGTGGTGGTATCAACTACTGGCGCAGGCGAAGACACCACACTTTGTTGTTGTGCGTTATTTGTTTCACACCCAGATAAAATAATAGTACTGATCAGCACACATAAAATAGCCATTAAACGCGAGCGCATGCTAGTTAACTCCTTGATTTATTGTTATGGGAATTTTTATTAAAAATTGGCAACCATGAGGCTCATTATGCTCAACGCTTAATTTACCCCTTAATTGCTCTACCGATTCTTTAACTATGGTTAAACCTAAGCCACTGCCTTGCAGCGTAACATCTTTATTATGTTTACCTTGGTAAAATGCGCCGAAAATCTGTGTTTTTTCTTGCTCTTTAATACCACAGCCATGGTCTATTACTTTTATATTTAGCTGGCTTTGCTCAAGCGCTAAATCTATAGCTACGTGCTGCCCTTGCTCTGAAAACTTTAAGCCATTTGAAATAAGCTGTATTAAAATCATTTCTATTAATTCACTAGGCAAAGCAAGCGGTTTATTTGGTAAGTTATTTTGCCACTGAAGTGCTTGATTTCGGGCACTTAAACGATGTTCAAAATGACTATTAATTTTCTTAATTAAATAGCTAAACTCTACTTCACTTAAACTATCTTTGCTGGTACGAATTGCATTGTAACTAAGTAGGCTATCAATCATGGTTCGCAGACGCACCATTGACTGACTAATCAGTTCAAGTACTGCTTTTTGCTCGTCGGTTATAGGGCCTACAATTTCATCACTTAAAAGGTCAGTTCCTTCGACCATTGAAGCAAGCGGTGTTTTTAGCTCGTGTGTTACATGGCGTAAAAAAGTGTCTTTTTGCTGTTCAAGTACACGCAGCTGCTCTTGCACCCACTGCAGCTTATTACCAAGCTCAACTAACTCTGCTGAGCCATGAACGGCTATTTTTTGCTGCCAATGCCCTTGCCCTAATTTATCGATTACTGAAGTTAAGCCTTTAAGGCGCTTACTAATACGCCATAAAAAACCGCCGCCCACAATTAGAGTTAGCGGAATAAGTGCCACCAGCCAATTTATAAATGAAGACTGCAATGAAGAAAGCTCATTTTGATTGTTCTTTATTTGCTCTGCATTTACGTCGCGAAGCCATATGGTCAGCTCTGCAACTAAGTCACTAATAGGTAAAAATAAATCTGCTTGCTGCTGTTTTTCTTCTACTAATTGAGTATGAGCAGTTTGTAAGGTGTGTGCTAAGCGTTGCCAATTAGCGTTGTAATCGGCTGATGAGCTAAATTGGGTTAACTCATCAATACTTTGCAGCGATGTTTGCCATTTATCTACAATTAGGTCATCAAGAGATTCACTTTTTAAAACCCAGTTTTGCCGAGTCGCACGCTCTAAACTATTGAGCTCTTGCTTTAAAGTATTGAATGATTTGGTAACGTGATAATTGTCACTGACTATTTGCTGAATAACGGCGAGTTGTTTATTAAGTGCATTTAAAAACACAATTACCACTAACGAAAGTGGTAATAAAGATAACAACATACTTATTACAAACTGTCCGATTAAGTTAGGGCGCCAATTAAGTAATGCATGGTACTTTTTAGCCATAGTTGCAGGCATTGTGTTTAGTCCTTTGCTTTTTAGTATCTATTATCAGGCTTTTACCTTATACACTAGCTGAATCAGTAATTATATTTAATACGTTCAAGCCCTATTACGCCTTAATTGTGGCCAAATGGCAACAACGTAAGCTATTGATATAGTAGCCATACAAAGCAATGCAGTTAAAAGTGTTGCAAAAATCACACAAAGCTCTGTAAAAATTTCTTACCTTAAAATCAAAAAACAAATAAGCAATTGATTATTAACAAAAATAAAAATTGGCATTGTTTTTGTAGTAGCTAATCTAAATTTATTTAAAAGGAAATAATTATGAACAACCGCTTTTTAGTGATCTCATCATTAGCTGCTTTAGGCTTTTTAAGCGCAAGCGCCTTGGCAATGGACGTTCAAGCCACTTTTAATGAACTAGATAAAGACAGCAACGGTACTTTAAGTGAAGCCGAAGCTGGTGAAGACGCAGTGCTTCATGAGAATTTTTCGCAAATCGACACCAACCAAGATGGTCAGTTGTCGCTAAACGAATTCAAAAAGTTCATTCAATAACTCATTAAATAAGGAATGTGATTATGAAACAACTTATAGCCGCTTTTTCGTTAATGTTTTTAGCCATTAGCGCAACCGTATTGGCGTCGCCAATGCATGTTCGCTTTGCTCATTTAGATAAAGACATGGACGGACAAATTACACTTGCTGAAGCAAAGCAAGACAAAGAAGTAATGAGACAATTTTCTGATTTAGATGAAGATGACGATGAAAAGATTTCAAAAAAGGAATTTGAAAGTTTTAAGCCATAACTCGCTTTAGTTAAGTTTTATTTAAGCTTGTTACAGGTAAAGTTGAATTAAAAGCATTTGCCATAATCCCTGAGGGAGTGTGTAAACGGATTTAATGTTGGGAGTTAAATTACGGCAAGTGCTTTTTCACTATTTTAATAGCTCATTTTAAATACATCTTTTGGAAGGAATACCATGAAGATACTTACATTTGTATCAAGCCTATTTTTGCTTTTTAGCTTTAATGCCGCTGCACTTGATGTAAAACAACGCTTTGATCATCTCGATAGCAATAAAAGTGGCTACCTAACCCAAGATGAACTTGAACCTCAACCGCAACTTTTGAGCACGTTTGTGATGTGGGACAAGAACCAAGATAACCAAATTTCGTTAGTCGAATTTAAAAATTATCTCACCAATAACCTCTACTAAGTGATTTGTATGAAAAACATAAGCTATATGGCGCTCTTCGCGTTTAGTATTTTTAGCGCAGCTACCTTTGCAGCCAACAACAATATTGCAGAGCAATTTAAAAAATTAGATAGAAACAAAAATGGCTTTTTATCTCGAGCAGAAACCGCAATAGATCCCGCCTTATGGTCACGCTTTGCAAGCTATGATAAAGACAAAGACAGCCGACTTTCACTTAGCGAATACGGCATATATGCAAGTAAGTAATAATTCAAAAGTTATGGCTAGGTTATTGCCTAGCCTGAAATTTATTTATGGTTAGTAATAAAACTTACGAGCAGGACAATTTTTTAGATACTCTTCGCCTGTCGGTTCTGGCGTGAGTGAATAATCCAGTCTAATATTTGTTAATACTGGTTGCTTATTTGTATTTTGAGGGGCTGCCTTCCAACGCCACAACTTGACAGCTTTAAGAGAGCTTTGATCAAACACACCTTCTGGGTATGAAGAAATGACCTTATAACCTTGCGCTTTACCTTGTGAATTAATGACTGTCACAAGCTCGACACACCCTGTAATGCCTTTTTTAGCGGCTTTAGCCGGATAGATTGGCTCTACCCTTTTTTTGTTTAGCCAGTATTCTTTTTCTGTATCACGTAATTCTGGAGTAGATAAGTCTAAATAATTAAGCTTAGATATATCTTCCGAAGAATCTGTAGTTGAACTGCATGCACTAAGTAAGGCAGTCATTGGAAATATAAAGTATAGAGCTTTCATAGCAACTCCTTATGCGTTAATAAATCGCTAATACTAGGTAGTATTCACATAAATTACCTAATACGCAACCAAAAAATAATATGGTATTACTCACCTCTCACATTGGTATTATAAATTTTGGTTTGCTAGTGTTAACGCACAAACAATAAAAAATAATACCTTATGCAACTCAAAACATTGATAAAACCACTGCTACTAGTAAGCATATTAGCTAGTTCGTGCCACGCTATTGCTCAAACCAAAGTTATATACAACGCAAACGGCTACACACCTTTATACAAAGGTGAAGTACAGCAATTTTCTACCCTTGTTATTAAAAATGGTAAGGTAATAAAACTAGGTAGAGATGCCCTTAAGAATAGCTTTCCTGATGCGAAACTAATTGATGCACATGGCAACACTTTGCTACCGGGTTTGATTGACGCACATGGCCATGTAATTGGCCTTGGCGACAACTTATCGCAATTAGATGTACGAGGTGCAAAATCGGTTGATGACGTTACTTCAAAATTAAAAGAGTTTGCTAAAGATAAACAAGGCTGGATTGTAGGCCGAGGCTGGAACCAAGAGCTTTGGAGCGATACCCGCTTTCCAAGCGCTAAAGACTTAGATAAAATAGTTAACGACCGCCCTGTTGTACTTTCACGCGTTGACAGCCACGCTATTTGGGTAAATAGTAAAGCGCTTGAACTTGCAGGCATAACCGCTACAACCAAAGCGCCTGAAGGCGGTGAAATAATAAAAGATGAGTTTGGCAGCCCTACAGGCATATTTGTTGATAAAGCCGAAGCGCTAATTACAAAACATATGCCAGCTCCTTCAAAAGAAGATATTAGTAATTCACTAGATGCAGCCGGCAAGCACTTATTAAGCTTAGGCATTACCTCAACACACGATGCAGGTATTGATAAAACCACATGGCAAGTTTACAAAGAACGTGGCGACTTAGGTAATTTACCACTTAGAATTGTGGCTATGTTAAGCGGTGCAAGTCCAGATTTAGAAGAAATGCTAAAAGCAGGCCGCTACCATGACAAAAATGACTTTATGGAAATTCGTAGTGTTAAAGTATATGCCGATGGCGCATTAGGATCTCGTGGTGCTGCCCTTATTGAAGAATATGCAGACAGAGCAGGTCATCATGGTTTAATGCTTGAAACACAGCAAAAGCTCGAGTCTATTTTTACTCAAAGCTTTAAAAGCGGCTTTAGCGCAAATACGCACGCTATTGGTGATAAAGCAAATAAGGTAGTTCTTGATGCCTATCAAAATGTATTTAAAAAAACTGGCGGAATACTTCTTCGAAACCGAATAGAGCACGCGCAAATTGTAAAGCCTGACGATATTCCTCGCTTCAAAGCATTGAAAATAATTCCATCTATGCAACCTGTTCATGCTACTTCAGATATGCACATGGCAGAGCAGCGTTTAACTGACAAACAACTAAGCGGTGCTTATGCTTGGCAAACATTTTTAAAACAAGGTTCGGTAGTGGCTGCAGGGTCTGATTATCCTGTAGAACTGGCAAACCCATTTGATGGCCTGTATTCAGCTATTACACGGATGGATCATAATAAATTGCCTGAAAACGGCTGGCGTGCAAGTGAAGTACTTAATAGGGAAGATGCATTACGTGCGTTCACGCTAGGCGGTGCTTATGCGGCACATCAAGAGTTTAAAGTTGGCAGCTTAGAGAAAGGTAAATGGGCTGACTTTATTTTAATAGACAAAGACTACTTTAAAGTACCCGTTGAAGAAATTTATAGCACTCATGTATTACAAACATGGGTTGCCGGTAAGCTTAAGTACAAAAAAAAAGTTAACGATAAATAAAACAAAAAAAGGGTTAACTCACGTTAACCCTTTTTAGTACCACCGAATAGTTTAGCTTTTTGCCTGAACTACTTTTGGCTGGCGATATAATTTAATAATATGATACATGTTTACTAGCGCAAGTAAGCCATTAGTGAAAATGACAGGTACGGCGTTAATTGCCACACCATAAGCTGTAAAAACAATACAGCCAAACATATTATACCAACGCAGTTTAACTACATCGGTCATTGTTAACGATGCAACCAATAAAGCTGATGCAATATAACCTAAATATTCCCAACTCAATTGTTCTCTCCTAGGCTTTAGGTTAGCATTACATTACTGCTAACTTATGGCACTTATAAGTATTGCAAAGTGTTAAATAAAAAAGCTAACTTGCATAAAAACCCAAAAAAGTTTGCTGGTGGTTGCCAACAACTTCCTAAATCATTACACGGGAAATGAAGGTAAAATAATACATCTAGCAAGGCTAGATGTAATTGCAAGTTAGCGTAAATTCTTAGAGCTTTAATGTTAACGTCATTAGGGTGTAATAAATAGGACAATTGTCCGAAGAGCATATTGATGTTTCAATACCATTTTTCTAGTTACCTTGTTGAACAACTTCTTACCTTTGCGGGTAGTAGTTATCAGCAATCAAAAAAAGAAGTGCTGATCCACCAAGATCAGCCTTTAAGCAAGCTTGTGCTTGTACGCAGTGGCACTGTGTCGTTTAGTTACGATGTAGGCAACGGACGCCGCCTGCTGTTAGGTCAATTGGATTGCAACAATACGTTGATAGGCGAAATAGAAGCGCTTAACAATAACCCGTGTATTTATACTGTTACGTGTTTTAGTGACGTAACCTATAACTTAATTGAATTGCGACATTGGCGAGCACTACTACTCGAAAAGCCAGAACTTAGCTTATACACAGCACAAACTATCGCGGCTAAGTTTCAGGAAAACCAAAAAATCAATTTAGATAAGTTATTACTACCCCTGAGCTACAACATAGCTAAGGATTGCTTATTAAGAGCCGAGAACAACAACCCTACGCTTCTAAGAGCTTACCCTACAGTGAATGCCGAAGCCGAACGCTTTGCAACCACTGAGCGAGCTTACAGACGCGTTGTGACTGAACTCGTTGAAAAAGATCTAGTGCAAAGAAGTACTCATGGTTTGCAGGCGGTCGACATTCCCAAACTTAGCGAATATGTTGATAGCTTTGCTCAACTTTAAGTTATTTAAAATTTTCTCATAAAAAAAGGCCTCAACGGCCTTTTTTTATGGATAAATTACATATTACTTTTCTAGTAAGATATCGTGAATCTTCGCAAGGTCTGATTTACCTTCAATGATTTCATCAGGCGTTAAACCCGATAACTCATGCGGGAACACTAACCACTCTTCCGATTCATGAATGTAGTAATCTGGAATAGTATCTACTTTTGAGTTTTTAGGTTTGTAGTACGGGCACGCAATACGAATGTCGCTAGGTAGGTTTAAACGCATTAACTCAGAAAGCTTTTCTTTAAGAGCGACAATACTGCGGCCTGAGTCAAATACATCATCAACAATTAGTAACGAGTCACCCGCATTGGCGTTTTCTACAATGTAGTGTAAACCGTGTACTTTAATTTCTTTTGATTGTTTACCAATGCCGTAATAAGACGAAGTACGAACCGCAATATGGTCGGTTTCAATACCTTTGTAATCGTAATACTCTTGCACAGCAATACCGATTGGTGCACCACCTCGCCAAATACCAATAATAAAGTCTGGACGAAAGCCGTCTTTATAAACTTGTGCCGCTACGCGGAATGAATCTTCAAGTAGCTGTTGAGCTGTGATGTAGCACTTATCTGACATAGTTAGAACCCCAGTGGTGAGTATAACATTTGAGTGAAGGCTCTTTAGCCAATAAATAAACACTCAAACAGGTATTGGCGCAGGATTTTACCGCAAATAAAAAAAAATTGCTTGCCTGTAAATAATAAAATAGGCACCAAAAGGTGCCTATTTAAAGTATTAAAAGCCTATTTTACGTATTATTAAGCTTTTTCTAACAATGTACGGGCAACTGTTCTCATGCCTTGAGTTGTTGCACCCGCAGCCCATTGACTGGTGCTGCCCATATTAAATGCAGCAGCTAAATCTATGTGTACCCAACCTTTACCATCGTTTGGTACAAAGCGTGATAAAAAGCCTGCCGCGTTTGATGCGCCGCCGTAACCGCCACCTTTTTGAGCACGGCTATTAGCCGTATCAGCGTATGGTGATGGGCAATTTTGCTGGTGCCATTTTTCAAGTGGTAATGGCCATGCTGCTTCCATTTCTTGAGACGCAAAATCTTCTACTTCACGAACTAGTTCTTTATCAAGTGCAAATAAAGCGTTGTACTCTTGGCCAACAGCAACAAGTGCAGCGCCCGTTAACGTAGCGGCATCAATAATTAATGGTGCACCCGTTTCGCCTGCAGCCATTAAGCCATCGGCAAGTACTAATCGTCCTTCAGCATCGGTATTTACAATTTCAACAGTTGTACCGTTTTTGTAAGTTAAAATATCGCCTAACTTGTATGCATGACCAGAGATTAAGTTCTCTGCACAACATAAAAATAATTTAATGCGTTTTTCTACACCACGATTAATAGCCAATGCTAAACCTGCGGTTACCGTTGCTGCACCGCCCATGTCGCACTTCATACCAAGCATACCTTCGCTTGACTTGATTGAATAACCACCAGAGTCAAATGTAATACCTTTACCTACAAGGGCTGCACTTACTGGTGCATTTTCATCGCCTGTAGGGTTGTAATCAAGCTCAAGTAATACAGGAGGGCGAACACTGCCACGGCCAACCGCATGAATACCAATCCACTGTTGCTCTAATAAGGCATCACCTTTAATGATTTGGTAACTTACGTGCTCAGGCGCTAATGATTGAATAAATTCAGCTGCTTTTTCAGCAAGGCTCTCTGGGTAAATGTCATCAGCTGTGCCGTTTACCATTTCACGTGCCCATGTAGCCGAGGCTTTTAAATGTGCAAGCTCTTTAATATCTGACTGTGCGTTATCTGTAAATTCAACACCATCTAATAACTTTGGTGTCACAAAGCCTTGGTAAAAAGCCCACTGGCTTTCGGTGCACCATGCATCACCAGCTAATACAACGCTTTTTACGCCTTGGTTAGCAATAGTACGCGCTGCTTTTTGAACATTTTTTAATGTTTCTTGCTCAGATAAATGAACCGTTGCGCCTTGCTCGTTAAAAGACAACGTGGCGCTTTCGCCCCAATGGCTCGGTGCTGCGTGTTCGCTTAGTTGAACAACAAATTTTTCACTCATGTTAGAATATCCTTGCACTTAAATGTGCCAACGAGTTTACTATAGTGCGCACAAGTTCCCAACAGCTTGAGATAAATAACATAAACCTACGTACCAACTGCGTTTAGTATTGGAATATTTAATGAAATACAGCCCAGCCCTACAAAGCGCGACCCTATTAAAGCGCTACAAACGTTTTTTAGCCGACCTACAACTTAAAGATGGCAGCGAGTTTACCGCTCATTGTGCCAACACAGGCAAAATGACCGGCTGTGCAGAACCTGGCTTTAGCGCTTTTTATTCAACCAGCGACAACGCCAAGCGAAAATACCCACAATCACTAGAGCTGACCAAAAATAATTTATCGCAACTTATTTGTGTAAATACAGCCATTGCTAATAAAGTGGTTGAAGAGGCTATAAACAACAATGTTATTACTGAGCTTAACGGCTATGAGCAACTGCAAAGCGAAGTAAAGTACGGCAGTGAAAATAGCCGCATAGACTTTTTACTTACCGATAGCAGTAAAAGTGATTGCTACGTTGAAGTAAAATCGGTCACATTACTAAGTCAAAGTGACCCGCAAAGCGCTCAAGGCTATTTTCCGGATGCGCAAACGCTGCGTGGGCAAAAACATATTCGCGAACTCATTGAAATGATCGAACAAGGCCACCGTGCAGTATTACTGTTCGCTGTATTGCACGAAGGTATAAATAAAGTGAGCGGTGCTGCACATATAGATGAAAAATATAACGCACTATTAAACCACGCTATTAGTAAAGGTGTTGAGGTTTTAGTGTATAAGGCAAGCATTAGCGCCAACGAAATAATACTCAATGAGAAAATTGCATTTATAGCTAACTCGTAAAAATATGAGTCTATAATGCTTAAAATTAAAAATTTAACTTGTTTTTAAACTTTTTGCCCATATTAATAGGCAAGTTTTAGAAAGCGAAAATGCGGCTATTAAAAGAACAATTAGCAAAAAATGTGCTTTTTAGCCGCAAAATATGGTTGAAGCTAATTCGATTAATCAAAAATAAATTTGCCTAGGGTATAAGATTCTGCTATTTATACCGCCGGCTAATGCTGAGGCATTAAATTAAGGATTTAGGAGAGAGTTATGCCAGACCAAAAAAGACATGGTTTATTGGCTCAGGCCGGTTTAGAACCATACCAAGAAAAGCCGGGCGAAGAGTATATGAATGAAGCACAACGTGCTCATTTTAAAGCGATTTTAGAAGCATGGCGCAACGATTTACGTAACGAAGTTGACCGCACAAAATCGCATATGCAAGACGAAGCTGCTAACTTTCCTGATCCAGTTGACCGCGCTGCGCAAGAAGAAGAGTTCTCTTTAGAACTAAGAACTCGTGACCGCGAACGTAAACTGATCAAAAAAATTGAAAAAACAATCAATTTAATTAAAGAAGACGATTTTGGCTTTTGTGAATCATGTGGCATCGAAATTGGCATTCGCCGCTTAGAAGCGCGCCCAACTGCTGATTTATGTGTAGATTGTAAAACACTTGCAGAAATCAAAGAAAAACAAGCTGGACGCGGTTAATTAACCAATATTAATTAACTATGTCTCCTACAGCCGTTACCACGCCTTTGCGTGACTATCGCGGTCGTTTTGCACCGTCTCCTTCTGGGCCATTACACTTTGGCTCACTTGTGGCGGCTGTGGGTAGCTTTCTTGATGCTAAAGCTAACCAAGGAAAGTGGTTAGTACGTATAGAAGACATAGATACTACACGCGTGGTCAAAAACGCTGACTCCGATATTTTACACACCTTACAAGCCTACGCCCTCAACTGGGATGAACCCGTTGTTTATCAAACGCAGCGCTTAGAT
Organism: Pseudoalteromonas sp. H103; assembly: GCF_001469205.1. NCBI lineage: Bacteria > Pseudomonadati > Pseudomonadota > Gammaproteobacteria > Alteromonadales > Pseudoalteromonadaceae > Pseudoalteromonas > Pseudoalteromonas sp. H103. The sequence continues at coordinate 288,993 of NZ_LOFG01000001.1, read as the reverse complement.
TTATATCAAGATGTTACTCAAACACTTTTAAAACAAAATCTTATTTATGCATGTCGTTGTACGCGTAAACAAATAAAAGCCATTGGCGGCATTTATCAAGGGCATTGCAAGTCACTTAATCATGATAAAACTACAGGTGCACTACGCCTTACTCAGCAATACCCCACTACTCATTTTAGCGATTTAATACAAGGTGCTATAAACGTAAATAAAGGCCTCGCCGTTGAAGATTACCTTATAAAGCGAAGTGATGGATTATTTGCATACCAGCTTGTTGTTGTTATCGATGATATTGACCAAGGTATAAATCGTATTGTTAGAGGCGCTGATTTAATTGAACCAACAGCAAGGCAAATAAGTTTATTTAAACAACTCAACAGCCCTACTCCTGAGTTTGCCCATTTACCTTTAGCGGTTGCAGAACCTGGCTTTAAACTCTCTAAACAAAATTACGCACCAGCAATTAGTAAACAAAACCCAAAACCTGCTTTAATCAGTGCGTTTGAATTTTTAGGTTTGCCCATCAGCACCGATTTAATAGATTTAAATATTGAACAATTAATTGCGTGGGGAGTTAAAAACTTTAGCATAAAGCAAGTACCTAAAGTGCCTGAAATACAAATTTCTCAACATCCTACTCACCAAGCAGTCCAATTTACGCATTTAAGCAAATAAAATAGCTAAAAACGGCTTAATTTCAACACATCAACTTAATTTTTAAACCCTGCTGGTATATGATAGCCGCCTAAATATATGCTAATTATGTTAAGCAGCCAGTAATACGTTTTAACGCCTATACTTGCTGCAGTTTTGATTGCAATACAGAGCCAATCAACACCTTCTGTAGGAGACAGATTATTATTTCCAAGCTTTTTCAATTTTGCAGGCAGATTATTGGCCCAAGTACCAATACTGAAAGTGCCGCTGTAAGTAGCGAACCGTTAGTGATCCCGCGTGGTGAACATGGTATTTCTCGCAAACAATTTAGCCCAAATGCAATCAAAGTATTATACCGCTTAAAAGACGGTGGTTACGATGCCTACCTAGTTGGTGGTTGTATTCGCGATATATTGTTAGGTCAACAGCCAAAAGATTTTGACGTAGTAACAAACGCAACGCCTGATCAGGTAAAAAAGCTTTTTAGAAACTGTCGCCTTATTGGCCGCCGCTTTCGTTTAGCGCACATTGTATTTGGTCGCGAAATTATTGAAGTAGCCACAATGCGCGGGCACCACGAAGCGCAAGAAGACAAAAACCAAATAAGCCAATCAAGTAATGAAGGGCAATTATTACGCGACAACGTTTTTGGTAGTATTGAAGAAGACGCCGAGCGCCGTGACTTTTCAATCAACGCTTTGTATTACTCAATTAACGATTTTAGCATTCACGATTACGCTAACGGCTTAGCTGCAATTAAAGCAAAGCAAATTGAGCTAATTGGCGATCCTGAAACACGTTACCGTGAAGACCCTGTTCGTATGCTACGAGCGGTACGCTTTGCTACAAAACTTGATATGAGCATTGCACCTAATAGCGAAAAGCCAATTACTGCACTTGCCAGCTTACTTGATAACATTCCGCCTGCGCGTTTGTTTGAAGAAGTACTTAAACTGTTTTTAAACGGTAAAGCCGAAGCTAACTTTTTAATGTTACGTCAATACGGTTTATTTAAATCGCTATTTCCTGAACTTGATAAAATTTTAGATAAAAATCCAAGCGGTCTTGAAACTGCATTTATTCAGCAAATGTTTCAAAACACCGATAAACGCATAAATGCTGACAAAAAAGTAACACCCGCTTTTGTATTTGCCGCCTTACTATGGTTTCCGCTACTTGAACGTACTAAAAAGATTCAAAACCAAGAGCAACTTTCTGAATACGACGCTTTTGCACAAGCAATGAATAAAGTACTTAGCGATAATTCACAGCATATTGCTGTACCAAAACGCTTTACCTTAGGTGCTCGCGACATTTGGCATATTCAGCATCGTTTAGATAAACGAGCAGGTCAACGTGCTTACAGGCTAACGCAACAGCCTCGCTTTAAAGCAGCTTACGACTTTTTATTATTACGCGTAGATGCAGGCGAAACACAACATAGCGAATTAGCGCAGTGGTGGACTCAATACTTAAGCAAAGATATTAACGGTCAAAAAGAGATGGTGAAAAACTTAGGTCATCAAGGTGGACCTAAGCCACGTAAACGCCCTCGTCGCCGTAATACAAAAAAGCCAACTGAGTAAAAACATGCAGCGTGTTTATTTGGGTTTAGGAGCCAACCTAAACTCACCAAAAGAGCAGCTTGATAACGCAGTAACAGCGCTTAAAAAGCTGCCTAATTGCGAATTTATAAGCGTATCGCATTACTATGCAAGTAAACCTATGGGCCCGCAAGATCAGCCCGATTACGTTAACGCAGTAGCCTGTATAAAAACATCCCTTGAGCCAGAGCAATTACTTGATTTCACTCAAGCAATTGAACTTGAGCACGGCCGTGTTAGAAAGGCCGAACGTTGGGGGCCGCGCACGCTAGACATAGACACGCTACTTTTTGGCCAGCAGATTATTAATACGACCCGTTTAACTGTGCCACATTATGGTTTATGCGAACGTGAGTTTGTAGTTTATCCGTTACTAGAACTTGCACCCGAACTTATTTTACCAAGCGGTATTGCATTAAAAACCATTGCAGATGGTTTACCGCTCAACGACCTACAGCAATTACCTCTGTAATTAACCAAGGCTTTAGCCTGCGAGGAATATTATGTCTAAAATAACCGTTTCTACTTTAAATAAAATGAAAGCAGAAAATAACAAAATCACTGCGCTAACGGCCTACGATGCCAGCTTTGCTAAGTTATTTCATGATAACGGCGTAGAAGTTATTTTAGTGGGTGATTCTTTAGGTATGGTACTTCAAGGTGGCGACGACACGCTTGGTGTAACTAATCAAGATATCGCCTATCACACACGTTGTGTACGCGCAGGTAGCCGTGAGCTATTTGTTATTGCCGATTTACCATTTATGACCTATTCAAGTGTAAGTGACACCTGTAAAAATGCTGCAGAGCTAATGCGTGCTGGCGCTAATATGGTAAAGCTTGAAGGTGGCGAATGGCTATACGACAGCATTAAAACACTAACTCAGCAAGGTATTCCGGTATGTGGTCATTTAGGACTTACACCTCAATCAGTGCATGTATTTGGTGGTTTTAAAATTCAAGGCCGTGAAGACGACAAAGCACAAAAAATGATTGATGATGCAAAAGCACTTGAAGCAGCAGGCGCGCAATTATTAGTACTAGAATGTATTCCAAGTGCCCTTGCTGAACGTATTACTGATGCGATTAACATACCTACTATTGGTATTGGCGCAGGAAGTTTAACCGATGGTCAAATATTAGTAATGCACGACCTTGTGGGTATTTCAGCAGGTTACATACCTAAATTTTCTAAAAACTTTTTGCTCGAAACAGGCAACATGCCACAAGCCGTTCAAAAATATTGTACAGACGTTAAAAGTGGCGCGTTCCCAAGCGCCGAACACGAGTTTAAATAATGCAGTCAATTACAGAAATCAAATCATTACGTAGTCAAATTAAAGCATGGCGCCAAGCAGGTCTTAGCGTGGCATTAGTGCCAACCATGGGTAACTTACACCGAGGCCATTTTTCGCTTGTTGAAAAAGCAAAAACATTGGCCGATAAGGTAGTCGTAAGCATTTTTGTAAACCCAATGCAATTTGGCGCAAATGAAGATTTAGATAACTACCCGCGTACACTCAATGAAGATAAACAAGGTCTTGCCGACCTTGAAACCGATATTGTATTTACCCCAAGCGTAGACACCATTTACCCTAACGGTTTAGGTGCACAGAGCTTTGTTGATGTACCCAATATATCTATGGGTTATTGCGGCGGCTCACGCCCTGGTCACTTTAGAGGAGTCGCAACTGTTGTTACTAAGCTATTTAACTTAGTACAGCCAGATTATGCCTGCTTTGGTGAAAAAGACTTCCAGCAGCTGCAAGTTATTAAAACCATGACCCGCGACTTATCAATACCAGTTGAAGTTATTGGCGTACCTACGATGCGAGAAGTCTCAGGCCTTGCCATGAGCTCGCGTAACGGATACCTATCGGCCGATCAAAAAGCGACTGCTACAGTACTTTTTAAAACCTTAAACGAATGTGCAGAGCAAATAAAAAGCGGTAATAAAGACTTTATTGCACTGAGTAATAGCGCTAAGCAAAACTTAGAAGCGGCAGGTTTAAAACCTGACTATTTTGAGATAGCTCAACGAGATACATTAAAAGCTGCTACACTCGAAGATACACAATTTGTTATTTTAGCCGCAGCCTTTTTAGGCAGTGTTAGATTAATAGACAACTTACAAGTTGTTATTTAATACCCATTCGCTAATTAAGTAATCTATTTTGAGGGTGGAAAGCCTGTTAATAGCTAGGAAAAAACTCGTTATTGAGTTGTTCTCGGCAATTACTCCTGTATTGCTCTACCTTCTGCATCTATGCAGTCGTAAATGAGGGTTTTTAATGCAGGTAGCGACACGTTTAGCCCCAAAATGATTAAGTATTATCGCGGATTGGTATAACACTTTAGCGAGCGACTTTAAGGATAAGATAAGCATGCAAACTTTACTAAAATCAAGCGTAGTTGCCCTTACTTTTGTACTATTAGCAGGTTGTCAAAACCAAGTTGAAAACCCTGAAATGAACCAGTGTGCTCAACAAAACTACCAGTGCGAAACCAGCTGTGAACAACAAACAACTGCTGAAAGTTTAAAAAAACAAGTATGCTCGGGTAAATGTGTAGAAAGCTATAACCAGTGTAAAGTACAGGCCGAAAAGTTAGGTAATATATAATTTAGCTTTAGATTATAGATACAAAAAAACCGCTCATTGAGCGGTTTTTTATTAACTTAGATTTATATTATAAACCAAGCTTTTTAAGTTCAACTTCTACTAACTTAGCAGATAGTGGTACGTAACCATCTTTTTCAACGATTTTTTGACCGTCTTTAGAAAGTACCATTCTCAAGAACTCTGCTTCAATTGGCGAAAGTGGCTTGTTAGGGTGCTTATTTACGTAAAGGTATAAAAAGCGAGACAGTGGGTATTTACCTTGCGCAACGTTTTCAAGTGTTGCATCTACAAAGTTAGTGCCTTTTTTAGCTAGTGGCACAGTACGTACACCTGACGTTTTGTAACCAATACCTGAGTAACCAATAGCATTTAATGATGAAGAGATTGACTGCACTACAGATGCAGAACCTGGTTGCTCGTTTACGTTGTTACGGAAATCACCTTTACATAGTGCTTTCTTTTTAAAGTAACCGTACGTACCAGATACAGAGTTACGTCCGTATAATTGAATGTCTTTTGCAGCCCAGTCGCCAGTTAAACCAACATCACTCCAACGGTTAACTTGCTCAGATGCACCACACTTACGAGTAGAAGAAAAAACAGCATCTACTTGGTCAATACGAAGACCTTCAATTGGGTTATCTTTGTGTACAAATACCGCTAGTGCATCAATTGCTACACGTACTTCAGTTGGTTTGTAACCGTAACGCTTTTCGAACGCTTCGATTTCTTTAGATTTCATTTTACGGCTCATAGGTCCCATATTTGAGGTACCTTCGGTAAGCGCCGGTGGAGCAGTTGAAGAACCTGCCGCCTGAATTTGAATGTTTACATTTGGGTAAATACGTTTGTACTCTTCAGCCCAAAAAGTCATCATGTTGGCTAACGTATCAGAACCTACAGATGAAAAGTTACCTGAAACACCGTTAATTTTTTGATATTCAGGAATTGCTTTATCAAGTGCAACAGCCTGCGCAGATACTAAAGTTGTAACAGCCACACCCATTGCGGCAACTAAATTTTTAAATTTCATGTGGGGTTCTCCGATTTGTTCGTCCCATTTCCTAACTGCCGTCTACTCTAAAGTGAGTAGATGACAGTTACATTACCCTTAAATGACACTTTTATGACTTTGATTTTTTACGCTTGTGGAACTATCTTATCTATTGAAAATTCAAAAGAAAAACACGATCCTTTACCCACCACGCTACTAATATTTAATTGGCTGTCATGCCTTGTAAGCACATGTTTTGTGATCGCAAGCCCTAAACCTGAGCCACCGGTTGTTCGGCTTCTGGCTTTATCTACGCGGTAAAAGCGCTCGGTTAAACGGTTTATATGCTCAGGCGCAATACCATCGCCATTATCATTTACGCTAAAACAGGCATGATTATTTTTACGCTGCCAAGTTACTTCAATTTTTCCACCGGGTTTAGTGTAATGAATTGCGTTAAATACTAAGTTAGAAAATGCGCTGCGTAGCTCATCCTCTGCCCCTTTAATATCTAAAGTGGTATCAATATTAAAAATTAGCTCGTGGCCTTTATCTTGGTTAATTGATTGCGCTTCGGTTTGAATATAACCAAGTAGCTGAGGTACATTTACTACTTTATCGCTGTCTTGACGACGAGCGCCTTCAATTCGCGATAGCGATAGAAGCTGATTAACTAAGCTATCCATGCGCTTACATTGCTCAAGCATGGTATTTTGCGCTTTATTCCACATAGCAGGCGGTGGCATCATATCGCCATCCATCATTTCTAGGTAGCCTGTCACTACCGTAAGCGGCGTGCGCAGCTCATGCGATACATTGGCAACAAAGTCTTTGCGCATTTGTTCAAGCTGTTTTAAACGCGTTACATCACGCACAACAACCATAAGCTGAGTACTTGCATACGGCATTACCCTAAACTCAAGCACTTGCTCTATTGCATGACCATTATCAAGTTCAAGTGGCTCCTCAAACTCACCACGGTGCATATATTTTGCAAATTTAGGTTCGCGTATTAAGTTATCTAAGCGCTGACCATGATCTGTAGGCCACTGCAGACCTAACACCTTAAGTGCTAACTGATTACACCACACAATACTTAAATCGTTTTGAAGTACTATAACTGCGTCGGGCACCGCTTCAGCGCCATCACGAAATCGCCTAATTAAATCAGCAAGTTCGTTACGCTTTTTACGATTGCGATGTTGTAAATGATATATACCTTCAAAAACTTGCTCCCACGCGCCCTCACCTTCAGGCGGATTAAAGCTACGTTGATTTAAGAGCCAGTCACTTAAACGATAAAGTTGATGGTAGTGCCATACAAGAAGGGAAGTTGTGCCTAAAAATAAAAGCAAAAATGGTGCGCCAACTAGCACACCAATTAATAATAAGGGTAAAAAATAAATACACAGGCGCTTTGCTAACGCCTGCTTGTTAACAACTCGATACATACACTCACTTTACCTTAGAGTAGTACTTTACAAACAAGCAAAGCTGTAAGTACGTTATAATTTGCTTGAAAAACGGTAACCTGCGCCACGTACAGTTTGTACTAAACGGTCATGTCCAAGTGGTGCAATCGCTTTACGCAAGCGGCGAATATGCACATCAACAGTACGGTCTTCAACGTATACGTTAGTGCCCCAAACATGATCTAGCAGTTGTTCACGGCTATACACACGCTCTGGGTGGGTCATAAAAAAGTGTAATAATCTAAATTCGGTTGGACCCATATCAAGCTCGCTTCCCTCAGAGGTTACACGATGCGAGATAGGATCTAAACGAAGACCATGAACTTCTATCGCTTCTTCTAATGACGTTGGTGAAACACGGCGAATAACCGCTTTAATACGTGCCATCAGTTCTTTAGGTGAAAACGGTTTAGTCACGTAATCATCTGCGCCAACTTCAAGGCCGCGAACTTTATCTTCTTCTTCGCCGCGAGCAGTAAGCATAATAATAGGAATTTGACGAGTATATTCACTTTGCTTAAACTTTTTAGCAATTTGAATACCGCTGCCTCCTGGCAACATCCAATCAAGTAAAACCATGTCTGGGTAAGGTTCTACCATTGCAGCAATGGCAGAGTCGTAATCTTCTGCTTCAATTGCCTGAAATCCATTTTGCTCTAAAACAAAAACCAACATCTCCCTAATAGGAGCTTCGTCATCTACGACTAGTACTTTACGTGACATTCCAAATTATCTCTTACGCTATCGAATTAGTTTTCATTATTATGACTAAGTATGACATTTTTATGAAAGTGTAACGTGTAAATTAAAATCGTGGTAAAAAAAACACAAATTAGTGACAAAAACCCTCATTAACGTCATATTTTTAAAAACATTTTAATTATTAATGTCGTTAAAAACATATTTTAAAGCGATTACAGTTTTATTTCATTTGAGGATAAACAAAATCTTTTTGATGGGATCATCACTTTACTAACTTAGCTTACAAACTTTTGCTTTTGCCCAATATTAATGGATGCACGTAACCATTCGCTCAAAAATAGATCGGTTTTTTACTAAGAGCTAAGTAAAAGATCAGATTTTTACCAAGCAGATCGGTGTTGAGATCAGAGTTTTACTTAGTCAAAACGCTAAGTTACTGATTATTTGTATAAATAAAAAACGATCAGATTATTTATAATGCAAAAATGGCCTTAATATAAGCTGTGCTTAGTAAATTAATGATCCAAAAAATAGGTGCGTTAGTAAATGCGTGATCCCAAATAACCGGGTTAGTAATACAGTGATCTCAGCATAATAAAATTGATAGGCATTAAAAAAGCCAGCAACTAAGTTACTGGCTTTTGAAAAAATCGCTTATAAGAGCGTATTATCTAATTTTTGGGTCTAGTTCGCCGCTTAAGTATTTAAGGTGCATTTCATCGAGTGAAATTGGCTTAATTTTACTTGCCTGCCCTGCTGTGCCAAACGAGTTATAACGCGCTACACAAATCTCTGTCATCGCTTTTGTAGCTTCTGCTAAGTATTTACGCGGGTCAAAGTTAGATGGGTTAAGCGCCATATGGCGGCGAATAGCACCGGTAGAGGCTAAACGTAAGTCTGTATCTATATTTACCTTGCGAACGCCAAACTTAATACCTTCTACAATTTGCTCTACTGGTACACCGTAAGTTTCAGGAATTTCGCCACCATATTGGTTTATGATCTCTAACCACTCTTGTGGTACAGACGACGATCCATGCATTACTAAATGCGTATCAGGAATACGTGCGTGGATCTCTTTAATACGATCAATTGCTAAAATATCATCCGTTGGCGGACGCGTAAATTTGTAAGCCCCGTGCGATGTACCACAAGCAATAGCCAGCGCATCAACATGAGTTTTATTTACAAAGTCTGCCGCTTCTTCAGGGTCGGTAAGCATTTGATCCGTAGTTAGTTTACCTTCTGCGCCTACACCATCTTCTTCGCCAGCTTCACCTGTTTCAAGTGAGCCAAGTACACCTAACTCGCCCTCAACCGATACGCCACACGCATGCGCCATCGCAACGGTTTCGCGTGTTACTTCTACATTGTATTCGTAGCTTGAAGGGGTTTTACCATCGCTCATTAATGAGCCATCCATCATTACAGATGAAAAACCTAGTTGAATTGAGCGTTGGCAAACACCGGGTGAGGTGCCGTGATCTTGGTGCATTACAACGGGGATATGTGGCCATTCTTCAACGGCTGCTAAAATCATGTGGCGGATAAATGGAGCACCAGCATAAGCACGTGCGCCTGCTGATCCTTGAACAATTACTGGGCTGTTTGTTTTATCAGCCGCTTCCATTATTGCGCGCATTTGCTCTTGGTTATTCACGTTAAAGGCTGGAACGCCGTAACCGTGTTCAGCTGCATGATCTAAAAGTTGTCGCATACTGATTAAAGCCATTGGGTATTCTCCAATTTATCGACAGCAGTCTCCTACCATCTAGTTTGAACGGATTTGTTAGTTTGGCGTTTAAATAACACCACGAAAAATCACTGCTTCGCAGCAAAGTTCCGTCAAAATTAATTATTAAATTAGGGTGAGAGGTATTTAATAATTAATTGTTGGCGAGGGTTTCCCCTCACCTTACACGGCTAAATAAATTTATTTAGCGCGCGACTCTAGCATTTCTACTGCTGGAAGCTTTTTGCCTTCTAAAAACTCTAAGAACGCACCACCACCGGTAGAAATGTAAGAAACTTTATCGGCAATGCCGTATTTATCAATTGCAGCTAAGGTATCACCGCCACCAGCAATTGAAAACGCTTTTGAATTTGCAATTGCTTGTGCAATAGCGCGCGTGCCATTACCAAACTGATCAAACTCAAATACGCCAACAGGGCCATTCCACACTACAGTACCTGCATTTGCTATAATTTTAGCAAGTTGGCTGGCTGTATCTGGGCCAATATCAAAAATCATATCGTCGCTTGTCACTTCGCTTATATCTTTAAGCGTAGCAACAGCTGAGTCTGAAAACTCATTACCTACTACAACATCGGTAGGAACCGGAATTTCGCCATCGTTTGCTTTAGCTGCTGCACATAAACGATTTGCTTCGTCCATTAAATCAGCCTCGTAAAGTGATTTACCAACCGGATGACCTGCAGCTGCAATAAAGGTATTAGCAATACCGCCGCCAGTTACTAGCTGGTCAACAATTTTAGAAAGAGAGTCTAAAACGGTTAATTTAGTTGATACTTTTGAACCACCCACAATAGCCACTAATGGGCGAGCTGGGTTATCAAGTGCTTTACCTAATGCTTCAAGTTCAGCCGATAATAGCGGACCTGCACAGGCTACATCTGCAAATAAGCCAACGCCATGCGTAGAGGCTTGTGCACGGTGAGCCGTACCAAATGCATCCATTACATACACATCACACAGTGCTGCAAGTTGTTTTGATAACGCTTCATCGTTTTTCTTCTCGCCTTTGTTAAAGCGTACGTTTTCAAACACAACAACTTCGTTATCAGCAACTTCAACGCCGTTTAGATAATCTTTTTCAAGGCGCACATTTTGCTCAAGTGCATCGTTTAGGTAATCAGCTACAGGTGCAAGCGAAAACTCTTCATCATATTCCCCTTCCGTAGGACGGCCAAGGTGTGACATAACCATTACTTTAGCGCCTTTCTCAAGCGCTAATTTAATAGTAGGTAGCGCAGCACGAATACGCGCATCTGACGTCACTTTACCTGCTTTCACTGGTACATTTAAATCTTCACGAATTAATACGCGTTTGCCGTTTAAATCTAAATCTGCCATTTTTATGACCGACATGAACATCTCCTTAGTTAACGATTCTTGAACCTGAAAAATATATTTAAAATTATTATAAAATACGTTTACTTAGCCATCATAGCACGAGCGGTATCGAGCATACGATTAGCAAAACCCCATTCATTATCACACCACACTAATAACTTTATCAGCCTTTTATGACTAACACGTGTTTGAGTACCATCGATAATACAAGAATGCGGGTCGTGATTAAAATCAACCGATACCAATGGCTCTTCGGTGTAACTTAAAATGCCTTCTAAGCGGTCTTTCGCTTGTGCTTTAAGTGCATTATTTACTGTATTTAAATCAACATCAGCGTTAACCGTCACGCTTAAATCCATCGCCGTAACATTAATCGTTGGTACACGCACCGCTATCGCTTCAAAGCGGCCTTTAAATTTAGGCAATATGCGGTCTATACCACGGGCAAGCTTTGTATCGACCGGAATAATAGACTGACTCGCAGCGCGAGTACGGCGTAAATCATGATGATACGCATCAATTACTTGCTGATCGTTCATCGAAGCATGAATAGTAGTAATAGCGCCCGACTCAATACTAAACGCATCGTCTAATACTTTAATTACGGGTACCACACAGTTCGTGGTACACGAGCCGTTAGATACAATAGTGTGCTCGCTTTTAAGCTCATCGTCGTTTATGCCATAAACAATTGTGGCATCTACGTCGTTATCAGCCGGATGCGAAAACAACACCTTTTTAGCGCCCGCAGTAATGTGTAGTTGTGCGTGTTCACGCGAATGATAAACACCAGTACATTCAAGAACTACATCTACATCAAGGGTTTGCCAAGGTAATTCTACTGGGTTTTCTTCACAAAAAAGTGCAATGGTATCGCCTGCAACACTAATGGTGTCTTCACCAAGTTTTACAGGAAAAGAAAAACGACCGTGGGATGTGTCGTATTTTAATAAATGAGCAATAGCTTCAGGGTCAGCAAGTTCGTTAATCGCAACAATTTTTATCTCGTCGCTCAAACCTGACTCGTACAACGCGCGGACAATATTTCGACCAATACGACCAAAACCATTAATTGCAAGTTTGATTGCCATGAAATATAAAATCCACTCTCTTTACGTGCAGATAAAGGCAATATGCCTTTTAGATGGCTGTATTGTAATCGACCTTGAACATTATTATAAGAGGGAGCGATTAGAAACTTTGAATTAACCCAAAAGTAGCTAAAGTGCAGGCTACTTTTGAGTAAGTACAACCTAAAGAGTTTAACTAAGTGCTTTCAATGCATTAATAATATCTTCTGGCTCTGAGCGTGTGCGGTAATCAACATCAACATAACGCCACGTTACCCTACCTTCGCTATTTAAAACAAAGGTTGCAGGGATAGGTAAAATGCTGCCATTGCCGTTATTAAGCGACTCTAAATCAAGGCCGCGGTCTACCCGCATATGCTCTAATAAAAATGTAGGGACTTTCCACGCTACGCCATAACTTGCTGCAACATCTGCATTTTGGTCACTCAGTACTACAAAATCCATGTTACTTATTTCGTTTTCGCTCATTGAGCCATCAGGCACTTGCGGGCTAATAGCCACCAACTGTGCGCCTAATGCATGAATTTCAGGTAAGCGTGATTGAAGCGCTTTTAGCTGCAAATTACAGTATGGACACCAACTACCACGATAAAAAGTAATAACCACGGGGCCTTTAGTAAGTAACTCGGTTAACTGCACCAATTGACCATGTTGATTTGGTAACTCAAAGTTTGGCGCGTTTTGGTTTAGAGCAAGTGCGTTAGCACCCTCTTGAAAAGATTTTGCTTGAGCAATACTCCCATCAACACCTTTCATAAAAGCAGGATTACCTTTTCGCCCTGCTGCTACTTTTGCCTCGGTTTGTGCTTTTAATGTGTTGCTTTCATCGCTCATAGTATGGCTACCTTCAAATTAATCAAAAACGTAAAGCCAGCTTACATTATGATAATGTATTTGGAATGAAAATTTTAACTTAATCATCTACTTCTAAATCAAACACCACATTTATAGATGATTTAAATGTAATAGTTTCATGCAGGTATCTACCTTGCTTAAATGGATTTCTAGTAACTTTAGAGCCGGTCACTACTATTCGCTCAAAACTATCTGCGCCATAACCATAACTTGAACGGTTAGAATTTGAATTAATACTGTAAATTTTTCCAAGTTCTGCCCCAAACGCTTTAGCAAGCTCGCTTCCTTTAACTATAGCGTTTTCTATTGCGCCTTGTGTTGCTTCAGCTTCTAACTGCTAAGATTTTGAAGACATAAGCTCAATATTCGTCACTTCATTAATTTTTACACTTAGTGCAAAATCGATAAAATCATTCACTTTTTCAATATTTCTTAATGTTACTTTAAGTGTTCTTGTTGCTACATATCCTGCATTTATTGCTGTACCGCTCTCGACATTAAACATATCGTCATCATTATGAGTTAACAGGCTTGAAGCGGAAACATCAGTCTCCTTAACATCATACTTGCTTAAACCTTTAAGTAACAAATTCACTCGGTCATCCACATCACGTTTAGCATCAAGTGATTTGTCTTTAAAGCTTATTACTTCGAAAGATATTTGAGCCATATCAGGCACAGCCAATATCTCAGCTGATCCTTGCACTGCAATATGACGATTAGCAGGTAAGCTTGAATTAGCAAAAGCGATAATTGGGAATAAGGTTAAGAAAATAGTGGTAATGAGTTTCATAATTTACCCTGAATAAGTGCCATGCTGAGTTATGCGTTAATAAATAACAGCCAATAGTATTTATGCGAATGTTTAATCACTGTGTGTTTGAGCAGCTTTTGACTTTGGCTTAATCGTTTTTTCTTGGTGTAGATTAGGTATTAATGCTGAAATATTTTCTTGTGAAATAATAAGTAACTTATCTTGTTTATTATCATAAACAAATAAATTCCCCATTGTTGAGGCTACTATTTGAACATTTTGAAGTTGAGTTACTTTACTCTTAGCAATTGGATAATTTAATGACAAGTGATAATTCATTGTTCTTTCATTTATTATATCTTTACTGTGTGAATGCGCCAACATAGTAGGGTATGTAGATATTATAAGTGCTAAAAATAACATGACTGAGTAACTAGGTTTTAATAAATAGAACGGGTAACCAAAGCCATAATAAAGTTTTTTTAACACGGTTGTTTTACTAGGATCTGGCATGTGTCCTGAGCGCCAATTTAAATAAATAGCTGTTAAAACGATGATCGCAGTATAAAGAGTAATAAGTAAAGGATTTGAAATCAGTGCCAGTAGAAAGTCACTTATTTCAATAAAGTTGAATACATCAACCGAAAAGTTATTAAGTAAAACGTAAAGATACACAACACCTGATAAACTACCCAGTAAGTAAAGAATAGTAAGAAACACACCAAAATTATTGTGAATGTACTTTTTAACTGCTTTAAGGTCATTGTTTAACTGGTTGTGATACTTACTGGCGGCTTCAATTACCATAATAAATCCTTTTAAAATTCTTATCTTAACAAAATAATTAGTAAATGCTGTAGTTTTGTTAAATTATTGACCTCAACTGCAACTCTTTACCACGGCTTATTTGATTGCACTGAGCTAGTAGTAATTCGGCGGTCGCTTGTGCATCGGTAAGCGCATGATGACAATGATAACTTGGTAACTCATAACGCGCACGACACGCACTTAGGGTTAAATCATCTTGTTTTATATCACATGAATGATTAATTAAGCGTTTTTGTTCTATATGGAGCGTATCGAGGATGAGTTTGGGTTGAATATGAATATTTGCGTTTTTTAGCGCCACTTATACAAAGTTCCAATTAAGCATTGCATCATTGAACACTAAATACAGGCTTAATTGGTAAATATAGTTTGATATGTAATAAGTGTCTTTCTACTAGCCTGAAAATACAACCTCGTTAGTATTGTTTTAAGCTTCTTAATAAATTTAAGGTGAATAGTCACACTTTAAATTTATTAAGGTTAATTCTTAAGTTATTAATATATCTTGCGATACTTTCATTTGCTTCAGATGTATCTTGTGCTCCTGTCGATGTTTCTGTAGCAATATCTGTAATGTTAATTAAGTTTTGATTTATTTCACTTACAACAGCTGACTGTTCTTCTGCAGCGGTAGCAATCTGCAAGTTCAAATCCGTAATTTCGTTCACTGCAATGGCAGAATCTGCAAATATTTCTGATGTTTCAGTACTCTTTTTAAGGCACTCATCGGCACTACTAATTCCCTTATTCATACTCATCACTGCATTTTTAGCTTCACTTTGTAAACGGGTAACCAAACTTTGAATATCAACAGTAGAAACTTGTGTTCGTTGCGCTAAAGCCCTTACTTCATCAGCAACAACAGCAAAGCCTCTGCCTGTATCACCAGCTCGCGCAGCCTCAATTGCAGCATTTAAAGCAAGTAAATTAGTTTGCTCAGCAATGCTTTGTATAGTGTCCAAAACACTGCCAATATTATTTGTTTCTGTTACAAGGCTCTCTATCACAGTACTTGCTTCATCTATTTCTGTAGCTAAACGTTGAATGACTAACTTTGCTTGAGACGCTTCTAATTTCCCTTTTAATACTCGCTCTTTAACAGCCTCGGTCACTGTTGATGCATTTTGAGTATTACTTGCCACCTCTAAAGTTGTACAGGTCATTTCTTCGACGGCAGTTGATACCATTTCAGTTTCAACCCTTTGCTTGTCAACGTTTGTCACAGTTTTTTGCATAATATTTATTGCAAATTTAGATGAATCATCTAATTGCGATAAATGTATATTCGCTTCACTGATTGTTTCTCTTAGCATTAATAGAAACTTGTTGAATGCTCTTGCTGTATCTCCTATTTCATCGCTAGCACTTTCATCAAGCGTTAAGGTTAAATCGCCATCACCATCGGCTATTTCAACTAATCTATTTTTTAGTCTAATTACTGGTTGAGAAATTGCTCTGCTTATAAAATATGATAACGCCATACCAACAATAACGGAGAAGAGGAATATATATAGTATTAAATCAATACCTTGCTTTTCATCACTTTCAGCTTTTAAGGCTGAATCTAAAGTAAATTGCTGTATTAGGGAAAGTAGTGTTATTAGTTTTTTTTCAAATTTGTCTTCTGCGACTTCAATTGTACTTATTTTATCGCCCAAATCAGAAACAGATTGAGTTTTAACCGCTTTAATTACATCATTAATGTTCGCTGTAATACTTTGATATTCTGTATTTAGAAGCTTCAAATCATTCGCTAAGGCTTTAAAACTTGCTTTAGCCTTTTCGCTATGAAGCTGAGCAATAGAGTCACGAACAAATTTTTCTGATTTATTAAATTCACTTTGAATTTTTTGTGTTAGCGACGAAAGCTTATTTTCAATTTCTTCATTGCTTCCACCTGAGGCTAAACTTTCGTGTAACAAAACCCGCTGAAAATATATTGTTTGCTCTAATTTATGCTCCGACATTGTAGTAAGCATATTGCTAAGAGGAATATCTCGCTCAGCTATGTCAACTAGCTCCATACCTATTTTATTCATCTGTATTAAAGATATAACCCCAATTATCAACATTAGTATAATTTGCGAAATACCTAGAAAGTAAATTTTACTGGTAATAGACAGCTTACTTAACATTTTAAACCTCTTCAATTTTAGGGCTAAACCTTACATCATTGCTGAAAAGTAAAAATCAAAAAGGTCGAGTAATAGCAAAACCAATAACAATAGCCTCTTCGTCATCAATAAAGTCTACCGCTACAGTAGGTGCGATACCAAAATCTCCAACATGAAAATCATAAGCGCTACTGATACGGTATAAATCTTCATTGTGGGGGTGCCCTCCACCGATGCGCTCTTCACCAAAACCAACCCCCAAACGAATATTTTTAGTCGGATGATAAAAAAGAGAAGCTAAAACTACAGCTGTACCATCGCCATGATGTGCATCATTTGTTCTTTCGTATACCACTCCTGCGCCCCATTCATTAGTAAATTTATACTCATATTCAATCCCAAAGGTAAATTCACTTTCACTATCAAAATGAGTGGTGCCAATAAAAATTCCGGGTACGTGTTTAACTTCGTCACTTGCTTGAGCAGCTGGAATTAAAAATATCAGAGAACACGCGATGCACTTTAAAATTTTATTTCTCATATTTTTCTCTTTTAAATAAACAATAACAAAATTATATATTTCTAGAGCTACAACAGATCTAGACGACACACTTTGGAACAATAACAACTTAACATTATAGATAACTTATATTTACATATTAGTTTCTTTATGCGATCTAGCAAGATTCAATGCTATATATGTAGAGTAATCATATTTAATGAGCTTTAAGGATTAAATTTATTTAATAAAAAACAGGGAGGAATTCGTTTTTAGGTGAATAATTTTTGTGTGTTCTGTTATCACTAATAGCCAATCAAGGTTAGGTTAATTAAAATAAACCTGTATTTTAAAGCGGTAAGTCTATGTTAACTCACCTACCTTTAGCTCTTTGCCACGGCTTATTTGATGGCACTGAGCTAGTAGTAATTCGGCGGTCGCTTGTGCATCGGTAAGCGCATGATGACAATGATAACTTGGTAACTCATAACGCGCGCGACACGCACTTAGGGTTAAATCATCTTGTTTTATATCACACGAATGATTAATTAGTCGTTTTTGTTCTATATGGAGCGTGTCGAGGATGAGTTTGGGTTGAATATTAATATTTGCGCTTTTAAGCGCCACTTTTAAAAAGCCCCAATCAAGCATTGCATTATGAAACACTAAAATACAATCACTAAAGTGGCTGCTTAATTGCGCTAATATACTGGTAAGGCTTTGCCCTTTAGCTAAAGTATCGTCGTTAATTCCATGATATACAGGGCTTTGCTCTAGGCTTTTAACATCTTTATTAACTAAGTGTTTTGACTCACTCATTTTTATACATTGGTTATCTATTACAACCCACGCTACCGATACAATTTCGTGTTGTTTTGCATCAAGCCCTGTTAGCTCTAAATCAATAACTAAATAGCGCTGTGTTAACGCATTTTGACTTAATAAATTTCGCTTTTTAAAGTATTCGCTAAGCAATTTTTTCACCATGGTCTTTCCTAAAATACGCCTTATAAACTGCCACGAGCAAATTTAAACGCGGCGGCTTGCTGCGCTTGCTTAACTAAGTAAAAAGCTTCTTTTAACTGATGGCGCTCAAGCGAATTTAACTTATCAGGATTAATACAGTTACTTGGTAATCCCTCTTCATTTATCTGAGTACTTAAGCGCAGTTGAGTTAAGAATCGCCAGCAATCTTTTAAATTATATATATCCTTTTTACTGAGTAAGCCGTGCTTTAAAAGCGCATCTAATCGCTCTTGTGTATTAGCGCGCCTAATTCCAGCTTTAAGTGCGTATAACCTTGCTATGTCGTTAATAATAACCACACCACGTGTTTTTAAATCTATGTATTTATTATTTTGATCGGTTTTTTCGGTTTTAAACTTGTTAAATAGACCAATCGGTACGCTGTTACTGCTTATATCGGTTGCCATAGCGGCATAAAATAATTCATTGCGAGATATGCGAGTAAGCTGCTCACAAAAGCTGCTGTACAAGGCATTTGAGCCTTCAATAAAGCGCAAATCAAAAAATATTTTACAGTTAAGCATGGCGTTTGGCGTTGGGCTTTTTATCCATTTAAAAAAGCGCTCACACCAGTCACTTATACTCATTCGGCATAAATCGCTGCTGGCCATAATATTTCCAGGGCAACGTCTAATTCCACACTCTACTAACTGTTCACATACAAACTCCCCCATATGTTTAAAGTAAGCGTGTTGTTCATCACTTAAATCATCAGGCAGTAGTAAACCGTTGTCTTGGTCTGAGTGCAGGGTTTGCTCTTCTCGCGCTTGCGAGCCAAAACAAATAAAGCTAAAACTGGTGGGCGCTGCACCATTATCTTCTTGAAATAAATGAATAAGGCGCGATGTTAGTGCATCGGTTAAACCGCTTAATAATTTACCAATTAGTGATATATCATCAATGTTGTATGAAAAACTACGCAGGAGCTCAGGAATTTCTTTTGCGTAGCGTTTTAAGTCAGTAATGGTATGCGCTTTATAAATGCGGCCAATGAGTTGTACTGGATCGCTTTTTTGCTGGCGTAGTAAATCGGTGCTAGTAAGCATACCCAACGGTTTATGGTTTTCATCAAGTACAGGTAAGTGGTGAATATTATATTTAAGCATTAAATGCAGCGCAGAAAACACGCGGTTATTTTCAAAAATAAACTTGGGTTTAGCGGTCATTATGCTGCTAACAGCTTCTTTTGGGTCTACTTCGTCGGCAAGTACCCTGTTACGTAAATCACGGTCAGTAACTACACCTACTAAATGGGCATGTTCGGTGATCATAATTGAAGACACGCCATGCTCTTTCATTTTTTTAGCACTTTGCCTAATGCTCGCATCGGGCGCTAAAGTTATCGCTTTGCGGGTCATAAGCTCAGATATTTTACGCTCAGACCAGCTATCGTTTTTACTTTTATAATGTGATGAGAGTAAACGGTTTGCGTGCGCCCTTACAAAATATTGCTCAAACGGTTTGTATTCACGGCGTAAAAAATCAAAGTGCTCTTGGCTGAGCATATACACTATGCCCTCTTTTTGAACCGCTAACCTATTTTGTATTGCTTCTCCGGTTAAAAGCGAGGGGTAACCAAAATAATCACCTTGCGCTAAACGCGTTACTACGTCGCCTTTGGCATCAACCAAGTCGTACAAACCTGAGCGAATTAAAAAGAGCTTTGGACTTTCGCTTTGCAGCCATTGTGCTTGGTTTTCGCGTGTTAGGTAAACACAATCTAAATGGCTTACAAAGTATTCGCATGCACTTGTTTGCAACATACTAAAAGGCGCTTGCATACACACATACTGGGCTACTTCTTGTTGTTCTACACTCATTGTTGCACTCATTAAAAAGTATACACTGCACCAATGTACTCATTATTTATACAAATAAAAAGCCCGACTAAAGTCGGGCTTTTGGTGCTTTATAAATAAGTAGGCTTAGTGAGCATGTGCTCCAGCCGACCCTTTAGGATTACGAATACCTTCTACCATTTCTTGAATTTCAACAGGTGTAGGCTGAGTAAACTTAAGTACAGTCGCTGCAACTACAAAGTTAATAATCATACCAACTAGGCCTATGCCTTCTGGAGAAATACCTAAGAACCAATTTTCAGGACTATTAAGCTCAGGGCTTACAAACTTAAAGAAGATAATATACGCAGCGGTAAAGCCAATACCCGTTACCATGCCGGCAATTGCACCTTCTCTGTTCATTGTTTTAGAGAATATACCCATGATAATTGCTGGGAAGAAACTCGCCGCCGCTAAACCAAAGGCAAACGCGACCACCGATGCTACAAATCCTGGCGGATTAATACCAAAGTAAGCGGATATAACAATAGCAACCATCGCAGCTAATCGAGCGGCCAGTAGCTCTTGCTTATCGCTAATATCGGGTTTAAGGGTTCGCTTGAGTAAATCGTGCGAAACAGAGGTCGAAATAACCAGCAGTAAACCTGCGGTAGTAGATAGTGCTGCTGCAATCCCCCCTGCGGCTACTAAGGCAATTACCCATGCTGGTAAGTTGGCAATTTCAGGGTTAGCAAGAACCATAATATCGCGGTCTACTTTTACTTCGTTTGCGCTATTTGGATCTTCAATTTTACCCGCTGTGTAGAACATTTTGCCATCACCGTTTTTATCATCAAAGGTAATAAGGCCTGTGCGTTCCCAGTTTTTAATCCACGCAGGTGCTTCTGCGTACTCTGTACCACTGCCGTCTTTACCGTTAATGGTATCAATCATGTTTACACGAGCAAACGAGGCAACCGCTGGTGCTGTGGTATAGACAATAGCAATAAATACCAGTGTCCACGCTGCTGAAATACGTGTGTCTTTAACACGAGGTACAGTGAAAAAGCGAACAATTACATGTGGTAAACCAGCAGTACCCACCATTAACGCACCTGTAATTGCAAATACGTCAATCATGCTCTTAGAGCCTTCGGTGTATTGGGCAAAGCCAAGCTCTGCACTTAAACCGTCTAACTTATCGAGTACATAAACGCCGTCGGTGCCAATAAGTGTGGCGCCAAAACCTGTTTGTGGGAAGAAGTGGCCTGTCATCATCATTGAGATAAAAATAGCAGGAACAAGGTATGCAAATACAAGCACACAGTACTGTGCTACTTGCGTGTAGGTAATGCCTTTCATGCCTCCAAGTACTGCATAAAAGAATACAATCACCATACCAATGTATACACCGGTTTCAATTTCTACTTCTAAAAAGCGAGAAAATACCACGCCTACGCCGCGCATTTGCCCTGCAATGTAAGTAAAACAAATAAAGATGGCACACAAAATAGCAACAACACGCGCTGTTTGTGAATAGTAACGATCGCCAATAAAATCAGGTACCGTGAATTTGCCGAATTTACGTAAGTAAGGCGCTAAACACATAGCGAGTAATACATAACCGCCGGTCCACCCCATTAAGTAAACGCCGCCATCATACCCTGCGAACGAAATAATACCCGCCATTGAAATAAACGACGCGGCGCTCATCCAATCTGCAGCTGTTGCCATACCATTAGCAAGTGGTGGTACGCCGCCGCCCGCTACGTAAAATTCTTTAGTTGAGCCCGCTCGAGCCCAAATTGCGATGCCGATATAAAGCGCAAAGCTTAAACCAACAATTATAAATGTGAGTGTTTGAACATCCATTGCTTAGCTCCTATTCGTCTACGCCGTATTTTTTATCTAACGTATTCATTTTGAAAACGTACACAAAAATCAAAGCAACAAAGGTGTAAATCGCGCCTTGCTGGGAGAACCAGAAGCCAAGTTTAAACCCAAAAAAACGTACTTCATTAAGTACATCTACCAGTAATATGCCAAAGCCAAACGAGACCACAAACCACACTGCTAGTAATTTAAACAGTAGTGAAATGTTTTCTGCCCAATAAGCTTTTGCTTGTTCTTCATCTTTAAAAGCCATTTTTATTTTCCCCTTTAAGCATCGCAGTATCGCGATGGGTGGTTTTTTATCTTCGCTAATCAATTTAGCAACGCAGCTTAAATATTGAATTGAGACCATAGTCGTAACAGCTTGTTAACGTTTACGTAAACTGTAAATACACATTTTATAAATAAACATTAAAATCATATTTTTCATGAAGTTAAGCTACTATCAGAGTGTCAGTAAAGTGCAGTAACTCTAAATTGGTCAATAATGCGACATTAGTCTAATAAAAATACTAAATATAAATTTACTTAATATATTCAATAGATTATAAAAATAAGCGCGTTTTAAAATAAAAATCTGCACGCACACTTATTGCCAGTTCTGGTATTGTGTTAATGCTCTCAAGGTTGAGGGAAATGTTTTACTAATAAGGTTAATAACAACATGACTGCCGTACTCATTATTGTTGCTTTAGGTTATATAGGTGTGCTGTTTTGGCTTGCCAACTGGGGCGATAAAACAACACCATTGGCAAAGCGTATAAGCCACCACCCTTTTGTATATTCTTTATCTTTAGGTATTTATTGTACATCGTGGACCTACTATGGCTCTGTAGGTACAGCGGCCACCAGCAGCTGGAGTTATTTACCCATATTATTAGGCCCTGCACTGTTGTTTTTTTTCGGCCAAGGGTTTTTACGCAAACTGGTGTTAGTCAGTAAAAAGCAAAACATAACCACCATTGCCGACTTTATTTCTGCGCGTTATGGCAAGCGCCAAACCACTGCAATTATGGTTACTTTAATCGCATTATTAGCGACTATTCCTTATATTGCGCTGCAATTAAAAGCCCTTAGTACCAGCTTTTTACTGCTGCAAAGTAGTAATAAAATATCGGGCGATATGCTCGCGCTTTCGGCCACATTAATTATGGCAATGTTTGCAATATTTTTTGGTACGCGCAAAGTGGATGTAACAGAGTACCGCTCTGGTTTAATGCTTGCTGTAGCATTTGAGTCGATGATAAAACTTATTGCACTTGTTGCAGTAGCAGGGCTTGCTGTTTACACCCTTTTTAATATGCCTGTCGCAACCTCGAATAAAGTAAGCGAGTCTATTTGGCAGCACTGGGCCGATTTTAACTTTTTTAGTTTTAACTTTATTGGCCAATCGCTCATGGCTGCTGCGGCAATTATATGTTTACCGCGTCAATTTCACGTAACCGTGGTCGACAACCAAGACAAGCGCCATTTATTTACTGCCCGCTGGGCGTTTCCGCTTTATTTACTACTTACCGCCGCGATGATTTTACCCATTGCCACCGCTGCTATTCATCCCGATATTGGCTCTGGTTTCTCCCCCGACAGCTTTGTGTTAGCACTTCCGTTAATTCATGACCAAGCATTTTTAACCACCTTTGTATTTATAGGCGGGCTAAGCGCTGCAACTGCAATGATAGTCGTTGCAACACTTACGCTAAGTACTATGATCTCAAACGATGTAGTATTACCCCTAATGCTACGTCGTAAATTTAAACGTAATTTAATTACCAGTAGCTATAAATCGCGCATATTACTTGTTAGGCGTTTTACTATTGCTGGCATATTAATTTTGGCCTATTTTTATCAGCAATGGTTTGGCCACAGTAGTGCGCTGGCCAGTATGGGCTTAGTTGCATTTTCGTTGGTTACACA
This sequence comes from Pseudoalteromonas sp. H103, assembly GCF_001469205.1. Classification (NCBI taxonomy): domain Bacteria; kingdom Pseudomonadati; phylum Pseudomonadota; class Gammaproteobacteria; order Alteromonadales; family Pseudoalteromonadaceae; genus Pseudoalteromonas; species Pseudoalteromonas sp. H103. The sequence goes on along the minus strand of NZ_LOFG01000001.1, from coordinate 265,097 downwards.
ATTATTACCCTCAATAGTCGGTGGTTTATATTGGCGAAAAGGCCATGCTTATGGCGTATATGCAGGCTTAGTGGCGGGCTTTATTTGTTGGATATTATTTTTAATGATGCCAATACTTGATGCTGGCGCAGTGATTGATAGCGAGCTGCAACAAACGCTTATTACTCGAGGTACTTTAATTGCGCTGTTTGCCAATATTGGTTGTTACATTAGCTTTTCGTTAGGAGCAGAGGAGCGCTTAATTGATAAAATTCAAGCAGCTGCATTTGTTAATCCTAAAGATCAGGCTATTTTATCTCGCCGCTTAAACAAAAACGTAAAAGCCACGGTTTACGATTTTAAAATACTTTTGCAAACCTTTTTAGGCATTCAGCGTAGCCAGCAAGTTTTAGCTCATTATGCGCTAGCGCATCATTTAAATGACAACAGCGGACACCCTGAGCCTGAATTTATAGCTTACTGCGAGCGCGCACTAACCGGTGTATTAGGTGCATCTTCTGCTCAAGCACTTATTCATACAGTATCATCGGGTAAACGCATGGCCTTTGAAGAAGTAGTCAACTTTTTTGACGAAACCACACAAGCCCTGCAATTTAACCAAAATTTATTGTATACCTCGCTTGAAAATTTAAGCCACGGTATTTCGGTTGTCGATAAAGATCTAAACCTAGTTGCATGGAATAAACGCTACGGCGAAATGTTTGGCTACCCAGAGGGCTTTTTAGAAGTAGGCCAACCCATACAAGACATTATTAGATACAACGCAGAGCGCGGTGAATGTGGCCCCGGCGAAATAGACCGCCAAGTAGAAAAACGCGTTCAGCATTTAAAAAATGGCAGCTCTCATCACTTTATACGCCATCGCCGCAACGGCCAAGTATATGAAATGATTGGTAACCCCCTACCAGATGGCGGCTTTGTAACGAGCTTTTCGGATATTACTAATCACATTAGTACGCAAAATGCCCTTGAAGAAATAAACATGGATCTTGAAAACCGCATAGAAGCGCGAACACAAGAAGTACAAACCATTAATAAAGACTTACAAGCACAAATAGATAGCCGCGTACAAACAGAGCAAGCACTTACTTTAGCCAAGCGCGAAGCAGAGCAGGCCAACGACAGTAAAACGCGGTTTTTAGCGCTCGCGAGTCACGATATTTTGCAGCCACTTAATGCAGCACGATTATACCTTGCCGCTATTGACGAAAAACAACTCGATAAAACTAATCAAAATAGCTTTGATAAGCTTGGCGATAGCCTAGATTCTACGGTGCATCTAATGTCGGCATTATTAGAAATTGCCAAGCTAGAACAAGGTGCCATGACCCCTACCCCGCGCCATTTTTCTATTGATGATATTTTAGCGCCACTGCAAAGTGAGTACGCTATTTTATCAAGCGATAAAGGCCTTAAGCTTAGCGTGCGATCAAATCAGCAAATAGTGCACAGCGATATAACTTATCTACGTCGTATTATTCAAAACTTAGTATCGAACGCTGTTAAATATACCGACAGAGGCCGAGTACTTATTGCCTGTAGAAACCGTAAACACAATTTACGAATAGAAGTATGGGATACAGGCCCAGGTATTAGCGAAGTAGAACAAGCTAAAATATTTAACGACTTTTACCGCATAGAAGCCGGTGACAACAAAGGTGTAGGCCTCGGGCTTGGCGTTGTAAAACGTATGGCCGATTTATTAAGCTTAGAGCTTGATGTGCACTCAGAGCCAGGCAAAGGCAGCCGCTTTAGTATTGAAGTACCCTACGGCGATGCGCAATTTGTACAACAAAAACCAGCCGCTAGCAGCTTAATAGAAAACCGCGCGGCTATAAATATAGTGGCCGTTGATGACGACCCAGAAAATCTAGCGGCTATGGCCAGCTTACTTAAAAAGTGGCAAGCCAATTACACCTTATTTGACGATGTCGACAAGGTGCTTGAGCATGCAAAACAAAATAAAGCGCCAGATGTAATTTTAATGGATTATCAATTAGGCAATGAGTGCGATGGCATCACTTTAATTAAAACGCTCAGAGAGATATGGCAAGGCGATATTCCGGCTATTTTAATTACCGCAGTGCGCGACACCGAGCTAAAACAAGAAACCAAAGCAGCTAATATTCATTATTTAAGCAAACCCATTAAGCCTGGTAAGCTAAAAGCACTGCTTAATCACAGTACTTAATTTTATTAGTTACTTAGCTTTTGCTAAGCTAAGTAAGCAAAAGCCCAGTGTGTTTACTGGGCTTTGCTTTATAAAATATCAGTATTATATAACTTTTGAGCGGCTTCTAAGCTTTTGAAATAACCAACTTAAACCCACCAATGAGAGCCCTAAGCCAATAAACGAAAGCGCTTTTAACAGCCCCGTTAAATTAGCCATATCAATTAAAAACACTTTTACAATAACCGCAGCGAGTAACCCTAAGCCTATTTTTTGAATGAGTAACTGGTTTTTAAGGTGCCCTAATATAACTGTACCGGCGCCTAGTATTAGCCAAATAATAGAATAGCTATACAGCTCTGCGTTACTTGCCCCTTTTGATAGGTAAATATAAGGCCCTTGCCAGTATTGGCGAATAAAACTGTTAATAGCGATTAAGCCAAGTAAACCTGCAACTCCAAGTACAAACGGCGCTACCTTAGCGTTTATTGGTTTAATAAGTGAATATAACCAAATCGTTAAGCCTGCAGGTACTAACCAAAGCAAAAATAGCCAGTTAAATACAGGGAGCTCGCCAATATAAATAGAGCTTAATAGAGGGTTGTCATCGAGTAGTGTTTTAACTGAAATAAAGCCAGCTCCGCCAGCTAATACCCCCCCTGCAATTTGATAAAGCTTAGTTAAGCTCCCTGCTATACGTGCGCGATGTAAATAAACGCAGCCCAGAGCAAGCCAGTTACATGTAAGCAATATTTGCTCATAAAAACTAAGCGAGTCAAACTGTGGATAATGCCCAACAAGCTGATAACTTGTTTCTGTAGTAATAAATAGCGCTAAACAATGAAGAGCGGCCCCTTCTAACCATACTTTTAATTGCGATGACTTATAGCATTTAGCCGCAGCAAAAAATAATGCGGTACACAGCGGATAAACAATAATGCTCCAGTGCAAGCCAAATAATGTGAGAGCGTCGTAACTTGGTGTCCATGGCGCAAGCGTTAAGCGCAGTAATAAAGCAGCCACTAGCGCTTTAATTGGCCAATGCGGCATAGGCACATTAAAACGTTTTATAAGCACGCTAATTAACAGTACTTGAATAGCTAATGCAATGGTTAGACCGCTGTCGCTTAATAGCATGGTGATTGCTAAAGTAATATTAGCATTTGCCCCTACCCAATAGGTAAAACGTTGAAATAGCGTTGTATTATGTTGCGCACACTTAATTAAAATAGCCGCTACAACAAATAATACAAAAGCCCAAAGAGGGTAAGCTGTACTTAATGCGCTATTTGGAATAAGCGAATATAACGTACCTATCATCACAAAAACGCTAAACGCTGCACTAATATGAAACGCTAAACGTTTAATATATTTTTTACCAAAATAAAGCCCGTACGCCATAAAGCCAAAACCAAGCAATAAACCTAAGCCGTATTCGCTTTTAAATATAAATAATCCATCATCAAAAAAAGCTGATAAAGAATTCATTTGCTCTGCGCTTATAATCATTAAAATAGCGATAACCAGCGATAGCCCTTGCCATAAATCCCAGCGACTATTTTTAAGTACTAACAATAATAACAATCCAATGCTCAACACACCGATAGCTTGCCACTGTAAAGTGTAATAACTAATCGACATGGTAAAAATTAACGGGACTATAAAGGCGAGTAATAAGAGGTGATCGGGTAATACTTTTACAAGGCGCTTTAAAGAGTGCGGGCGATGTTCAATGCTTTTTAATTTTAAGCCTAAACGCGGCAAAGCAATCAAGCCAACAATACTAAGTAATGCAAAGGTTGCAAATAACCATGGTGTATTGCTTTTTAACTGTGTAATTAAAAATCCGACTAAATACCAGCCTATGTGCCCTGCCCATAATAAGTACCAAAGCCAAGCGCGCTGTACTTTTTGTGCAACCAATGATGCCGACAAACTAACAAAGCCCACATACATAAATAACGCTAATAAATTATTACTGCCGGTATTAACCCAAATAGGCACACTGTATGCGCCAATTATACCCAGTACAGCTAGCAAAGGTCCTAGCTTAAGCGCCATAGCACTGGCACTTATAGCAATGATTGCAAGTACAATAAATGCAGCTGTTGGGCTTATCATGCTGTAGGAGCTATAAGCTAAAAGTGTTAATGCAAAGCATGTAATAAAACCGCCGCTGGCAAGCGCTGCCGGTATATAGTTATTAAAGCCTTCAAAAATAATACGTTTGTAATGTAAGTAACTTGCCACTGCAATTAAGCTCAGCCCAAATACGCCACCTAAACTAAGCCTCGTTAGGGGTGATAAAAGCCCGGCTTCTAAACTGTACTTAGCTAAAAATATACCGCCGAAAGCAAGCGCTATTGCACCTATCCAGGTCATCCAGTTTTGCTCAAACCCAGTGCGTAATTTTTCAAACAATGTGGTAATAAATGAAGGCGTGGCTGGTTTAGCTTTTTTAGGCGCTGCCGGCTTTTGTTTTACCGCGCCAATGGGTGCACTTTGGATAGCTAAAGTTGGCTCAGTGTTTATAGCCATGGCCTGAGGTTCAGGATCAGGGTCTTTTACTTCACCCTGCACATTATTAAATGGCACTACTTTAGAGGCTTGTAATTTCGTTACTTTAGCTCTCAATACTGCAATTTCTTGCTTTAATCCGTTTAATTGTATTAATGCAATTAACCCACACAAAGCCCCTGCAGCAATAACTAGCATTGCTATAACTGCTAACCCAACTAAATCATCCATGGCATGCTCTTATTATTTATTATGCTATGAGTGTACCTAATTACTAATTAACAAGTAAATTTTGTTCAATAAAAAAGCCTAAACACATTATATGTTTAGGCTTTAACACTACTTAAAACTTAAATTAATTACTCAACGCTATCAGTAACGGTAAGGTTAAGTGTCATTTTGTAGCCTGATGCACTTGTTTCATCATGCTCTAAAATTAATATGTAGTTACCCTCTTGAGTAAAGTCCATATCGCTTTGCTGAATAAGTACAATTTGCTGGCCATTATCTTCGTATACGGCGTAAACAGTGTAAACTTCGTTATCAACAACTTGCTCTTCTTGGTCGTATTTATCTAGGCCATCTACAACATTACTTGTGTCGTCTACTGTTTCGCCATCAAGGGTAAAGTAAACGTCAATGTCTGATACTGTTTGTCCGGCGTAACTTTCGATTAAGTTAACTACCGATACGGTATGGCTGTAGCTACTTGGCGTTAGGTTTTCTTCAACGCTCATCATACGAAGGCCATTATCTGCATCGTTATAAAAAATACCAACAGCACTTTGCTCACGCTCAAGCGTCATTAAAAAGTTATCGGCAAGTTTAGTGCCTTCTTCGTCGTACATAGCAATGCTGTAACTATTAGGTGAAAGCTCAATGTAATTTGTGTAGGTATCGCTTGCTACTGTATCTGTTGTGTTTTCAGTAGTACCGCGGGTTGTTGTAAAACTCACTGGCGAGTAATCGTCAACTGTATTTATAAAACGTAACTGCCCTAAAGCTGATTGGTGCTTAAGCTCAGTCACGTAGTTATTATCAGTTACTACATCTAAAGTAATACCACCGTCTTCGGTTGCATAGCTTGGGCGGATCATTGCTACGTAGCTTGCTTCATCATAAAAGTACACTGACGATGACTCGTAAATAACATCAGTGCTTCCCGCTTTAGTAATATAAATTGTGTAGTAACCTTCATCTAAGCTTTGTAAGTCTAACTCACTTAAATACTGCTCTGATGAAAAAAGATTTGCGCTTTCAAATACGCCATCATCGGTTGCAAGGTAAACATCGTAGCTATTGTCTTCACCTGCGATGTTGTAAAAATCTAAGTTAAACTCACCGGTATCACTTGTTGTTGGCACGCTTAACTCTGTAAATGTAGGCTCGTCAAAATTGCCGCTCATTATTACTAACTGCGTTTTATCACCTTTAATTGATACTTCTTGTTCGCTAATAGTAATGTAGCTGTCGTTTGCATCTAGGTATTCAAAGCTTACATCGTAAGTACCAGTGCTGTAGTTATGGCGTGTAGTTACATCGGCAAAGTCGGTGCCAGAACGTTCTGTTTCTTCAACAAACAAACGTGTGTAAGGGCTATTGTATGAGCCATTATAAAGTTGAATATAACCGGTTGAGCTTGAGCTATCGCTACCGCCACAGCCAGCTAAAATAGATATTAAACTTATTGGTAAAGCAGCTTTAAGTAGAGTGTGAGTCATTAAGTTATTCCTTATTATTAAAATCACTATTATGACTCTATTGCAGCATTAAAATTTCATGGTTTACAAAGTATTACCCTCACTGACATTTCCTTACGTAATCGTTAAAAAGTGTAGCAAATGTGCAAATAATAAGGACGCTTTTTTACATTGTAAAAATCAGTTAGGTGCAATTTCAAAACGGTCTCGACCTGTTTGTTTAGCTACATATAGAGCTTGATCGGCACGTTTCATTACTTTATCAAAGGGCTCGTTAGGAGTTTGTTTTGCTACGCCAATACTTACTGTTAAGTGGCGAACATTTTTAACATTAATGCTGTGTGCAAGGTCTATTAATTGCTGACAAAAATCACTAACTTGCAGCATCTTACTTGTTGGTAAATAACCTCCGAACTCCTCACCGCCTAGGCGCGCAAACTGAGCATTATCTACAAATATATCATTGTATTTATTTGCTAACTGTTTAAGAATTATATCGCCCACATCGTGGCCAAACTCATCATTAATAGACTTAAAGTGGACTATATCAATAATTAAAATAACGTAAGGTGTTACCTCTGCACTTCTAACATGTCGGTAAAAGTAACGCCTGTTATGTACCTTAGTTAAATCATCAATAATTAGCTCACACGCTAATCGGTTATGAATAATTAGCTCACACGCTAATCGGTTATGAATAATTAGCTCACACGCTAATCGGTTATGAATACTTTGCACAAAACGCATTGTTTTAAATAAACCATAAGAGGTGAATAGCATACCCGATGTTCTGCATAAATCTTCAAAATAAACACTAACCCAAAAAGGCTGAACAACTAACTCATCAAGTACATCGGCAGTGGTGCCCATAGTCCAAAGCAATAAACCTAAAGTGGAGAACACATATGCTTGCCTAGATAGCTCAGAGCACTGAACCATCCAAAATAAAAATATAAGTACAATTAAGTTACTAAAATCGGTAGTAAATCCATATACGTTATTTTCTATATTTAAAGGCGGGAAAGTATTTAAAGCATACACCGTAAAAATAATCATGTAGAACAGCAAAGCCAAACTTACCGCTTTATTTACCCAGCTCATTTTATAAAAATTAGAAAGCTTAACGGTGAGCTTTACTGTTTCAATCATATTATTATGCTTTTATCTGTTTAATAAAAAACTATAGCATAATAATAAAACCCCGCATGGGCTTAAAACTCATGATAATACATATAAATGAGCCTAAATTACGGTACTGAGTCCCCATAATCCTAACACTAAAATAGTTATTGCAATCATTGCCTTTGTTTTGTGTTTACTGATAATTCGCTCTGCCTGATTACCCGCGTAATAAACGATGATTGCCAAACCAAAATATCTAATTGAACGAGCAATGCCTGCAGCCAGTAAAAATAACCAAATTGAATACTTTGTAGCGCCGGCAGCAAGCATCGCTATTTGAAACGGTATGGGCACAATGCCAAGGGTCATAACAAACCAAAAGCCTTGGTCCTGCATTCGCTGTTTAACATTTTCAAACTGCTCCGGGCTCGAAAACGTATTAATAACCCAATCGCCAATAGCATCAAATAAATAATAGCCAAGTGCATAACCAAACAAAGCACCAATAATACAGCCCACGGTCGCCATAAGGGCTATTAACCAAAGCTTTTCACGACGTGCCTGCATAAGGGGTACTAGCACAGCTTCAAGCGGAATAGGCACTATGGTTGACTCTAAAAACGACGCCACAGTAATACCCGTTAGCATGTGTTTAGAATCGATAAATTTACGTGTTTTTTCTTTTAATTTTTTTTGAATGGCCATGTGCAATCCTTTTAAAGGCGTTAGTAAATTTATATATGCTTTAATCATCACATAATTAGGTTAATACAGCCTGAAAATTTCACTACTACTGGCGTAACTTATTTATTATTAACAAATTAGCAATATTCATAAGAATATTTTATTATGTGCCAATGCAGTTAAATACCTACCAAAGCAGTTAAAATTTATGCAAAGTGCGCGTTTTATTCCCTTTCGAAAACGAGATATTGTTGATATGTGTAGTGATGAGTTAAATAACAGCTCTGAGCAAACGTCGTTTAAACAATTTTGTGATTTATTAGCAAGCCTTATCCATTACGATTACCACGCAACTCTTGAATCGCTTAAAAATAACTACGCCCCCTTTGATCCTAATAGCGATACACGCTCTTTAGCGCCGGTTTCTAATGATCAAAAAGCGCAGTGCCAACGTGAGTTTGCGCGCGATTTTGCCAAAGTACTCAACGCCGCTAACTTTGAAGTAATAACCAATCAAGATTTACAAGATGCACTAAACGAAGAATCACTTTTTAAAGTGCGCCTTGAGGTAGAGTTTGACGACTTTGAAGAAGTGGTTTTTTATCGCCGTGGCGAATCACAGCTCACTGAAACCATAACCAGCTTTTGGGGTCTTCGTAAAAAGCCCCTACACTTTACCAATTACGACCGCGTTGCGGTGTTTATTCGTTTTAAAGATAAAGCCCACTTTGACGCTAAAAATAAAACGCCTTTAGGGTTTGAGCCAAGCTCGACCATAGTTAAGCTGTTTCAAAATGTCCCAAAAGCCGACCTTGAAATGCTATTTCCTAATAGCGAAGTACGTATGCGCCCTATTGATAAAGTGATTATTGGCTCATCGGCTTTAATTGGCGGTGCAGTTGTTTTAATTACAAAGCTTGGCGCATCAATTTTATTATTATTTGCTTTGTTTGCTTTTTGGGGTGGCTTTAGAAGTGAAGCCGTAGAAATGACCCAGCAACACTTTATTACCTTTGCTATTGGCATGGGAGTATTTGGCAGCTTTATTTTTAAAGAGTGGAGTAAATTTAAAAACCGTAAAATTAAATTTATGAAAGCCCTAAGCGATAACCTTTACTTTAAAAACCTTGATAACAACGCGGGTGTTTTTCATACCCTTATAGACGCCGCCGAAGAAGAAGACGTAAAAGAAGCTCTGCTGGCCTATACGTTTTTACTGAAATCTAAAAATGGCTTAAGCGCACAAATGCTTGATGAGCAAATAGAGGCGTGGTTTAAAACAAAGTATAAGTGCGAGCTCGACTTTGAAATTAGCGATGCGCTTGAAAAGCTCACTCGGATGCGTTTAGTAACCTGCACTAACAATTTGTATAGTGCAATAAATTTAGATCATGCAAAAACTATTTTGGATGATCGCTGGGATAACCTGTTTCAATATAATTAATCTGCAATGTTTACCTAACAACAAAAAAGCAGCTGTAATTACAGCTGCTTTTTACATTACTTAACAAGATGCAATTAGCTAAGCAGCTTGATGCCTAGTAAATTTTGCATGCACTAATTTATAAAGCGCAGGCAGTATTAATAGCGTCAGTAAAGTTGATGAAATAATCCCACCAACCACAACCGTTGCCAGCGGCCTTTGTAGCTCAGCGCCGGTGCCTGTATTTAGAGCCATAGGAATAAACCCTAAACTCGCCACTAAAGCCGTCATTAGTACTGGTCGCAGACGCGAAAGCGCACCGGTTTGTATTGCATCTATCAAACAAAGCCCATCGGCTCTTAACTGCTTAATAAATGACAGCATAACCACGCCATTTAATACCGCTACACCACTTAGCGCGATAAACCCCACACCTGCAGATATTGATAACGGCATATCACGTAAAAGCAACGCAAGCACACCACCACTAAGCGCAAGTGGTACGCCGCTAAATATAATTAACGAATCACGAAGTGAATTAAACGCGCTGTAAAGCAGTCCAAATATAAGCAATAAAGTAACTGGCACCACCAGCGATAGCCGCTTACTTGCTGATTCTAGCTGTTCAAACGTGCCGCCATATTCAATCCAATAACCACTAGGTAAATTAAGCTGCGAATTTAAAGCTGTTTGCGCATCGCTTACAAAGCTTGCTAAATCGCGCCCCTCTACGTTTGCAGTTACTACAACATTACGCTTACCGCTTTCACGGTTTATTTGATTAGGCCCTTTATCAATACTAATATTTGCCACCTCGCCAAGCGGTACAAATGCAAGGTCGGGGTTAGCACTTTTTGGCACGGCCACTGGCAAACGCGCAAGCTGTGATACATCGCTTGACCAGCGTTCATCTAAACGCACTAATAACGAAAAGCGTTTATCACCTTCGTAAATAAGCCCAGTTTGCACACCGCCTACCGCAGCGCTTACACTTTGCTGTATGTCAGTTACTGTTAAACCTAACAGCGCCATGTGGTCGCGAAGCGGCGTAACCGAAAGCGTAGGCAGGCCTTCCATTTGCTCAAGGCGTACATCGGTTGCGCCAGTAATGCTTTGCACCAAGGCTGTGGCTTTTTCGCCATACTGTTTTAATGTTGATAAATCATCGCCGTAAATACGCACTGCCACATCGGCCCGCACGCCAGCTATTAACTCGTTAAAGCGCATTTCTATTGGTTGGGTAAACTCATAGTTGTTACCTGGTACTTCATTTACCAAATTGCGAATTTGCTTAACCAGTTCTTCTTTTCTTAAAGCGGGGTTAGGCCATTGCTCGCGCGGTTTTAACATTAAAAAGGTGTCGGCAACGTTAGGTGGCATAGGATCGTTTGCTACATCGGGCGTACCAATTTTTGAAAATACATTAGCCACCTCAGGCTTAACTAAAATGGCTTGCTCTAGCTCTTTTTGCATTTTTACCGATTGCTCAATACCGGTGCCGGTAATGCGCAGCGCATGCATAGCTATATCGCCCTCATCAAGCTGCGGTAAAAACTCAGCCCCCATATTTTTAACTTTAAAGCCAAGCGCAATTACAAGCACAGCCGCAATACTAACCACAACCCACGGTAGTTTTAGCGATAAACCAAGTAGCGGTTTATAACCTTTTTTAATACCGCGCATAACCGTATTTTCGCTCTCGCTTACCTTTCCTCGCACACATACTGCAATAGCAGCAGGTACAAAGGTAACGGCAAAAATAAGTGCCCCCACTAATGCAGCAACAACAGTAAATGCCATTGGCTGAAACATTTTCCCTTCAACCCCGCTTAGTGCAAACAGCGGTAAATACACCAGCATAATAATTAAAATGCCAAATACTGCTGGGCTGAACACTTCTTTAGTGGCGGCGGTTACCACATTTAAACGCTCGCTTAGTGTAAGTAGCCTGCCATGCTTATGTTGTGCAAGGCCAAGTTGCCTTAAGCAGTTTTCAACTACTATTACTGCGCCATCAACAATTAAACCAAAATCGATTGCGCCTAGACTCATTAAGTTACCCGACACCCTATTACCTACCATACCGGTAATGGCAAATAACATACTAAGCGGAATAACCATGGCCGTAATAAGCGCACCGGTTACATTACCTAATAACAGCAGTAAAATAACAATAACTAGCACAGCCCCTTCGAACAGGTTCGTTTTTACAGTGTCTATGGTTTTATCAACTAGGGTTGTTCTGTCGTACACAGGCTCAACCACTACACCTGCTGGTAGGCTAAGTTGTACATCTTTAAGTTTTTCAGCCATGGCTTTTGCCACTACGCGGCTGTTTTCACCAATGAGCATCATGGCGGTGCCGAGCACGGTTTCTTTACCGTTATAAGTAGCAGCGCCGGTTCTGAGCTCTTTACCTAGGCGCACATTTGCTACATCTTTAATGCGTACTGGTGCATCATCGCGCTTAGCAACCACGGTATTGGCTATATCATCAATGGTTTTTAATTGCCCTGGTGAGCGCACTAAATATTGCCCGTCAAAACGCTCTATAAATCCTGCGCCTTGGTTACTGTTATTTAATTTAAGTGCCGTAATTACATCGCTTAGCGTGAGCTTATAAGCGAGTAGCTTTTCAGGCATGGGCGCTACTTGGTACTGGCGCTCAAAACCCCCTTGGCTGTTTATTTCGGTAACGCCTTTTACTTTTAATAGCTGCGGGCGAATAACCCAATCTTGCAGGGTACGTAAATCTTCTGCATTAAATGGCGTACCATCATCTTTTAATGCACCGTTATTTGCATGCACAGAATAAGTAAAAATCTCCCCTAACCCGCTGGCAATTGGCCCTAAGTTTGGTTCAATATTGGCTGGTAGGTCTGAACGAATACTTTGAATGCGCTCTGATATTTGCTGGCGCGCCCAGTAAATATCGGTGCCTTCATTAAAAATAACGGTAACTTGCGAAAGCCCATAACGCGAAATTGAGCGGGTGTAATCAAGCCTAGGAATACCCGCCATTGCAGTTTCAATTAAATACGTAATACGCTGTTCGGCTTCAAGCGGGGTAAAACCCGGCGCTTTGGTATTTATTTGAACTTGCACATTAGTTATATCGGGTACGGCATCAACGGCTAAATTTTGTGTGTTGTATACGCCAAACACAGCAAATAAAAGTGTGAGTGCAAGCACCATCATGCGGCGCTTAACCGCAAACGAAACTATCCAGTTAATCATGTTGCCTCCTAGTGAGAGTGACTTGCGCCGCTTTTTAAAATATCGGCTTTAATTACGTAACTGTTTTGCGTTACGTACTCACTGTTTGGCGAAAGCCCTTCAAGCACTTCTACCCAATCGCTGTTTTTAGCACCGAGTTTTACTGGGCGTACTTCAAACACATTGCCACTTTTTATAAACACGCTAGGTTTGCCGTTAAATTCTTGAATAGCAATCGCTTTGACGCGTACAGCCGCATCTACTTTTGCAGTACTAATGTCGCTATTAACATGCATACCTGGTCGCCAATGGCCATCAGGGTTTTTAAGCTCGATTCGCGCACGTGCAATGTGCCCGCCACTCATCATTGGGGCTATGTAAAACACCTCACCTTGGGCATTTAAATGATGATGTAAGTCATACACTGTGGCGCTTTGCCCTATGGCAAGCTTTTCAATGTTATCGGGAAAGGCCGACAGCTCAACCCATACGGTTTCAAGGTTTACTATTTGCATTAGCGCGCTACTGGCAAGCTCGCCGCGCTTTAAATATTGCTCGGTAATAACGCCTGTAATTGGGCTTTTTATGGTGTAATTTTGCAGGGTTTCGCGGTTAGTTATACTGGCAAGCTTCTCGCCTTTTTTAACGTTTTGACCAATGCTTACAAAAATATCGTTAACTAAGCCGGTATAAGGCGCCATTACTTCAACGGTGCTCTGCGCAGTGGGTGCTATAACACCAAATAAAGTATCGGTTAGCTCAACGCTACCTGCTTTTGCAATGTCAGTTTTAATACCAGCGCGTTCAACTGCTTTCTCGCTTAGCGTTGTACGCCCTTCTTCTTGCTCATAATGATAATTTATTTCAGCGCCTCTATAGCGAGCCATTACATCAAGCTTAAAAGAATGCGGCTCGTTTACGCTCACGGTACTTACTAAATAGTCATCTTCAGCTTTAAAGCGAATAAGCTGTGGCGCTTCGCTTAAACGCTGCACGTTTACGGTTACGTCTAACTGATTTATATCAACGGCTTTATTGTTATTAAACCCATATATTCGCAGCTCGGTATTACCGGCAAACTCGGTTAATTTAAGTTCTAAATCAAGGGCGTTATTGGTTAGTAAAAATCCGCCATGCGGGCCTTTTTGTGTGTGTTCGTCTTTATGACCTTGTTCGTGGCTGTCACCATGACTTTCTTCGTGATTGTCGTCAGATGCCATAGCCGTGCTACTTAAAAATGGGAGTGTAAGTAATTGCGTAATTAATAATGCGATAAGAGTTTTATTCATGATTGATGAGTCTCAATTAAAGGTTGGCCAGTTAAACGCTCAAGGGTAAGCAGCACTTGGTATAGCTCGCTATGGGTGTTAATAAGTGCACGTTTAGAATCAAATAAAGCTTGCTGTGCGTCGAGTAACTGCAATACCGATATTTGCCCTTGTTGATAGCTTTTTAAACTTTGTTTTATGAGCGTTTGCGCTTGTGGAATAACGCGCTGTGTTAAAAGCTGTGCCTGTGTGCTTTTACCTTGGTAATACGCATAGAGCGTGCGTATTTGCTTACGTAACTGAATACGTAATTGCCCTTGTTGCTCATTAAGTAGCGCAAGTTGATGCTGCGCCGCCTCAATATTACCGCCATTAGCATTACTTAATTGCAGCGGCATTGAAAACGAAAACACTAACGAGCTGGCATCAGTTTGCTGGTTGTAACGCACACCACCACCAAGGGTTAAATCGCTTTGACCGCTAGAGCGTTGCAGCGCTAAATTAGCCGTTTGTTGCATATATTGCTGCTGTAGTAGTGCAAATTCTGGTGCTGTATTTACCGCAGCAAGTAGCGCGGCTTCACTTTTAATAGCAGCCATTTGTGAAAAATCGCCCGCATAGTAATCACTCACTTGCTCCTCTTGCCAAAGCTCATTGAGTGCTAAGCGAGAGCGCTCAAATTCACTTTGTAGCATGGCCGTATTTAAATCTACTTGACTTAATGCATAACGCATGCGGGTTACATCAGCACTTGAGACCGCACCGGCTTTAGCGCGTTTTTCAATTGCGTTGAGTGCCTGCTTAACAGTGTTTTTACGCTCACTGTTTAGTGCAATTAACGCCTGAAATTTTAATACTTGGTAATAACGCTCAGCGGTGGTTGCTAAAAGTGCTAACCGAGTATTTTTATACTCAATTGTTTGCGCTTTTATATTTGCAGTAGCGTAATTAATACGATTTTGGCCTTTATCGCCAAGCTCAATTAACTGGCTTAAAGCCAGCGTGTACTGCGCCCCCGAAAACGCATGAGAGCCATGAGTTCCTAAAAAGTTTTCAGCTTCAAAGCTCAGCTCAGGGTTAGGTGAAAGCGCGGCTTGGCTTTTAAGCGCGGTTAATATTTTTTGATGGTACGGGTAGCGTTTAAGCTGTAAGTTTTGCTGCTCAGTATTTTTAAGCGCTTGCTTTAGCGTTAATACGTTTTGAGGCTCGCTTTTTGCCAAAGCGTTCAGTGTTGGTAATGCACACAGTAGCGCTACCAGCATAAGTGGTTTTTTATTCATATAGCATATCCGTTTTAACAAACAGAGTTGGCTTAATCACTATGCCTGTTTTAAAAACAAGCGCAATTAAGCAACCTAAATATGTACATAATTAGCCTTGTAGCGCACAGGCGCAGGCAGTTATATACAAAGTGTTTAAAATTAAAAACTAGCTATAAAAATTGGGTGGCGGAACATCCGGTGGGTAATTTAAACCATTGTAGCAAGCAGGCTGAGTTGCTTGGCTTTGCTCAGGGTTTATAGGGTGATTTAGTGTACTGTAGTAACCACAGTGGCAATGCTGATGGGCATGAATTTCGGTAGGTGGTTGCGCGTCTTCATCGTCTGTATCGGCCACAGACTGAACGTGCGAAGCATGATCGACTTCTTCTTGTAAATGATACGCAGCAGCATCACAGCTAATAAAGCTGTGTACAAGCACTAAAAGTATCACGACTAAAAAGTAGTTTGAGCGCATCCATTACCTAAAACTATAAAATGCAATTTAAGAAACCGCACAATACCTTAAATTTATTCAAATGTAGAGAGCCGCTCACGTTATTTTCTAAATTCACTTGGTGATACACCCACTGATTTTTTAAACCGTTTTGAAAAATTAAATATATTAGGATACCCCACGTAAGCGGCAATATGGGCAACAGGCCAGCGGGTATTTAGTAGCAAGTTTTTAGCCCGTTTAATACGTAAGTAAATAAGCTGCTGCATTGGGCTTTTACCAAATTGCGCTTGGCATAACCTGTGTAAATGCGATGCTGAGTAATGTACTTGTTCGCACATAGCTTCTATTGTCCAATCAAATTGCAGGCGCTCTTCTACTTCTAAAAACAAGCTGGTTAATCTGTTTTGCCCGCCTATTTGCGGCTCGCTTTGAAGCGTAGTATTTAAGTAATGGCTTAAAATAGGCATTACGCCTTCGCGCAAAGTAGCGTTTGCCTCGCTGTATAAAAGCTCCATAGCTAAATGCAATGGCGCTAATTGCTGGTTAGTTAATACTTTAGCCTGCGCTAAATTTAAATGTTGCCAACGCTTAGTATTTGCAAGGTTTAGCCAAATCACATCCCATTTTTCGCTCGCTATTTCAACCTCAAAACTTTGCCGTGCTGGCAATATAGCTAAGCTATTTTCGGCAAGTACATATTGGTTATTAATGGTTTTTAGCGTGCCCTGACCACCCAAAGTATAAAACAGAGTGTGTTCAAGCGGGTTGGTACGTGCAACACAATAATCGCCCAATAAATTTGAGCAACCTGCCAGCTCTATTTCAAGGCTTGGCATTTGCGAAAGCGTGTTTAAATCAATAAACCGCTCTATACACTCTGGGCCAATATCGAGTACATCTTTAATGGTGTTGCGCATAATTTAAAATGATAGTTTTGGATAAATAAAAGAGAGCTTTAAGCATAACCTCAAGGCATTATTTTAGCTATATTTAAGCCACTTTAATTGCCACACATGCAATAGGACACTTATGAACTCACTACAGCACATAATTAACCGCCGCGATTGGGAAAACCCAATTTCGGTGCAAGTTAATCAAGTAAAAGCGCACAGCCCACTTAATGGTTTTAAAAGCGTTGACCATGCCCGTACAAACACGCAATCACAAAAACAAAGTTTAAACGGCCTGTGGGATTTTAAATTATTTGATAAACCCGAAGCGGTTGATGAGTCATTACTAAGTGAGGCACTCGCCAGCGACTGGCAAAGTATTCCTGTGCCTTCTAACTGGCAATTACACGGCTTTGATAAACCTATTTACTGCAACGTTAAATACCCCTTTGCCGTAAACCCGCCATTTGTACCAAGCGATAACCCAACAGGTTGCTACCGCACAGAGTTTACTATTACGGCGGAGCAATTAGCTCAGCGAAACCATATTATTTTTGAAGGCGTAAACTCGGCGTTTCACCTTTGGTGTAACGGACAATGGGTGGGCTACTCGCAGGATAGCCGCTTACCCAGCGAATTTGATTTAAGCGAGCTGTTAGTGGCTGGCACCAACCGCATTGCGGTTATGGTTATCCGCTGGAGCGATGGTAGTTACCTAGAAGATCAAGACATGTGGTGGCTAAGCGGTATATTCCGCGATGTTAATTTACTTACCAAACCACAAAATCAAATACGTGATGTATTTATAACCCCAGATTTAGACGCCTGCTACCGCGATGCCACTTTGTATATAAAAACCGCAATAGATGCGCCAAATAACTACAAAGTCGCAGTACAGGTTTTTGATGGCGAACAGGCACTGTGTGAGCCACAAATACAAAGCACTAACAATAAACGCGTTGATGAAAAAGGCGGCTGGAGCGATGTCGTATTTCAAACAATTGATATACAAAGCCCTAAAAAATGGACCGCCGAAACCCCAACCTTATACCGCTGTGTTGTAAGCCTGTTAGATGAGCAAGGCATTACAGTAGACGTAGAAGCCTACAACATTGGCTTTAGAAAAGTAGAAATGCTCAACGGGCAGCTTTGCTTAAACGGCAAGCCGCTGCTTATTCGCGGTGTTAATCGCCACGAGCATCACCCAGAAAACGGCCACACAGTAAGCACCGCCGACATGGTTGAAGATATTAAGCTTATGAAGCAAAATAACTTTAATGCTGTACGTACTGCTCACTACCCAAACCACCCGCGTTTTTATGAGCTGTGTGACGAGCTAGGTTTATACGTAGTAGACGAGGCCAATATAGAAACTCACGGTATGTTTCCTATGGGTAGGCTTGCAAGCGATCCGCAGTGGGCTGGCGCATTTATGTCGCGCTATACGCAAATGGTTGAGCGCGATAAAAACCACGCATCTATTATTATTTGGTCACTAGGTAATGAGTGCGGGCACGGTGCAAACCACGATGCAATGTACGGCTGGTCAAAAAGCTTTGACCCATCGCGCCCAGTGCAATACGAAGGTGGCGGCGCAAATACCACCGCAACCGATATTATTTGCCCTATGTACGCCCGTGTAGATACCCATATTGCCGACGACGCCGTACCTAAATACTCTATTAAAAAGTGGTTAAGCCTACCGGGTGAAACGCGTCCGCTTATTTTATGTGAATACGCCCATGCTATGGGTAACAGCCTAGGTAGCTTTGATGATTACTGGCAAGCATTTAGAGAATACCCGCGTTTGCAAGGTGGCTTTATTTGGGATTGGGTAGACCAAGGTTTATCTAAAACTGATGAAAACGGTAAGCATTATTGGGCTTATGGTGGCGATTTTGGTGATGAACTAAACGACCGTCAATTCTGTATTAACGGCTTATTATTTCCAGATCGCACGCCGCACCCTAGCTTGTTTGAAGCTAAATACAGCCAACAGCATTTACAATTTACGCTGCGTGAGCAAACTCAAAACCACTATACCGTTGATGTATTTAGTGATTATGTATTTAGGGCAACTGATAACGAAAAATTGGTTTGGCAGTTAATAGAAAATGGCCAATGTATAGAGCAAGGCGAGCAAATTATTAATATTGCTCCGCAAAGTATGAAAACGCTAACTGTTAATACAAAAACGGTGTTTAAAGCCGGTGCGCAATATCACCTTAATTTAGATGTAGCACTGATTAACGACTCAAGCTTTGCAAGTGCCGAGCATGTATTAAACACCGAGCAATTTAAGCTTATAAATAGCCAAAGTTTAAGCGCTGATACATTTAAGCCCGCTTTAGTAGCTGCTTCAGCACATAGCGCTATAAATATTAGTGAAACCGATACGCAGATAAGTATTGAAGGCGATACCTTTAAACTTGTGTTTAATAGCCAATCAGGCCTTATTGAGCAATGGCTACACAATCAAACCCAAGTTATTAAAAGCCCATTAGTTGATAATTTTTACCGCGCCCCGCTTGATAACGACATAGGCGTAAGCGAAGTAGATAACCTAGATCCTAATGCATGGGAAGCGCGCTGGCTAAGAGCGGGTATTGGGCAGTGGCAGCGTACATGTCGCTCGTTTGAAGTAGTGCAGTCAAAGATAGATATACGTATTAAATGTGTATTTAGTTATGAATTTAATGGCGCAGTACAAGCAAAAACAACATGGCTTTATACACTTAATAATACAGGTGAAATTAACTTAAATGTTGATGTACAACTAAACGACACTTTGCCACCCATGCCACGCATAGGGTTAAACACAACGCTTAATAAACAAAGCGATACACAAGTAAACTGGCTTGGTTTAGGGCCATTTGAAAACTACCCAGATCGCAAAGCGGCTGCGCGTTTAGGTTATTACAGCGCGCAACATAATGAGCTACATACACCGTATATATTCCCAACCGATAACGGCGTGCGTAGTGATTGCCAATTACTTAGCGTTAATAATTTAACCGTAACCGGTACATTTTTATTTGCCGCCAGTGAATACTCTCAAAGCATGCTTACGCAAGCAAAGCACACCAATGAGCTAGTAGCTGATGATTGCTTACATGTACATATTGATCATCAACATATGGGGGTTGGCGGCGATGATTCGTGGAGCCCAAGTACCCATAAAGAGTATTTACTAGAGCAAACGCAGTACAACTACTCTTTAACTTTTTCGGCTAAATAACTTAGCACTAACCCATACAAAAATAGCGGCTAAATTAGCCGCTATTTTTTAATTATAAATTCCTGCCGCTATTTATCAGCTAGCTTTTTAGCAATAACACTATCAACCGAAAAGCTACCTGCACCTTGAATAGCAAGCGCTGCAGTTGCAACTAATAAAGTAAGTGCGTATTCGTAACCGTTGTTAGCCATAAATAAACCATTGTTAATGTGTACACTAAATATTGCAATCAACATTGTAAACGCCGTAACTAGGGCTGCTGGGCGTGTTAATAAACCAAGTGCTAATGCAATGCCGCCAAAAAATTCAGCGCTGCCTGCCATTAAAGCTAACCAGTATCCAGGATCTAAGCCAATACTTGCCATCCACTGCCCTGTGCCTTCAAGGCCGTAACCGCCAAACCAAGCAAATAATTTTTGCGCGCCGTGCGCTGCTAAAATTAAACCAACTGGTACACGTAAAATAAGTGCTGCTACGCCTGCTTTTGAGCTAAGTAATGTGTTTAGTAATTTCATGAGTTTTAGTCCTGTTTAATTTATTTGAGCATTAGATTTTTTCTAACCGTTAAGTACAGTTTACTATCATCATTTAAAGACATTAATATCGATATTATTGGTTAATTATAAACGCTGTGTTTTTAATTTATTTAATACCAATTCGCTTAATTAAGTGATCTATTTTGAGGATGGAAAAACGTGTTGATAACTAGGCAAAAAATTTGCTATTTAGTTTTTCTAAATGAGAATTTTTTAACGCAGATAGCGATACGTTTAGCCCCGCAAAATGATTAAGTATTATTGCGGATTGGTATAAGTCACAAAAAAGCCGCTAACTTTAAACGTTAGCGGCTTTTAGTTTTAAGTTACTTAAAAGCGATTAAGCAACAGCTTGTTCTAAAATTTCGCGGCTTTCTTTTAGCGTAATTGCTTGGTTTTCACCAAGTGCTAGCATGCCATGCGCTTCAAGTTTACCAATAATATTGTCAATAGCGGCGGCTTTGTCATCGCCATGTTCAGTAAGCACAGTGGCAACATCTAAGCTGTGGTAAAACGCTTCAATTGCTTCAATTGTTTGCTCTGCTAAATCATCCGATTGCGCAAGACCAAATACGTTTTTACCCATTTGCTCTAGCTTCGCTTTTTTAACTGCAAATTGGTTACGTAATAAAGAAGGCTGAACAATAGCAAGTGAACGCGCATGGTCAACACCGTAAGCAGCTGTAAGCTCATGGCCAATCATGTGTGTTGCCCAATCTTGTGATACGCCAGAACCAATTAAACCATTAAGTGCTTGGTTTGCTGCCCACATAAGGTTTGCACGCCATGCATCGTCTTGGTTTTCAAAGTTATCGCCCAGCGTTTTAAGCGTTCTTAAAAGTGCCTCTGCGTAACCTTCTTGAACCAATGCTGTTTCAGGGAATGTAAGGTACTGCTCACAGGTATGAACCCATGCATCTACTAAACCATTTACAAGTTGGCGCTGCGGTAATGTTTTCATTACATCAGGGTCCATAATCGCAAATTTAGGCAGTACTTCTGGTGATGCAAACGGTAGTTTTTGCTTCGTTGCTTCTTTGCTCACAACTGAATTTTGATTAGACTCAGAACCCGTTGCAGGTAATGTTAATATTGCGCCGATTGGTAATGCGCTAGTAATAATATGCTTACCAGTAGGTATATCCCAACCTTCGCCATCATAAACTGCAGATGCTGCAATGTATTTAACGCCGTCAATTACTGAACCGCCGCCTACACCTAATACGAAGTCGATATCCTGTTCTTTACAAATTTTTACTGCTTGGTCTAACACTTCAATTGTTGGGTTAGCGCCAACGCCTGAGAACTCAACCCAATCAAAGCCTTCAAGTGCTGCTGCAACTTGGTCGTACACGCCGTTCTTTTTAATTGAACCACCGCCGTACACTACTAATACTTTTTGATCTTTTGCGATCAAATCGGTTAGTGATGCAATTTGCTGTTGGCCGAACTGAATAAGTGTTGGATTTACGTAGCTAAATTTCATTACTTTGCTCCTAGGTGACGGTTAAATACTAAATAGAATGCTTAGTTACTCACTAAGCTAAATTCCAATGAGTGCATATTAGTGGCAAAACAAACATTAAAAAAGCCTAATAAATGCCTAAAGCTTGCCTAATACTGCCAACGTTGTTATTTTACGCAAAATTTGTACGATAAAAGGTTTTTTAATGCCCACTATAGCCAGCATGTTGCAGCAATACGCCGAGCACAATGATTTGCTCAATTTTGAAGGCGTTACGAAAACTATTATTCCCGGTGTTTACTTTCATCGTGCGAGTAAAAGCTCACCTCGTCAGCCACTCATTTACAACTCTGGTATTATTTTAGTTGGCCAAGGGCATAAAATAATTCATTTCCCTGATCATCAAATAAAATATGGTGCTGGCGACTACCTGGTTTTAGGTGTACCCGTCCCACTTGAATGCGAAGCCTTTACTGATAACGGCCTACCTGTAATGGGCGTAGTTATTGATATTAACCCAGCAACATTACATAAGTTAGTAAACCAAATGGGCGAACATACGCCATTTACTTCTGGGCAAATGAGCGGTGTGCAATCAGCAAAAATAGATGGTGCTATGGAGCAAGTAACTCATCGTTTATTAAGCGCACTAAATAGCCCGCTAGAAGCCGATATTTTTGGTGAAGATATAATTAAAGAATTGGTATACCGTGTACTTTGTGGTCCTCAGGGTCATACCTTAATTGGCCTTGCCATGCACGATGGGCACTACGCCCGAATAGCACGAACACTTTCTACCATGCATAAAAGCTATGCAGATCAAATTACTGTTGAAGGCTTAGCTGAAGAGGTAAACATGAGTGTGTCGTCGTTTCATCGCGCCTTTAAACAAGTGACCTTTGAATCGCCATTGCAATACTTAAAAAAAGTACGCTTAGCCAAAGCAAAAGAACTCATTACAAGCAACGGTAGTAAAGCAAATGAGGCTGCATTAAAGGTAGGCTATACCAGCCCCTCGCAATTTAGCCGCGAGTTTAAGCGCCACTTTAATAAAACGCCAAGCGAAGTGTTAACTCAATTGCACAGTTAATTTACTGGGGCGTGTTGTTTATAGTTGGTTTAATTTACAGATGCATAGCGAGCTTCCCTCGGTTTCAACCTCGCGCCGCGATTAAAACGCTCCTAGCTTGAATATATTTCAATCCACAAATTTAAATACACCGTAATTAACTAATAGCTAAATAGGCGAGCTCTGCTAGTATAAAAAAATGTAGTATTTATTTTCTCTCGCCTATGGCTTTTAAAAAGTTAAATTTTTTAGCAGTACTCACACTTTATCTTCAGTGGCCTAAAAGGTACGTACTCTTATTTGTAGGCACTTTTTTAACTACTTTATTATTTACTAACCCTGTATTTGCTGCACAAACTTGTGAAGTTAGCCAAACATATCCAATAACAACGCCCTCAAAAACTTTAAATGCAGACGAACAAGTAAGGTTAGAAACCCGATTTGGTAAAAATCAATATTTGGTAAAGTGCCAATTACAGCACGGTGGCGTGTTTAGTTTTAATCGCTCTACACTTGAGAGTTTTGAATGGCGGCAACAAAATAAAATACTTACCCCTATAAAATACAATAAACCCGCCTTTTTAATAGAGAGAGGAGAAACTAAGGCAGTTTTAACTTTATATTCACCCATGCCGTTTCGTCCTGTATTTAAGTGGCAACCTATTGAAGTATTTATGCAAAAAAGCCAACAGCAAAACCTAATTTTAGGGCTGTTTTATGGCTTGTGCATTACGCTTATTTTGTATGTGTTAATTATGGGAAGCCGCTTAGAAGACGATATATTTAAGCTTTACAGCTTATACATTTTTTGTATTGGCGGCTTTATACTTTTACAAGAAGGGCAACTGTACTTATTTTTAACCACGCAGCACAACAGTACTTTATTTAATATATACCTAATGTTTATTGGCTTTAGTGTTATAAGCGCAACCTGGTTTATTTGTGCTCTTTTGCAAATTAAAGTTAGCTGGCCAAAAGTAGATCCCCTTTTAAAAGGCTTAGCTTTAGTTGTAATGCTGTTTTGCATTTTACAAATACTGTTTAAAACGCCACAAATGTGGAACATAGCTGGCAAAGTTACGGGTTATACAACCTTGGTTATTATTGCTGTGGTATTTGTATTATCGGCTTGGCAAGCTCGCAAAGGTATTCGCGAAGCTGCACTTGTATTTATAGCGCTTAGCTTTGTGTTTGTGAGTATGATTTTTAGAATTTTATTAATAAACGAAAGCCCATTTATGCGCCGCTACGGTTTAATTATAGCCTTTGCTGTAGAGTCATTTTTACTAGCCGTGGCTGTTTCTAGGCGTATTAGCCGTATGCGAATAGCACAAAGACGCGCCGAAACGGAAGCCGATTACGATCACCTTTGTGGCATTTTAAACCGCCGTGGCTGGGGTAAAAAATCAGCAGGACTTATTGAGCAGCACGCCAAAAAAGGCGGTGTTTTATGCTTAATGTATATAGATTTAGATGACTTTAAACAGATAAACGACAATTATGGGCATGCCGTAGGCGATGAAGCTTTATGTAAAGTAGCCGCCAGTTTAAAAAGGATTGTACGTACCAACGATGCAGTCGGTCGCTTAGGCGGTGATGAATTTGTTGTACTTGCCCACTTTTATACCAAAGCGCAGGTAAATCCAAAAACGCACCACCTAAAAACAGAGTTAAACAAACTCACCATTACGCATAACGACCAACCTATTGCTATAAAAGCAAGCATTGGCAGCAGTGTATTTAGTGAGCCTCCTAAAAATATTGACGAAATTTTAAAAGCCGGCGACACCGCTATGTATCATGAAAAACTACAGCGAAAAGTAAAGCCTCTCACTTTAGTTGATGGCTAGCTTTAAGTATTTAAAACCGTAACCGGCTTAGCAAACTGTTTACGGTTTATATAG
Source organism: Pseudoalteromonas sp. H103 (assembly GCF_001469205.1). Classification (NCBI taxonomy): domain Bacteria; kingdom Pseudomonadati; phylum Pseudomonadota; class Gammaproteobacteria; order Alteromonadales; family Pseudoalteromonadaceae; genus Pseudoalteromonas; species Pseudoalteromonas sp. H103. The sequence continues at coordinate 240,176 of NZ_LOFG01000001.1, read as the reverse complement.
TGGCTCATAATAATAGTAAACAATGTTGAGCAAACCGCTGCGGCTGCATATACCTGCCAAATAACAAAATTAAATTTAAGCGCAAGTGCAATTACAGCAAAAAATATACAGCCCCCTAACGAGCCAATAATGCCACCATTAAGTACTTTATAAGCCGAGAACTTTTTATCACTTGCGTGGGCAATGCAGCCCATAACCGCTAATATCACCGGAAAGGTAGATAGTAACCCACTCCACATAGCGCCAATATTTGCCGAAATAAACGTAACTAAAACAATAAAGCTAGTAACCAACAGCATTTTTACCGGCAGCTCCCACGCAGCGGTAAATGGCTTAACGTCAGGTGCAAACTGTAACTTACTCGATGCACATGCCAACGTAAATAAAACGCTCAGCGAAATAACACACGCAAGCGCAATATTAATGGGTAATACCAAGGTAAATACACTAAATAAGCACCACAGCGTTAACGCAGCAAAAAGAGCTTTAATAACTGAGTATTTTGTAAGCATTGCCGCATAACAAAAACAAAATAGCCCTATACCACTCATGCCATACAAAGATGCAACCGCTGAATTACTGGCAAATAACTTGCCTTGCTCAAGCGCAATAAAATAAGAAATAGGTCCAGATGTAATTGGCAGGCCAGGAATAATGCCACTCACAAAGCTGCCTAAGCGTTTTTGAGCATAGTTAATTAATAATAAAAGTAGAGGCGCAATGGTGAGTTTTAAAAGCAACATAATAATTATAAAGTATGAGAGTTACTTTAAAGTCTACGTTTTAAATTATGTGTTGTAGAGTGAATAAAAGTAACGCATATAATGCAATTATTTTCACCTGTGGGTACACAAAACCCCACAGGATACAAAAAAAGGCCACTATAAAAGTGGCCTAATATTTAATAAAAAAACACTAATTACGCTTTTTTAAATAAAACCTTAGGGTTTACCATGGTTTTCATTTCAAGCACGTTACCGTTTGGATCTTCAATAAAAAAAGTTTCTTGTTCAAACTCATCACCTACAAAACGGCGGTACGGTTTATCAAGGTACTCAAGCCCAGCTGCTTCAATACGTTTTTTTAAACCGTTAAATTCATCTTCTGATAAATGAATACCAAAATGAGGCACAGCTACTGCGCCCATATCTACATCGTGGCGAACGGTTGGTAAGCGCTCAACACTTTGATGCAGTGTTAACTCATTACCCCAAAAATCTATATCTACCCAGCGCCCTTCTTCGCTATTACCTGTTTTACAGCCAAGCACATCGCAATAAAACGCTTTAGCTACTTTTAAATCGCCAGCCGGAATAGCCAAATGAAGACAGTTAGACATAAATTACCTTTAATTTTTAGTATTTGTATATTAATAACCTCTATTATACATAAAATATAATTTATGAAACATTAACAGCCACAAATAAGCATAGACAATACCAAGTGAGATTAAAAAATAACCTTAATAACTTTTTAAGCTAATAATGCTGTTTTATTTATTAAGGATTGTTAGAAAGCGTAAAAGGATTAGTTTAAAATGCGCCGCTATGATTAAATTCTTATTTTTAAAATTCATCACTTTCTTTTTTGGCTTTTTAGCCTGCTTTGCAATGCACACCACTTTTGCATTGCCTTTAGTGATTTCGGCCGCACTTACAGGGCTTGTTGGCTCGTTTATTCCTTTTCCTGCGCGTTATAAAAATCATCCGTATGCTGCAATTTACGCAGGCAGCTTTGCTGGAATGTGTTCTACGCACTTAATTACAAGTTATTGGGAAATAGCAATAATTTCAGTCATTGGGGCTAGCTTATATGTGCTTACTATAAATATGTTTACAGGCTTTGGCGGTAAGCTTGGCAGTGTTGCCTTTGCAAGTGTCGCTTTATTTATGTTAGCTAAAGGCGTCGTTTTATGAACATAGAATATCCACTTATTGCTTTACTCGGCGCATTTTTAACGTTTTATTTAGCTAAACACAATCGTTTTGATGGCATACGCGCCTCTGCCTCACTTTCTATTATTGCCTATTTAATTTTAAGCGCCTTAAACCTAAACCCCAACTTGTACTCAGTCGTATTTTTTGGAGGCACATTTATAGGCATGAGCGCCCCACATCGATTTGGTATTTACACGGTTGCTAGTTCATCTATTTTATTTTCGTTACTATTTGAATACTTAGTACCTAAGCTCGATGGCTATGGCGGTGCATTAGGTATTAGCGCATTTTTGTCGGTGTGTATTTGCCATATGTGCATTTTATTAGGCGCCCCGAGAAGTAAAAAGCCAACCCCAAAATAAAATAGTTAAATACTAAAAAAACCCTCTTGTTAATTTTAATACTTAAGTTAAATTCAACATCAAAAAATTCATACCTTGGTATGTTCCTTTTTCCTACAACTCTGTTAAAATCTTCTGCGAACTTTATTTACCCTAAATAAAGATTAATCATATATGGATTTATGAATATGAAAAAACTAATCGCAGTAGCAGCTTTATCTTTACTTCCTTTCTCTAACGCAATGGCTGACCAAGATATTGGTTGTGGTCTAGGCTCTATGTTATTTGCAGGACAACAAGGTAAAGGCGTTAAAATTTTAGGCGCTACAACTAACGGTACTTCTGGTAACCAAACTTTCGGTATCACTTTTGGTACTTTAGGTTGTGACGGTACTGGTACAGTAACTTCTTCTGAAAAAATCGCTTTATTCATCGATGGCAACATGGAGCAACTTGCTCGTGATATGTCTCAAGGTGAAGGCGAAACTTTAGCTACACTTGCTGAGGTTTGGGGTGTTGCAGAACAAGATAAAGCAGCATTTAACAAGCTTGCTCAAGCACAGTTTTCTTCAGTATTTACTTCTGAGAACGTAACTTCACAAACAGTTTTAGAAAACCTAAACACTGTTGTAGCAAGTGACGCACAACTAGCTTCTTATACTCTTTCTTAATCAGCTAATTTAGCCGGTTTTATATGTATAAATAAAGCCACTAGAGTAACCTCTAGCGGCTTTTTTTTATGGTTTTGGGTATGCAAAAAATATTAGTTATTCTGTTAGTTACGCTGTTTAGTACATATTCTAATGCTAAAAGTATTGAAAATAATACGTTAGCCACACACCCTTACTGGCTCAAATTAGGCCACTACCGCAATACCACATTAGGTAGCTTTAAAAGTGAAGTAGACAGTGCTGAGTTTTTTATAGCACCCACAGGTAAAACAAACCCAGTTGATGAGCTAAATGCCACCATTAGCGCATTTAATGGCAATAAAACCAGCCAACAAAAATACAGCTGCCAATTTCCTGCTCGCTACACATGGCTAAAATCAAAAATTAATAATAATTGGCCTGCACTTAATTGCCCTGAGCTTTTAGCATGGCAACAAGTAATTAATCCTCAAGGGGTTACGCTGGTATTTCCTACTGCATTTATGAATAGCCCTTCATCAATGTTTGGGCATACATTGCTGCGTATTGACGCTAAAGATCAAACCCGTAATAAAGAACTTGTTGCTTTTGCTGTAAATTTTGCAGCAGAGCCTGATGGCTCCGATAACGCTGCTATGTATGCATTAAAAGGGCTTGTTGGTAGCTACCCTGGTAAGTTTTCGCTGATGCCGTATTACAAAAAAGTACGTGAATATAACGACTTAGAATCACGCGATATTTGGGAGTACAAACTAAATTTAACCGAGCAACAAGTAGAGCGGATTCTACTGCATTTATGGGAGCTACAAAGCGCCACTTTTGATTACTTTTTTATAGACGAAAACTGCTCGTATCAGTTACTGGGGCTATTACAATTAGCTAAAGATGATCTTAATCTAACTTCGCAATTTAACATGCAGGCTATTCCTTCAGACACTGTTGCCGCACTTAGAGACAACAACTTGCTGCAAGCTCCTAATTACCGCCCTGCTTTTGGCACTAAGCTGTATCACTATTCAACACAGTTAAGCGATCAGCAACTTAGTGATGCTAGAGCGCTTATGCAAGGCAAACCATTAAATACCCGTAATTACTCACAAAAAGAGCTAGTAGCTATACTTGAAATGGCGTACGAATGGCTAAATTTTGAATTTTACGATAAAGCCCTTAACCGTGAAGAAATAGCCCCAAGGCTTACTAAGTTACTATTAATGCGCAGTAAGTATGCTGTCCCTTCTCCTTTATCTAAGCCCAAAAAACCTAAAGCCTCGCCAGAGCAAGGCCATGGTTCTTCAAGGCTAGCAGCTAAAAGAGTGCAAAATAATAACCAGCAAAATACCACCAACTTAGCTTATCGCCTTGCTTATCACGATTTACTCGACAGACCCGCAGGCTTTATACCCGGTGCACAAATTAACTTTTTTGACTTAGAAGCCAACCTTACAGATAACGGCAATAGCCACATTGAGCACTTTCATTTACTCGATGCTATGTCGCTTGCCCCCGATAACCGTGTATTTGATAGCTGGTCATGGAATATCAAAATGGGTTTTGACAGACAGCCAAATCAAAACAAACGCTCAGGCCGCTTTTTTACTAAAGGTGGATATGGTAAGTCTTACGGTAATCCAAACAGTGTGCATGGCTATATTTTGGGACAATTTGAGCTAAATACTGGAGATACTTCTAACCAGCTAAGTGTAGGGCTAGGCAGTGAGGCTGGCGTTATTTGGCAAGTAAATAACAAAAACAAGCTTGCGATTACAGGTAATATGTTTTGGCTAAGCGATAATGCCGCTAATAACCACAGCGAAGCTGCGCTAACTTGGAGCTACGCATTGTCGCGCAATTTAGCACTGCGCAGCCAAATAAAGCACAAAAAATGGCATAGCCACAATACAGCTGCTAGCTTAGCCCTGCAGTTTTACTTTTAAGGCTTTATTTAACTTTAACGCTACTTGTTGGGTAGCCAAGTACTGCCTTACATTTAGCTTTTAAACCTTTTGCTTTGAACGCACTTTTAAATAAATGAGCCCACTGATGAAACGTTATCAGCAGTGGGCTATTACTATTTAATTGCCCTACTATGCCGTATTTGCATGGCTGATTTTTATCTTCTTCTACAAAGGTATCAAATAGCTTATCCCAAATAATAAGCACGCCTGCAAAGTTTTTATCAAGGTAGCTTTTATTAATCGCATGATGAACCCGATGGTGAGACGGCGTATTAAATACGCTTTCAAACCAGCCTAACTTGCCTACTATTTGCGTATGCACAAAAAATTGATACGCCAAATTAAGTGCCACTACGCTAAATACGGTTAATGGGTCAAAGCCTAGCAAGATCATAGGTAGCCAAAATACCCACATACCCGCTACGGGGTACATTACACTTTGCCTAAATGCAGTTGTAAAATTCATTTTGGTAGAGCTGTGATGCACTACATGCGCAGCCCACAGCCAGTGAATATGATGCGATACCCGATGAAACCAATAATATAAAAAATCTTGCAGTAAAAAGGCAAAAGCTATGCTTAAAATACTTAGTTCAATATCAAATAACCTGTATTCATACAGCCAATAAAAAAAAGGCATAAGCAGTAATAAAGCAATTGCATCAGCACCTTGATGGAGTAGCGCTAAGGCAGTATTTGCCAGGCTGTCTTTTATGTCGTAATAACGTTTAAACTTAATAAACTCGTAGCAAACAAAAAGCAAAAATACCGGGCTTAGGACGAGTAAAATAATTTCTGAGCTCATACATCACCCGCTAGCAAATAATATTCTAATTTATTTAATGCTTGGGTTATATCTTTTGTAATTACATGTTTTAGAAGAATATTTGGCAGCCACCAAGGCGCTTTGCATTGAATATAGTAACTTAAGTTTGTTTTAAAACCTTCTAGCGATGTATTTGCGCTTAGGTATATATCGCCTTGGTGATTAGCGACAGGTTTATTACCTATTATTTGATAGCAAATATGGCTTTGATTAGCACTTATAATTTGCTCGTTAAACGCCGTATTTGCCATTTCAACTTGCCGAATAGCGCCTTTACCCCCTTTTAGTTCACCGTTATTTGCAGTCGCTATTAGCTTAAATTTAGCATTAAAAAATCGCCCTAGTTGCTTATGATTTAACAGTATTTCTGTTATTTTTGAAGGCGGTGCATCAAGCGTTTTCTTTATTTTAATAAAAATCATTATTTACAGTATGAGGTTATTTAGCATTCAACTAGCATATAAAAACTTAACATGGCAAACTTGCTCATACACGACCATTTTTTAGCTTTAGACGACAAATGCACACATTGGCTGATCATTATTTTTCGAGTATTTTAGATTACTTGCAAACTCAAGATGTTGATAATAAAGCGGCACTTAATGCCATCAGTTTTAATGAGTATGTAAATAAAAGCAGCCAGCAACTTGCTCCGCGTATAAGCTTACAGAGTTACAACGCATTATTAAGTTTTGCCTGCACGACACTTAACAACCCACTATTTGGATTTGAGCTAGGAAAACATATTCGCACTGCCGATTACGGTGTACTGGGCTATTTAATTGAATCAAGCGATAACCTTAGCAATGCAATACAAGCGCTTTTAAACTACGACAGCTTAGTAGCCGATATTGGTAAAGCTCAATTTTTGTCAAATAGCGACACAGCAACCGTTCGCTGGCTGGCGCATCCGAGCTGTAATGAACAAGTTGTATTACGAAATATGACTGCGTGGGTGAGTGTTATTCGCCAGCTAATAAGCTCATCACTTTCACCAAGTAGTATTAGCTTTACCTATAATTGGCAGTTAAAGCAACAGCAGCACTTAGAGTCGTGGTTTGCTTGCCCAGTTAAAAGTAATGCGCAATATAACCAGATAAACTTTCCAAGCGGTTACTTAACCCTTGCATTTAAAACCGACAACGCCGTTATAAATAAAACATTTAAACAACTATCTGAACAGCAGTTAACTAGCCTTAAAAGCCAAGGATGTATAAGTGAAAAAGTTAAACAATTACTTACAGCAAAAACTACATTGCAAAACTGCAACCTATTAGGCATAGCAAATGCGCTCAATGTAACGCCTCGTACATTACAACGGCGCTTAAAAAAACAAAGCTTAACTTTTGCTCAACTACTCGAAAAAGAACGTAAAAGTCGTGTTGTTAATTTATTAGGTAATATGCCGCTTACTGAAGTATCAAACATTTTAGGTTTTACAGATCAAAGCTCTTTCAATCGTGCTTTTATGAGGTGGCATAATTGCTCGCCTTTAAAATTTATAAAAGGCAATATTCAAAACCAAAAATAACTATTTACTTACATTAAATATACATTACATATATACCTTTTAAGCTACACTCATTACACTAGCTGTAATATTACTTAAAAAGATTTATTTATGTTTGTGCGTGTTGTATTTAGTGCCATGGTAATGATGTTGTATAGCGCCCTATGCAACGCTCATTCTGTCACTTTTATTGCCGAAGACCTTCCGCCGTATCATTTTATAAATAAAAATAACGAACCCGATGGCGCATTAGTTGATATAGCAAAAGCAGTAATAAAGCAGAGCCATTTAACCGCCAAGTTTGAAATAATGCCAATGGCACGTATTTTTAAGCAACAGCAAGCAAATTCTAACGCAATAATGCTATCGCTATTAAAAACACCAAATCGTGTTAACAACTTTACTTGGTTAGGCGAGGTATATTTTGCAGATGCTTATTTAATTAGTTTAAAAAGCCACATAGATGAGGTCGTTCACTTAAATTTTGCTAAAGAATATAAAGTGGCTACCATTCGAGGCTATTCAAGCGAAGCTTACTTAAAGCGTAAAGGGTTTACAGAAAACAAAAACCTAGTTCTTGTTAGTTATTACCAACAACTTTGGCAAATGCTATATAAAAATCGTATCGATTTTGTAGTAACGAATACACTCACCCTTAATAATGAGTTGGAAAGTTCAGGGCTCGACCCAAATCTAATAACCAAACGCATTCATCTAGATGAGCTACCCTCTTCTCTTAATTTTGCTGCAAGCAAGCTTTTTGATTCTCAATCTGCACAAGAAATTGCTCAAGGTTTAGCACTTATAAAAGAAAATGGCGAATACAGCGCTATTTTACAAAAGTGGCAACTGCCCATACCAAGCACTGCCAACAAGTTGTAATAAATAGCGCCTATAATTTTAGCAAAGCTAACAATGCTACTTGGCTATGCGAACAATCAAAACACCTCAAGGTATTACGCTTAACTACCAAGACGAAGGCGATAAAAAATCCCCTGTAATAATTTTAATTATGGGCTTGGGCGCACAAATGACCGTGTGGCCCGACTCGCTTTACTATGGCTTGGTAAAAAAAGGCTTTAGAGTTATTCGTTTTGATAACCGCGATACTGGTCTTTCAACTCACTTAGAGCACCACACAAACCCCAGCTTATTTAAATCGTGGTTGAGTAAACGCTTACCAATACGCGCTAAAACTCCTTACTTACTTGATGACATGGCTGATGACGTACTGGCGCTTATGGCAGCCCTTAAAATTAAAAAAGCACATTTTGTGGGGGCTTCTATGGGCGGTATGATAGCCCAGTTAATTGCAGCACAGCATAAAAAAAAGGTGCTCAGTTTAACCACTATTATGTCGAGCTCTAGCCTGCCAAGACTCAGTGCTAAAAGCATTGGCGTATTTATAAAGCTTGCAAAATTACAGCCTAAAAATACCAGCCACGATGAGGCAATAAATTATAATATTAAGCTTAATCAACTTATTGGCAGCCCTGCTTATCCGCAATCAGAAGACGCACTTCGCCATCATGCAACGCAAATTGTAGAGAGATCACATAATCCAAGTGGCTACAAACGCCAACTTATTGCTATGGCCGCAAGTAAAAACAGGCAACATTTAATTCGTAAAATTAAAACGCCCACTTTAGTAATTCATGGCTGCGACGATGTGGTAATACCCGTAAGTGCAGGCAAAAAAACAGCCGCACTTATAAAAAAAGCCAAGCTAAGAGTAGTCCCTGGGATGGGCCATAACTTTGCGCCAGAACTTATGCCCCTTATGACAAAGTGGATAGTTAAGCATGTAAAAAAAGCGCAGCGCAAACACCTAAATAAAAAACGCAAAAAACAGCAGCAACAAAAAACCACATTGGTATAACCAAAAAAGGGCTATAAAAATTAAATAGACAAAGAATTGGTAATGTTGATATTTTAAATTGGTATGTTAGATTAAAGTTAAGCGAAGTTAATATCGCTCATTTTTAATATCATCACACAGAGACAACAATGAAAAATCTAACATCTACTTTTAAACTCACAGCACTGGCTGCTGTTACTCCTTTATTATTTATGGGCTGCGCTAGTACAAATACTAAAGTTGAAAATAATGCAGCAGTCCCTGCATCAAAATTTGATTTATCAAACTGGAAAATTAACGTACCTGTCGATTTAAACAACGACGGAAAAATAGATACAGTAGACGTTGAAGCAATTCAAACTTACGCGCACCCTGATTTTTTCTACTTGGATGATCAGGGTTATATGGTATTTACCTCGCCAAATAAAGCGCTTACCAGCGCAAATTCAACCAATACCCGCAGTGAATTACGACAAATGATCCGCGGAACAAACACTAAAATAAAAACTAAAAATTCAAAAAACAATTTTGCACTTGCTGTGCACCCGCTATCGGAGCGTTTTGGCTCAGTAGGCGGTAAAATGGAAGCCACGCTCAAAGTTGATCATGTAGCCCTGCGTGCAAACGATCCGAGTAAAAAAGCCGCGTATTCTGTGGTGGTTGGGCAAATACATGCAGGTAAAGATCAGGCACTTATAGACACTAAGCTGGGCTATGGCTGGGGTAACGAACCACTTAAAATTTATTACAAAAAATGGCCAGGGCATAAAACCGGATCGGTATTTTGGAACTACGAGCGTAACTTACCAAAAAAAGATCCTAACCGTACCGACATTACTTACCCTGTATGGGGTAACACCTGGGAAAACCCAGATGACCCAGCAGCTAACGGTATTGCACTAGGTGACGAGTTTAGCTACACCGTGAACGTACATAAAAATGTTATGCACCTTACATTTAGTGCTCAAGGCAAAAAAGACGTTAACTACTCTATTAACTTAGGTAATAACGTAGATGCTTATGGCAAAGTAGATGATAAAGATCATCCTAATGGCTACGCTGCCGATTGGCATTACTTTAAAGCGGGTGCGTATAACCAATGTAGTACCAAAAGCGCTAAAGGAATTTGGTACCCAGGTTGTTTAGGTACCGGTGATTGGGCTACAGACAAGCAAAATGGCGATTACGCGCAAGTAAGCTTTAAAAAATTAGTATTAAGCCCATCAACTAAGCCGTAAGCGTTGTTGTAGTTAAGTAGTTTTTAAGTGATGTAAACAGTGGCGATGGTAAATTATTAATGTCGCACCAGCGCCACTGAATACATTTATTTGGCTCGTTTAGCACAGGCTCACCGCCTTCGTAATCGGCTTTTACATATAAAGTAATGTAATGTTTATTTTCAGCACTAAAAAAATCGTTAGTAAAATCTAGCTTAGTTACTTTACTTACATTTAGCCCTGTTTCCTCACATACCTCGCGTATTGCACATTGCTCAACGCTTTCGCCAAATTCTAAATGCCCGCCGGGCGTTGCCCATGTATTTGCACCATGTGCACCTATTCGCTCACCTAATAAAATAGTGTTTTGGCGCATAATAATAACCGCCACGCCTACTCGTACTGTATTACTCATAAATTTTTTCACTCATTTTAATTGCCCGCATGCTGAGCCACACACTTTATTTTGTCAATTTTGCTATATAAAAAACACTTTTCTGATTAACTTTTAGCCGACCATAGTCGAATACCTATTGCTTAAAAAAAGGCCTACTTTTGTAAGGTCTCTCACACACATTTAGTATTAGGAGCCAATTATGTTAGGCCCATATAAACAGCATTATAATAATTTTAAGCAAAGCCCAGAGCAGTTTTGGCTCGAACAAGCAAAGCGCCTACCTTGGTACAAAAAACCCGAACACGCCTACACACAAGACAACGACGGCCTTTACCACTGGTTTGACGGTGGCCAATTAAATAGCAGCTTTTTAGCGCTCGACCAGCATGTAATTGCTGGCTTTGGTGAACAAACAGCTCTCATTTACGACTCCCCCGTAACCAATACCAAGCAAACGTATAGTTACTTACAACTACAACAGCAGGTAGCTAAATTTGCAGGTGTAATGCAATCGTTAGGCGTTACTAAAGGCGACCGAGTTGTTATTTACATGCCTATGATCCCCCAAGCTGTAATAGGCATGTTGGCCTGCGCCCGCTTAGGAGCAATTCATTCAGTGGTATTTGGTGGATTTGCAGCCCACGAATTAGCTGTACGCATTGATGATGCTAAACCAAAGCTAGTACTGAGCGCTTCATGTGGCGTAGAGGTAGATAGCATTATTGAATACAAACCACTGCTAGATAACGCTTTAGACCTTGCCACACACAAGGTAGATCATTGTGTTATTTATCAGCGCGAGCAAGCAATTGCGCCATTAACGCCTACACGCGATATTAATTGGGACAACGCAATGCAAAGCGCCAAAGAAGTTGCGCCTGTTGCCGTTAATGCAAGTGACCCACTTTATATTTTATATACCTCTGGCACCACAGGCACACCTAAAGGTGTTGTTCGCGAAAACGGCGGTCACGCAGTTGCTATGCACTACAGCATGGAAACCGTTTACGGCATGCAGCCCGGTGATGTGTTTTGGGCTGCTTCAGATATTGGCTGGGTAGTTGGACACTCATACATAGTGTATGCGCCGCTAATGTACCGGTGCACCACTATTTTATTTGAAGGCAAACCTGTACGCACTCCCGACGCCAATGCATTTTGGCGAGTGGTTGAAGAGTATAAGGTAAATGCATTATTTAGCGCGCCAACTGCATTTAGAGCTATAAAAAAAGAAGACCCTAACGCAGAGGGCTTTAAGCAATACAACACCAGTAGTTTAAAACGCTTATTTTTAGCGGGCGAGCGGCTAGACCCGCCAACTTACAACTGGCTAAAAGAAAAAACCAACCTACCAATACTCGATCACTGGTGGCAAACCGAAACCGGCTGGGCCATTGCTTGTAACCCTGTAGGCATAGAAGAATTAGTAACAAAACCAGGCAGCTCAACGGTGCCAACCCCTGGGTTTGATGTGCAAATACTAAATATGCATGGCGAGCAATGCGCGCCAAACGAGCAAGGTGCTGTAGTGATAAAACTGCCGTTGCCACCAGGTTGCATGCCAACCATTTGGCAAAATACACCACGTTTTAAAACAGGTTACCTAACGGAGTACCCGGGTTACTACCTTTCGGGCGATGGTGGCTACATAGATGGCGACGGCTACTTATTTATAATGGGCCGCACAGACGATGTTATAAATGTAGCAGGCCATAGGCTTTCAACTGGCGAAATGGAAGAAATAGTCGCGGCGCACCCAGCCGTTGCCGAATGCGCTGTGTTTGGTGTTACCGATAACCTAAAAGGGCAATTACCTATGGCGATGATTGTTCTTAAAAACGACTTTACCGGCTCCCCTACCGATGTAGAGCAAGAGCTTGTGCAAACAGTACGCAACCAAATAGGCGCTATAGCGTGCCTTAAAACGATAGTAAGCGTAGAGCGATTACCAAAAACTCGTTCAGGTAAAATATTACGCAAAAATTTACGCCAATTGGTCGATGGCGACGAACTACAAATACCTTCAACCATAGACGATGCCGGTATTTTTGAAGAAATAAACCAACAAATAACTCAACGCTAAACCCAAAAATAACATAGCTATTTGTATAAATAGCTATGTTAGTTAACTTTTGCCGCCAATTTATTTAATAAAATTATTTTTATAAAAATCAGATAACTATTAAAAATTCTAGTAAAGTACAAAATGTAACTATAATAAAAATATACCCATAATAATGTAGGATTTATTGATGTTTGTTTTAAGTAAAAAGTACCTAGAAACTAAAAACTATAACGAAGAGCTAGCAAAACAAATTGAAGAGTTAACTGCGCATAACGAACTACTATTACAAGAAAACAAACACTTAGAACAACAGCTAAGCTTTACACAAACCACAAATAACGAACAATTTACCGAAAACTTACTTTCAAGCTCTATAGATTGCATAAGCCAAATTGAAGGTGTTCGCCAAACGGTGCTTGAGTCTTACTCAACCATTGAGCAAGAGAGCCAAGTTAGCTATAAAATAAATGAGCTTTTAAATAACTCAAACGAATCATTAATGCATATAGCCAGCGAGATGGAACTTATGACCCATAAAATGGGTAGCATGAGTGAAAACATATCTGGCCTTTCAAGCCTTGCTGGTAGTATTAATACCTTTGTATCGACCATTTCTAAAATATCGGATCAAACAAATTTATTAGCACTTAATGCCGCCATTGAGGCTGCCCGAGCAGGTGAAGCTGGCCGAGGCTTTAGCGTGGTTGCCGACGAAGTACGCGTACTCGCTACTAACACAAATAAATCGGCTCAAGAGGTTGCCGACCTAGTAAAAGAAATTATCGATAAAACAGAAGTAACTGTAACTTCCGCCGACGATATACAACAAAATAACACACAACTTACTAGCAATTTTGCATCGCTGAATAGCGATTACGCATCAATCATTGATTTTTGCACCAGCATGAAAAACACCATTTCGCAGGCATCTATACGCTCATTTATTCAAACCGTTAAGTTAGATCATATTGTATGGAAAGGTGAAGTGTACGCCGTAGCCAATGGCAAAATTAATAAATCGATAGATGATTTTACCGATCACACCATGTGCCGCTTAGGTAAATGGTACAAGTCAGACGAATCAAATGAATACAAATCACTAAGCGCATTTAAACAAATAGACAAGCCCCACAGTGAAGTACACAAAAACGGCGTACAAGCGCTACAACTAATTAAGCAAGGCAAAAAAGCCGAAGCTGTTAAACACATACACTTAATGGAATCAGCCAGTGAACAAGTAATACATTTACTCGATCAGCTAGTTCGTTAAAAAAATAGCGGGCTAAATTACCTTTAGCCCGCTACCTTTTCTATAAAAGCTGAAATTTATTCCTTACTTGCACTTTCTTACTTAACTAACCTATAAAAAACGTTAAACAGGAATGTGCATGTCTCGCTTATTACAAACACTAATCGCTACCAGCCTATTACTTATTGGTTTTATGGCTCAAAGTTACGAAATTGAAGATTTAGGCGATGGCCTCCACCGCTTCATTGACGACAGACACCGCTCGGTATTTTTAATCACTCCACAAGGTGCAATAGTTACCGACCCACTTAATAAAAAAGCTGCTACTTGGTTAAAGGAGCAAATTAAAACTCGCTACAACGTACCGGTAAAATATGTTGTATACAGTCATAATCACAGCGACCATATTTACGGCGCAGAGGTATTTAAAAGCCCGAACACAACCTTTGTTGCGCACAAATTTACCGCGCAAGATATTAAAAACACAAAAATGAAAACTGTTATGCCTAATCTTACCTTTGATGACGAACTAATACTTACCCTTGGCGGCTCAACCTTAAAACTTAACTACCACGGTCCTAATGATGGACGAGGCTCGGTAAGTATGCTGTTCGAAAAGCAAAAAACACTATTTGTGGTCGACTGGATAGTTATTGGCAGAATGCCATGGCAAAAACTATGGAGCTACGATATTCAAGGTATGATTAATTCAACCCAAGCGGTTTTAAAATACGACTTTAATACCTTTGTGGGCGGCCATGCCGATATGGGTAATAAAGCCGATGTAGCACGTTACTTACGCTATATAGAGCAGCTTTACAGCCAAGTAACCGCAGGCGCACTTGCAGGGCAAAGCCTAGAGCAAATAAAACAAAACGTTAAGCTCGATGAGTTTTCAGATTTAAAGCAATACCAAGCATGGTTGCCACTTAATATTGAAGGCGTATACGAGCGCCTTATGGAAGAGTCGGGCATGGGCTGGCGCAGCGATTTATAAGCTTGCACTCAGCGCTGCAAGCTCAAAGTTCAAAACTCAATATTATAAATAAAATTGATATAAGCATTGGTATTAGCGTATTAAACGCAGTACCAATGTACTTATTAGTTATGACTTCAAAAGCCCTCTAAGCCACCTTTACAATACCCTTACGTTTGCTTACAGCACTATACAAAAAAAGGTTTATCTTAAGCTTATACAAAGCCAAAGAGGATAAATACCTATGAACTTATCTTTAAAAATTATCAGCGTAGCAGCAATAGCATTGATCATGAGTGGCTGCACTGTGTATCAACATGGTCCCAGTGCGTATAAACCACATAAAAAAGTCGTTAAAGTGGTTACTCCAGCCTTAGTAACTGAGCACAACTCTCCCAACATTATTATCGTAAAAGCCAAGCCGACAAGAGAGAGCTGCACTAAACACAATGATCATTGGCATTGCAGGGCTCGATAAAAATGCTTTTTTAGTAAATTTACTTAGGTAAAAGAAGTCAATTACGCTTTTTATTAATATAGAGTTGATTAATGTTGGCAGTGCTAACGTTGCCAACATTTACTGCGCCTAGTTCATTTACACAAACCCACGCATTGGGAATAACCCTGCTTTATAGGCTTGAGATATTTAGGTATTTTAAAATTGATTAGGCTTACCAAGCATTCATAGGAACCTCTAAAGGAACTTGGCTACCATCCTCATTTTCTAAAACTAACTGTAAGATATCTCCTGACTCCTTGCGCATTAATTTTTTTGCTTTACTGGCAGGGCAGCCCGGAATTTTACAGCCTTCTATAGAAATAATTTTTTGCCCTGCAACAATCCCTGCTTTTTCAGCGGGTGAATTAGGCTTTACGTTTTCAATAATAAATGACATTACTTTTGGGCTAAAAAAGCCATCCGCCCCAACGTTCCCTACAACTCCAAGTTTCACTTCTTCTGCTGCCAAGGCATTAAAAGAAATAATTGATATTAAAATAATTATAATTTTGAACATAAAAATAAACACTCCATGTTATCTAACACTAAATATGTTGGTATCGTTTTTTGTATTGTTTGCTAAATATATGACTATTAATCATTCTCTGGGTCGCCGCGTTTGTTATATCGCTCTTTGAATGACTCATAGTCTTCGCTTTCAAGTAATAAAACATTTTGTAAAGTATAACTAGCCGCACCATATGTAAAATCAGCTGAAACAGAAACACTTTCCCCTATTTCAAAATCAGAACGATTAAACCCGCTAATTTCAGACTTGTTTATAGCAGCACACAACGAAGCTAACTTCTTTCGACCACTATTAATACTTATGCATAACTCAGATATTGATTGGCCTTGCTGATCAACTTCGGGGTACATTAGTATTATCCTGCTATCGTCCAAATTTTCACTATTTCCATCAACTAGTCGATGAATGTGTAATTTTTTTGCTTCATCTGAGCTCAGTACATTTTCAGAAATAACAAGCGATGTGTTTTCAGCACTACATACCCAAAATGGGCAAAGTAATATAAAAACTAAAAGTATCTGCATACATTTCCTAAAATAAAACATTCAATAATCGCAACTAGTTTGTACTGGATTGCCCTGATTACTATAGAGCAATTTCCCATTCCCAGTTTCACACTCTACTATCGCATACTATTTAATCAAATATTTAATTTCACATAAAAAACCGCACTAACCCTTTATAAAAAAGCTTTAGCGCGGTTATCAATACTTTCAAGCCTAATTAACCAAATAACTAACTAAAATCGACCACCACTTCATAGCGCCCTGGCATGTCGTTTACATCGTAAACCCAGCCGTGGCGTTTTATTATTTTTTCGCTTAATTGCAGGCCTAGTCCGTACCCTATGCTGGCGTGTTTTGCTGAGGGCTCGCTCGCTTTAGGGGCATCGTCTTGCTTACTACAATTAACAATAGTCACTTTACTGCCTTGCTGCGTAATGTGTACTTGGCCAAATTGGGTATGTTGGTAGGCATTACGAATTAAATTAGTCAGTACAATTTGGCACGCAGTAGCATCGGTTGTAATAACGCTCTCTTGTTGGGTGTTTAAAACCACCTCAACGTGCTTCGCATTAAGCAAGTATTTAAGCTCGTTACTCAGGGTTGTTATTTTATCACTAAGGTTTACAGGTTCTGGACAACTTTGCTGATCTTCGTTGCGGCTTAGCCATAATAACGTATCGGTTAAATCGCTCATGGTTAAACCGGCGCGCCCTATACGCTCAAGTGTAAGCTGTTGTTTATAACTTAACGGGGCTTTTTCGCTCAGCCGATTGAGTAGCTCAACGTTACTGCGAATAACCGAAATTGGCGTACGCAGCTCGTGGCTAGCATAGCTTAAAAAGCGCTGCTCACGCTCTACGCTTTCATTCGCCGAAAGTAAGCTGCTGCGTATTAATGTGGCTAAAGTGTTTAGTTCGTTATATGTAAAATCGGGCGGTGTTTGCTGCAGATTAGTTTGGTTTAACGATTTAGCCCAGCCCCTTAACGTCTCCACTGGCTTGGCTATTTTTTTCATTACCATAAACAAAAAAAACGCAAATAACACAATGGCAGCAATGCCTGTAATAGCAATCCATAGCATGCGTTGTTCGGGCTCTATATTAGCGAGCAATTGTGGTTTGTCTTTTTCGAGCATAATACGCGATATATAACGCGGCTCGCCTTCGGGGCTTGGATAATACACCACAAAAAATAAATTTTGCGGCATAGAAAACATCGATGGCCTGTCTTTTGTTTTATGTAAAAGCCCCACCTCTGTTGGTTTTTTAAAACGCTGCTGAATTGACGCAGGCATGTCTTCCCAGCGGCTTGCTATATTAAAGCCCACCAGCTCTTTTGTTTCCCCTGGCTTTACTTCTGTGGTTTGCGAAAGCTTTAACATAACCCCGTTTAAGCCTTTATCTAGCCCATCAATAAAGTAATTTACACTTAAAAACGAAAAGCCAATGGCCATAGCAGAGCTAAGCACCACCATACTGGCAAAAAAGTAGAGCCTTAAACTAGGCCTTATTTTCATTGTGGTTGCCCTTCATTTGCTGTTATTGCAAAGCCCACACTAGGAATGGTCTCAAGTGTAACTTGGTGTGTGGTGGCTTCTAATTGCTTACGTAAATGATGCACATGCACTTTTAAACTGTTGCTGTCGGGCTGCTCTTCGCCCCATATAGCTTGCATAATTACACTGCGCGTAACAGGCTGCGGCGCATGGCGTACTAAGGTTTCTAGCAATTTAAATGCAATGGGCGATAACTTTAATGTTTGCCCCTCTACATCGGCACTGCGCTTTGCTAAATCTAAATTTAAATTAGCTAAGGTGAGGCGTTTTGCCTCACCACTTTTGCGCTTTGCCAGCACTTGTACCCGCGCTACTAGCTCTTTCATGGCAAAGGGTTTTACTAAATAGTCGTCGCTACCGGCGGCAAAGCCCTCTAGTTTGTTATCGAGGCTATCGCGTGCGGTCAACATTAATACCGGAATATCTTTACCTTGTTCACGCAATGTTTTGCACATTGTTAAGCCGTCCATTTTGGGCATGTTTACATCTAAAATAATCATTTGATAATCATTAACTTGCAGTAAATTTAAGCCCAAAACGCCGTTACTTGCATGGTCACACTCAATGTCTTCTATATCGAGGTAATCAACAATGGTTGTTGCCAGGTCTATGTCGTCTTCAACCAGTAGTACGTTTATCATTAAGAGGCAGCTCCTTGGGTGCGTTTACCACTTAAAAAGTCTAACACATTGGCAAGTAAGCGCTTAATGTCTATTTGAATCATTAATAATGCCGGAATAAGGATTAACGTAATAACCGTGGCAAACAAAATACCATAACCAAGTGATGCCGCAGCAGGGATTAAAAACTGTGCCTGCATTGAGGTTTCGCTTAATAACGGCACTAAGCCCGCATAGGTTGTAATTGAGGTAAGCATTACCGCGCGCAGGCGGCTTGTGCACGACTCTACAATGGCATCGTGCGTGCTCATGCCTTCATCTTTTACCAGCTCGTTAAAGCGCGATACCAATAATAGGCTGTCGTTTACAACCACCCCACTGAGCGCCAAAATACCATTTAAAGAAAGTATGCTGATGGTTAAGTCGTTCCACCAATGGCCTAAAATAGCACCCACAATACCAAACGGAATCGCCACCATAATCAATACTGGTTGAATGTACGATTTAAGCGGAATCGCCAGCAATACGTAAATAACTAATAACGCGGCTATAAACATAGTGGCCATTGAGCCTGTTGTTTCGTCTTGCTCTTCGGCTTCTCCGGCAAAGTGAATACTTAAGTTAGGAAATTGCGCGTTAAGCTCAGGTACTAAATCGCGGCTTAAGTTAGCAACTAATTCGTTAGATGCCACAATGTTTTTATCTACTTGTGCGCTTAAGTAAATTGCCCGTAAGCCATCAATGCGGGTTATTTCATCTTGCTGATATTCGCTGCTTATATTGGCTACGTTAACTAAAGGTACTACGGTGCCATCGGGTAACCTTATACGCGATTGCATAATATCGGCTGGTGTTTTACGGGCGTTTTCTGGGTAACGTACACGTACTTTTACTTCGTCTTTATCGCGCTGGTAACGCTGTACAATTGCTCCACCAAAAGCTTGTAAAACCTGCTCTGATAGGCTCGCCGTATCCATACCTAAAGCGCGCCCTTGTGCATTTAAGCTAAATTTAAGCTGTGGCTGACCTGGGTTTAAATTATCGTCTATGCCATTAACACCAGCGGTATTTTGTAAGCGCTCTTTAAACAGTGCGCCTGCGGCCATTACGGTTTCGTCATCCCAGGCTTTTAATTCTACTTTAAAGTTATCAACCATTTTACGTGTAGCCAATACTTGTAGTTTTTTGCTGCCCTCTGGCATACCGGCAAGGCGCTGCCATTCTTGTGCAAATTCGCTTGCTGTAAAGTCGCCCTCGTTTAATAGCTCAACACTTACCGTACCGCTAGTATCGCTACTGCTCACTAATTGTAAGCTCGTTATTTCGCTTTCTTGCGAGTCAAACTTATCCATTAAATTTTGCTGGGCTTGTAGTGCACTTTGCTCAAGCGCTAACAAGTTTTTATTAGTTTGCCCATACGCTGCATCGTTTTGCATAACAAGCTCAGCGGTTACGGTATCGCCGGCAATACTTGGGAAAAAACCTACTTTTACTGCGCCGGTCATAGGCATACCAACAACCAGAATAAAAAAGGCCACAAATGCAGCAACAATGGCGTACCTAAATCGTAACGAGTATTCAATAACGCGGCGGTACACTTTATCGCTAAACCAAGTTAGACCGCTGTCGGCGCCGTGCTGCACCTTTGACCACAAGCCACTAAGGCCCGACTTTAACTGGCGTTTAGTGCTTACGTGGGCTAAATGCGACGGTAAAATAAGTTTTGATTCAACAACCGAAAGCAGTAAACAAATCGTCACTACGGTCGCAAACTGTGAGTAAATTTTACCTAAATTGCCAGATACATTCGAAAGCGCAACAAACGCAGCTACCGTGGTTAATACGCCAAATATGGTGGGTACAGCCACCTTCATGGTGCCTAAAATTGTGTTATTAAGGGTGTCGCCGTGTTTTTTGCGAGTGGTGTAAATACTCTCCCCCACAACCACGGCATCGTCGACCACGATCCCCAGCGCCATAATAAAACCAAAGGTGGTCATTTCATTTATGGTCAGCGCGGTGTAGCTGTCGGTCATAAAGTACAGAGTGCCAAAAAATACAAATGGCAAGCCACCTGCAACCCATAGTGCAACGCGTACATTTAAAAATATCGCTAAAATAACAAACACCATAATAATACCGGTTACGGCATTTTTAGTAAGCAGCGATAGGCGCTCGGTGATCATGGTGCTTTTGTCGTGCCAGCTTTCAAGCTCTACATTTTGCGGTAATAAGCCGCGCTCGTGCCATGTATCAATTACGCTTTGTGCTTGCTCAACTATGGTGGTTATATCGCTATTTTCATCCATTAAAATTTCAATGCCTACGGCATTTTGTTGGTTATAACGACTTAGTGAGTTGGTATCTTCTGCGAAGGTGTCGGTAACGGTTGCTACATCACCTAATTTAATTTGTGTGCCTGATTGCGTTGTAAGTAACACAATATTGGCAAAGTCGCGCTGCCAGTAAGCTTGATCTGCCGCTTTTAGGCGCATTATTTTATTGCTATCGCGCAAGCTAGTAGAAAGCGGGCTCGATGATTCGTTGTTAATCACCTCGCTTACATCGCTAATTGTTAAACCGTAGGCTTGTAGTTTGCCTTCGTCGATTTCTACCGACATCATAGGGTCAAGCACGCCCGATTGCTCTACATCGCTAATGCCCGATTTAGCTAATAAATCGGCTTTTAGTTTTTCACCTAGGTTTTGCAACGTATGGCGGTCGGCATCACCAAACAATTGTAAGGTTAATGCGTGATCTTGCCTACGCGCTTTGTCGATAACCGGCTCTTCGGCATCTGCCGGAAAGTTATTTATGGCATCAACTTGGTTTTTAACATCGGTGAGTAGCTCATCAAGCGAGTAATCGGTTTTTTTCTCAATGCTTACATGACTGCCGCTGGCATCAGATGTAGAGGTAATACGCTTAATACCCGGTACGGTTTCAAGTGCCTCTTCTACTTTTAGGGCGATGCCTTCTTCTGCTTGTAAGGCATCGCCACTGTCGTAAACCACCGATACCGAAATAGTATCTGGCTCAAGGCTTGGAAACGCCTCTTTACGCAAAGTAGAAAGCGACATTATGCCCATAACTATTACGCTAATGAGTAATAAATTGGCGGCCACTGAGTTGTTAGCAAACCAGCTAATAATGCCGTGCAAAGGGTTAGTATTATTAGGTAATTGCGGTGCTTGATGCGGGCTCATTATGGCATCTCCTCAACAATTGGGTTTACTAACATATCGTTTAAGTAGCTTACGAGTGGGCGAGCCACCACACGTAAATTAGTGTGTCCTTCAATAGGAGAGATATAAACGTAATCGCCGCGCTCAAATAGTTTTTGCGCTTGAATGCTCATTAACGTGTTTTGCTCGTTTACGTACCAAATTAAGCCTTCTTGCGATACTGCTGAGGCGGGTAATTTAATTACGTTGTTAAGCGCTTTACCGGCAATTTGTACCGCTAAAAATGTACCTGGTAGCAATGGTGTTGCTTGCTCAAAAGGTTTGTCTAGCGCAACCACTACACTGCGCTGGCGAGAGCTATCGTCAAGATGCTGCTCAAAACGAGCAATGTAACCTTGCCACTGATTCTGTGTTGTTACATCATTTAAAATAACCTCGCCCGACTTATCGCTTGCCAGGTTTTGCCATTGGCTTAATGAAAGCGGTACGCTAATTTCTACTTTGTCGGTGCTATTTAATGTAGCCAGTGTATCGCCAATGCTTACGTAAGTGCCTAAATCTACATCGCGCGATAAAATAACAGCATCAAACGGCGCACTTATATGGGTGTTTTTTTCATCACGCTGCGCAGTTTGTAGTGCGTATTGGGCGTTATCAGCCGTTGCTTGGGCGGCTTCTAGCTGTAGCGTTCTAAATACTAAAGGTGAGCTTGGCGCTTGTGTTACGCCCGAGCGCTGCCATTCACGCTTTGCTTGGTTTCCTAAGTCTTGCTCTTCTTGTAGGGCAAGTTTGGCATCTGCCAATGTGGCTTTAGCGCTCGCGACTGCTTGTAAGTATTCGGTGTTATCTATTTGTGCAAGCACTTGGCCCTTTTTAACTACATTACCGGTAGCAAATTGCTCGCTCATATTGGTTATTTCGCCCTTAACTTGTGCTTTTAAGCTAAGTGCCCAGTGTGCTTTAGCCTCACCGTGGCCGCTAACATAGGCTTGATACGTACTTGGCACAGCATTTATAACCGATACATTGGGTGCCACAGATTTAGCTGGCTCTGGCTTTGGGCCATTTGCTTGCTGCGCCATTTTTTGGCCGTTATATGAAATAGCAAGCCCTATACAAACAATGGCAACAAGAGTTACAACAACAGGTACTGGCGAAATTTTCATGACGATACTCCAAGGCCCAAGGCAAGGCCTAAATCTATACGGTTAGTTAAAAGGGTGTAATTTATTTGGCTTAGCTGAGCTTGTAGGTCGTATACCTGCTGCTGCACGGTTAGTAAATCTAAAATATCAACCAAACCTTGCTGGTATTTGCTTTGGTAGTTGCTATAACTGCGCTTAGCACTGGCAAGTGCTTTACTAATTTGTAGCTGCTGCTGTGTTAATGATTGCTCTTGGCCTAGTGCGTTTTCTACTTCGTTTACGGCGCTAAGTAGCGTGTCTTGGTATTCCCAAAAGGCTTGTTCGGCATTTAATTTTGCAATATCAACTTGTGCACGAAGTGCCCCGCCTTGAAACAATGGCGCACTTAAACTGCCTAATAAGTTCCATACTGGGCTGGTTAATAATGCTTGGCTTGGTGTAGTTGCTAAATCGCTAAGCGATGCCGAAAGCGTAATGCTTGGCAGTAAATCTTTGTAAGCAACATCCACTAAATAACGTTTAGATTGAATATTGTAATAGGCACTTTGTAAATCGGGGCGACGCGCTAAATCTTGCTCTGGTAGCGCGCTTAGCGGCTCAATAACCTCAGGTAAAACAGAGGTAGTAGGTAAGTTTTCAAGTTTATCAACGCCCACTAATAATACTAAAGCACGTTTAGCTTGCGCTATTTGTTCTTGATAATCGGCAATAGTGGCTCGGGTGGAGGCGGTATTTGTACGCGCGGTATCAAGGGCTTCTAAATCACCTAAGCCGTATTGGTAACGCTCAACAATACTTTGCTCGTTATTTTCTAAAACCGTTAAACGCTGCTGCTCTATGTTAAGTAAATCTTGCTGCAAAATAATGTTTAAATACGTGCGCATCACGCTGGCTACTAAGGTGTCTTTAGCGCCTTGGTAAGTGGCCTGATTACTGGCTATGGTCATGTCTTGCGCGGCTACGTTATCAGCAATTTTTTGCCATACGTCGGCTTCCCAGCTAACCCCTAGCGATGAGCTGTACTGTGTGCCAGTTGTTTCGTTGCGCTGAGCGTCAAAATCGGCATCTACACTAAACCACTGGCTTGCTGCGGTAACATCGCGCTGCGCATAAGCAAGTTTTAGCGCCACATGCACTTGGTTAAATGAAGGGTTATTTGCAACGGCTTGGTTAATAAGCGAATCAAGCCCCGCTATATTCACTAAATCAGTGATATAACTTACCTCGGTTGCATCATCTTGTGTGTATTGCCAATTTGCATGCTGCTTTAGCGATTGCTCGGTGCTATTACCTGTATAGCTTGGCTGGCTACTACACGCAGCAAGCGTGCAGCTAAGTGCAAGCAACAAAACCGTTGAGCGCTTTTTAAAATAAACCATTTAACTGTGCCTAATTTACATCATTACACACAGTGTATTAGGGCAAGGGTTAAGGATGGGTTAACTTACTTTAGACAAATTAGTATTTGCCTCGTTTAGCCAAATTACGTAGCCTTTGGCAAAAATACTCACTTAAAACTCATATGCATAAATTAATTTTTACCCTTTTTTTAATACTCCCTACGTTATTGCAGGCTCAAGTAACCTTAAGTGATAAAACCATTATATACAGTGGCCAAATCAACAAACAAAATAACAATACGGCAGCTGAGCTTTTAAAAACTAACCCTACAATTAATACATTTACGATTACCAGCGGCGGCGGAAACATAGATTTAGGGATGGACTTAGCCGAATTAATTTTGGCGCATAAGCTAACAGTAAACATAAAGCAGTTTTGCTTTTCGTCGTGTGCTAATTATGTGTTGCTTGCTGGGCACCCTACTACAATTGAGCCCAATACGATTATCGGCTGGCATGGGGATGCTGCCTCAGCTAAATGGTTAGATAGTGATATTGATGCCATGGTAAAGCACTTAAAAGAGCCACAAAAAAGCCAAAAATGGCAGACATTACGCGCCCATTACGATGAGGTGATAAATAAAGCAAGCCTGCGCGAAAAAGCCTTTTACACAAAGTTAAATGTAAATCACGACCTACTCACTGTAGGGCTAAAACCCAGTTTACGCAGCGCCGCCATAAAGCAACATGCGCGTGGCTGGACGTATTCACCTAAGGTGCTTAACTATTTTGGAATTAGCAATATTAGCTATAATAATTGGCAACCTCGTTCAGTTAAAAATTTTCCGCTGCTTATTATTAGCGACTTAAACTAATAACCCCCCCTCTCTTTACTAATCTCATTTTTACTCATAATAAAGCCCTGTTAATAGCAGGGTTTTGTATTTTAGCTGTCTTATAAGTACTTTATGGATACTCACTATTAGTATGACAAACACTTCGCACTTTAAAATCTAATTGATATGTATTATCATTCGCAACATCATTAACTTTTTATATTAACAATAATGAACAAGCTAATTAAATTTACCCCAATATTATGCGCGCTTACGTTGGCAGGTTGTGGCGGTGGCTCTAGTAATACTGCTCCACAGTTTTCTCAGCCTAATTTAAGTTTTACTGTAAACGAAGACACCACTTTTTCAAGCCAAGTAAAAGCCACCGACGATGACGCCTTAAGCTACACGCTTGCCAATGCACCAGGTAACGGGACTATACAGATAGAAGCAAATGGTGGGTTTACGTATACGCCTAACGCCGATTTTTTTGGTAGCGATAGTGCTTCAATTTCAGCTAGCGATGGTTCTCTTAGTTCAAATGTAACGCTAAACTTTACGGTCGAAAATGTTAATGATATGCCGGTATTACAAACAACAAACGTATTTGTTACCTCATCATCAACAACAGAGGGGACTATTAATGTAGTTGATGCCGATGGAGATGAAATAACATTTACGCTGGTAACCTCCCCTGAAAATGGTGTAATTACAATAAACGAAAGCACGGGCGAGTTTATCTTTGAAGCGCAAACATTAAGTTCAGTTAATGAAGCATTCGTAATAAGCTATACGGATGGCGTAATTGATGAACCAATTACGGCCAGTATTACACTAAGCCCTTCTTATATTACAAATGAAGACAAACGTAATTTTTACTACAGCTCTAGTAAATCACACTTAAAACAAGCCGATATTGTAAACGAAAGCATTAACGATGAAATTTCACGTTATACCGTATACCAAGTTCAAGCAGCGGCGTATGCACGTGCTGGGTTTTTAGATACAGCCGAAGACTATTTATTACTCATTAACGAGCAAACAGCTCTTGCTGGAGGCCTAAGAGATGTAGGTGTTGCGTTAGATAGCATCAATGAAAAAGAGCAAGGTGCACAATATCGCTCACGCGCTTTAGCCGCTTACAACCAGTACTTAGCTGAAAAGGGCTTTGAAAATATAAACAGTAGTGATGCGTCTTGGTTACTTGGTTTATTAAATGATTATATGGATGTAGGGCAAACTGAAGAAGCAGAAACCCTACTAAATACCATTAACAGCTACGCAGAGATTGTACGTGAAGAAGAGTACACAAAAACGTATGGTTACTTTCAAACAGCGTTTAAAAATGCAGCCGAAGGTGCATTAGACGTATATGCAGCTGACCCAACTGATACCAATCAGCTTACAGCACAAACATTCGCTGCTGCACTGGTAAACATTTCGAGTAACACAGGTTACCAAATTCACAAAAGCGGTGAATTTAAAGGTAAAAAAACACAAAGACTAAAAGCGCTTTATACCGCATGGGCAGCAGAGATTTTATTTCGTGCAAACTCGCTTGAGTTAGCTCGAGAATACGTAAATCTAGCGCTGTCGTTTTATGGTATAACGGGCATAGATAGCAACTATGACTTTGCTGTTTCAGAATACACTGAAGCCAATTTAGGTACTTATACTTATCCACTACAAACTCTGGCCGGATTACTAGAAGGCCTGTACGATCTTGAGGAGAACCCTGCGTTTGCCTTACTTTCATCTGATTTTGATATCAGTGGTGCTAATCAAATTATGTATAGCTTCAGCGTAGCTAAAAGTATTATATCGGGCTCTTCAGTGGACGATGCAGCCGCTGAGGCCTTTACCTTTTTTACCGAGGAAGGTGATTATAATGAATTTTTTAGAAGTTTAGTCGAAACAGACAACAACGCAGGCACAGCGCAAATTTTATATCAGTACGGGTATACCGAACAAGCGAAAGACGTATTAACGTATGCGGGTGAGTTTATTTCATCTGACAAATACATAAGTGCAGAGTCATCTACTTCTTTCTTAGCTGGCTATAAAGGCTGTGGTTTACTAGTCACCATTAGTAGAGAAGTCGGCGCAGATACTGCTGCTGCCGCAAATCGCTGTTTAACCATGTTAAATAAACTAAATACAGGCACATTACGAACTTTAACCGACACTTCTGCAATTGTTGTTCACAGCAATGTAATGGTATCACTTGACCGCGCAGGCTTAACTGACGAAATCCCCGCAATAAACACGCAATTACTTAGTAAAATTAGTGTATTAGATGACATTGAAGACCGCTTTGAATACCGATTAGAAACATTAGGCTATTTAGTAAACGCAGGGTTTACCGACTTAGCCTTAACTACATTTAATAGTGCAATAGTTGAAGTAAACGAAAATTTAAGCACTTTAACAAGTAACCAACTACTTGAGGTACTCGAATCACTAAAAAATGAAACAATACTACTTAGCCCGTCTGCAACTGGCTTTTGGGAGCGTTACAGCATGCTTTCTAGCATGGGGGCTAATGCCGGCAGTATTACTGACTTTGCCAGCACTTACAGTAGTGTGAAAACACAAACCTCAGCACTTCTCGCTGATATTGAAACGCTTATTTTAGCGCAAGCCGATACTGTCATTATTGATGCCATGGAAGATTTAGTCGAAGCACATACCTTACTTGGCGAATACGAGCAAGCGACAGCGCTTGTCACTAACGAGGTAAATGGTGAAGCCGACCAACTTGACCTTTACACCACAATGGCTGAATTAATTGCAAGCAAAGATGACTTTAGAGATAACCGTGTTGCCAGTGTTGATACTGATAACGACGGGCTTCCAAACTTCTTCTTAGCAAATGTAACTGATGAAGATGTTACCGCTTCGGGTTTAACAGCCGATGAAGATGCTGACAACGATGGTATTGCTGATAGCGAAGACAGCACTCCAATTGGCAACTAAATAAGAGAAAACAATGCAGACACGTTATATTTATGCGTGTCTGTTTTTGCTTGCCCATAATTCATATGGTGCGACCGAGCAAAAACAGACTCCTCCCCCACCTGAAGATTGCAGCACACTCACTGATGAAAAAAAAAGTTTATGTGAAGCTATCGAACACATTGAAGTCAAAGGCCAATTTATAGGGATAGAAGTTCCTGAAGTTATTGGTCGTTCGTATTTAGACCGCAGTTTTATTGATGCAACAGCCAAAGGGAATGGCGACATAAATGAGCTAATTGCCCTTTTACCTGGCGTACAATTAAGCAATGAGGCATTCAGCATTGAAAGCTTAGCAGAGATAAGTGCGCCAGAAATATCCATCTCAGGTGCCCAACCTTGGCAAACAGGTTTTTCACTTGATGGTATGAACTACAATAATCGTATTGATCCCGCCAGTAGTAGCCGCTTAACATCATCAAGTAATGACGTGTCAGGCGGTGTGCAAAGCATGAATGTAAACTCTGATGTAGTTGAGTCAATCACTGTGTACGACCATAACATTCCGGCTGAATTTGGTGGCTTTTCTGGCGGTGTTGTTGATACCAAAACAAAAGAAACGTTTGGCAAAGATAGTTTTAGCTTTACTGTACGCGGGAATCACAGTGATTGGGCTGATTATCATTATATTCAAGCCGACGATCAAACTGAGCAAAGCAGTACAGATGAAGCTGAATTAGAGGCTCCAGTATACGAAAAAATAAGCTATTCATTGAGCGGTAAAAAGCAACTTAATAAACGTCACGGTGTAATGCTTAGTTTAAATTACCTTAACAGTGATATAAGTGACTTATCACTGGGGCAAACAAAAACCCAAAGCCGCCGTAACATTAACGCTATATTTAAATATGGTTATAAGAACGGCTGGGTTGATAATTTTACGATAAGTATGATCTATTCTCCCTACGAGGTGAATGGTTTTATTACTGATGCACTTGATAGTGACTATCAGTTAGAAGGTGGCGCATATGGTAGCGCAATACAATTAAAGCAAGATTTTAAATATGTAACATGGGCAAGTAATTTAAGCTTTAACATAAGTGATAGTAGCCGAGATGGCCCAGCGCATTTTTATAGTTGGCTGCAAACAAAAGGAAAAGACTGGGGACAATACGCTAACCAAGGTGATGCAGACGAACGCTTTTCACGCCAAGGTGGTTATGGCGCGTTAGATAACCGCCAATTCACTACCAATTGGAAAAATACATTTAATCTAGAAACTTTTAAATTTTTAGGATTAACCCACTCAGTTGTGGCTGGTGCAGAAATTAAATATCAGCAAATAGAACGTGAGCGTTTTCAAGATGGCTATAACTACAGTTCGCCTGTTATATGGTCTAGTGCTACTACACCCCTTAATTGCAGCGGTTATTCACTTGATTGTCAAGCACTCGAAACTCTCATCCCTATAGAAGAATTAGCTGAGCAATTAGGTGGGGAGATTGACTTTAACAACTCGGAACACGTCACCGCATACAGTAATAATATAACTACTACAGCGCAATTTTTTAATGGCCGAACTGTTAGCCCTGCTGAATACATAGATGTAAATTTAAACCGCAACGCACTCTACGTTACCGACCATATTAACTATGGCAAACTGGATGTGAATTTAGGTATGCGCTACAGCTATGATGACTTTTTACGAAACCATGATGTAGCACCGCGAATTTCATTAGGTTACGACGTATTTGATAATAAAAAAACCATTATTAGTGCCGGCCTTAACCGCTATTACGACTCTGCAATTATCAGTTATAAAATAAAAGAGCAACAGCAGTTTTCGTACCTGCAATACAGACCTATCGAAAGTGGATATTTACAAAACTGGTTAGATTCAAATTACACTGGTAGCTTTAAATATCGATTTAATGACGTGGATACCCCTTACGATGATGAACTTGCACTGGGTATCGCTCACGCATTTGAGACAATGGGTAATGTGTCTTTAAAATACATAAAACGTAAAAAACATCAGCAGTTCTCTCGCACTACTTCAGACGAAACAGATCTTGATGGGTACACTTATATTGATATTAGTAATGAAGGAACGGGAAGTTCAGAACGTATTTCACTAGCATGGAGCGCACAATTTGGTGCCCATTCAGTATGGGCAAATACATCGTATGCCGAGAACGAAATATCAAATGACAATTATAATGCAACCGTAGATAACACCCCACTTGATGAGCTCGTTTACTATGTTAATGCAAAAGATGAAGGATCACTGGTCACATTAAGTCAACTATCTCAGATACGAACTAATTTTGGAGCACCTATTACAGCAGCCTTAGGCTGGAACGTAGATTGGGTCGATTCATTTAGCACTGGATTAAATATCTCATATTCAGGAAGCTACGATACAGCTGTACGTACAGGAGGAAGCGAAAGTATTGATATAGAAGATGTCTGTGCTAGCTGCCCAGTTGTTTCCACTCTATTTGATGTATACCAGGAACAGACTATACGTGCCAGGACAATGCTAAACCTAAGTTTAAAATACAAACATAAACTGACCCGCAACCAAAGCTTAGAGTTACGCGCTGATATTTCTAATTTATTAAATGATAGAACGTATACAGTTGCAGAGGGCGCATCAGGTATTGAGCCTGGTCGAGTGTTTTGGTTAGAGCTGAGCTACAAGTATGATTAAAGTTATTTTTGTAGCCCTTGCTGTATTCTTATTTACGGCTGATTCGAAAGCTTTAAACAATAACGATTTACGCTCACATTATAGCAAAGGCCAAGCTCATTGGCCTGCTATTCAAACCAGTGACGGAAGAAGCGTTGAGCCCATGTCGCTTTTGACTGTAGCCTCGCCAAAACCTGAGCATGTTGCTTTAGGTGACAAGCTTTTTCATGATGTGCAGCTCTCGCGTAATAATACCGTTAGCTGCGCAACCTGCCATGATCGCGACAAAGGCTTTCATGATGGCCGTACAACTGCCATAGGCATTGACGAGCAAATAGGCACACGTAACACCCCTGCTATTTTTGGTATTGATCAGTGGCAAAGCTTTTTTTGGGATGGTCGTGCAAGCACGGCAGAGCAACAAGCGCTAATGCCCATAGCAAACCCAATTGAAATGGACTTAGACCCTGAGATAGCTTTAGCGCGGGTAAATAAAGATAAAAGCTACAGTGTATTTAATCAAAGTGCTTTTAATAGTAATACCCTCACTTCAGAGCAAATGGCAAAAGCCTTAGTTGCGTTTGAGCGCACATTAGCACCCCCAAATAGCCGCTATAAAATTTTTTTAACGCAGCTTAATAAAAATCCAATACAAGCAGTTAATAGCCTAAGTGATAGTGAGTTAAATGGCCTGCACCTATTTAGAACTAAAGCTAAATGCATGACTTGCCATAACGGCGCACTACTCAGCGACAACCAATTCCATGGCACAGGGCTGCATTATTACGGCCGCCGTTTTGAAGATAAAGGCCGCTACGATGCCACCCACAACTCTGAGCATATTGGCCAATTTAGAACCCCATCACTATTAGGGTTAATGCAAACATTTCCGTGGATGCATAACGGCTTATTTGAAGATTTATCAGGCATCGTAAGTATGTATAACCATGGCGGAGCTAGACCAAGACCACGAAAAAACCAACTAAACGACCCACACTTCCCTAAAACCACCGACCTGCTTATAAAGCTTAATTTAACCAAGCAAGAACAAACAGACCTAGTGGCATTTTTACGGATTTTATAAATAGTAAGCTACTCACCTAAAGTGCGCGTGAGTAGCTTAGCGATATAAAATCGAGGCCTGGGTTGGGCTTTTTAATACCAGCGTTTGAATAATGAAAATACTTAAGCGACACGCTGTGTTGCTCAGCCTCACCAAACTTCATGGCAATGCCTAGGCGGTCTTCAAACTGGTAATGGGTGCTTATGTTTTTTCCTGCAAATTTGGTGTCGTCTAATAAGCTTAAACCAATACCAAACTCGGCAAAAACGCGGTTCCCAGCAATACTGCCAATAGGATAAAAAATAACAGGCGAAAGCGATAAGCCTAAATTAGCGTCGTAGCGTTTTGGGTCATCGTATTCAAAAAAGTTGGCATTGGCTTCTAGGTAAATCTCTAGCTCTTCAAAGCCTTCTATTTGATAATCTAAGGCATATTGATAAGCCACCTTAACCCCTCGCACGTCTCCTTCACCTTGAATATAGCTCATCGAAAAGTAATCTTGTGCAGCCGTTGCAGCGCCTGCGTATAGCGTTATAGCTATTAAAAACAATTTATAAAGTTTCATGTTATTCACCTCAAGCAGCTCTATTTTTATTGCAATTACTTGACCTAAACACAGCAAATTTAACTGCTATAGATTAAGCAATGATTCAATGAGGTGCATACTAATTACATTTAACTATTTTGATAATTGCAATTTAAGTGGAATAACTTTCTTTAATATATTGATAATTAAACAGTGATTGAGCGCACGCTAACGTGTGTTGTTAACCGCTTATATTGCTGCTTAAAAAGCTGCCAACCCACAATACCCGACAAGGTATTACCGCATGCCATACCGATAAATAACCCTGTTAAACCGTAAAAATACGAGCCTAACCAAAGTAGTGGTAAGTAACACAAAAAGAGCCGCAATATGGAGATAAATAAGGCCGTGGTCGCAAACCCCAGCGCGTTACATACCGATACCGTGATCATACATACACCCAAAGCCGCGTAGCTCAGGGGCACAAATGCAAAGTAATCTGTTAGGTTAGCAACTATTTCACTATTATTGCTAAGCGCATTTGCAAGCGGGTTAGCCACACCTAGCATAATAACCGCTAATAAAATTTGTATGCCAATTACAAAACCGCAAGCAAGTTTTACTACGCTTAATATTTGACTAAGCTCGCCCCGCCCTTTTAAATTTCCAACAATGGGGGGCAGCGCCATGGTAAGCGCTAAAATTAAAATAATCGCAATATATTCAATACGGTTTGCAAGCCCCCAAGCTGCTACAACAAACCCACCATACGCGGCAATCAGTGCCGTTACTATCATGGCTGAAATAGGCGGAATAAACTGTGAAAGTAAAGCCGGTGCCATCATTTTTGCAATGGCTTTTATTGCCTGCTCGGTGCGGTTTTTTAAAACGTCAAAAGTTATAAGTTCTCGTTTAATAAGCGTGTAAAACACCACTACTAAGCCTATTGCAAAAGCAGCACAGCTTGCCCATGCAGCACCCGCTAACCCCATATCAAAGGTAAACATAAACAATGGGTCGAGCGCTATATTTAACACGCTGGTTAGCACCATAATTCGCCCAGGCAATAAGGTCTCGTTATGAGCACGGCAAATGCTGTAACCAAAATAAAGCAGCGATCCAAGCCAGCAGCTTATTAGCCAAGGTAGCCAGTAAAGCTCGGTTAAATTAAATAACGAAGGCGTTGCACCCAGCGCTAAAATTATAGGCTGCTGAAAAAGCCACAACGCCAAGCACAATAGCGTTACTATTACGGTGCCAATAAATACGATTAAACTACCTAAGTAGCGTGCGTAGTTAACTTTATTTTCCCCAAGTGCAGTAGAAATGGTCGCAGTTGCCGCAATACCTAAGCCTACTTGTACTCCAACAATTACCTGAAAAATAGCAATACTAAAGGCAACTACAGCGAGCGGCTCAGCGCCTAGCTTAGCAATAAAAATACTATCAACCAGCTGGCTTCCCATAATAGAAAACAAGCCAACCAACATAGGCCAAGTTTGCTTAAATAAATACTTTAAAAGTAATGATGTATTACGGCTCATAAGGCAGGCTCACTCTAAACTTAAAAATTTAAACGAGAAAAATACCGAAAAAAAAGGCGCTTATAGTAAGCGCCACAGGAAAAGTCACAATGAATAAGCTGCTAGTATATTTACACAACTAAGTATTGATAATATAGTTGTTTAAATAATCAGTTTATTGAAAAATTTGATAATGAACATTGCCCATTTAAATCTGTTTGTAAGAATAGCAACAACACACAATATTAGCTTAGCTGGCAAGGAGTTAGGTTTGTCGGCTGCGGTTTCTAGCGCACAAATGAATAAGCTTGAAGAAACCCTAGGCGTTAAACTTATGCACCGTACAACGCGTAAAGTGTCGTTAACTGAAGAAGGCCAAGCCTTTTTACCTCACGCCGAAGAAGTACTTGCTAATGTAGAAATGGCGCGTGCATCGGTAGGTATAGGCAGTGTTACCCCACAAGGTAAGCTACGTATTACTGCACCAGCCTCATTTGGGCGTATGCATATTATTCCTGCATTGGCTGGATTTATTGAGCAATACCCCGATCTCACTATTGATTTACGCTTAAGCGATAGCATTATTGATATGGTGGGCGGTGGCTTTGATATAGCAATACGCGACGCCGCCCTAAACGACTCAACCCTTATAGCCCGAAAGGTTGCCCGCGACAAACGCTTAATTTGCGCATCGCCTAAATACCTTGCTAAACACGGCACACCTAAAACACCACAAGATTTAAAAAATCATACCTGTGTTAATTTACATGGTTTAACTACGTGGTCGTTTATTACACCCGAGGGCACACAAAACATTAAAACCAATAACGTATTACAAGCTGATAACGGTGAAGCGGTGCGCGATGCGTGCGTGCAAGGCTTAGGTATTACGTTAATGTCGAGCTGGTGTGCCTATAAAAAACTACAAAGTGGTGAGCTGGTACAAATTTTACAAGACTACCCACTGGCATCCGACACCGCTATTTGGAGTGTTTACCCAAGTTCGCGTTTATTAGCGCCAAAAGTAAGGGCCTTTATAGACTACTTTAGCGGCTACTTTGGTGACGAACCCTACTGGGAAAAAATATAATTATTTAACTGTAAAATATAAAAGCACAAACCTAGGTTTGTGCTTTTTGCGCTTTAAATATATGGAGCTTTATTGGTAAACCTTGGGCAAGTAAAAACAGCAGTTGCTAACTTGTACTTTTATACTTCGTATTTAATCGTGTAAGTTTATTAAATAACTTAATAACAACTCCCAATAATGTTAATTAAAAGCTAGCCATACATCTCAAACATATCAATAACTCTTTTAAAACTTTCATTTTATTTGCACAATTTATTGCCATACTAAAACCTACGTATATAAATCATTTTGGGGTAAGTATGAGATCAATTAAACGAAGTCGTTTAAAAGCGCCTAGCGTTAACACTACAAAGACTAAACTCGCATTTTGCCTGCTTAGTGCCACGGTACTTTTAACTGCATGTGGCGAGCAGATAAAAAGCGAAAGTACACCTACCTCCCCAGAAGCTAAAAGCGCTAAAAACACGCTTATAAATACCGATGAATTTAATATTAAAGCCATGGTAAAGCTGCCACAAACTGTAGAGTGTACGCTTGAAAACGGCTTACAAACTCAGTGTGCTCAAGTGGTTTTAAAATATCAGCCCGACAACATTGAAGTCGGCCCTTTTTGCCCAGAAACACTCGACGACGTAGGCGGAATTTGGGATTGGGATGGCACCGATGCAGGGCTATATAGGTTAGATAAAGCATTTTTAACCATGCTTAACGAGCAAGGTTTTACCTTTTACGATGAAGACGGCAACGTGCATATTGTTGATAACGCGACCATTCGCCCAACAGTTGATCATGCATGTATTAATGTATCGGTAGATAAAAGCGTGGAAATTACCGCCCTTTTACCACTGCACCCTGTTATGTCTGAGCAATCAACACCGTTGGGCACTGTATCTAAAGTGGGTATAGCGCTTGCGGGTGTGCCTATTTTTTCGGATGCGCCAAGTGTGCAACATACTGGGCATTTACCCGCGCTTGATACGTGCGCAGGCCATATTGACCCGGGCGGTTGGTACCACTACCACGGCACCGCCAGTGATATAGACAGCGTATATAAACACGAACATGTAAACGCCAACTGTAATAATTTAGCGCAAAAGCCAAGCGCCCTATTTGGTTATGGCTTTGATGGCTACCCTATTTACGGAAGCCAAGAAATTGATGGTACATCCCCAACCGATCTTGATAGCTGTAATGGCCACACAGGCCCCGTGGGTGAAAGCGGCATAGTTACTTACCACTACCATGCAAGTAATACATTCCCTAACTTACCTAAGTGCTTAAAAGGCGTGGTTGCACAAAACAACTTTACGACCACAGCACAAGCGGGTGTAGGGGCCAAGCCACCTGAAGGCACTAAGATAACTCGCCATGAACCACCTGGTGGCGGCGGTCCAAAGGCGGGTGCTCCTAACGGCGGCATGTCGCCACCGGGGTTTGCTGAGGCTGCTAACAAACTAGGCGTTAGCGAAGAAGTGCTTATGCAAGCAATGCAAAAAGCCGGCGGCCCTAATGCCGATTTAACGGTTGTAGCAAAGGCACTTAACGTAACACCGGAGCAACTAAAAGCCGCCTTACCAGAAAAACCTAAACGCTAATTAACCTGAACTCTGGTTAGAGATTTACTAACATATTGAACCATAATGATATTTAAGTTTATTTTCTCTAGCCAGAGATTTTCAGTAAATTCAACGCTGTTAGCGCTGAAAATAGCTGCTCGAGATAGATTTATTATCCAATGATTCAGGCTAATTATAGATTACGGCAAGTGTTAAAAGCACTTGTCGTAACAATTAGTTACGCAACTTAAAGTGTTGTAAAAGTTCCTAAAATCGTCAAAAATGTGAGAAAGCGTTGGCTTGTGTCAAGAACAGTAAACGTTAGTAAAAAGCTGTAAACATACTCTCGTTAGCCGTTACATGTCAGTTACCATTCAGTTTAAAGCGCTAGTATTGAACCCAGTTATGTAAAAACATACACGAGGCAATATTATGAAACTCACTTTTTTACTCCCAGCTCTACTTGCATTAGGCGCAGTATCTGGCTCTGCGCTTGGAGCACCAAACGAGCGAGAGAACAGCAAAAATTTTAATAACGACCGCGCTAAACGTATTCAGTACAAACGCGATGAACGCCGTGAAGATAAAAAGCAACGTATTGAATATAAACAAAACAAAAGGGAAGATCGTAAACAAGAGAAACGCGAAAAGCGTAAAGAAACAAAACGCAAAGTAGTGCGTTACAAGCAAGAAAAACGCAAACGTACTTACATAAAAAATAACCGCCACAATGTAGTTACCTACAGACCAGGGCGCTACTTTAATCATTTACCGCGTAACAGTGCATCAATTAGATTTAATGGTATTTCGTTTACCTTTAGTGACGGTATTTATTATCGTAAAGCGAAAAGAGGCTACCATGTTGTTAAGCCACCAAGAGGTTTAAGAATACGCTCATTACCTAGGCACTACTCGCATTTTAAGCGCCATAATACCACTTACTATACCTACCAAAATGTATTTTATGTGGCAGACAATAATGGTTATAGAGTAGTTGATGAGCCTAAAATAGTTGTTAATCAGGCTATAAAAGTAGGCAGTGCTAAAAATTACGATTTAGGCCAAACCTACGACACCCTCCCTATTTCGGCAGAGGCTGTCACGATTAACAATCAACAATATTTTAAGTACCAAGATATTTATTTTTTACCGCAAATAAATGGTGATGAAATAAAATATTTAGCTATAAATTTAGGTTAACAGCCCGTCATAACAAAAGAGCAAGCGGCTTTATGCATCTTGCTCTTTTGACATTAAGTCAGCCATTCTTCGATTGATTTCTTGATCTGTTAAATCTTCTTTGTGTGTGCCTATGGTCCACATATGGCCATATGGGTCTTGTAAAGTGCCCGCTCTATCACCATAAAATTGATTGTGCACTGGGCGTATTTGCGTGGCACCTAGTTCTATGGCTTTATTAAAAACTGCATCAACGTCTTCAACGTACAGCATTAAGCTTACCGGTGTGCCTCCAAGCTCACTTGGGCTTTTAAAAGACTCATCTGGGCATGAATCTGAAATCATAATATGTGAGTCGCCAATAATAATTTCAGCATGTGCAATACCGCCTTCAGGTAAAGGCATTTGCATAACAAGTTGTGCATCAAATGCATCGCTATAAAAGCAAATGGCTTGCTGAGCGCCATCAATAATTAAGTAAGGTGTTATTGAAGTAAACCCTTTTGGGATTGCTGAAACTGCCATAATGTTCTCCTTTACTTACGCGGTGTTCTTTAATTCTTAAGTAACTAAATATGCGTTTAATTGCCTCTACACTTAAGCTTAGCTCATACAAAAAATTGCGTTACTTTTCGAGGTTTAAACGCTGATGCCAAGCAGCAATACTTTCATCAGGGTACTCTTCAAATTGCTTATCATCTTCATTAATGGGTGCATTTACCCAATTGGCTTTACTACCAAGCATTAAATGAGTGCGCTCTGGCGGTATGGGTAACTCACTATCAATTGCACCAGCAAAGGGATGAACTTGCTCTGGCCAACGTGCATTGTATAACCACAAGTTAGCGCTACAATGCTTACAAAAATAACGCTCTGCTGGGCTGACTTTATCGCCTATTTTTGCATGATAAACAGTTATGTGTTCACGCCCTTGCACTTCAAGCGTTTTATACTCTGCGCTTAAATTAATAACAAACCCGCCGCTCCCAGCGGTTTTACGACAAATAGAGCAGTAACATAAATTGTAAGGATAAGGGTGTTTTGAGTTAACTATAAATTTCACTTTGCCACAGTGGCAAGCGCCATTAAGCTTCATAATAAATCCAATTTTATTGCTGGCTTGAATTAATCCCTTAGCTAGGTGAGCTTAAAAAAACCACAACAATTCATGTTGTGGTTTTTTAATTATTGAGCTTACTAACGTTTCCAGTATCTTAAATTTCGTAATGTATTTATAAACTTATCGGCTGAATGCGCCTCTAAATCTATCCAACCATCATCTGCTTTTCCATCAAGGCCTGCCGCTTTAAATAAAGGCATAGCCTCTTGCGTATAGCCAATGTATTTCATATGAGCAAATGCATCGTTTACAAAGTCTTTAGCCTCAGGAATACCAGCAAGTTTTTCAGCGCCCTCTTGAGTCGCCAGTACCATTACCGCATCGTACAATACCGAAGGGCCACCATTAATTACTTGGTCCGCTGCAATATGCTTACCTTTACTACAACATGCGCCACCAACTTGCGCTGCAATAATTTCAAAGTTTGCGCCCTCGGCTTCAAGTTCATTGACAACTGAATCAAAAATATCAGCGTCAAAGCCATCGCTTATTAAAATACCTAACTTGCGGCCTTTAAAGGTGTTAGGCGCATTTTTTAAAATACTAAGCGCATCTGAAGTAGGTAAGTCGTCACGAGTTGGCATTGCGGCTTCTGCCGGCTCTGGCATTTCTTGCAAGCGCAAGCCTTTGGCAACCTCTTGCGCTAACGTGTCGTCTATATTAAGTAAGTGCGAAACTACACGCTCACGTATTGGTAAATGCTCAACTTTAGAAAGCTCAAATACCAGTGCGTATTGAATATGCGCTTGCTCAATGTCTGTTTGGCTTAAATAAAATTGGCGTGCTTGGCTGTAATGATCGCTGAAAGTTTCTGAGCGATAACGTAATTTATCTCCGCCGCTTACTTCAGGCTCGCTTGAGCTTTTAAAGCCATGAACAGGGCATTCGCGCGGGTTATTTTCACCGCCGCTCCACGAGTTTGGCTCGTAATTTACACGCCCTTTTGGATTGTGCATTGCCATGTGGCCATCTTGCTGAAAATGACGCATTGGGCATTTAGGAGCATTGACCGGAATGTGCGTAAAGTTAGGCCCACCTAAACGCTTAGTTTGAGTATCTAAATATGAAAAGTTACGACCTTGCAGTAGTGGGTCGGGTGTAAAGTCGAGCCCTGGTACAATATTTTGAGTACAAAAGGCAACTTGTTCTGTTTCTGCAAAAAAGTTGTCTACAACACGGTCAAGCACCATGCGGCCAACAATTTGAACTGGCACTTGCTCTTCAGGAATAAGTTTAGTGGCATCAAAAACATCAAATTCAAATTCATCCGCAAATTGCTGATCAAACACTTGCACACCTAACTCCCATTCAGGGAAGTCGCCATTGCCAATAGATTCCCACATATCTCTGCGATGAAAATCAGGATCGGCGCCGTTAAGCTTAAGTGCTTCGTTCCATACTACCGATTGCATACCGCCTTTTGGCTTCCAATGAAATTTAACAAATTTTTCATCGCCTTTGGCATTAATAAATTTAAAGGTATGAACACCAAAGCCTTCCATAAAACGTAAAGAGCGCGGAATAGCTCTATCAGACATTGCCCACATAACCATGTGCATTGACTCAGGTGACAAGCTCACAAAGTCCCAAAAGTTATCATGCGCTGTCTGCGCCTGCGGAAAACCACGATCAGGCTCGGCTTTAGCGCTATGAATTAAATCAGGAAACTTCATTGCATCTTGAATAAAGAATACGGGTATATTGTTACCCACTAAATCCCAGTTTCCCTCTTGGGTATAAAACTTAACCGCAAAACCGCGTACATCACGTGCTAAATCTGGTGATCCTTTATTACCTGCAACCGTAGAGAAGCGAGTAAACACTGGCGTTTTTTCACCTTTTCGCTGAAAAATATCTGCACACGTTAAATCTTCAAGCGTGTCGTAAGTTTCAAAATATCCGTGTGCACCATAACCCCTAGCGTGCACTACTCGCTCCGGAATGCGTTCGTGATCAAAGTGAAAGATCTTCTCACGCATTATATGATCTTCTAGTAATCCGGGGCCACGTTTGCCCGCACGTAATAAGTTTTGATCGTCGCTTACAGGGCAGCCCTGCGCGGTGGTAATGGTAGGGTGCTCATCCGATGCCTTTTGATGCAATTCGCCGCCATGCCCTTTATTACCTGAGTATTTAAATGATTCAGCCATGTTTAGTCCTTCATACAGTTTGA
The DNA here is from genome assembly GCF_001469205.1 of Pseudoalteromonas sp. H103. NCBI lineage: Bacteria > Pseudomonadati > Pseudomonadota > Gammaproteobacteria > Alteromonadales > Pseudoalteromonadaceae > Pseudoalteromonas > Pseudoalteromonas sp. H103. The sequence continues at coordinate 199,103 of NZ_LOFG01000001.1, read as the reverse complement.
TTTAATGGGTCGATAGTTTTTATGGGCTTTAAAACTAAAAGCGACTATGCAAATGCAAAATAAAGACCAGCCATCCAACCTAGTAAAAAAGGGTCATACAGGCAAAAAAGTAGTTTTTAGAGGATTTTAAAAAAGAAAAATGTACACAGGTATGTAACTTTTTCAGACAAAAAAGAGCACGTAAAAGTGCTCTTAGATTTAGGCTTTTTAAATTTAGTTAGGGCGTGTTGACCTTTGTGGATTTAAATTTGTTCAATCTAGGGGCGATTTAATCGCGGCGCGAGGTTTGTAACCTAGTGGGCTAAGTAAAAACCGAGCAACAAAGAGTTAATCGTCCCTAGAAAGAACCCAAAGGGCAGCGCATGTTTGGCATTTATGCTACGTTATCGCCTATTTATGGGGAATAACCACACGACATAGGCTCTGCCTTGCCTAAAAACCAAACATACTGCTGCAAAATCAACCACGAAAGGTCAACACGTCCTAATCTTTATTCTCGTTAACTAAAATAACCTTACGATGCGGGAATGGGATTTCTATATTGTTTTCATCAAGGGCTTTTTTAATAAGCTCCGGCACTGTGTATAAAATTTCAAAGTAATGCTCGCCTTTACAAAATGGCCTTACTAAAAAGTCCACTGAGCTGTTGTTAAGGGTTTCTACTTCTACAAATGGTGCTGGGTCTTTTAAAATATGTGGGTGTGCGTCTAATACACTATCTATTACTTTACGTACTGCGTCGGTATTTTCGTCATAAGCCACACCAAAGTGCATATCTACACCACGAATTGGGTGGTGTGAGTGGTTAATAATTTGCGCACCCCAAATCTGGCTATTTGGAATAATAACCTGTTGATTATCGAACGTTTGCAAAATTGTAGTAAACATATCTACTTCAGTTACTTTACCAAAGCGCCCTGCTGCTTCAATAAAATCATTCACTTTATAAGGTCTGAATATAAGTAACATTACGCCAGCAGCTAAGTTAGACATCGCACCTTGTAATGCTAAACCAATTGCTAAACCTGCAGCGCCTAATAACGCAATAATTGAAGCCGTTTGTACACCAAAACGGTTTAACACTGCAATAAACACAAACGCTAAAATAATGTAACGGGCCATACTGCCTAAAAAGCGAAATAGTGTGTCGTCTAAGTGAGTATACTTGTGGCACAAACCAATAATTATGCCTCTTACTTTACCTGCTAACCATAAGCCTAAAAGTAAAATAATAATTGCTAGCAAAATATTAGTTGCCCAATCTATTGCCGCAGGTAAGTACTGATTTACATCAAGATTATTTATTATGTCGTCCATTTTTTTTCCTGTTGAACTGTTTGTAAATTATTAAAACATTGTAACACCGACATATTAACCTTTTATTAACTAAAATACGACTTTACAACGACCTAAAGCTAAGCGCATTACTTTTTATGCAGTAATAAAGCTTAAAAAATCACATTTATGAATATAAAGTGAGCAAACCCTAATGTTTTTGTGTATATATTGTTCAATTTGTAAATAAAGCCAATGTGTTCTAAACCTTTAATAGACACCTTGTTAAGGAACATTGTTATGCCAACAACAAATACTATTAATAAAAATACCGAATTTGCACGCTGTATTGAGTGCAATAAGGTTGATACTTTTGCCGCCTTTCATTGGTTAGCGCTTGCATTTAAAGACATGGCACGGGCCCCCATACTAAGCCTCATTTACGGGGTTATATTTACGCTTATTCCTGTTGCTATTGTTTATTCAGCTGTGTTTACAGGCACCTACCTCGTTATTTTACCGGCAACCGTTGCCTTTGCTTTAATAGGTCCTGCATTTGCAGCAGGGCTTTACGATGTTGCGTGGGAACTTGAAAAGGGCCACAAACCAACGTTTGCCCACTCTATTAAGTCGATGTTTAGAAACCCTGTAGGTGAATGGGGTTTTGCTATATTGCTTATGGTAATAATGATTGCTTGGATGCGCTTAGCTGCATTAGTACACGCCTTATACCCAAGCCACGCCAACCCAACCTTTGAAGAGCTATCGGCGTTTTTAACACTGGGCAGTATTATAGGTGGAGTACTGCTAGTAACAGTATTTTCGCTTTCGGCATTTGCCCCACAAATTATGATGGAACGACGCGTTGATATAATGACAGCAGTGATCAGCTCTATGAATGCAGTAAAAACTAACTTTGCTGCCATGGTAGTGTGGTCTATCTGTATATTTTTATTGGTAGCTATTGGTTTTGCTACCGGGGCAACGGGGTTTATTATCATTATGCCGCTACTTAGCTACGCTAGCTGGCATGCCTATATCGCAGTTATTAAGACTAAAAAACCTCGCGGATACGAATAAAGCTTTACCAACCACATGAGTTAACAACCACAGTAAACAAAAATAGCGCCTAAGGCGCTATTTTTTTATTCGTTTTAAAGTGCTTAAAACATACTAATTAAAAAACCCAAATAGCATGTAAAAATGGTTGGTTTTCTATTTCATCAGTACCTAACTTGTTGTACCAATAACGCCATTCAACCCCAACCATTAATTGCTTGGCCTCTAAATTAAAGTTTTGACCAACATCCCAATGCACTGCGGGCTGCGCGAGCAGCCATTCGTTTACTTTGCTGCCTTGCTCGTCATCACGCCCTGAAATATATTCAACGTGGCCAGTAAAATAAAATGCTTGGCTACCTAACGAAAAAGGTGCGCCCCATGCAAGATCCACAAAAATACTGGTATCTTGCTTAGCTAGCTGATCTTTTTGTACACCGCCGTTAGCATCGATGTATCCAGCAAAAGTAGTGGTTAAAAAATCAAACCCAGGGGCATCCCAACTTAATTTTACACCGGGCGTGTATTTCATTAAGCCTTCTTCGCCTGCATTAATACCAAACACTAAACCTGTATCTTTTATTGGGCCGTACTTTAAAGAGGTATTAAGTGCTTTAGATAAGCTAAGTGTTGTGTACCACTCACCATAAATACCCGTATCTTGAAAACCATCGGTAAGACTGTCGTTTAAAAAGTCGATAAATAAGTAGTTATCACCGAAGTCATGCTCAGATGCATGCTCTATGGTATATGTGCGTGTAAATGACGACTCCCCTGTAAATGGGTTTACAGCATTACCAAAATTTGTATGGAGCTGTGTAACACTCCAGTTTTCTGCCAATGCTGAGTGAGACAAAAGCAGTATAAATGTTGTAAACAGTGTTTTTAAAAAATTCATAAATTATTAACAGACCCCAATTAAAATGCGGCAGGAGTATACCAGTGAGTATTCACCAACTGAAGTAGGTAAATAATAAAAAGAGATTAGATTTTAAAAATTAACCAATACAAATATTAGGCTTACTTAGGGCGTGTTGATCTTTGTGGATTGAAATTTGTTCAATCTAGGGGCGATTAAATCGCGGCGCGAGGTTTGTAACCTAGTGGGCTAAGTAAAAACCGAGCAAAGCTTCCGCGTCCTGCTCACGCCCCTTACCTACATCCATGTAGGCAACAAAGAGTTAATCGTCCCTAGAAAGAACCCAAAGGGCAGCGCATGTTTGGTCTTTATGCTGCGTTATCGCCTATTCATGGGGAATAACCACACTAAATAAGCTCCGCCTTGCCTAAAAACCAAACATACTGCTGCAAATACACCCACCAAAGATCAACACACCCTAGTTCTGCTTTATATTTAAGGGGCTAATTAGCAGTGTGCATAATTTACAAAGGAGCTGCAGATAATTCATAAGCACATTTTATTTAGAGTCTAATAAAAACTTAAATTTAAATTATACCCTTATAAAACAGCATGTTATCTAAATTTAAAAATTCGGCATACGTATTGCTTAATTAATACCAAGTCATGTTTGTAATTAGATCTACAAACAATAAATCATACCAATCTGCTTATGTATGGGGTCTATTTAACGTGAAGAAAATTATGCTAGAACTAGGCAAAAATTTTTGTATCTAGTTGTTCTAAATGAAAAATTTTTAACGACGTTATAGTGCAATTTAATTCGTTAAATTGATCAAAGATTTATGCAGGTTGGTATCACATAACAGGAGACATTATGAGTAATACAAATAAAGTAGCCGAATTTACAGCACCCGGTATGGATAACGATGCAGCGCAAAATACAATTGCCACACTCGACAACCGTATGGTTGCGCTTATTGATTTACAGCTTACTTTAAAGCATATTCACTGGAATGTAGTTGGACCAAACTTTATTGGCGTACACGAAATGTTAGATCCACAAGTTGAAGCTGTACGCGAAATGACAGATACAATCGCGGAGAGAATTGCGACCCTTGGCGGTATACCCGTTGGAACGCCGCAATCGATAGTAGACCGTCGCTCATGGAATGAATATTCTATTGGTAAAGGTTTAGTAACCGAGCATTTAGGTGCACTTGATAAAGTGTACAACGGTATTAATGGCGATCACCGCAAAGCAATCGAAACGCTTTCAGAGCTAGATCCTGTTTCTGAAGATATGATTACTAGCCAATTAGCTGACTTAGAGCAATTTCAATGGTTTGTACGTGCTCATATTGAATCAGCTACAGGCCAACTGCAAAGCTAAAATTTTTAATCTATACAAGCCCTGCATTTATGCGGGGCTTTTTTTTGCAAAAAATAAGCTCATTTACCATTTTGTACAACATCCCACCACATATCCATAATATAAATATAAATTAAACACAATAGAAAATTGGTATTACCAAATAATTAACGCAAATAAAAACCAGTAATTTCAACCTAGTTATTTAATCGTAACAACTTTAGGTTTACTTAATCTATTAAGAATAGTAACGCCTAATTTAGACTCATAATTAACACACTAAATACCTAAATAAAAAATTTAAATTAGTCATAAATACCTCATTAAATATTACAAATCATACATAAAATGGCTTTGGTAATGGTTATTTTCCAATTTATATTAAATATTATTAAAACATTTCATTAATCATAACTTATTGAACAAATTAACTTTAAGTAAATTTAATAACAATTTGTAATACATTTTATGAAATTTTGGTAAACAAAGGTTGTAATAAAATTTAAATTGTACTAATTTCAACCACACAATCTGTATGACACAAACAGATCAAACACAACAAAATTGGTTAACCAAACCATATTGCAACACACACAATGACGCAAGTCGTACCCCAACGGGAGAGATACATGAAACTCAATCAAATTACTTCATCGCTAATTAATAAGCACCAAAAAAGTAGCTCAATAACACTCAGCGCTGCTGCCCTTTTATTAATGGCGTCTTCTACTATTTCAGCACAGGAAGCGCCGACAACTTCAGATATACCAACTGATGATATAGAAGTTATTGAAGTAAAAGGCATGTTAGGCAGTATGAAAGCGGCTGCAATGCTTAAGCGTACTGACGGACGTATTGTAGATGCTGTTGTTGCAGAGGATATTGGTAAACTGCCTGATAATAATATTGCTGAAGCACTTCAACGTATTACAGGTGTATCTATTAATACCGATTTTGGAGTGGGTGACAGTGTATCGATTCGTGGTTTACCGCAAAACCGCGTTGAATTAAATGGCCGCTCTACCATTGGTGACTCGCGTGATGGTATTAGCCTACAAGATTACCCTTCGAGTTTCTTAAAAACGGTAGAAGTTGTTAAATCACCTACCGCTGACATGATTGAAGGTGCGCTAGGCGGAACCGTTAGCTTAAAAACAGTTCGCCCATTAGAGCTTGATAAACTTACAGGTGCTATTTCGATTGATGGCGAATACGCAGATAAAACCGAAAATGTAGCCCCTATTTTTAGTGGTTCAATTGGCGACAATTGGGACTTTGACGAAATGGGTACATTTGGCGCTATTGTGATGTTTTCATATCAAGATCGTGAAATTCGTCAAGATGAAACTTCAAGCCGTGTTAAGCCTCAAGATATTGAAATTAACGGCCAAGAAGGTAATACACCAAGTGGTAACGCTATCGTACGCGACGAGCACAGTGTTGAGCAATACGTAGAAAAACGTGAACGTACCGCTGTAAATTTATCTCTGCAATGGGCACCGCAATCTGGTAATGGCATGGTGTACCTTGATTTGAGCGGCACTAAACGCTCAGGCGAACAAGCTGGTAACTCAATTTTAGGTGTGGCAGGTTCTTTATCAACCGATGCAAATACCACTCAAGGTGCGAATGGTGTAAATAATTACACACTAACAAACGAATTTGGCATTCCAAAAACATACAGTGACTTTAGAGAAACCGACTCGTTTTCTAATGCACTTGGTGCAGAATGGAACATTACTGATAATATAAAAATTTCAGGTGAAGTTGCTGTTGCATCATCTGAAAGCGTAAGACCTGATTCTGAATTTACTCTTCGCCCAATCGAAAAATCGACATTTGAAGCAAGCGGTGGCGTTGATTTAGTAAACCATTTATACGATGGCGCTTTTTCACAAGACGGTAATAAACTCCCAAGTATTATTCACTCAGATCCAAATGCATTTACCGACCCACAAAACTTAGCATTACGTACATTTAAAAGTGAAGATAGAAGAACTGATAACGAAGAAACAGCTATTCGTTTTGATGTAGAAATGTTTGAACCTATCAGCAGCTTAAGCTGGGTATCTAAAATAAAAACCGGTGTACGTGTTACCAACCGAGATTACGAGTACGAGCAATACAAAGTTGAAGTTAAAGACATTTATAAAAATGCATTTAATGACTCCGACGGTTCATTAGCGACTTTATGGGTAGATGATTACAATGCTGCGTTTTCAAATAGCTTTACAACTGTTAGCCACGATAACTCATTTGATCAATTAGGTAGTTCTGGCCAAAACGACCTATTAACGTTTTTAAGCTACAACGGTTTATCTAACCCTGCGAATACTTACGCTCAGTTACAACAGTTACTTGCAGGAACTAACTTAGCAACAACAGGAAGCCTTTCGGACAACCAAGAGTTTCAAGAAAGTGCGTACCGTAACGTAGTTGAAGATACAGCCGCAGTTTATATTTCAGCCTACCTAGATTTTGATAACATCACTGCAATTGTAGGTGGTCGTTATGTGACAACAGATTTAGAATCAAGCGTTTATTTAAATGGTGAAAAAGTAACAGGTGAGAATGACTACAGCGACTTTTTACCAAGCTTAAACGTTACCTATAACTACTCAGACGAAACATTATTCCGCTTTGCAGCTGCAAAAGTAATGCGCCGAGCAGATTTTAGTGAGTTAAGCCCAGCGTTTGACGTAAATAACGATATTACAGGCGCAACGCAAGGCTCTATTGATTTAGAACCATACCGTGCAACACAATACGACTTGTCAGTAGAGCATTACTTTGATGAGGGTAACGTAATATCTTTTGCTGTGTTTTATAAAGATGTTGAATCTTTCTTAAGTAACGAAAGCAGCTGTCAGGCTTCATCTAGCACCGCGGGTCAAAATGTAACGCAGTGGAACCAAGTATGTCAGCTAGATACCGCGGGTGTATCTCAAGATAACTTAGTTTACTCAGATACAACCGATTTTCCTGTTGATGCCGATGGCTTTAACCATGTTTCAGAGCTTCGCGATGCAGGTTTAACAGGTATTGATACCGTTAAAAATGTAAATGGCGAAAATGGCTCTGTTCAAGGTTTTGAAGTAGGTTACCAACAGTTCTTTACAAGCTTACCTGGTGCTTTTTCTGGCCTGGGTATAAACGCAAACTACACCTACGCAGACAGCGAACAACCTAACGGTAACCCACTGTTAGATATTTCTAAAAACACCTACAACTTACAAGTGTTTTGGGAATACGAAGGATTCTCTACACGTTTAGCTTATAACTACCGTGATAGCTTCTTAGATACTGAAAACGAAAAACGCGTTGAAAATATTAACTCAGACGGCAGTATTTCAGCAGAAGGTACAGTTTACGGTAACAACTACCGTGACGACCGCGGCCAGTTAGACTTCTCAGCAAGTTGGGACATTAACGAAAACGTGACCTTAGTAGGCAATGCAACTAACTTAACCGGTGAGCCTTCTATCTACCTATCTGAACTAGGTGGTGCTTGGAAGTACACTGAAGCAGACCGCAGATACAGCTTTGGTATCCGTGCTAAGTTTTAATTTCCCCTGAAAACTAAAGCCTGCTTTATGCAGGCTTTTTTTATTCAAAAATAGCTGTGTTAAAGCACAATTGAATTACTTTACGATTAAAGTTTAAATACTCCCCTCCTCCCGAAAAGTAATTTTTCATCTTTAAAGCCAACTTGCAGCTTTACCATAAAGTATCTAGTATTCAGAAATCGTGCTTAAATTTGGTACAAAAAAAGGATTTCTAATGTCATTCGAATATATATCTAAAATATCACTCACATTAGCTTTAATGTTAGCGTTAACTGCGTGCGGCTCTGAAGGTAATGACTCAAAAATAGCTGAGAATAAAGAAACACTAACATCACCACCTGTAACTAATAACAATCCACAAGGTGATTACAAAATAATTATTTACGGTAATAGCCATAGTTCAAGCTTAGGTGCTTTATTAGAAACCATAATTACACATCAACTATCTAATACCTCAGTACAAACAATGACTGTTGGCGGGCGGTTTTTAGATGAAATAGCCGAAATAGACTCTAATATAGATAAACTAAGTGAAAATAATTGGAGTCATGCTATTTTTCAAGGCCAGAAATATTCGCAATCAGGAGCCGTTGACTACCCGACCGACGCCACCGAGCGTATGATCTCAGTTGCTAAAGAACAAAAAATAACCCCCATATTATTTCCAGAGCATCCTCAAAAGGGTAACTCTGCGGAAGCAAAACAGGTATACGATCTACATTTATCGATAAGTACAAAGCAGCCTAGCTGCGTCGCGCCTATTGGTTTTGTATGGAACCGAGTATTAGAAATAATGCCGAGCGTAAATCTTTATAATGCAGATGGAAATCATGCTTCATATGCAGGTAATGTACTCACTGCCATGGCTTTTTACGAAATAATTACCTCTGAGCTAGCCGATACCATGAAATTTGATGCAGATATAAATTTAAGCCAGCAAGAGCAAGCTATGTTTGCACAAGTAGTAACTGAAGTACTTAATTTGTACCCAGCATGTGGCGCTCAATAAAAAAGATTAAATGTAGTACTTAGTTTTGAACAAAAGTAATAATAATTAATACAAATGCACAATAGCTCATAGCTTAAGCCAACACCAAAAGTAGGCGTGTATATTTAATCTAAAAATAGTGGTAAATAAGTAACCATCACAGAACTACTCATTTACCTCTGCTTTAAATTACCCTACGATTTAGGGTAATTAGATGGAAAAAACGCGCGCTTGGCTTCTTCATCAAACTCTTTTTTGAAGGCTACATCGGTACCAATTTTACGCGCACGAGCAACAGCTGGGCGACTATCTATACTTTCAAACCAACGTTTTAAATTAGGGTATGGCGCTAAGCCCTCTTCACCTAATACTACTGGCGCTTTATCAATCCAGCCCCAAGCAGATACATCAGCAATGGTGTATTCATCACCCACTATAAAGTCGCGACCTTCAAGGTGTGTATCAAGCACTTCGTAGTGACGCTGAGCCTCACGCAAGTAGCGATTAACCGCGTAATCAAGCCCTTCAGGTGCCATATGTCTAAAGTGAACACTTTGTCCTGAGTATGGACCTAAACCCGATGCAATAAACATTAACCATGAAAGCATTTCAGCGCGGTTTTCAGCTTTACCTTCTAGCTTTGCGTATTTTTCAGAGAGGTACATTAAAATAGCATTCGAATCGAACACACGAGTTTCGCCATCAACAATGGCAGGTGCTTTTGCATTAGGATTAATAGCTTTAAATTCGGGTGTATGTTGCTCACCTTTTAACGTATCAAGTGGCACAAGTTCAAACGGCAAGCCTGTTTCTTCTAAAAACAAAGCAACCTTCATTGGGTTAGGTGTATGGTGAAAATAAAATTTGATCATGAAACGCTCCTAAAAGTAGTGACTACAATTAAATCACAACTTGAGCAATCGTTCAAATTCTTATTTTCCTCAGATAAACAGCTCTTAAGTTTGGCCTTACTTTCTTCAGCAGAATAGCTAAAAGGTGGATAAAGCTATATTAATTACAGTTTTTATATAAATGAAACTTTAAAGTTAAATCATTAATAACATTGCGTTTACAAGGTTTTTTGTTTATAAAGTCGCTTAGAATGGATTCTTAAACTTTATACTCGTATAAGCTCCTTTCTAAATTACTTCTGCATTTATTTAAACGGATATGAAAAACTTATGCTCATAAGCAACAAACACATTAAAACAATAATAATTTCAGCACTGACTGCATCTACCTTATCTGGCTGTGCAACTACATCGTCAAAAGTAGTTGAAACGCCAACTGTAGCAAGCTACAACACAACCTACTCTGGTACAAAAAGTAAATTGGTCGTAGGTCAATTTGTAAATCGTTCTAGCTTTCAAAACGGTATTTTTTCCTCAGGCCAAGACCGATTAGGCAACCAAGCAAAAATAACACTAATGAGCCACTTACAACAAACAAATCGCTTTAGTGTGCTTGATCGTGACAATATGGCAGCCCTTGCAGAAGAAGCAAGATTAACAGGTACAAAACAAGTTCTTAGTGGTGCTAAATTTGTTGTAACTGGTGATGTTACAGAGTTTGGCCGTAAAGCCATAGGCGATCGCCAACTGTTTGGCTTATTAGGTAAAGGTAAATCGCAAATTGCGTATGCTAAAGTGACCTTAAATATTGTTGACGTAACAACTTCAGAAGTTATTTACTCAGTTCAAGGCGCTGGCGAATACAGCTTATCTGAGCGCGAAGTTATTGGATTTGGTAGTACAGCTTCTTATGATGCTACTTTAAATGGAAAGGTGCTTGATTTAGCGATTCGTGAAGTCGTTAATAAGCTTGTTACTGGTTTAGAGTCAGGTCAGTGGGGTGATAAATAATGAAAAAATTATTATCTCTTGTTATGGTCTGTGCTGCCCTAGCAGGCTGTAACTCAACTAAAGAGCCAATTTATTATTACGGCGATTATAGCACTGCAGTTTATGCCTACTTAAAAGCAGATGAAGTATCAGCTGAAGAACAAATTAGTATGCTTGAGCAAATAATAAGTGAAGCTGCGGGTAAAAATAAACCTGTTGCGCCAGGCCTTCATGCTCACTTAGGCATGCTCTATTTTGAAACAGGTAATCCTTCTTTAGGTACCACTCACTTTGAAACTGAAAAAATACTTTTCCCTGAGTCTGTTCAGTACATAGACTTTCTTTTAAACTCAGCAAAAGGTGCCTAACATGTTCAATTTGAAAACACTTACAACGGCAGCGTTATTAGCACTACTTGCAGGGTGTGTATCGCCTCCACCAGCGCACGATTACACCGCATTCAAACAAGCAGATCCTCATTCTGTAATTATTTTACCGCCATTAAATAATACACCTGAAGTAATTGCACCATACAGTGTTATGACTCAAATGGTTGCTCCTATTGCTGAGTCTGGTTTTTACGTATTTCCAGTAGCTCTTGTTGAGCAAACCTTCAAGGGCAATGGCCTTACGGTTGCGAGTGATGTACACCAAGTACCAGTAAAAAAACTACATGATATTTTTGGTGCTGACACAGCTCTATACATTACTATTGAAGAATATGGTACTAGCTACGTTGTAATTTCTAGCGAAACCGCTGTAACTGTATCAGCTTCATTAGTAGATTTACGAAGTGGCGAGCAATTATGGCAAGGTAAAGCAAGAGCCTCTTCCGCTGAACAGCAAAATAATAGCGGCGGCGGACTTGTAGGTATGCTTGTAGTTGCTGCAATTAATCAAATTGCAGAAACTGTAACCGATAAAGGTTTTGAAATCGCAGCAATGACTTCAACACGCTTACTTTCTTCAGATGTTTACAACGGCTTATTATATGGACCTCGTTCACCTAATTATGGCCAACCGGCACCAAGCGAAAAGAAGCAATAAACTTTATAATTACTAATCTATTTTAGAGTTTTAAAGGCCGTACTACCAAGTAGTAACCGGCCTTTTTTTAGCGCTCAATTAGTACCGACTCTATGCGCAAGAGCCGAACGACTATGAACACTCCAAACCAACCACTTTAGCCGTCGTTCAATTTACTTATGTTTACAAATAATTATAATTTAACTAGATTTCTAGCTTATTTTTATTCACAATTCGTTCACTTTTATCTGTTAGTTATGCTCAGTGTCATGGCTAATCTTATATTTCAGTTTATTTATATGGCTTGTCAAAGCTAAGATTAAGGAAGATGTAATGCGTAAGCTACTCTCTGTAATATTTTTATCAACGATTTTCACTTCCGGCTGCGGTGGAGGTGGCGGGGGTGAAGATGCCGCTAATTCCGCCGTCCCTATTGCTAATAAAACATCAAAATCAATTAGTGCAACTTGGTTTTACGAGTACCCTAATAAATGCTTAGAAACATTTCAGTTTAATACAGATGGTAGTTTCGAAATCAATTCTAATCAGTCGAATGTAACCGGTAGCTACTCATTTGATGCATCTGTTGATAGCGGTGAACGTCACTCATTAACCCTAAGCTTTGAGCAACAAAATCAAGGGTATGACTGTGAAAGCTCTTTTGATTATATTGTTGGGGCTAACTTTGAGCTATTTGCTAGTTTTCCTAATGAACAACAAATGCAATGGTATGAATCAGGCACTGGCGGCAGTGCTATTTTTACACTTGATAGAGCAATAACGTTGTCTTTATCAAGCGTACCTACTGAAGCAAAAGCAGGCGAAGAAGTTACATTCAATGTAAATAAAGATACTGAGTCAGACACCCCAGTCGAGTTATTATACGGACCCACTGGAATGACAGTATCAAGCAAAGGGGAAGTAAAATGGACCCCACTATTGCCTATGATAACGCAACAAAATACAGTTAAATTTGCTTTTACGTCTGATAGAACCCTTGAGCCATTAGTTAGTGAAATAAATGTAACAATACCAAACTTTAAAGCACCTACAATGCGAAAGGATATTGAGCTTACCGATACATCGAACGGCATGCAAATTGGTAACTTCATTGGCGATGAAAATAACGAAATGTTGGTGCTTGATAAATTAGGAGGGCTGTCTGTTATATCTCAAAAAAGCGATGGATTCGAATCAATTTACAGCTACCCATACTCTTTTGGCGGTAATCATAATGAAATGCGCCTGTCTGTATTTAAAGAAGATAATGGCGCAAACAATACCTTTGTAAAAACAAATAATAATATCTATCAAGTAAGTGATTTTACACAGCCCCCTCACAGTGTATTTTCGACAAGTAAAACTATTCACAATTTTATGGTAAAAAATATTGATAGTGATAGCGGACCTGAATTAATCGTAATTTTTGGTGAAAGCTATAGCGCTAAAGAAGCTATTGTTTACGACAATAATTTTCAAACGGAGCTTTTTAGCTTTTCTCTAGAGGGAAATTCTCCTATTGAAATAGCTGTTGAAAATATCGATAGCGACACATCATTAGAATTAATACTCTCAAACGGTGAAATTTTTGATATCCAAAGTGCTAGCAGTCAATGGTTTAACGCTGACGGTTTTGGCCCAATTATGGCTATAGGTGACGTAAATAGCGACGGTATAAATGAGATCATTAGCACTGGAGGATGGAATTCGATAACAGTATGGAATGCTAATGATCGCTCTCAAATCCTAACTATTAATAATCAGGATAATTGCTCTGTAGCCACAGCAAATATAGATAACGACCCAGCCGATGAGATAATAATTGGCGACTGCCAATGGGGTCAAGTTCACGCCTACGATATTACTGATAATACCCATGCAGAGCTGTGGACACTCCCACTTATAGATCATGGCAGCGCTGCGATGGTTGTTGGCGATATTAATAATGATGGTAAAGAAGAAATTGTTTGGGGGACAGGCTTAAGCAGTTCAGGTGAAGATATACTAGTAGTCGCTGGTATTGCTCTAAATCCTGAAATTTTATGGCATAACGCAAATAGAGAATCATCTTCACAATACGATTCCTATATTGCAGCTGGGTGGGCAAATATAAGCCCTGAAAAAGAAGCGGCAATTTATATAATTCCTAGTACAAATAGTGGCTATATTCACCCTCGATACTTAACTATGAATGAAGATGGTGAAGTTACACCTAATTATAAAAGCTCATCAAATATTCTCGAAGCAGCCCTAGCTGCAATAGGTGATATAGATTCAGACAATTATGATGAATTATTTATATTTGGAACTCGCAATTACTCTCCTTCCCTAAACGTAATTGAATTAGAGGCTGATATTTCTAAATGGCAAGTAACTTCAAAGGATGATTCTTCTAATTATAATGCTTTAGAAGTTACTGATATTAATAACGATGGCTATGACGATGCATTAATAGCCACATATGACACACTTACCGTACATGACATTAGTAACAATAATATTCTAGCTACATGGACAGCTAGCAGTGCCATCACCTCAATTACTGCCACAACAAGTACTTTAGGGGAAAAATTAGTAATACTAAGTACTCGAGATAGCTTAACAACTCTTACCTTTGAAAATAATAAACTGAGCATGCGCTCCAGTTCAGTAAACTCAGAGGAATGTAAGAGTCTTTATGCACAACCTCAAACAGATAGTGTTTTATGTTTTTCTCCTGAATACTCATACCAGGGTAATTTAGTTACTTTTTCATTAGACTTAGAACTATTACTAAAAGCTCGAATTAATGGTGAAATAACAAGCCTAGTACAATTACCTGATTCTGATAATGTATTAATAACCACAAACTCAAGTGACAATAATTATTATTCACAATCAAGTCTTATCTCTGAAGTTAGTACAAAGACAGGTGACATTGTATGGCAAGGCTACCCATTAGCAGGAGAAGTAATGGGTAACTCAATAAAATTTGGCAACATAGGTAAAGGTACAGTGCCACTAGTTTTTGGCACTAATGTTGGAATGTTTTTAACTCATTGATTTAAATTAAAGAGCTACTTGTGGTTTATTAAAAGAAATAAACCACAAGTATGCGCGAGAACGTAGAGTTAATTTAGTTTTGACTAAATAAAGATGAGGTTCAAAAACTAAAATTAATAGCAACAGAAAAAATAGTTTTTATAAAAATACTAACTAAAAAAGCCATCATAAAAAACATAGCAAATGCTGAAACAGCCCCACCACCGGTATACCCTGCTTTAGCTTTTTCCACCATCAATACATAAATTCCTAATCCTACGCTTACCTTAAACCATAGCCAGTAATCGTTGCTAAAAAGAGGAATTGCAGCAAAGCCAATAACGGGGACTAATATTTTGGCTTCTTCGTTTTTGTGTAATAAATAAAAAGCCATAATAGCTATATAAAACAGTGCCGTTACATCGGGCATATAAATAACTTCCTTGTAAACATTTAAAGTAAATTTTAACTGTTGCGCTTATTAAGCATCGCTTTTAAATCAGCGAACGGAGAATGCGTTGCAGCTTCAACTTTTCGCTCTGTAGTCGACCCGCCATACATAATATGCTCGTGGTATTTATTGTGCTCATTATCGTGGCAATAAATACACAATAGCTCCCAGTTGCTGCCATCTTCAGGGTTATTACTGTGGTTATGATCTATATGATGCACCGTTAACTCACGTAAGTTTGAATACTCAAATTCACGAGCACAACGACCACACACCCAAGAGTATAACCTTAAAGCTTTTATTCTATAACCTTCCTCTTGCTTCATATAAGTCTGAGGTACATGGCTGGTCTTACTCATAATATTCCTGCTTAATATGCTCTTATAGTGTTTAACAACAAACTTAATGTAAGTGTTCCAACCTATACTTTTCATCATGTAGTAATTATATATTTATCGCAGGGTATAATAAAAAACTAACTAAGCAAGCCATTATTAGCTACTACGGTTGCGTGAGCAACACGCAAATAAACACAACAGAAATAGAGTTCTACCTAAACCGGAGCGCACAATAGCCTATAAACGTTTAAGCGAATACACCCTTAAAGCTAAAAACTGGAGAGTAATTTTTTAATCTTATTTCAGTCGTTCAAAAAATTACTACCTTAGACCAAGCCAGAAAATACTCAAATAATAATAAAGCTAGTAAGTACTTTGGCTGATATTTTTAGCTAGAAGAGCTGAAAGCTCGGCATTAAAATATAACTGTTGAGGGTACTGAGTGGCCATCAAAAACTTTAGCAAAAGAGTCAGAGTTTTTTAAATTGAAGACTAAAACTCTTTCAAATATATCAACGTTTAAACTCTATAAAACCAAAAAGGTGGAGCACTTTTTAATTGAGCACTCCACCTTTTTTAATATTAAAACAGTGTATGTTTTAATTAAGTCGCGGTGTAACCGCCATCAACTACTAGGTTTTCACCATTTACCATACCGGCTGCGCCGCTAACTAGGTATAAAGCCGACATTGCAATTTCTTCTGGTTGAGCAAAACGACGCGCGGGTACTTTTGCTTTAAAGTTTGCACCTGTTTCACCAGACCAATATCCACCTGCGCCAAGCTCAGTTTCTACAACGGTAGGAGAAATCGCATTAACCGTAATGCCCTCAGGGCCCCATTCCATTGCCATTACGCGAGTCATGCCTAACACGCCCGCTTTACTTGCACAGTATGCAAGGTGGCCATCAAGAGCAACCAACGCCGCTTGAGAAGCTAGGTTAACAATGCGTCCACTTTTTTGCTTAAGCATTTGTTTACCTACTTCACGGGCATATAAAAATGGGCCACGTAGGTTTACAGCCATGGTGATGTCCCATAAATCGGCTGGTGTCTCTTCCGATTTAGCCAGAGGGCCAATACCAGCGTTATTAACTAAAATATCAATACGACCTAGCTTTTGCGCCGAGTCGGCAACAATTTGCACTGCAGACGCTTCATCAGATACATCAGCAACCCATGACAGGTTATTTTCACCTAAAGCGCGAGCCGTTTCATGAACCGCTTCGCTTTTATCTACCAAAATAAGTGTCGCGCCACGCTCAGCAAATAGCTCAGCAATACATTTACCAATACCTGATGCACCGCCAGTGATCAGAGCAACTTGCTCTTTAAGGTCAAAGGCTTTATCGAACGAATATGTCATTACTATCTTCCTCTTAAATGCGCTTAATACGCACTATTTTACTGCAAGTCCGCTAGCGCGGGCGTAGGTTGATACAACTTCTTGGATCCAGTGTCTGATCAAAGAAAGCGGATCGTTATTTAATTGTCCTGCACGAAATGCCGCATATTGAAGTGGCATAAATTGACTCAGCAAGGTCATTGGCGCTGGCTGCTCAGTTAAGTTATTAATGAGTGTTTGAACACTTTGATCAACAATAGGATCGGCCCAATAGTAACGCGATCTATCGCTAAAGCTATATTTTCGTGCAAAGGCCTGCTCTTGCTCTGTACCTGTGTAATACTTAGCCCAGTTTTTAGGGTTTTCGAGCATGCGCTCTTCAAGCACTTGGCGCAAATTAGAAAGAGGCTTATTGGTTATCCACTCTTGCTCAATATAACTAAGTGCAAACAACGCTTCGCGCGCTGCATAAGTAAGCCCTGGGCCCACTTTTAAAATAGCAAAGTGGTCGTTAACCAAGTTAGTTAACGCTGTTTCGGTTTGATAATCGGTTGAATGCGCTTCATAAACCAAATTATCAAAATCTAAAATAGTTTTACTTAGTGTTTGTGCTTTTTCGCTTTGATAGCCAATTACCATCGCGTGGTCAAACTCAACACCAGGCTGCACTACTACACCAATTACTCTATCCCATGCGTCTTGCAAACCGTTTTCGCTAAATTTTGCTTTATGGGTTTTAATGGTTTGTTTTAAATCATCAATATTGGTTGTAGCAAGTTCGTGTAAATCTTCTTGTGCGCCACCTGGTACCGGCACTTCGGTACCAATAATATACATTGGGGCTGCATTTTTATCGCTAACAGCAGCTTCGCCGGCAGCACATAAAATAGTGGCGCGCTGCGCTATAACCTCATCAGCAAGCGGCTCTACATCATCTGCACATGCCATGCTTGCATCTAAATGTATTTTTGAAAAGCCCGCACTTACGTAATCAGCAACCATTTTTTTGGCCGCTTCCATTGCCTGTGCAGCTGGTAGGTCAGTCCACGGGTTAGGCCCTAAGTGGTCGCCCCCTAAAATAAGTTGCTCTTGGGAAAAGCCCACTTCTTTTGCAATATCTAACACGTATTTGCAAAAGTCGCTTGGGGTCATACCGGTATAACCACCTTCGTGATTAACCTGATTACATGTTGCCTCTACTAACAGTGGTGAGCCATCGCTTTTGGCTTGCTGCATAGACGCTTCAATAACAAGGCGATGCGCAGAACAAACAGAGTAAATACCTCTGCTACCACCGGCTCTGTTTTGTTGAACAATTTCTTTCAGAAAATCTGTAGTCACCCTTTTATCTCCTCTGATTGTATAAATTGATCCAGCTCGCTTACTGTAGAGTTACCTTCCATTGGGCCGCGTTTAGTCACTGCCATTGCACCTGCTGCATTAGCAAGTTTTAATGCGCGATCTATTTCTACACCTTGGGCTAAACAGGCAATAAGAGTACCGCCAAAGCAGTCTCCGGCTCCGGTGGGGTCAACTTCAGTCACTTTAAACGAGGGCATATGTATTGAGCGTGCTCGATCGTAGTAAACACAGCCTTCATCGGCATTTTTTACTACCACCATTTCCATTGAATATTTACTTAGTAGTGTGTTTACAGCTTCGCTCTGCGCTACATCGCCACAAAAATATTGCAGGTCAATTTCACTAGGAAGCAAAATATCGCACGCTTCTAAAATGAGCTGAATTGCTTCTTGAATAACTGGCGAGGCCATAATTTCAGGGCGAATATTAGGATCAAACGAAACCTTAGCGCCACTTTGCTTAACCAGCTCCAATGCACGTTTAACCGCCGCAATAGAACCCGCATTACCAAGCGACGACCCCATTACATGAAAATAGCGGCAATTACTGGCAAGCGCAGAGCTAACAGAATCTTCGTTAATAAGCGCTGCAGCACTGTTACTAATATTAAAAATAAACTCGCGGTTACCATCTTCTTTATAAGTAACAAAAGCAGTGCCTGTTGGTAGTTCGTCTGAGCGGCTAATACCGCTTACGTCTACACCACTTTCACGAAGGCGGTTTAATATAAGCTCGCCAAAACCATCGTTTCCTGCGCACCCAATAAAGGCGACTGATGCCCCAACTTTAGCTGCCTGATCGGCAAAAATTGCTGGTGCGCCACTTGGGTAAGGCCCCAAAAATACACCCGGCTCTGTAAAGGTTTGACCAATTTGCTCGGCCATAATTTCAGCGAGTAATTCGCCCATACATAAAATGTCAGTCATAGCTCAACTCATTAATGCGTGCCGTCCACTTTTAGCACCAGGACAACGGTTTTTTACACAAGCAACTCACGTTTTTTATTAAACCGAATTACTACTTTTAATCATTTTTGTGGCACTTTTTTAAAAGTGCTTACTTTCGAATTTGTTTACTAAGCGTTCAACGAGTACTTAAAACGGCTGTTATATAAACGCCCTATTACGCATTTGCACTCTGCCTAGTTATAAAAATTACTGATGTAGCAGCAAAACCAAACTCGAAACTTTCGAAAGCTTTAACTTTCCATTCATCGATAGTAACGCTGCAAAAGTGATGCGTAAAGCAATTTCGAAGATTTCGTAAAAGAAATAATTCATTCGAAAGCAAAAGTGAAAAATAAACGTTTAAAATGTGCTTAAAACAAAGTACATCGCCGGTATAAATTTGTAATTTTTTATATTTAAGAGGGTGTTCAATGTGCTAAAGCTAGCAAGGCAGGTGGAGCGCTATTAATAAAAAGCGTTAATAGCTACATAAGCTTATTTTGTAGCTAAGCAAAATGACTAAGCGTTTAAGCTTAGCCATTTTATTAACATTTTGCGTGGTAGTTACCCACCAGCTATGTGGTTGTATTTAATATTTTGTGGCGTTTAAGCGACCAATAAGCTGTTACAAAGTAAATAATCGTACAAATAAAACAAGCTATTTCAAACTGAGATTTATTACCTGCGTAAATGATCATACTGTCGCTAAAAAACATTACTTGGCTGGCAAAGCCAAAAATAACTAATAGCGAAATAGTCGATGCGCCATTTAATAGTTTAGTTAGCATTGAATTATCAATTACCGGAGCCTGAACCTTTTTAGCAAGTTCTGCTTGGTACACTTTTATGTTTTTAAGCTCTTGTTCTTCAGCTGCTATTTCTTTGGTGTAGTCATCACTCGCGCCGTATTTTTTAGCAAGCAACGTGTAAACTACAATGGTAAAACACCAAGTAGGAATAAATAAGTAATAAAACGACATTACATCAATCGCATTTAAACCAAAACCAAACACAAGTGCTAACGCCCAAGAAGCAATAGCCGGTACGCTACGGGTAATATTTTTGTATTTAGCCCAGTAACGAGTTAAACCAATTTTAGGAAATAAAACATGCTCGGCAAATACAATCCCACCCACAGGGACTACCAATAAACCTGCGTAGGTTAGTAGTGGTAGCATTTGCGAAAATACAAACGGGAAACACGCAATTATAACGGTAACAATACCTACAATAGCAGTAGTGCGCTCACGCGATTGCTTAACAAAAATAGATTGTGCCGCAAGGCCCGCACGGTAAAGGTTTGCATTAGCAGTTGTCCAACCTGCAATAAGTACAATAACAAAGCCCGTCCAGCCTAGTGCATGGTATGCAACATCACCCGGATCAAGCGCCGAAATAGTTGTTTTAAGTAATACCGCCACACCTGCGCCCATAATACCGGCAGAGATCCACGCAAGGTAATGGCCAAAAAACATACCCACGCCTGAAAACAAACCATAGCTTTTACGTTTAGCAAATCTAAAAATGGCCATATCAATTAAGCCAAAGTGAGTAATAGAGTTTGCAGCCCATGCAAAACCAATTACTTCTAATAAACCTATGCCTTTTTCGCCGTCGGAGTTAGTGCCGGTCCAAATAGAGGAATCCCCTATTGCCATAAAATCATCAAACCCTGTTAACGATGTAACCCCTAAAACATGGTTAGAAAGCTCAGGAAATAACACAAACGAGCCCGCTATAAAGATGATAAATAACCATGGCGCACAAATTTTAGAAAAATCAGCAACCGTAGAAAAACCATACATAGCCACAAATACAACAATTGAACCCACCGCTAAAACAATGGCTACAAACGACAAACTATTAGGATACCAATCAAGTTGGGCAGGTATATCAAACAAAAACCTAACGGCCGTGGCTGATACGGTGATCATGGCCGCCGATATCACACTAAATATAACCACATTTGCCCAATTATAGAGCTTGGTCATTGAGTTCCCGGCAATTTTATTTAGGTAGGTGTATAAGCTTAATCGGGTTTCTACTGCAATTGGCGAAGTAATTAACCACCAAGAACACATTGCTAATAGGTTACCTATTAATAAACCTAATAAAATATCTATGGTAGAGGCGCCTAGAGCAACAAAAGTTGCACCAATAACAAACTCGGTTGCTGCAACGTGCTCACCTGCAAATAAGCCTGCAAAGTGCTTCCAACCATGTAATTTATGATCAGCAATAGGAAGCTGCTCTTCGTTTATATTATTTAATCTATTTGTATGTGTGTTGGTCGTCATAGTGTTCCTACTCTTACTTATAGTGTTGCTTATAACTGCGTTATATTATTTTTCATACTCACTAATTATTGATTTGCTAAGTATTTATTAAGTACTTGCTACTCAAAACATTTACTTTCGAATGTAATGTATAAACCTAGGCTTAAAAGCTTAATACACTGCAGCCTTTGGTAGGTGGCTTTAGTAACTGCTGTTAAGCAATTACAAATCGAAAGTTTCGAAAGCTTAAACTTACTATCTCCCGATAGTAACGCTGCGTTAAGGATGCGTAAAGCTATTTACGTAAATTTCGTAAAATTAAATCTTCATTCGAAAGTTTTTAGATGCTGGGTTGGTATGTATTAATAAAGGGTGGATAAAGCGCAAAATTAAAGAAAAGAGAGGTATTTTAATGCAGCCATAACTTACATTATGGCTGTATTAGGGCGTGTCGATCTTTGCGGTCAAAGCTCAACACACCTTAGTATTATTAATAAATGAATCAAGCTCAGTAAAGCTTGAAGTGCCTTCCATTGGGCCTTTATGAGCCACAGCAAGTGCACCACTGGCGTTAGCATATCGCAACGAATCTTCAGCCGACATCCCTTGTAAACGGCACACTACAAAAGTTGCACCAAAGCAGTCGCCAGCACCAGTTGGGTCTATTTCGCTATTTGCAAAAGCAGGTAACGATATTTGCTCAGTCCGATTATAAAAGCTGCCACCATTGCGGCCGCGTTTAAGCGCAATTTCGCGAACGCCAAGGTCTAAAATTTCTTCAATGGCTTCATCTTCTTTCGTTGCGCTAGTTAACATAGAAATATCAGCGCCACTTGGTAAAAATATATCTGTGTATTCTAAAATAAAGTTAAGCGCTTCACGCATTTCAGGAATTTTAAGCATTTCTTTGCGAATATTAGGATCAAAAGAAATAGTCCCGCCATTACCTTTTACTATTTCAATCGCCTTTTTAATTTCATCAATAATTCTAAACGAAAATAACGACGACCCCATTACATGAAAATGCTTACAGTTTTTAAGTAACAACGTTGCCGAAGGCGTTAGCGATAAATGAGCACAGGCACTATTTGTAATATTAAAAATAAAATCGCGAGAACCATTTTTTTGATATGTAACAAAGGCAGTTCCTGTCGCCACTTTTTTATTAATGCTAATGCCGCTAATATCAACGCCATCATCGCTTAAGCGAAACATATTAAGCGCGCCAAAGTCATCATCGCCTACGCTACTGATAATGCCACATGGCTGTTTAAGCTTAGCAACTTGGTCAATAAAAATGGCCGGAGCACCACTTGGGTAAGGACCTGCCAACGCACCGGGCTGTCGAAAACTTTGGCCAACCTCAGTTGCCATAATTTCCACCAAAATTTCGCCCATGGTCATAATTTTGCTCATTTACACTCCATTATTACTTTGCCTTAGCAAGGTACGTTTAATGATTAACTGCCGCTAAATACTTTATAGCTATCGTGAGTACCGGCCTCTGCCATATTTGCTTGATCAATTAAGGCTTGTTCTTGCTCGCCAATATCGCAACTTACAATAAGCGTATTAAGCTCAGCCAATTTGCACACGGCAAATCCCTCACTTTCCGCAAAATCTAAACGCGAAATTAGCCCCACGTTTATTTCACCATGGCTTACTATATCTTTATACAAGCGTGCCATAGCGGCATTTTTTAGAGTAAGGAAGCCTTCGTCGTTTACGCCCATAAACTCAATAAAGCATTTATTCATAAGCTGTAAACGCACTGCTTGCTCTGCAATTGGGCCTACTAAAGCAGGGCAGTCTTCAATAACGGCTCCGCCTAAAATTTGTAAATCGCAATTTATAAACTGCTTTATACTAGGCACTATTTCAAAGGTGTTTACTATTAACGACAAGCTTTGCTGGTGCGCCAAAAAAGGCACCATTTTATGTGTTAGTTCGCTCGCGCCTAAAAATAGCGTATCGCCACTTTGCACCATATTTGCCGCTAACTTTGCAATATTAGCCTCATCCGCTTTACTAAGCGTAGGCTCTACAGCCCCATTAACGGGGTATGACTGCGACGAGCTAGAGTTAGGGTTATATTTAGCGCTACCAAAAGAGCGCACAATAAAGCCTTGCTCTTCTAGGTAGTTAAGATCACCCCGAATGGTAACCGTAGACACCGCAAATTGCTGACTTAACGCTTCAACTTTTGCTTCGTTTTGTTGGCGTATAACATCTAAAATTTGTAAACGGCGTTTAAGTGAACTGTTTCCAGTCGATCTGACCAAATTAATACCCTCTTTATAATAGGCCAGCATAACTGGTAAATGTGTATAAATACGCCTACGAAGCCAGGTTGCTTGTGTAGCGCGTGTGCCCTGCATTTTACTAAAATGTAAAAGGTGCAAAGCTTAACTCGAATAATTCGAAAGTAATTACTTACAACTGGAAAATACTAACGCCAACGCCTTTAAGGGTCAAGGCAGTGCTAGCTTAATGCACATTTAAATAACTAAAAGTAAGCTTTTAATGCTTATTATTAGTTTAAAAAGGAGTTTATGAGGCTTTGCATAATACGTACGCTGCAGTAATAACTATCTAATTAAAGGGTTCTTTTAACTATTCAGCATTTATTGCTTCAAGCGCGTGCTCATTTACATGATTAATTAACTCAGGAAAAAATGCTAAAAATACCACTTCTAATTCATGGTAGTTACGCGTTATATCCTCAGCAGTACCTGCAAAGTTATTAGTAAAACGAATGCGTTTGGCTATGTTATCGAGCGCAAGCCCCACTCCATTAATTGTTTCGTATTCTTTAAACCAATCGTTTTTGGTCATACTGGTTACAACCTGTTGCATGCGCGGCGGCATAATAGGCATACGTTTATTTAAAAGCGCAAAGCTATTGTACTTAAAGTCGCTTAAAGGCTGCAGATTAAAGCGCTGCCAATGCATAATTAAAAAGTGATCAAACACTACGTCAATAGCCACGCCTGCAAAGCGCTTACGCTCAGATGAAAAGTACTGCTTGGCTTCTTTTACTAACGGGTGAGAGTCGGTAAATTTATCGACTAAGTAATGGTTGTTTAGCGCGTTTTTAACTGTGTTTGGCAATTGTTCTACATGTCTTTTACCACCAAAATCACCCAGTAAATTTCCAAAGTGCGAATCGGCTGTAGGCTTTGCTAGATAAAGGTGAGCTAAATAATTCACATGTCCTCTGTTTTGGAAGTTAATACATTTTGATGGTAACTTAAATTTATCTAAAATTCAGATGCCGGCCTCTCAAAGTAAAGTAATAAAAGCACCAAACGTTATAAACACCCTTACCAATTACAATTGTGTTTTATTAATTCAGTAAAGGGTCAGCCTTATTTTGTTATCACTACTGCTCATTTTTCGGTGCGCATAAATCGTAAAATACTTTGCTAATTTTCTTTTTATATTGCCCTGCTATTTGCAGATATAGGCCTTACATGGATTACCAAAACAACTTTTTAAGTCAATCACAACACGCTGCACTGCAACAAGCACTAATCAATACCAAGCTTTTAAGCTGCCTTTCAGTAAATAGTGAAGATGCTCCTTCACTTGAGCAACAAGCTTATGGGGCTATTGCAGTTATGCTTTATCGCTTTAATTTACAAAAAATAAAATGGTCGTCATTTTTAAAAACTGCAATAAACTCAGCTACCAATACCTGCCAATGGTTAACCACCGAACTTGTAAGGTGCCAGCAAGAATACAAAGCCCAACCAAACGACGCTGTAATCGTTGAGCAAGGTGCATTTTTTAACGGAATTTTTAGTGAAGAACTCGCCTACATCAACGCCTTACTAGGTACTGACACGCAAACTTAATATTATTGCTAAGCATAAGTAAAATGGATTTTTAGTTAATAGCTGTGCTTATTATCCTCAAACGTCTATCGGTACGTAAATTGCTGTTATTAATATTCTTACTTTAAGAGTTAACAACTAATAACTCTGCCGCTATTAAATAAAACGAGGACAATATGAGTAATAAACAACTAATTACGACGATAGGTATAGGTCTCGCTGCTGCTTCTGCCGGTATGTTAACAAGGAAAACTTTACAAAAGTCGTGGGAAAAGGTTACCAACGAACCGGCCCCAAAAGACAAGCCAAGCGAAAAAACAGATCTTAAAGAAGCCGTTACATGGGCGGTAGTCTCAGGTATTGGAGCGGGCGCTGCAAGAATGGCCGTACGTTACGTACTAGATAAGCGCAAATCTAAGTAGCCAAAGTCAGCCACTCTTATAAAAAATATCTCTTATAAATACTTATTTTTATAAGAGATATTTGTTGCTAACTTTATAAATAACACGCTTAATCAAATCAATAATATTGATCACTCTATTTAAAAATTAGCACAAAAAAAGGTGAAACTAAGTTTCACCTTTTTTATTAAATCAATAAATAATTATGCAGTAGATACGTTGCTTGCCCCTGCATTGTTAAGTATTTCTTCAATAGCATTTTTGTTGTCGCTACTGTACTTAACGCCAATTAAAATAGAGCCTTTTTCAATCGCATCTTCATAATATTTAATTTCGTGCTCAGGAATAAACGCACCGATTGCAGCACCTAAAGTACCACCTACAGCAGCACCAGCACCACCCGCTGCAAACGCGGCCACTAATGGGCCTGCTACTAATAAACCAGTACCACCTGTTGCCACTGTACCTACGGCGGTAAAGCCACCAACAATGGCTGCAATAATACCACCTGAAGCCGCACCTACAATGCCGCCCTCAGCAGCTTTTGTTCCTTCGTCAACAGCAAAATCTTCCTTTGCGTATGAGTCGTTAGCTACAACACTTATGTCAGCTTCGCTAACGCCTAACGCTTCTAATCTATAAATAGCCAGTGTTGCTTGTGATGCATTATCAAATAACCCAGTAATAACGGTACTCATAATAACTCCTTTTTAAATTTAAAAAATACACGTATTACTAAGCAAAACCTAAACCAGATATTTAATCATTAAAATTCATACGGTTAAATAAAAAGCTGATACTAAATAGCTTGTTTAAAAGGTAAAAATTGCTGAGCTTTGTAAAAAACTCCTACCTAAAAACTAAACTTACTGGCAAACAGCCCACAGCATTCATAAAAATAAAGTTATACCAATCCGCTTAATTAAGTGAACTATTTTGAGGATGGAAAAGCGTGTTGTTAGTAAGGCAAAAATTTCGCTATTTAGTTGTTCTCGGCAATTGCTCCTGCATTGCTCTACCTTCTGCATCCATGCAGTCGTAAATGAGAATTTTTTAACGCAGATAGCGAAACATTTAGCCCCTAAAATGATTAAGTATTATTGCGAATTGGTATTATTACTTACTCCAGGTGATTTCGGCTAATTGGTTGGTCGCTGTTTGATGAATAATTAAGCCGTTATTACCCATACGCATGTGCCTAATTAAGCCAGAATAAACCCCTTCTTTACTCGGGATTTGCCAGCTCTGCATGGTTTCGGTATTAAGATCAAACCTAACTAGTGTTTCGGGGCGTTTAGCCGACTCGTTAAACCAAATAGCGCTGTCGGCATACTCAATGGCATACGGGTGGCTGTTTTTACCGCTTGGGTTATTCCACTCGGTGATATTGCCGTTTTTAGGGTTATAGCGGCCAAGTTTGCCCATGCCAGAGTTTACATAAAACACCATATCATCAGGCGTAATAGCAAGGCGCCTAGTATGTGTTTTAGCACCTGGGAGTTTTATTTCGCTAAGCTTCATGGTGTTTTTATCAACTTTAATCAAACAGTTACTGCCATTACACGACACCCATGGCGACCCGTTAGAATCAAGCTTAATACCATAAGGCCGCGAGCCTTTAGTGGGTAAAGTAGCCAGCTGAATATCACCGCTTTTAGGATCTAGCTTGCCAACCATGTTGCTGTGCTGCAGGGTAAACCAAAAAATGCCTGCGTTATCAAACACGCCAGTATGTGGGTCTCGGGCGTTTTTATTAGGCATTTTATACACTTTAAATTTTTCGGTTTTTAAATCTAAATACCCAACCGTGCCATTTTTATTACCTAAAAACCAAGGGGTTTGGTTTTTATCAAGCGATACACTGTGTGCATAAGTACCACTTGGCAAAGTGTACTCTTTCATTTCACCGGTTTTAGGGTTTAACCTACCTAAAATATTGCCCCACTGGCCAACCCACCAAATAAGTCCGTTTTTACCTTGCACGGGGTCACGAGCGCGCTGCCCAAGCGTAGGCACTTGCCAGTATTTAAAGCTAAGTTTTAAATCGCCTTTTACCACTGTTGACTCGCGCTTAGTGTTAATAGGGTAATGCTTTGCCAAATACGTGCTTATATCTTTACTAAGGGCAGTGCCTTCACCTGTATCAACCATATAGCCTATGAGTGTTTGCCAATCCTCTTGGCTATAACCCGCACTGCGCTCTAGGTTGTTTAAACTATGGCAACTGGCACAAAGCTGCTCAACTAACACTCCTGGCTCATTACTCAATACAGGTAGCGGCGCAGCCAAAGCCCCTAGCGCAGCCATTGCCACAACGTGTTTATTAAATAAAAATCGATTTTTACGCATAACGCCTCCCTTATTTTTAATATTAAAGCATAGGGCGAAAGTGTTTACTATGTGAGCGACATTAGCTTTTAGCTTTTAGCTTTTAGCTTTTAGCTTTTAGCTTTTAGCTTTTAGCTTTTAGCTTTTAGCTTTTAGCTTTTAGCTTTTAGCTTTTAGCTTTTAGCTTTTAGGAAAATAGTTTAAGTGTCGGTGCATGAGTCGCTAGTTTTGCGGCGAAATAATGATTCACAAAAATTCAGATATGCTTTTTCTGGTTAAAAAACTAACACTAACTATTTCTACATCTTAAACCCAATATTTCGGGCTTGCGCCCGACACGCCAGCAAGCTAAGCGCCTACAAGTAATAGCATTTGTATTTATTGTGATTATTACATTGGCTATGCGTTGGGTTTCGCGCGCTCAAACCAACCTTCGGTTGTTGCCTGCCTGCAAGCTTGCGTATAATGCCCGCATTCTGGCTGTATGTATTAGCCGCTAATTTGGATTTTAATAATGAAAAAACTCTCTGCAGTGCAAGTAAAACAACAAGCACTCGTGCTTAATGTGGCCGATAAACTAGAAGCACAAGGGCGAGAAGAAATCCCTGGTATGTTGCAGTGCTGGTTTGATGTGGAATACCACTTATTTCCAAGTTCACTACTGCTTTGTTTTCAGTTTGAAAACGAACAAGCTTTAGCAGCCGCAGAGCCTGATATATTAAAATGGCAAAAGCGTTTAAGCGGCGCAATGCTAAAAAAAGGCGTAATTTTAAAAGATATGCGTAAACATTTAGTGTTTACTTTAAAAGGGCCTGACGATTAATAAAAGAGTATTTAAAAGGATATAAGGCCTTTCGCTCGTATTACCGAAGCGCATAAAACCATAACCGAAAGCCGCTGCATTACTGCAACGGCTTTTTACTTTTATGAGCACTTAAAGTAGAACCCATAAAGATCAATTTTGACTCAAGGATTTTTATTAGCCGACAATCTAATTGGCCAGTTAAACAATACCAATGCTCGGCAAAAGCAAATTTTAGTCGATTCAACGTTAATAGGTTGCTCTAAGTTAGCAATCGTAGGATAGTAAATTACACATAAAATAATCGCTTTATCTTAGGAATATCATGATCAAAGTATTACTAGCGACTAGCTTAATTGCCTCTTCATTCGCTGTTTTAAGTAACCCTTTAACTGTTGAAGAACAGCGTATCAACAAAGCCCAAACAGCTATGCCAAGTGTTTTAAAAGCATTTACCCCAGAAGTATCAAGTTTTGAGCAACAATTTAAAGAACTTAACAACTTTAAAAGTGCAAAAATATTAGTACAAAGCTTTAGCTTTGAACTGTGGGAAAACGCCAAGCAACGCATAGTAAAAACCAATAATTACGACGACCGAGAACTTTACTGGGCGCGCCTACTTTCAAGTAAAGTAATACGCACAACATCACCTAAGTTTTCAATTACGCAGGCTCAACTAAATACTTTATTAACCCTACTTGAGGAAGGCAGCAGAGGCCGTACCGACCTTGCTTTTTCGTCAGGCAGCACTAAAAAAATATTACTAACGGGTTTTGACCCTTTTTTACTCGATAGAAACATAAACCAAAGTAACCCCTCAGGTGTTGCAGCGTTATTACTCGACGGCCAAGTTATTAATTACAACGGCGTGAGCGCAGAAATTAACACCGTTATGGTGCCTGTGCGCTACGAAGACTTTGACCAAGGCATAATAGAATCGCTACTTGCCCCCTACTACACACTTAATAATGTAGACATGGTAGTAACCGTAAGTATGGGCAGAACAGAGTTTGATTTAGAGCACTTTCCGGGTAAACGTCGCAGTGTAACCGCCCCAGATAATGCCAATATTGTGTATGGTGGAACGCAAACAAGCCCAGTAATACCAAAGCTTAATGGCCGACCACTCCCGGGCAACGAGTTTGTAAAATTTAGCTTGCCTGTAAGTTACATGCAACAAGCCAAAGGCCCTTATAAAGTTATCGACAATCACGAAGTCACCACGCTTGAAAAAACCTATAAAGCAGGTTCTTACGGCGAGCTTAAGAATAGTATTGCGGTAAATGGCGGCGGAGGTGGTTACTTGTCTAACGAAATATCGTACCGAAGTATTCGCCTGCGTGACGCACT
This sequence comes from Pseudoalteromonas sp. H103, assembly GCF_001469205.1. Lineage (NCBI taxonomy): Bacteria > Pseudomonadati > Pseudomonadota > Gammaproteobacteria > Alteromonadales > Pseudoalteromonadaceae > Pseudoalteromonas > Pseudoalteromonas sp. H103. Next base: position 168,661 of record NZ_LOFG01000001.1, on the reverse strand, counting down.
TAATTCAAGTATACCTACAGGGCATATTCATACCCCACGTATACAACAATTCGAACCTGAAACAGAAGCTAAAATAGTAAAACAAATAAAAGCAATGCTAGAGCAGAGCTTAGTAGCGCTATAGTTTATAACAACCAATTTAAGAGTATAAAAAAGGGCAATTATTGCCCTTTTTTATGCGCCCTCTGCCATGGTCAATCACATGATAAACGCATTCTTAAACTTTATTCGCCGTGGTCTCGACAGAGTAATTAACTCGATGAGCAATATACTAAAAACCTAGTTACTTGATGTGTAGTCAAACTTGGCGCTCTTGGTTCCAATAGAAAGTCGACTTGCTGCACAAATATTATAGGGCTTTGGGGAACTGCATGAAGGCTAAATCCTTTTACCATACTATAGAAATAATTAACCCCTCGCAGGGCGCTGAGCTTACGGGTAGCGGGAGGGGTGTTGTTACGGGTAATTATAAGACTTAAAAGTATAACTTCAAGATATTTGTAGCTTGGCTGATATTGGCGCTAAACGATGACTGAGATTTAAGCCAAGAGCCTTAATTAATCATCAATAATGCTTAATTAAACTGCCTAAATTCATATGGCATTCTTTATTCAAGCCGCGGTGAATATTCACACCAATCGACGTCATTACTAGGTGCGTAGTCATATTTAAATTGAGTTTAAATAATAAGAACACTTAGTTTTTGAATAAAAAATATCAAGAAAACACAGCTGCCTGCTTGACCAGAACTTTCTAATGGGTGACCCCTTTGATTCTTGGACGGTAAAGAGGTTGAGAAAGGAGGTTAGAAATAAATATTTAGCTATTAATAACTAAATTTAAAATAACATTGGGGTTACCATAGAAATTAAAAAGCCAGCATCGAGCTGGCTTTAAATAAATTTAATCGATAATTGGTGGAGTAATATCATCTAAAGTTCTTGTTTCATTCATCATAATGTTCACCAACGTTGTTTAATTTAAAAGTAGTCAGTCCGTAAGACTGTCGATTAACTCTGTTTACAAGTTTAGTATAAATCAACAACAATAAACAAGCCTTTTCGTAAAATATAAACTATGTTATTGAGCTACCTTATACTTTTCAATAAGGCTGACAAATGCAGGTTCATTGCGTATATTTTCAAAGTCAGACTCAGTTGATAGGTGTGATATTACAGTCGTTCCATCATCTTTCTCAATCGCGATCTCAAGCTGTTCCATGACTTTATCTACACTCTGCTTATTTAAAGATAAGTAACATGCATAATTATAAAAAAGTAAGTAGTTAGAGGTAGCATCATCGCTGTATCTAATTGCTTTTTCAATCAATTCTAATGCATCAGCATACTGTTCTAATCTCTTATAACAACATGCTAGTTTCCATAGTACGCTTGGATCATTTGGATTTGCTTTAAGATATTCTTCAAAATAACTTACACCTTTAGCATAACTACACTCATGTAAAGCCATCGCACCTTGCAGTTTTAAATGATTGAGTTTAAGGGCCTCGACATCATCAGAGAAATCTTTGGTGCATTCCTCTGTTGCAGAATCATAATTATTCATCTCTCCCTTGCTTCTCAAGTACTCAATAAAACTAACTAAGATGCCCAATCTTTCACCACAAACACTCAAAGCGCAATCTTCTATACGAACAATTTCTTCTGTTTCTAACTGAAACAAAGTCACATTTAAAGTGTTATTTCTAAATTTAATTTTATCTTTTTTAGAGCTTAAATATTTTCTTAGCTTTTCTGGGTTGCTCAATAAGTATTCTAAGTCCTGAATACACCTTTCAGAGCCACTTAAGTAAAGCCTAAAGAAAATTTCATCTCTGAGGGATATTTTTGATTCATTGTATTCTTTAAATGTTTTTACAAGCGCTTGCCTTTTTTTCTTTAACTTCCACTCATGAAATTTTTCACTTATCGTGACCAAATAAGCTAAAACAAAGAAGAAAGCGATCCCATAAGTAAAAATTCTAACAGCTTGCATTCCAAGAGAGCCTGAAAACGAGCTTCTAAGAAAAGATTTTTCCTCAATACTATTTACATTAAACAGCACATCAATTTCATCCAGAGAGGCGACCTTTCCCAATGGCTTTATCGACGGGTTATTACCTGACTCATATAAAATCAGTAACTTAATATCAAAATAATGTTCTGGATCTAAAATAATTTTATTAAAACCTACGTCTGTAGAATTAATTTTCTTTACTTTTAGATTAGTTTTCAAATACTCTTGGCTGAACGCTATATAGGAAGGCTCTTCAGCAACTACACCATCTGTTATTGAAAAGCCAATAGGTAACTTCGAATCATATGACCCCTCTGTTATAGCTGTATCACCATTATTTATAACTCTTACAGTCATAAACCGAAGTTCTTGATTTTTTTCTTTTAAGCTATTGCCTTTATAAAGAATATCTAATTCCCCAAGCTTTTCTTTAACATCTAGTACAGCAGAATTTGATGTAATTATATAATCTAAATCCGGTACTGATTTTTTATAGAAACCTAAATAAACGGAAAGCGCTCCAAAGATAACTGCCAAAATAAACCCAGAAAAAGACCATGGAAACTTTTTTTCAACTCCCTTGAAAGCCTCTAACACTATTTTCCCCAAAATACTGAAACAATAAAGTTATAGAATACATAAGTTTGACAAATAAACAAAGAAAGTCCTATTTGAGAGTTACTCAAAATTATAGGATAGTGCTGAGTGCTATGGAGATAAGCAAGTCAGGTTTTGATTCTTGCCAAGACCAAACACCAATCTCACGTTTAACACCCTTCCCCGTCATCACGCCCTGAAAACAAGCACTTGATGAGTAATGTCGCGCATGGATGCGCGATAAGGCGAAACTAGGCCATGGATGGCCTATCTTCGCCGCTTACGTTCACATCAATTGTGGTTTGAAGGATTAAGCGTGATGCTCGGGTGGCGCTGAGAGTGTCCAGAGAGGGACCAGCGGCAGCCCCTCTTTGGCTGCTGTCGCCAGCGCGACAAAACCTTGAATAAGGTTTCTAATCTTTAAAAGTACCAAACGCATTCACATTATCGGTGACGATAACCTCAAACACCTATTCAAATACTCATTCGGGCTACCGCCCGCGCGCCGGCAAGCTTAACGCCTACAATAAATAACACATATTCTTGGTTTGTGAGCGAGTAAGTATATTTGGGATTTGTTGGGTTTCGTTTCACTTTACCCAACTTACGCTACTTGTGTTGTAAGGCGAAAGTTAAGTGCTTTCATCACTTTAAAAATAGTTTCCCAACGTGGCTTGGTTTTACCGTTAACGGCTTTATATAAGCTTTCACGGTTTAACCCCGTTGCTTTAGCAATATCACTCACGCCATGTTTTTTTACTAATAAACCGAGTGCTTCAATAAAGGTATTTGGATCATCATCAGCTAAACACTCTTCTAAAAATGTATTAATTTCTTGCTGTGTTTCCATATAGTCAAACGGGTTAAAATCTGATGTTTGTAGCGCCATAATAATTACTCCAATTCACTTAAAAGGGCTTTTGCTTTGGTAATGTCTTTACCTTGTGTGCCTTTGTGTCCACCATTGAGTAGTAAAATAACTTCACCGCCTCTAATTATGTAATAAACACGATAGCCTTTCCCTACGAAAATTCGCATTTCAGATATGCCACCACCAACGGATTCACTATCGCCAAAGTTACCGTTTACAGCGCGTGTAATACGTTTAGCTATAGCCATAAAAGCTTGACGATCTTTGAGCTTTTTAAGCCATTTATCGAACTCGTCGGTTTTCTTAATACGATATTTCATAAAACAATTGTAGCCCAAAGGCTACATACGTGCAATTTTATTTAAGGGATACCAAATTTTGATTTAACAATCAACGCGTCAGCAAGCTAAACGCCTACAATAAATAACACATACTCTTGGCTTTTGAGCGAGTAAGTATATTTGTGATTCGTTGGGTTTCGTTTCACTCAATCCAACCTACGTTCATATGATTAATGACGAATCATCAAACACAAAAAAGCCGTTGCATTGCTGCAACGGCTTTTATAATTTTGATAAATTCCCAAACTATAATGGAACTTACTACCCATTAAAGTTCAAAAATTAGTCTGTGATCTTAGTCGCGATAAGTCTCAACCGCTGGGCATGAACATACTAAGTTACGGTCGCCGTATACATCATCTATACGTGTAACCGTTGGCCAGAACTTGTCTTTTGCTACCGAAGGCACTGGGAATGCAGCGTAAAAACGGTCGTACGCGCGCTCCCATTCGTTACCAAGTACGTCAGCTTGTGTATGCGGTGCAAACACAAGTGGGTTGTTTTCGATTGACCATTCGCCAGAGATTACTTTGTCGATTTCGCCTTTAATTGACACCATAGCTTCGATAAAGCGGTCTATCTCGCCTTTTGACTCAGACTCAGTTGGCTCAATCATCAATGTGCCCGCAACTGGGAACGACATAGTAGGTGAATGGAAGCCGTAGTCTTGTAGGCGCTTAGCCACATCCATTTCAGTAATGCCTGATTGCTCTTTAAGCGGGCGTAAGTCAACAATACATTCGTGAGCAACGCGGTTGTTGCGGCCACGGTATAAAATTGGGAAGTGCTGGCTTAGCTCGTGCGTTAAGTAGTTAGCATTAACGATTGCCATTTCGGTGGCTTGTTTTAAGCCCTCTGAGCCCATCATGGTAATGTAAGCCCATGAAATAGGTAAAATAGCGGCTGAGCCGTAAGGCGCTGCTGATACTGCACCGTTGTTAATGTTTGTACCCGGTACGTTAATTACGCTGTGGTTTGGCATAAATGGCGCAAGGTGCGATTTAACACCAATTGGGCCAACACCTGGACCACCGCCACCGTGTGGAATACAAAACGTTTTATGCAAGTTTAAGTGCGATACGTCTGAGCCAATAAAGCCTGGGCTTGTTACGCCCACTTGTGCGTTCATGTTTGCGCCGTCCATGTAAACTTGGCCGCCGTGCTCATGAATAATGTCACAAATTTCGCGAATGGTTTCTTCGTAAACACCGTGTGTAGATGGGTATGTGATCATAATACACGATAAGTTTTCAGACACTTCTTCAGCTTTCGCTTTAAGATCAGCCATGTCTACGTTACCGTTTTTATCACAGTTAACTACCACAATTTTCATGCTTGCCATTTGCGCTGATGCAGGGTTAGTACCGTGCGCAGAGCTTGGGATTAAACATACATTGCGGTGTGCATCGCCGCGTGACTCGTGGTATTTACGAATCGCGATTAGGCCTGCGTATTCACCTTGCGCGCCAGAATTTGGCTGAAGTGAAACCGCATCGTAACCGGTAATGTTAACTAGCCAGTCGTGCAGCTCGTTAATCATTATTTGGTAACCCTCTGCTTGATCTAGCGGGCAGAATGGGTGAAGATTTGCAAATTCAGGCCATGTAATTGGGATCATCTCAGCGGTCGCATTTAGTTTCATGGTACATGAACCTAATGAGATCATTGAGTGGTTAAGCGCTAAATCTTTGTTTTCAAGGCGCTTAATGTAGCGAAGCATGTCTGTTTCGCTGTGGTAGCTGTTAAAGTTTGGATGCGTTAGTACTTCATCATCACGTACTAAGCTTGCAGGAATAGAGTCGCTACCGTTTGCTTCAATATCAGCTGCAATACTGTCTACGCTTAGACCGTGGCCTTCACCTAGTACAATATCAAATAACTGCGCTACGTCTTCACGTGTGGTGGTTTCTGATACTGAAATTGAGTATTCGCCGTCGTGGTTTGTAGCAAAGTTAACGCCTTGTGCAATGGCGCGCGCTATTACGTCGTCTTTACTGTCGCTTACTACTGTTAGCGTATCAAACCATGTGCTGTGCTTAAGTGCGATGCCTTTAGCCTTTAGGCCTGTTGCTAAAATATCAGCAAAGCGATGTATACGCTGCGCGATAGTTTTTAAGCCTTGTGGGCCGTGGTACACCGCGTAAAACGCTGCCATGTTTGCAAGTAGTACCTGCGCTGTACAAATGTTTGAGTTGGCTTTGTCGCGGCGAATGTGTTGTTCGCGCGTTTGCATTGCCATACGTAGTGCGTCGTTACCTAAACGGTCTTTAGATACACCAATAATACGCCCTGGTAATGAACGTTTGTATGCGTCACGTGTTGCAAAAAATGCAGCATGTGGGCCGCCGTAGCCCATAGGTACGCCAAAACGCTGAGCCGAACCAAGTACTACGTCGGCACCCAATTTACCCGGTGCTTTTAATAGTAATAAACTCATAATGTCGGCAGCAACACAGGCAATGGCCTTTTTGCTTTGTACGCCAGCAATTAGGTCGGTTACATCTACTACTTCACCCGATGTAGATGGATATTGGAAAAGCGCACCAAAAATGTCGTGGTTAACGGCATCTGCTGCTTTACCTACAATTATTTCAAAGCCAAACTGCTCGGCACGGGTGCTTACTACGTCAATAGTTTGTGTGTGTACGTCGTCGGCGATAAAAAAGGCATTGGCTTTTTTAGCTTTAGATACGCGTTTTGCAAGGCCCATTGCCTCTGCAGCAGCGGTTGATTCGTCAAGTAACGAGGCGCTTGCTAAATCAAGGCCTGTTAAATCTAGGGTCATAGTTTGAAAATTTAATAACGACTCTAAACGCCCTTGCGCAATTTCTGGCTGGTACGGTGTGTACGCTGTATACCAACCTGGGTTTTCTAGTACGTTACGTAAAATTACGTGCGGTACGTGCGTTGGGTGGTAGCCTTGGCCAATGTACGATTTGAAAACTTTATTTTTGCTTGCTACCGATTTTAAGTAGCTTAGTGTTTCAACTTCAGTACGACTTTCGCCAACTGTTAATGGCTGCTCTAAGCGAATGCTTGCAGGTACAGTTTGGTCGATCAGCTCTTGCACACTTGATACTTCTAAAGCACTTAGCATATCGCTTACTTGTGCTGGGCTAGGCCCAATATGGCGGCGAATAAAATCTTGCTTTTGCTCTAGTTGTTCAAGAGATTTGGCGTTTGACATGAGTCTAGATTCCTATGATCCTAAATACTAATGGGTAATTAGTATGATTAAAATATGTGATGATTTAATAACTTACTGTGTATGGAGTAGGCTGTTAAATCATAAAAGCCCCGATATTTATATAAATACTCGGGGCTTTAGACTAAGAGTATTACTCTTCGTCGATTGTGTTAGCGTAATCTTCTGCGCTAAGTAGGTTTTCAAGCTCTGATTCGTCAGATGCTTTAATACGGAATAACCAACCGTCGCCGTAAGCGTCGTTGTTAACCGTCTCTGGTGCGTCTTCTAGTTCTTCGTTAATAGTAACAATTTCGCCACCAATTGGTGCGTAAATGTCTGATGCTGCTTTAACCGACTCTGCTACTGCACAGTCTTCGCCAGCGTCTACTTCATCGCCTACTTCTGGTAATTCAACAAATACCATGTCGCCAAGAAGCTCTTGCGCATGCTCAGAAATACCAACAGTAAATGTACCGTCACCTTCGTTGCGAACCCACTCGTGTGAAGAGGCATATTTTAAATCGCTAGGGATATTGCTCATTGTTTTGTCCTTTGGTTTATATTGGGAGGATACCAATCACAATAATTATTGTGATTGGTATAACCAAATTTTTAAATTATTGATTTGCCGTTACGTACAAAGCTAGGCTTTACTACTTTAACGTTGACTAATTTTTTGCGCATTTCTACTTGGGCTGTATCCCCTATTGAACGCGGTACACGTGCAAGGGCAACACTAAAACCAAGCGTTGGTGAGAAAGTGCCTGAGGTAATTACCCCTTCACCACCATCAACAATTACTTTTGAGCCGCTACGCAATACGCCTTTTTCTTCAAGCACTAAACCTACCAGCTTTTGAGTGCTTTTTTCGGCGCGTTGCTTAACAAGTACGTCACGACCAATAAAGTCACGATCTTCAGGTTCCCATGCAATGGTCCATGCCATGTTAGCTGCAAGTGGCGATACGTTTTCGTCCATATCTAGGCCGTAAAGGTTCATACCTGCTTCTAAACGGAGCGTGTCGCGTGCACCTAAACCGGCTGGCGCTACACCTGCATCTAGCAGTTGTTGCCATAAATCGGCTGCTTGCTCGTTCGGTACTACAATTTCGTAACCGTCTTCGCCAGTATAACCCGTTGTGGCAATAAATAAATCACCTACTTGAACACCAAAAAACGGCTTCATGCCTTCAACGGCGGCTTGTTGTTCAGCATTTAAAAGTGTGGCTGTTTTTGCTTTAGCGTTAGGGCCTTGCACTGCAATCATTGCAAACTCAGGGCGCTCAGTTACGGTTACTGTAAAATCAGCTGAAACAGTTGCTAAATGTGCTAAATCTTTTTCGCGTGTTGCTGAGTTAACAACTAGGCGGTAAAAGGTTTCGCTAAAGTAGTAAATAATTAAATCGTCGATTACGCCGCCTTGCTCGTTAAGCATGCCAGTGTAAAGTGCTTTACCAGGGACTGTTAATTTAGCTACGTCGTTTGCTACTAGCTTTTGTAAAAATGCTTTAGCTTGCTCGCCTTCAATATCAACAATAGTCATGTGTGATACGTCAAACATACCAGCATCGGTACGCACGGCATTGTGTTCTTCTATTTGTGAGCCGTAGTTGATTGGCATTTCCCAACCATGAAAATCAACCATTTTTGCGCCTGCTTCAAGGTGCTTAGCATGTAGTACAGTTTTAGAAGTCATAACATTCCTTCACGTTTTAAATTAACCCTGTGCGGGCGTGGCTTAAATTAGGTCTAAAAACAGATAAGCACATGTGTGTTTACCCGCTAGTTATTTGTGTTTAGGCAGCTTCACCATGCATAAGTGCAAAACCTTGTGCTTGCATATAGCTTTGCCATTTTTGTAGTTCTTGTTGTTTAGCGACTAATACAAAATGTTGTTCGTCATTTTTGTCTATTGCGGTAATAAATACATCGCCGCTTTGAGCACCGTAACATAATTGCGGATTTGATAAACGCAGCCCCGGCGTTAATTTAAACGCATCGATTAATGCGTCAAATGCGTTATTTCCGCTTAGGGTAAATGTAGAAAGGTCGGTGCGTATTACGTAGTCAATATCAAAACGAAGCTGTTGCTCATTTATAAGTGCTTGTAATTGCAGGCTTGCGCTGTGAGGTAATATAAATCTAAAAGCGGTTTCGCTAAAGTAGTAAACAGCAAAGCTGTACTGAGAGTTGTAGTCGCCATCAAGAGTGCCTTTTAAGCCTAAACCGCTGGCGGTTAGCTTAGTTAAATCTAAGCCTAAAATAGTGCTTAAAAATACACTGGTTTCGGTGCCGCTAAAATCCATTACAACGTGAGCATTGCTAGTTTGCAAAGCATTAGTAACCGCACTACTTGCATTGCTGTGACGGGCAAACATTATTGGGTTAAAAGTCATAACAAACACCTGTGTATTTTTGATTCTAAAAGTATATTGCGCACGTCTATCAACAACAAATTGTAATTATTTATCAATTGATAAATAATACTTATATATATAGCCGTATAAATTGTAATTTTAAATATGAAAAATATATCAACCGATGGTTTACGTACGTTTGTAATGGTAGTTGAGGTAGGTGGTTTTGCTAAAGCCGGCGATTTGCTTGGCCTTTCGCAACCCGCTGTAAGCTTACAAATAAAGCGCCTAGAAGATATGATTGGCTATAAACTATTTAAAAAACAAGGCCAACGCCAAGTGCTAAACCAGTACGGTGAGCTATTACTGCCTATGGCAAAACAAATGATGCAACATAACGATGCTATTTTGCAGCAGTTCACCTCAGAAAACATTGCCGGTAAAGTGCGCTTAGGTATACCCAGCGAATTTGCGGCGCGCATACTCCCCTCTATTATTGGCGACTTTGTAGCGTTTTATCCTGAGGTGTCGTTAGAGGTTAAATCGCGCTTGAGTAAGCATTTGCTTTCCGCTTCAAGGCAAGATCAGTTTGATTTAGTACTTGCCCTTAACGAGCGACTCAACTCTGATAAATTTCCTATTTTTATGCAAGACGAGCTTGTATGGGTAGGCGACCTTTCACTTGCAAAAAATGCAGTAGTGACCTTAGTTACAGCGCCCGAGGGCTGTATTTATCGTCGTAGAGCCATTGATGCATTAAAAAATGCAGGCATAAAATACCGCATTGTTTACAGCAACGCCGATTTAACCGGCCTTATTGCCGCTTTAAAAGAAGGATTGGGTATTACAGTACTTGCTAAAAGCACTGTGCCTAGCGATCTTAACTTTCAAATTCAAACAAAACATTTACCAAGCTTAGGCAGTATCGGCATTAGCTTAATTAAAAGCGGCGGCGAGTCGGAGCATGCTGTAGATAAACTTGCTGAATTTATAGCGCTAAGGCTTGGCTAAATAAATACACAAAACCGATACTTAAGAATGAATGCTAAATTGAAAGCACCATACAAAAGAAACAATTTAGTTAACAAAGTAGCATAAGTAGGTGTTTTTAATTCTAAAAAACTAAACTATTAAACAGTTAATAACATTGATTCGTATTCGTTAACGTGTTCAAATTACGCCAATTAAGATAATTGACATGATCAGGACACACAATGACCACTAAGTTTTTAGTATCTACCCTTGCAACTGCGGTTGCTTTGTCTTTTAGTGCTACTGCAATGGCACAAGGCAGTTCAAACCAAGATCAACGCTTTGAACAAATTACCGTTATTGGCTCACAGCAGGCTATTAACGATATTCCAGGTTCTGCGACGTTTATTTCTGACGAAGAGCTACAAAAATTTGAATTTACCGATATTTCACGTGTTTTAGCGTCTGTTCCGGGTGTATACGTTCAAGAAGAAGACGGCTACGGCCTTCGCCCTAACATTGGTATGCGCGGTACAGGCACTGGCCGTAACGATAAAATATCAGTAATGGAAGACGGTGTATTAGTTGCACCCGCTCCTTACTCGGCACCTTCTGCTTACTACTTCCCTACTATGGGTCGTATGGAATCTATTGAAGTATTAAAAGGCGCTGCCTCTGTTAAGTATGGTCCGCGTACTACGGGTGGTGTTTTAAACTTACTTTCTCGCAGCTTACCAACTGAGCCAAATAGCTCAAAAGGCATGGTTGATGCAGCCCTTGGTGGTGATGGTTATTACAAAGGCCACGCTTACTTCGGTAAAGAAAAAAACAACACAGCAGGTTTAATTGAAGTATTTACTTATGGCGCCGACGGATTTAAAGAGTTGCCAGTAGGTAGCGATAACACAGGCTTTGAAAAAACAGATTTATTACTAAAGTTTGGCCATACATTTGGTAAAAACGACGCCCACAGCCTAGAGCTAAAAATTAAGTACTCTGATGAAACATCAGACGAAACTTACATGGGTTTAACTGAAGAAGATTACAAATCAAATCCTAATCGTCGTTATGCAGCATCGCAAAACGATGAAATGAACACTCGCCATAATGCTTACCAACTTAACTATGCTTACCAATTTGGCGAAGGTTACGAGTTATTAGCAACCGCTTACTTAAACGATTTTCATCGTAACTGGTATAAAGCAAGCAGTGTAGGTACAAGCACGCTTGAGCAGTACAGCGAATTTGAAGCAAACCCAACGAGTGAAGGCATTGAGGGTATTGGCGTAAAAGCGAATAACCGTGATTACCAAGCAAAAGGTATTCAGTCTGAGTTACACATACCTGCAGGCGATCACTACGTGACTGTTGGCGTACGTTACCACGAAGACGAAATGGACCGTTTTCAGTGGCAAGATACCTACACGTTAAATCAAGATTTAAGTATGACGCTAACATCGCAAGGTATCCCAGGGTCTGACAGCAACCGTGTAGATAGTGCCGATGCACGTACTTTGTTTGTTCAAGACGAGTGGACAATAGACGCTTTAGTAGTAAGTGCTGGCCTTCGTTATGAAGACATTACGATTACGCGTGAAGAGTGGTCTAAGTCAGATCCAACGCGCAGCAATGGTTTAACTAAAAATATATCTAACGATACTGAAATTTTAGTACCGTCATTGGGTGCTACTTACACGCTTAACGAAAACGTAACGCTACTTGCGGGCATTCAAAAAGGTTACGCACCTGCGGCGCCGGGTAACGCTGACCAAGACGAAGAAGAAAGTGTAAACATTGAGTTTGGTTCGCGCTTTAACGCCGCTGGATTTACAGGTGAAGTGATTGCGTTTTTCTCTGACTACGACAACATGCATGGTAACTGTACTGCTGCGGTTGGCTGTAGTGATGACAATATTGGTGACCAATACAACTACGGTGAAGTAGAGGTATCGGGCTTTGAATTTAGTGCAGCACGTACGTTTAATACCAAGCAGGTTGCTTTTCCGGTTAAGTTAACTTACACCTACACAGATTCTGAGTTTCAAAACGATTTTGATTCAGAAATTTGGGGCTCGGTAGAAAAAGGCGATGCAATGCCATACGTACCAGAAAACCAAGTTGCTTTATCGTTAGGCGCTGAGTTTGCATCGTTTGTGGTAAATAGCCAAATGCGTTACGTATCAAGTGCACATGCCGATTTAACTGACTCAGGCTTAGATGCTATTGATAGCCGTGTAGTATGGGATTTAGCGGCTAAATACTTAATTGATGCTAACCAAAAAGTATATTTAAGCGTAGATAACTTACTTGATAAAACCTACATTGCTAACCGCGCTAATGGCGGTATTCAGCCAGGTAAGCCACGTACAGTACAGGTAGGCTACACATACTCATTCTAACGAGTTAAATAACTCTCTAGCTGCGTTAAAAATAACTCATATAAGAACACTATATTTCGTTATTTTTGCCTTGTTATAAAGCTATTTTCCTATCGCTATAATAGAGTATCAGTTGATATAAAATTAAAAGCGTAAATTACAAACACAAAAAAGCCGAGATTGAATTTCAATCTCGGCTTTTTTAATACATTAAACTATATTAGTTATTTGCGTTACGTTGGCGTAATACTTCAAATAAACAAATGCCTGTAGCTACCGATACGTTTAAGCTTGAAACTGTACCCGCCATCGGAATTTTAACGAGCATATCGCAATGCTCACGCGTTAAGCGGCGCATGCCCTCGCCTTCTGCGCCCATAACAATAGCCATTGGGCCTGTTAAACTTGCATCAAATACGTGGTTATCAGTTTCGCCAGCAGTACCTACAACCCAAACACCTGCGTCTTTAATTTCGCGCAGCGTACGTGCAAGGTTAGTAACTTGAATAAGCGGTACTGTTTCGGCTGCGCCACAGGCCACTTTACGTGCAGTGCCGTTAAGCTTAGCTGAGCGATCTTTAGGTACAATTATAGCGTGAACGCCTGCGGCGTCTGCACTACGTAGGCATGCACCTAAGTTATGTGGATCGGTTATACCATCTAGCACAAGTAAAAACGGTGTGTCTTCACGCGCGATGATCGCATCTAAATCTTTTTCGTTAAACGTTGGTGCAGCTTTAACGTTTGCAATAATGCCCTGATGTTGCTCACCTTTTGATTTGCTATCAAGCGCTTTACGCTGCATAAACTGCACTGAAATACCAAACTTACGTGCTTCATCAATAATCGGGGTTGAGCGTTTATCGTCACGACCTTTAAGGGCGTAGATTTCTATAAAACGCTCTGGCTCACTTTCTAAAATTGCTTCAACAGAATGAAAGCCAAAAATTAATTCATTACTCACGTATTATCTGCTCCTGGGCTATTACGTTTACGGGCATTTTTGCCTGGTCTTTTAGGCTTTTTAGCTGCCTTTTTCTTTGGTTTTTTCTTAGCTGTACCATCAGCGGCTTTTACTGCTTTTTTATTAGCAGGCTTGCCTTTACTCGCTGGCTTTTTTTTGCCCTTAGGTTTTTCATCATCAGTAGATGATTTACCCGGGATTTTACCTGCTTTTAATTGCGAACGAACACTTGCAGGTGCATGGCCAGATTTACCCGCGCCTTTAGCACCACGGCGGCGTGAATATCTATCTTGTGCTACATCGCCTTTAAGCGTTAAATTTATGCGGCGTTCGTCTAAACTTACCGATGCAACTTGTACTGTCACTTTATCGCCAAGGCGATAAACTTTGTGTGTGTGCTCACCTATTAGGGTGTGTTTTGCTGCGTCGTGCTGGAAGTATTCATCACCTAAATTAGTAACATGAATAAGCCCGTCAATTTGTAAATCGTCTAGGCGAATAAACAAACCAAAATTAGTTACCGATGAAATAACCCCGTTAAACTCATCGCCAACGTGATCTTGCATAAACTCACATTTAAGCCAGTCGGCAACTTCACGCGTTGCATCGTCTGCACGGCGCTCTGTTGTTGAACATTGCTCGCCTAATTGATCTACTTCATCGTCGGTATAAGCATACGCGCCTGATGTTTGTTGACCTTGTGCTTTTATTACCGCTTTAATTGCGCGATGCACTACTAAATCTGGGTAACGACGAATTGGCGATGTAAAGTGTGCATAAGCCGAAAGCGCTAAACCAAAGTGGCCTATGTTATCTGGCTGATATACAGCCTGCTTCATTGAACGAAGTAACATAGTTTGAATAAGCTCAGCTTCTGGGCGGTCGCCTAAACGCGCTAATACTTGGGTTATTTCTTTTGGTGTTGGCTCATCACTTAACGTACTTTGAATACCAAGCTCAGTTAAAAACTTAGTAAAGTTACCTAGTTTTTCTTGATCTGGTTCGTCGTGCACACGATAAAGCGCACTCGCTTCGTGTTTTTCGAGTAATTTAGCCGCCGAAACGTTGGCTAAAATCATACATTCTTCAATGAGTTTGTGCGCGTCGTTACGAATAACAGGCACTATTGATTCTATTTTACGTTGCGCGTTAAATACAAAGCGTGTTTCGAGTGTTTCAAACTCAATAGCTCCGCGCTCTTGGCGAGCACCTTTAAGCGCCATGTACATTTGCTGTAGGTCAGTTAAATGCGGCACTACGGCTGAGTATTCATCGCGTAGTTTTTCATCACCTTTTAAAATAGCGTTTACTTTGGTGTAAGTTAAACGTGCGTGAGAATTCATCACTGCTTCGTAAAACTTATAACCCGAAAGCTTACCCGCATCCGATACGGTCATTTCGGCAACCATACATAAACGATCTACTTTAGGATTAAGTGAGCATAAACCGTTAGACAGCACTTTTGGCAGCATAGGAATTACTTGCTCAGGAAAATACACTGAGTTACCACGCGCTATGGCTTCTTTATTAAGCGGCGTGTTCATGCCTACATAATGCGATACGTCGGCAATGGCAACCCATAAGCGCCAACCGCCTGATTTTTTACGTTCACAATATACTCCATCATCAAAGTCGCGTGCATCTTCGCCATCAATAGTGACAAGCGGTAAATTACGTAAATCTACACGGCCTTGTTTATCAGCGTCTTCAACAAATTCGCCAAGGTGAGCCACTTGTGCTTCTACTTCTTCTGGCCAAACATGAGGAATATCGTGATTACGAAGCGCTACTTCAATTTCCATACCTGGGGCTAAATGCTCGCCAAGTACGTCAACCACTTTGCCCACGGCGTTCATATTACGACTAGGGTTTTGAGTGATTTTTACCTGCACCATTTGGTTGTGGCGGGCACCGTTTTCGTTGCCTGGTAAAATCATTATATCTTGGGTAATGCGCGGATCTTCGGCGACTACAACGGCCATGCCGTGTTCAACAAAGTAACGCCCTACTATAGGTGCGCGCTCGTTGGTAAGCACTTTAATAATGCGGGCATCACATTTTGAGCCAGAGCCACGTTTTGTGCCTTTAGCTAGTACAATGTCGCCATGTAACACCATGTTCATTTGGTGCTTAGCTATAAACCAATCTTTGCTCTCGCCTTCAACTTCTAAAAAGCCAAAACCGTCTCTGTGGCCTATTACTTTGCCTTTAGTTAAACCGGCTTCGTCTATTAAGGCGTAACATTTAAACTTATTGAAATACAATTGCCCGTCGCGCTCCATAGCACGAAGGCGGCGTTTAAATGCTATTTGGCGCTCTTCATCGTTTACCGCAAGCTCTTCGCATAATTGTGCGTAGTTAGCTGGTTTTGAACGCTCTTGAAGGTGAGTAAGTATAAACTCACGGCTAGGGACTGGGTTTTCGTACTTTTCTTGTTCTCGACTGAGATTTGGATCTTGGTTTGACATTCACTATCTTGTTAGTTGGTTATGTAGGTATTTTAACCCATATACGTAAAATGAGACAGGTAAAAGCTATTAAACTTTTACCAACTTAATTTTGTGTTTAAAAATATAAGATAACAGGACTTAACACGTCCTTAATTATGCTGCGTGTTTGTTTCAATAATAAGTTAAACACGCAGGATTTTAGTCTACTTTTTCTGTAGGTTTTTCCAGAGCAGTTTACTAATATTTTCTATAAATGCTGGGTCTTCTTGTTTTATTGTTTGTAAAATATGTTTGTTTATTTGCGTTTTATTTTGAGCGTAAATCCAGCGATTTTTATTAAATTGCTGTGCAAATTCAAGTACACCAGCTTGTAGCTCTTCGTTATTAGTAAACACTTCTTCTATTACATTGTTTGTTAAAAGATCGCTTGCACCAACACGCTGCCCAGACATAGCTAAGCGGTTAAAATAGGTGTGAGGAATTGCTTTATGAATAATAGGGATCATAGAAGGCACAAACGGGACGAGTACATCAACCTCAGGAAAACAGAAAAAGCCTTTGTCTGATTTCATAAATCTAAAATCACACGCACACGCAAGTACAGCACCATTACCATAAGTATGGCCGTTTAACGCTGCAATAATAGGCATCGGAAAGGTAACAATACGCTTTAATAGCTGAGTTATTTCAAGCATAAAGTTAGCGATATCTGTAGGTGTGTTACTTGAGTTAGACATCCATTGTAAGTCGATTCCAAGTGACCAGTTTTTATCACTCGATGATGTTAATACTACCGATGTAATGGCTTGGTTACTTTCAATGTTATCTAGGTGTTGGTTAAGCTGCGCTAAAAATGCGGGGTTGTGGCGGTTTTCAGCGGTGTTCATGGTTAATATAGCGGTGTTATTTTCGTTTTTAAACTCTATTAATGCTGTCATTAAACTCTCACTTGTTGTTTTTTAGCGTAACTTTAAGCGCTGTTCGTTACTTTTATAAGTAACATAGTAATACTTTACTTATAATTTATAAACCTAAAACAAGTTAAGAGCCCCTCCTGCGTTATTTGTGTGGCTTATGGCTATCGCATTAAATTAGAGAGTTATTTGACGCGATAGCAAATTTGTTTTTAATAAATGGATACTAAAGCCAGCCTTTTTGCCTTGCAATACGCGCGGCATCTACACGGTTTGTTGCGTTTAGCTTGGCTATAGCATCAGACAAATAGTTACGCGTAGTGCCTTCGCTTATAAAAAGCTGCTTAGCAATCTCACTTGTTTTAAGACCATCGCTTGCAAGCTTGAGTGCTTTGCGTTCTTTGTCGGTCAGTGGATCGGCGTCGTCTAGGGCGTTAATAGCAAGCTCTGGGTCTATTACCTTTTGCCCTTGCATTACTTTTTTGAGCGCGTTGATAAGCTCATCGCTCGGGGCTTCTTTTAATATAAACCCTTTAACACCCGCACTTAATGAGCGCCTTATATATCCCGCTCGTGAAAACGTGGTCATTATTACCATTTTTATAGCAGGAAACTTTACCGCTATTTGCTCACTCAGCTCTATGCCATTCATGTTAGGCATTTCGATATCCGTTAAAATAATATCTGGCATGCTATCGTCTGTAAGGTTAGTAATTGCTGTTAGCGCATCTTGGCCGTTACTTGCTTGGCCTATTACCTCAATATTAAAATCAAGGCTTAGCAAAGCAGCAACTGCGTCGCGAACCAGCGCTTGATCTTCCACTAAATATACTTTGATCATTGTAAATCCTTAGCTGTAATTGGCAGTATTACATTTAAAGTAAAGCGCTCGCCACATGTAAAACTAGCACTACCATTAAGTTGCTCTGCGCGCTCTTTTATACCGTTTAAGCCATTGCCTGCGTTTAACGTGCTGCAAGGTGCATGATCGATAACCGTTATAAGTAATTGCTGCGCTGTTTGCTCTATATTTATTTCGCTGTTTTTTGTACTGCTATGGCGCAGTAAATTAGTAACGGCTTCTTTAATTATAAGGCCTGCTAAGCCTTCTACTTTAGCGGGCAAAGTATTTAAAACCACGTTAAATGTAACGTTAAACTCTTGCTCTATAAGCCTTTGTTTAAGCTGCGCTATTTGGCTTACTAAGTTAAGTTGTTTTAAATCGCTTACTGCATTTCTTACATCGCTAAGTAACTGCCTAGCTAAATCGGCTACTTGGGCTATTTCGTTATTTGCCTGCTCATAGCGCTCACCTTGGTTTAATTTATTGGCAAGCTCTGCTTTTAACGCAATTGATGAAAGTGAATGGCCTAAAATATCGTGCAGGTCGCGCGCTATTCGTTCACGCTCAGCAATGGCCGCTAACTGCTCTAGTTGGTTAGCACTTTCTTGCTCACGCTTTTTATGCCGACGCTCTTTTTGGGTTGCTATACCAAAAGCAAATAAAGCGCCTGAAATTAATAACGTACCCGCTAAAAAGAACTTTACGTTTTCCATATCAGCTAAATAAGCACTTAATAACACCGTGAAAGCAACACTAAAAACAGCGTACAACCTCTGTTTTTTACTATATGCTTCACCCGCGATAAAGGTAATAAAACCGTACAAAGTAGAAGTGCCTGAGGTATAAAATGTGGCGCTAAAGCAAACCGCTAACATCATTATAAACAGTTTAGAGATAGCTTTTGTTTCACAGTTCATTGCTTTTATGTAAAGCAAAATAAATACAATATAAAACGCCACGCTCATGACAATTGTATTTACCGGCAAATGCGATAAGTTAAAAAGCGTTGGTAATAAATAAAACCCCGTAAAAATTAATGGCGCGTATTTCCAAAAATTTTTACCTGTTGGTTTTGAAAGTGTGTTTACTTCACTCATACCCATACCTCTAAGTTATTATTTTTATTTAAAGCATTATTTTTATTAATAAATATAAATAACACAAAAATACTAATGAGTATAAAGTAATCATTTATTGAAACACTAAAGCTAAGTGATTCTAAAAACTCGCTAATAGCTAGGCTTATTAAAACTAATGTATTCATAGCAACCTCCAAGTAAGTAAGGTAACTATGCCAAAGCCCAAAATTAATAAGAGTGTGAAATGTCATTAACTTTGCTGACAATTGTCATGTTTTATAAATTTCATCCTGTAGGCGTTCGTCCAGTGATAACATATTAAAAAAAGGAGATGATGTTTAAATGCAGCCACAACAGCAAAGTTTAATTTACTTACATATTGCCGTATTACTTTTTGGGGGCACTGCCCTTTTTGCAAAACTAATCGGTTTAAATGCGCTTGATATTACTGTTTATAGAACCGCCATTGCTGGTATGGCTATTTTCGCCATGCTGTACTTTCAAAAAAAACAAATAATGCTCAACAAGCCAAAAGACTATTTAATAGCGCTATTTTTAGGTGTAGCAGTAGGCTTACATTGGGTAACTTACTTTGCAGGCATGCAAATGGCAGGTGTTACTATTGGTATGCTGGCTTTTTTTAGCTACCCCGTGATGACTGTTTTTTTAGAACCACTATTTAATAAAAGTAAGCCCCAAGCAAAAGATATAATAAGTGCAGCTGTTGTAGTAATGGGCATATATTTACTCGTACCAAGTGCCGATTTAGGTGACGATGTAACCCTTGGTGTAATTACCGGGATTGTATCGGCTTTGTTTTTCTCAATTAGAAATATTACCCACAAGCGCTACTTTAGCCAGTACGGCGGCCCACAAACTATGTTTTACCAAACCTTAGTGGCAAGTTTAATGTTATGCGCATTTATTGAAGTTCCCGTGTATGAAGTTAGCGACCACGACCTAATTTTAATTGCTGTGGCGGGTATTATTTTTACAGCTACACCGCACTCGTTATTTGCAGCCAGTTTAAAACATTTATCTGCATCAACTGCGGGGTTAATTTCTTGCTTACAACCACTTTATGGCACAATACTGGCTATAGTAATTATTCATGAACGCCCTACTTTAATGACCCTCCTTGGCGGTGCGCTTATTGTTAGTGCTGCATGTTTTGAAACCTGGTCTATCACTAAAAAGGCTCGACAATGAAAGTATTTGCACACCGAGGTGCCAGCGGCGATTACCCCGAAAACACTAAAAGCGCAATTTTAGAAGCACTAAAAGCGGATATTGATGGCATTGAGGTTGACGTTCAAAGTGCGCTTGATGATTACATGATTATTCATGATTCATGGCTCGATAGAACCACCAACGGAACAGGTAAAGTAAGGGCCTTTAATGCCCAAGCTTTATTTAAATTAGATGCGGGCAACGGCGAAAAAATACCTACGCTTCAGCAATTACTAGAATGGAATAACAATAAAACATTATTAAATTTAGAGCTTAAACACACCTTTGAGCTTGAAAAGTTTGCAGCTGTACTTGAGAACAATATTGCAGCTGGCAACATATCAAAAGATAACGTTTTAGTGTCGTCGTTTGATCATCATCAATTACAGTTCCTAAAAAAAGCACTACCATGGCTTAAAATAGGCGCACTTACATCGTCGATTCCTCTACATTATGCAAAATTTGCTCAAGAGCTAAATGCATTTAGTGTTCATGTAGATAAAAGCTTTGTAAATAAAGCATTTGCAGATGATGCTAAAAAACGGGGCCTAAAGATTTATGCTTATACGGTCGATAAAGAGCAAGATATAACACTAATGCTTGAGTATGGCGTAGATGGAATTTTTACTAATTACCCTGCGCAAACTAAAGCTTATTTAGCGTCGAAATAGCAAAGGTAGCTTACCTATTGCTAATAAAAATTACAGGGCTTGAGTTTAATGAGTAGTTTTATGAAAATTTATAATTATGTAGAACAAACATTCTTTTTTACGCTAACCCGTAAAATAGTTGGCAACTTGAGCTTTGTATTTTTGTTTCAAGCAATTACATTATTTTGGTTATACCAAAGCTTGAGCGAACAACAGCAAAGTACGGGGCTATTTTGGTTGCTAACTTTAGTGATTATATTTGGCTTTGTTTTTACTCTTTTTTATATGCGCTTTTTAATTGTACGCCCTGTAACTGCAATGCGAGATACCTTAATACAAATAAACCAGCAAGATGCCAATTTAGCAGCCAAACTCCCTCATTTTTCTTACGATGAATTTAAAGATTTAAGTACGCAATACAACCTATTTACTACTCATTTAAGTGAGCTATTAAGTACTACGCACAATAGCGCTCAAGCTAGTGCTCACAGTAATACCCAAGTGACTGAGTCTATGCAAAGTACTGAGCAATCAAGTGAGCAGCAAATTAATTTAAGCCACAGTATTATTAATGCCAGTATGCGAATAACGCAAAGCTTACAAAACATAGTAAGCAACACAGACAGCGTGCATGAGGTAAATAATGAGCACCTAAATTTTGTAAAGCACTCAGCATCAGAGCTTTTAGCTTTAGTTGAACAAGTTAAACTTATTACCAATATGCTAGGTAACTTTTCAAATACGGTGGCAGGGCTTAAAGAAAACAGCGAAAACATTCGCAGCATATTAAAAATGGTTGAAGAGTTTTCTGATCAAACTAATTTATTGGCACTAAACGCTGCAATTGAAGCGGCTAGAGCCGGTGAAGCTGGTAGAGGCTTTGCAGTTGTTGCTGATGAAGTACGTACGCTTTCAATAAAAGTAAGTGGTGCAACTAGGCAGATTAGCGACTTTATAAATCAAATGAACGAGCTAGTAAGTGAAACAAACAAAGAGTCAGAGCAATTAATTGCCCACTCTAATAGCGCGCAAAGCGCAATAAGTAATACATCTGATGGCTTTACTAAAATGCTTAATGAGTTTGAACAAAACCAGCAGCAACTCCAGCAAATAGTAAATGCAGTACATATGTTGGAGAACACTCAAACACAAACTCATCAATCAGTAGAGCAGATTGTAGCGCTTGGTGAGCAAGCTAAACAGCAAATAGACACAGCCCTTAACGATTGCCAAAAATCGCAGCAATTAAGCTTACAAACCCAGCAACAGTTAAAGCGTTTTGTACTTTAACAGGCGTTTTCGCCCACCAGCAAATATGTTAAATTACGCGGCTACTAATTTAAGCGTGAAATGTGTGTGAGCAACCCTACTCCAAATTATGAACAACTAGCCCAACAAATCAAAGTATGGGGGCAAGAGCTTGGCTTTAGCGAGGTTGGCATAACCGACATTGATTTATCTAAACACGAAGCACAATTACAGCGCTGGCTTGATGCGGGTTATCACGGGTCAATGGATTATATGGCGGCACATGGCATGAAGCGCGCTCGCCCTGCTGAACTAGTACCCGGAACTCAGCGCGTTATTTCGGTAAAAATGAATTACCTTCCCCCTGATGCAAGCTTTGCCAAAACACTTAAAAATACCGAAAAAGCCTACATTAGCCGCTATGCTTTGGGCCGCGATTACCATAAATTAATGCGTAATAGGTTAAAAAAGCTAGGCCAAAAAATAGAACAAGAAATAGGCGCTTATGGCTTTAGGCCATTTGTAGACTCAGCGCCGGTGCTAGAACGCCAACTTGCTGAAAAAGCAGGGTTAGGCTGGCGTGGTAAACACTCTTTATTAATAAACCAAGAAGCCGGTTCGTGGTTTTTTTTAGGTGAGTTATTTGTTGATTTACCTCTACCAATTGATGATGAAAACACCTTTGAAGGCTGTGGAAAATGTGTAGCCTGCATTACGCTTTGCCCTACAGGTGCGATTGTAGAGCCTTATGTGGTTGATGCACGTAAATGCATATCGTATTTAACTATTGAGCACCAAGGTGCTATACCACAGCAGTACAGAGCTTTATTAGGTAATCGTATTTATGGCTGCGATGACTGCCAACTTGTATGCCCATGGAACCGCTATGGAAAAATAACCGATGAGCAAGATTTTCATCCTCGTACACAATTAAAAGATAAAGACTTACTTGAGTTATTTGCTTGGGATGAAGCAACGTTTTTAAAAAACACCGAAGGCAGCCCTATTCGCCGTATTGGCCATGAGCGTTGGTTACGTAATTTAGCGGTGGGTTTGGGAAATGCCGATTTTAGCCCTAAGATAGTTTTTGCCCTTGAAGATAAAGCACTAAAATGTAGCGAGCTTGTTTTAGAGCATATTAATTGGGCACTTACACAGCAAAACGACAAACAGCGTGTGCAACTTCGTAAAACCCTTAGGCTGATTAGAATTGTAGAAAAAGGTTTACCCCGAGATGCTTAAATACTCGGGAGTAAACCTCTAGATTTAAACGTACTAGCTTTTTAACAGCAACGATAGATGTTGCTCAATTTCAGCAAAGGCTGCTTTTACTTGTTTTACAGACTCCTCTCTAGCAATTGAATTTTGGATTGTTTCATCTACTTTTTTATAAATAAACACCTCCTGATCTTCATCTAGCCCCATTGTGGGGATACGCTCTTCAAGCTCTTCTTGTAATTGTTTAAATACTCTTTCGTTACTTTGGCGGTTCTCATTTAATAAGCTAATTAGCCCATGAAATTTACTGTGGACCGTACTTGCAACAGCATTGAGCTTTGCCTGCTGCGACTCGAGCATTTTTTTGGTCATAATTGCACGTAATTGCTGCTCGGTAACACTTACAATAAAACAAACATGATCGCGTATACGTCCGTGCTTGTCTGGATCATGATCTGGCATGTTTAAAATAAGCAGGCTGATCAGTTCATAATTAACTAAAATTCGATGCGAAAATTCATGTAAGCGCCCTTTATTTTTAAGCATTTCAAATAGCTCAACAACAATAGGCGAGCATACGCCACTTAGCGCAAAGTGATTGATTTCATCGCCTTGTCTAAATTCAACATTGCTTTGTAAATCAAATGACTTGAGGCAATCAATAAGTGCTTTACCAAGCTCTTCTGGTTCGTTAATAAACCCGATGTTTTCAACATAATTAACTATTTCGCCCATTTCACTACTGTTGGCCATCGCATTAAATGCAGTAGAGGTCGCGTCTTCAACTTGCTTTTCAAGGCTTTGTTTTTCAATAAGTACTTGGTTTAAATTTTTAAGTTTAGATTTGAGCTCATCGTGGCCAAACGGCTTTACAATATAATCTTCAGCCCCAACAGAGTAGCCTTCCATTCGCTCTTCAACCGTGCCACGTGCCGATACAAACATGACAATAATGTGCGCTGTATTTGGGTTCGCTTTAAGTGCTTTACATACTTCGTAGCCGTTCATTTGCGGCATACTTACATCAAGTAAAATTACTTGCGGCATATAGCCTTCAACCATTTCTAAACACTCAGGGCCACTGGTTGCTACTTGTAACTCAAAATCAAGTTCTTCTAAAATCTCTTCAATTATTTCAAGGTTAAACGGCTCGTCATCGACGGCAAGAATTTTAGTTAAGGCCATAATTTATCATCCATTCAAATTCTTCAAAAAGTTACTTGGCGTGCCAAAAAAACAATCAATGATTTTGCTGCTCTAATTGTTCTTCGGCCAAATGTTCATCTAGGTTTATTTCCAGCGGTACTTGTATGCATACAGTTGCACCACCGTTTTCGTTATTTTGCGCAGTTATTTCACCTTGGTGTAAAGACACAAACTCTCTACACAAGGCAAGGCCTAAACCGGTACCACCTGCGCCACTGTTTGTTTTGCTACTTTGCGCAAACTTGGTAAAAATATGTTCAAGCTCATCTTCAGGTATACCAATGCCGTTATCGATTACTTCTATTGTGGCAAGCTTATGATCTGACTCAAGGGTTACTTGTATTTTACTTTTTGGCTCACTGAACTTTAAAGCATTGCCTAACACATTTCGTAGTAATTGATTTATTTGCTCTTCATCGCACTGTGCAATAACAGGGAGTGGTTGTGCAGTAAAAGCTATTTCAATTTCTTTTTCCATAGCAGTACCCGATACATCATCAATGCTTGTTTTAATGATATTTGCCAAATTATATGGCCGAGGATTAAAAGGAAATTTACCCACATCGAGTTTAGATAAATCGAGTAAGTTATTTAGCAACGAAAGTAGACGCTCGCCACTACTTTCAATGCGAGATAAGTACTTAACGAGTTTTTCTTTGGCAAAATCGCCTGCAGCTAGCTTGCTCAAACCAAAGCGCGAAAAGCTTAATATTGAATGCATTGGTGTGCGTAGCTCATGCGACATATTCGCTAAAAACTCTGACTTACTGAGATTGGCAGCTTCAGCTACGTTTTTAGCATGTTCCAGCTGTGAGGTACGCGCTCTTACTTGCTCTTCAAGTACGTCTTTGGCCTCTAGCAATAAGTCTTCTTTTTGTTTTAGATGAGTTACATTTTTAAAAATTACAGCTAGTGCAATTTCACCGTGGTGATCTATTTCGTTAAAAGAACCTACTAGCGGAATATAATCACCGGTCGTTTTAGATAACCGTAAATCACAGCTAAATTGGCGATTACTATTTAGTGTTGTAATTTTATCTTTTATACCACAAATAGAGTCGTCATCTAAAAAGGTAAATACAGATTTACCCTCTAGTTCATTAAACGGTAAATTAAAGAGTTTTAAACACGCATCGTTAGCTTCTATTACTTTACCACTGCGTTCAAATAACATGATGGCGTCTGGCGTATGTTTATAAATAACTTGGAGTAAGCTGTCTTTTTCGATTAGTGCATCTACGGTATCTTGCAACCTTTCGACAAGCTCTGCATTATGGCGTTTTAGTAACTCTGTTTGCCATAATTTATGGACCGACTGTAATAAAACGCTGTCGTTTAAAGGCTTTATTAGT
This sequence comes from Pseudoalteromonas sp. H103, assembly GCF_001469205.1. Taxonomy (NCBI): domain Bacteria; kingdom Pseudomonadati; phylum Pseudomonadota; class Gammaproteobacteria; order Alteromonadales; family Pseudoalteromonadaceae; genus Pseudoalteromonas; species Pseudoalteromonas sp. H103. The sequence continues at coordinate 142,788 of NZ_LOFG01000001.1, read as the reverse complement.
ACATCTTCTACGCCTTGGCGAATAGCTTCTATCATCGAGACTTGATCGGGGCGAGAGGTAAATAATAAACAACGGCAGTGCGGCTGAGTTACTTTTAATTTCGAAAAAATATCTAACCCAGTACCATCATCTAAAATAAAGTCGCTAATTAATATATCTATATGCTTATCTTTACATATTTCCAGTGCTTGGGCGCTGTTAATGGCGGTATGTGTTTCTATATGCGCACCCACCAAACTGTTTTTCATTTTCTCGAGGCGCTCAGGAATGTGATCGACTAATAAAATGGTTGGTAATTTTAATATATGGTTTGAGCCCAGCTCTAATAAACTCTCTAGTAGCGAGGTGATTTCTTTGTTAGAAAAAAACGGGTAAACCACCGTTGCATTGGGAGCAACATGGTTTAATTGACTAAAGGCAGATAACTGCTCACCGTTTTCTGCTTTTGGTGCAAGCAGCATAAAGCGCTCTTGCGCAACTTCGCTTGCAAGCGGTTTAATAGCATCTACAGGTACACCATGGGCCACTATAACAAGGTCATAGTCAGCTATGCGGGTGTACATTTCTAGCATGCTAAAATGAATTAATTCGACTTCACATCCTATTAATTCTAAAAGCACCTTCACCCTCATGGCGATGACGCTGCTACTATCAACAATTAATATTTTTCGAATCATCAAGCTACACTTAAAAATTAATAAACTTAATATGTTAATAGCGTAGTCTATTTTTATTTAATTGGCATAAGTCCTTGTACTTATTTTGTAAAAAAATATTACCCGAATATGAAACACCTTTAATTAAAGGTGTTTTCCAAAAATAGTAAGGCTATATGGTGTGTCATCCATAATGGCAACATTGGGTAATTCGCCCCATACATCAAACTCAAAATGCTTAAATAACTTTATGCTTGGCACATTATGGCTAAATATAAACCCAAGTAATACTTTAATACCCAACTGCTTAGCTGTAATTTGAGCAAACTGCATTAACTTTTTACCTAAACCTTTACCTTGTGCTTTGCTGGTAATGTAAATACTTACTTCTACTGTACCGTCGTATGCGGGACGCCCATAAAACGACTTATAACTTAGCCAAGCAAGTACTTTTTCATCTTCGCAGTAAACATATATAGGTCGATTTGCAGTATGGCTATTAAACCACTCACGTTTTTGTTCAACGCTTACTTCTTCGGTATCTGCGGTGACCATTCGAGACGCAATTGTTTCGTTATAAATAGCGACTATTTCACTTAAATCATTAATATTTGCAAGGCGAGTTGTCATAGTTACTTGAAGGGTTGATCAATTTTGTTCATATTAGCGTATGTTCCCCCTATCAAACAATCGTAAATGTAGGTGCAAGTTATGCTAAAAAAAATTATTTTAGGGTTAGCTGCGTTATGTATAAATATACCATTGCACGCATACGCATCGTCTGCTGAAAACGAGCAAATATGCCAAGACTTTACCAATGTAAATATACGAAAGCTGCGCTCTGAGGAAACGATTAACTTATGCCAGTTTAAAAATAAGCCTTTGCTTATTGTAAACACAGCCAGTAATTGTGGGTTTACCTCGCAATTTAGAGGGCTTGAGGCACTTTACAAAGAATATAAAGATAAGGGATTGGTAGTGCTTGGTTTTCCGTCTGATGATTTTTTTCAAGAAGAAAATGACGAAAAATTAACAGCAAAAGTATGCTTTATAAATTATGGCGTAACGTTTCCTATGTTTGCCACCAGCGAAGTACGTGGTAGTAATGCTAATGCAATATTTAAACATTTAAATAAGCAAACAAGCTCACCTAATTGGAATTTTTATAAATATTTGGTGTCTGCTGATCGTAAAACAATTACTCGCTTTAACTCTAAAGCTGAACCATCGTCAGCACGCTTAGTTAACGCAATTGAAAAAGCACTATCTAATAACTAAACTGGTACAATTAGTGTAATCTGACTAGACTAGTTTTCATTCGATTAAAAAAACATCACTTTAAATCCAGGAGATTTTAATGACAGTAGCAAGCGCACGACACATACTTGTAGACAGCGAAGCACAATGCTTAGATCTAAAAACACAAATTGAGCAAGGCGAAGATTTTGCTGAATTAGCAAAAGCACATTCTAACTGTCCTTCGGGTCAAGATGGTGGTGCTCTTGGTGAGTTTGGCCCAGGCATGATGGTACCTGAGTTTGATAAAGTAGTATTCTCTGCACCTATCAATCAAGTGCAAGGCCCTGTACAAACACAGTTTGGCTATCATTTACTTGAAGTTACAAGCCGTTCAGAATAACGTTGTGTTATTGCAACAAACAAAAAGCCGCTTATGCGGCTTTTTTTAGGAGTAATTATGAAGCTTATTGGTACTGATGCCTCACCTTATGCTCGCCGCATAAGAATATGGGCACTTGAAAACAACTGTAATTTAGAATTTGTTACTTTAAATATATTTTCTGAAGAAGGCCGACCTACGCTTGCTAGTAATAACCCTGCACGTAAAGTACCTATTTTGGTTGATGGCGATCTCACGTTAGGCGATTCAAATACAATTTTACGCTACCTTCTTAAAAAAACAGCCCAGCCCGATCTTTCATGGCCGCAAGAGCAATTACTTACAATCATTAATGCCTGTAACGACTCGCTCGTTGAAATGGCAATTTGTAAACGCTCAGGGTTTGATACTCAAAGCGATAAATTATTTTTTAATCTGCAAAACGAACGCATTGCTGAAACATTAAGCTATTTAAATACGCATTTAGCTGATGATGAATTTAAAAGCTGTGAATACCTCAACATCAGTTTATACTGCCTGCTTGATTGGATTTGCTTTCGCGAACTGACTGACTTTAGTCAGCACAGTGAGCTTGTTGCTTTTTATGAGCAATATAGCAAGCGCCAAGCAGCAATAAATACCAGTCCTAGTCTCTAATTTAAAAAGGTAAACACATGAGCGATATCGAAATAGAATCACAACTAGTTAGCTTTGTAGAAAAAGTACGTGTAAGCGAGCAAGTATGGGCACTAAGCAGCGATGATGGCGGCTTTGTTGTATGTGAGTCAAATCAGTTTGCAGAAACTGACGTATTACTTTTGTGGGAAAGCGAAGAAGCAGCTAAAGCCCAGTGTAAAGACGAATGGGCAGAATATAGCCCGGCCGAAATCAATCTTGATGAGTTTTTAGATGATTGGGTTGAAGATTTAAACGAAGATAGCGCTTTAGTTGGTCTAAATTGGAATGACGACCAAGTATGTGTAGAAATAGAACCCGTAGGTTTAGCACGCGCTTTAAGCGAATAAATTACGCTATAAAACTGATAGCGAATAAAAACACCCTGCCTATTTTTATGCAGGGTGTTTTTGTTTGCAGCTAAATACATAAATTCTAGAATCGATACTCGCATCTTTGTATAGTTTAAGTATAAAATAGAACACGTCATTACTTTCAAGGTATTACGTTGAAAACCCATCTTGGTCGTCGCCCTTTTTCAGCTATGGAACTGCATACACTTTATAATGGATATATATATGGTGATGTTAAAGTTGCACGTGAGCAAGCTAAACACTGGCACTTTTGGCTGCCTTTAATCGCTTATTATAGCGGTGCGTATAGTGACGAAATAGGCTGTTTAACACTTGATGATCTTGTTTTTGAGCAAGGTATTTTATGCTTTAGTTTTCATACCCACGGAAAAATAAAACCACGCTTAGTACCTGTGCATCATGCCTTAGTTGATGCAGGCTTTAATGACTATATTGAATTTATAAAAGCCCATCACCATACTCGCTTAATGTTCGACTTACCTGCCAAAACAGGCCGCTATAGCGAAAAAGTACGTATATGGTTTTCAGGTGAAGGAGAGCGCGCTGGGTATTTGCAAAAATGCGCTATTCCTAATGTAGATCAATTAGGAATGAAAACTGCTGTTAGTAGTCTTCGTCTTAACTTTGAACAACAAATTCGTATCTATGCGCTGCAAGCTAGCTCAAAAGATGCCTTTAATTACTTAATGGGCTTTAACGAATATCAGCACGATAAATTTGACGACATTTCATTATTAAATAATGTGATTCAGCAAATTCGTATTATTAACCCTCACGTGCATTGGACTCGTTTTACCCTTCGTGAAAGCCACTGACAAACTTTGTTACTCTTTAGCCTCTTTTTGACTATTCTATCTAAGCTATAATCAATTACTCCATTCTAAAAAGCTGTTAGGATATCCACACTCTAAATAATTAACGCATAAAAAAGCCTATTTAGAGTAGTTTCTAACAACAACAATCTAGGGATTATTATGTTTTTTAAAAGCTTCTTAACGGTGAGCGTTGCTTTAGCAATGAATGCTGCAAACGCTAACGAATTCGTTATTGAAAAACTCGCAAAACCAAGCTCACAGCAGGTATCGTTAACACTCGACCCAAGCCAAGATACATTCACAGGGATGACTGAAATAGCCCTAGAAGTACTAAAACCAACAAAATACATTGAGCTAAATGGCGTAGCTTACGCTGTAAAAATGGCGCAACTACTTGGCGAAGAAAGCTGTAATTTAAGCAATGAAATGCTTAAAACCGGTAAAGTTAAATTTAGCTGTAATGAGCAAATTCAGCCGGGTAAATACACGCTTAAAGTTGACTTTTCTGCGCCTTATAACCGCCAAAGTGTAGGCTTATATAAAACGTTAGACCAAGGCACGCCTTATTTATTCACTCAATTTGAAATGAGTGATGCACGCCGTGCATTTCCTGTTTTTGATGAGCCAAATTATAAAATTCCATTTCAACTAACAATTACCGCACCTACGTCTCAAAAAGTATATGCCAATACGCCAGAGCTTAAAACAACGGTTAACGGCAATATGACCACCCACTATTTTGATAAAACACCGCCAATTCCATCGTATTTAGTAGCGATGGCTGTTGGCCCGTTTGAAGAGTTAAACATTGAAGGCATGCCTATTCCTGGTCGTGTTATTACGCCACAAGGTAAAATTCACTTAGCCAAATACGCTAAAGAAAATATGCCAAAAGTACTGGGCGCACTCGAAGCCTACTTTGGTATTCCTTATGTTTACAAGAAGCTAGACTCTGTTGCTGTTCCTGAGTTCCCGTTTGGCGCAATGGAAAACTCAGGCCTGGTAACTTACCGTGAAGATATTTTACTTGTTGATTTAGCAGCAGCAACACGTAGTAAAAAGCAGCGCAACGTGTCTATTATTGCTCACGAACTTGCTCACCAGTGGTACGGTAACTTGGTAACCATGAAGTGGTGGAACGACTTATGGCTTAACGAAGCATTTGCAAGCTGGATGGCGGCTAAAATTACTAAGCAGCTTAACCCTGAGTTTGAATCACACCTTGATTTACCACAAAACAACGTAATGGCACTTGATGCTCGCCTAAGTACTAAACCTATACGTAAGCCAATTAAAACCGAAGCCGATATTATGGATGGCTTAGGCTTAGCATACTCTAAAGGTAGCTCAGTACTTGCAATGGTTGAAAACTGGATTGGCGAAGATGCATTTCAAAAAGGTATTCAGAGCTATTTAAAAGAATTTTCATACAAAAACGCTGAAGCTGCAGATTTATGGGAAGCGTTAGGTAAAGCGTCAAATAAAGATGTAGCAAGTGTTTTAAAATCGTTTATTGAGCAATCCTCATTTCCGCTAGTAAATGTTAAACAGCAAGGTAAGAAGCTTACTATTTCGCAAAGCCGTTTTGCAAACGCTGGGGTTGATGCCCCTGCACAGCTATGGAATGTACCTGTAGCTATAAAATATGGCGCGGGCGATAAAGTAAAAACGGCTAATATTTTACTCAATAAACAAAGCCAAACTCTTGATCTAGATTTTGAACCTGAGTGGATTTATCCTGACCAAGGTGCTTTAGGCTACTACCGTTGGGTAATGGATGATGCACAATTTAGCGCACTCATTAAAAAAGCCCCTAGCGTACTAAGTGATCGCGAGCGCCTAGCACTGCTTTCAGCTACTGATGCATTACTTGATGCGGGTGTTATATCTGCTGCAAAATTAATGCAAACGCTTGAAGTATTTGTAAGTGATAGCCATCCTCGCGTAGCTAATACTGCACTGGGTTATTTAGTATCGCAGCAGCGCACCTTTAAAGATCAAAGCAATAAAGATCTATGGCCTGAATTTATTCGTGGTGCTGTAACGCCTGCGGCTAAAAAATATGGCCTAGAAGCGAAAGCCGGTGAAGACGGTGCTATTTCACAGTTAAGAGCAGCGGTTGTGTCTCGTTTAGGTTTTGATGGCGAAGATCAAAATGTAATAAATAAAGCAAAAGAGCAAACACAAGCTTACTTAAAAGATCCGCAAAAGGTAGACCCTTATTTAGCAGGCACCTACTTAACACTTGCCGCTTTTCATGGTGATGAAGCATTACTTGATCAATTCATGACGACGTTTAAAACGACTAAAGATCCGCAAGTACGTACTAATATGCTTGCTGCAATGAGCTTTTTTGGCGAACCAAAGCTTCAAAAAGCAGTATTGGCTTATAGTCTAACGGACGAAGTAACGGCTTCTGATATGCGCACTATTTTATCTGGTCAAAGCTATACAGACGAACGCCAAGCGCTATTTATAGATTGGGTATACAGCAATTACGATAAAGTAACTGCAAGCTTGCCACCGTTCTTTATTCCTAACTTACCGTACTTTACAACTGCAAGCTGTAATGCAGAAAGTCTAGCTAAAACAAAAGTATTTTTTAACGAAAAAGTAGCTGATGTAGCTGGTTATGCGCGTACATTAAGTAAGCTTGAAGAAAGCACAAATGATTGTATCGCCCTTAAAACACGTGAGCTTGAATCGGTTAATAGCTTCTTAAAAAGTAAGTAATTCTTAGATTCATTAAACTATAAAAATACAAAAGCCGCTGAATATAAATTCAGCGGCTTTTTAATAAGTATCTTAACCAAGTTTTTGCTTAACTAAGCCTTTTATTAACCACCAATGATCATAGTTAATTTAGCTATAAAGTCTTTTGCAGCTTGCTCTGAGTTTATTTTAAACGCCACGCCGTAATGAATTGGCTGAGCACTTTTAAATATACGCGTTGGAAAACGGGTCATTTCACTACTGTGAAAATAACCGGGAGCGCGAACAACTCCGTCTATATCACTAAAGTCATCACTAAACACTTCGAATGCTGGTCGAATTACAATTTTACCTTTACCGCTTTCGCTGTGAGTGTAAAACGCTTCTTTAGAGTTTACTAACATGTACTCTGCAATGTTCTTAATTTTAAAATTACTTCTGCACTGTAATTTAATGAGTTGCTCTGTAAGCTCTTCTGCGCTGTAGGCCACGTTGTAAATCCTATAATAGTAAGTTGCGCAATACAGTAACGTATACGCACTGCAAAGTCCGAATTTATTTTACATCACACACAAAAGCGAGCTTATCACTGTTATAGCTCATACGAGTGATTGTAGTATCGCAGTAAGTACTTAAATCTAACCACTGAGAAACCTCATTCTTACCTGTAAGTTGACGTTGATACACACGGTTTTTAATTGCATAAGCAATCGTTGCATCATCTTTTAAAATAAAATCTTGTACATTAGCTGGTAACCTTAGTAAGTCTTCAACTTGCTTAGTTTGTACATTAAAACTCGCTAAAATATGCTGATCATTTTTAGTGTAACTAAATAAAAATTTAGCCATTGAATGATTATAAATTAACGTCCGGCCAATATTACTTGCCGCAATATGCCCTTTTGCAGCCTCTACAGAGGTGTATTGCAGTGTATGCGGTTCACCTAATATAAACATGACTAAATCATTTTGAATACCCCAAGCGTGGTAGCCTACAGGCTCTATCCAATCAAAAATACGACTTGGGCTTTGCTGTGTATCTAACGGGTATTGCCATAGTTTTTGCTTAGAGTCAGACTCAACCACAATGGCAGATAAACTCTTTTCGTTTGGCATAACTGTTGGGGAATATTCACTTACAGGTGAGTTTGTAAGATTGCTAACTTGTTTTGTAGCTAAGTCGTAATACGCAATATCTGTTTGGCTATGCTGATTAGAGATAACTTCATGGGTAAAGTAAATACCCGAATTAGTTAAATAAGGTTGGTTGTTATAGCTCTTTTTATCGCTTATTACCTTAACCTGTACCCCATAAGGTGTATTTAAATCTGCTAGTAATATTTGGCTCTTAGGCATGCTAGCCTGCGCCATACTTAGGCTAAGCGCCGTTATTGAAAATAGTCCAAGCAATGGTTTAATAAGTTTCATGCTTTCTCTCGTTTTAATTTTAAGCACCTCATGATAACGTTATTTGCTGGTGGCGTCACTTGAGCAGAGCCAGTAAACTCTTTATAACTAACGTGGTCCTAAAAAAGAGAAAAAAACATGTCAGCTAAACATCCTATCATTGCTATTACAGGTTCTTCTGGTGCGGGTACTACTACTACAACCAATGCAATTAAACACATTTTTCGTAGCCTAAATATAGATGCAGCTTTTGTCGAAGGGGATAGCTTTCACCGTTACACTCGCCCTGAAATGGATAAAAAAATACGCGAAGCCCAACAAGAAAGTAAGCATATTAGCTACTTTGGCCGAGAAGCTAACGACTTTGGCGCACTAGAAACATTATTTAACCAATACGGCGAAACAGGCCAAGGTAAGCTACGTCGTTACTTACATACTTTTGACGAAGCAGTACCTTATAACCAATTACCGGGTACGTTTACACCGTGGCAAGATCTTGAATCGAGTACAGATTTAATGTTTTACGAAGGTCTGCATGGTGGTGTAGTTGATCAAGATCATGATGTAGCTAAGCACGTTGATTTACTTATAGGCATGGTACCTATAATTAACCTTGAATGGATCCAAAAGCTGATCCGCGATACTCAAGACCGTGGCCACTCTCGTGAAAAAGTAATGGATTCAATTGTTCGCAGTATGGACGACTACATTAACCATATTACGCCGCAATTTTCACGTACCCATATTAACTTTCAGCGCGTACCAACTGTTGATACATCAAACCCTTTTAGTGCAAAAGATATTCCTTCACTCGATGAAAGCTTTGTCGTTATTCGTTTTAGGGGAATTGATGATGTTGATTTTCCGTATTATTTACAAATGATTGAAGGCAGCTTCATGTCGCGAATTAATACACTTGTGGTGCCCGGTGGTAAAATGGGTTTAGCAATGGAGCTGGTTCTTACTCCTCTTATTAAAGATATTATTATTAAAAAGCGTGCCTTAGAAAACTTAGCACCTCTTGATATACCTATTTAACGCCTCTTCTAAGATTGAGCTCTCTCACGTACACTGCTGATTTTTAGTAACAATAAGGGACATTGTGTTGTACTCATTAAAAATTGTAGTGGGTTCTAAAAACCCCGTAAAAATTAACGCGGCTAAACATATTTTTGCAATATATTTCCCGGATCATGAAATTGATTGCCAAGGTGTTGATGCCCCATCTAATGTGCCAGATCAGCCTATTGGTGAAGAGCAAACACGCATTGGTGCACAAAACAGGGTAGCCTTTTGCAAAGACACCTACAAAGCACACTACTACTGCGCAATGGAAGGCGGTGCAGAGCAATTTAGTTACGGTGCAGCAACCTTTGCCTATGTGGTAATTAATAACGGCTCAGAGCAATCTGTAGGACGCAGTAGCAATTTACCTTTACCTCAAGTTTTGTATAACGCGCTATTAAACGGTGAAGAACTTGGCGATGTGATGGATAAAGCCTTTAATACTCAAAATATTAAGCAAAAAGGCGGCGCTATTGGGCTTCTTACAAATAACCATGCAACCCGTGAAAGTACTTATACTCAAGCACTTACTTTAGCAATGGCGCCTTTTTTACACCCTGCTTTGTATAACAAATGAATTAATTTAGGAAGTTTAATGAAATACAGTTATGTACTGTTTGATGCCGACGAAACATTATTTAGATTTGATATTCTCGCGGGTATGACCCGTATGTTTAAAGCATATGATATACAATTTACTAAAGACGACTACGTACACTATCAGAAAACTAATAAGCAACTATGGGTTGATTACCAAAATGGCACTATTAGTGCCGATTATTTACAAGTAACCCGCTTTAACGAGTGGTCTGAAAAACTAAATGTACCAGCAAAAGAATTAAATGATGCTTTTTTAGATTCTATGGCGCAAATTTGCGAGCCTTTGCCTGGCGCCGTAGAGCTTTTAAATAAACTAAAGCCACATGCTAAATTAGGTATCATAACTAACGGATTTGCCCGTCTACAAACCGTGCGCTTAGAACACACTGGTTTAAAAAATATGTTTGAGTGGTTGGTAATATCAGAGCTAGTAGGTATAGCAAAACCTAATAAAGCTATTTTTGAGCACACATTTGAGCTTATGGGTAACCCTGATAAAAGCCAGATCTTAATGGTGGGTGATACTGCCTCAAGCGACGTACTTGGCGGTAATAATGTTGGTATTGATACCTGTTGGTTGCAACACCCTGGTGAGCAGTTACCTGAAGGGATAACTCCCACTTACACAATAACTACCTTAGATCAATTGCAGTCCATTCTTAAAATTTAGTTAAATTAAAAGCAAAAAATGACGCTAATAAGCGTCATTTTTTATAACTGTTTGTGAGCGTGTATTTTTAAAATACTAAGTTAGGCAGTCGCTAACTCAAGGCCGGGTGCAGGCATCGTAACAGGCGTTTCAAATGTTGCCCACTCCCATGCTGACTCTGTAGCCATAACTTTGCGAAGTAACTTGTTGTTTAAATCGTGACCCGATTTAAATGCCGTTACTTTACCTAAAAGGTTGTGACCTGTCATAAACATGTCACCAACACAGTCTAGTATTTTATGCTTAACAAACTCATCGCTGTAGCGTAAACCATTAGGGTTTAAAACTTTAAACTCATCAAGTACTACTGCGCTATCCATGCTACCACCTAGTGCTAGGTTGTTAGCATGCATGTATTCTATATCTTTCATAAAACCAAAAGTACGTGCGCGGCTAATTTCTTCAGTAAAGCTTTGTGCCGTAATGTCTAAACCAACACGTTGGCGGCTTTCATTAATTGCCGGGTGATCAAAAGCAATTTCAAAGTCGATATGAAAACCATCATATGGTTCTACTTCAGCCCATTTATCACCTTCTTCAATACGTACTTTTTCTTTAATACGAATAAAGCGTTTCGCGACATTTTGCTCTTCTATACCGCCTTTTTGTAACAAGTATATAAATGGTAATGCACTACCATCCATAATTGGCACTTCTGAGCTATCTAATTCTACAATTAGATTATCAATACCCATTGCGGCAACAGCTGCAATTAAGTGCTCAGTAGTAGATAAGCGAACGCCATCTTTGTTAATTAAACAGGTACATAGCTGTGTATCACCAACGGCTTCAGGTGTTGTTTCAAATTCAACAACCGGATCAAGGTCGACACGACGAAATACAATCCCAGTATTTGCGCTCGCAGGTCGGAGAGTTATTGTGACCTTCTCACCTTTATGAAGTCCAATTCCTATGGCTTTGACTACTTGTGCAATCGTACGCTGTTTAATCATAGGTTCGCTCACTTTAAAATCAGTTACAGTTAGACGGCGGAGTGTAACATAAATCCTTTTGCCTTTCAATATTTGTACATATTTCAAACAAAAGTATTATTAAATGTTAATCAGCCTGTTTACGTAAAAAAGCAGGAATATCAAAATAATCACCACCTTCTGATTTATCCGCTTTTTTACTATTTTGCGCTGAAGAGCTAGTTGAACTGCTTGAGCTAGTAGATTCTGTTTGTTCTTTAGTTTCTACTTGCGTGCTAGCAGTGCTTTCTTCAGAGCTTGTACCTTGGCTTGCAAAGCTTGGTACGTACATACTACTTGTTTGGTTTGATGAACCAGTAACATCAGAACCTGATGCCTTTTTAATACCGTTATCAACAATACCAAATTGTGGACGACGATCGCCGCCTAAACCAGTTGCAACAACCGTTACACGTAACTCGTCGCTCATTTCTGGATCAATAACCGCACCAACAACAACTGTTGCATTTTCAGACGCTAACGCCTTAACGTGGTTACCAACAATTTCAAACTCTTCAATCGCAATGTCCATACCTGCGGTAATATTAACTAAGATACCTTTAGCACCAGTTAAATCAACGTCTTCTAGTAATGGGCTTGAGATTGCGGCTTCAGCAGCTTCTTGTGCACGATCAGGTCCAGACGCAGAAGCAGTACCCATCATAGCAGTACCCATCGCTGACATTACTGTACGTACGTCGGCGAAATCCACATTAATTAAACCAGAACGTGTAATCAGCTCGGCAATACCTTGTACTGCGCCAAATAATACGTCATTAGCTTTAGCGAAGGCATCTAGAAGTGTAGTCCCTTTTCCTAAAACTTTAAGCAATTTATTGTTCGGAATTGTAATAAGTGAGTCTACAATTTCTGACAATTCATTAATACCTTGTTCAGCCGCAGCGGCACGTTTTTTACCTTCAAAATCAAAAGGACGTGTTACTACTGCAACCGTTAAAATACCTAATTCTTTAGCGATTTTAGCAACCACTGGTGCTGCACCAGTACCCGTACCACCGCCCATACCCGCTGCAATAAATACCATATCGGCACCTTCAAGGCTCGCACGAATAGTTTCTGCATCTTCTTCAGCCGATTGACGGCCTACTTCTGGGTTTGCGCCCGCACCTAACCCAGAGGTTATTTGCGTGCCAAGCTGTACCGTTATATCTGCTGCTGAATTACGTAATGCTTGTGCATCCGTATTAGCGGCAATAAAACGTACGCCTTCAATTTGTTGTTTTACCATGTGCTCAACAGCGTTACCGCCGCCACCGCCCACGCCAATTACCTTTATTACGGCTTCTTCGCCGTGCTGTTCCATCATATCAAACATGTTTACTCTCCGACTTGAGTATTAAAACTCGCCTTGGAACCATTTAGTAATGCGGTTCCACCAATTATTGTTATCCTCTGCTTTCGACTTTTGTGCATTCATCGATTGCATAGTGCGCCCGTATTGTAACAAACCAACAGCGGTTGCGTACGAAGGATCATCTACATAGTCTGTCAAACCAACCATCCCGATTGGTTTGCCTATTCTTACTGGCATTTGAAAGATGTCTTCTGCCACTTCCATAGCGCCAGTCATTTTAGCAGTCCCGCCCGTGATAACGAGGCCTGCGGCAATTTGGTCTTCTAAGCCTGAACGACGAATTTCTTCCATCGCTAATTCAAATAATTCTCTAAAACGAGGTTCAACAACCTCAGATAACGTATGACGCGACATTAATCTTGCAGGTCGCCCACCTACGCTTGGTACTTCAATAGTGTCTTCACTACTGGCCATTTGGCTATTTGCACATGCGTATTGTACTTTGAGTGACTCTGCATGTGATATAGGTGTACGAAATATTTTTGCAATATCCCCCGTCACTTGGTTACCAGCCACTGGAATAACAGCTGAATGACGCTGAGCACCATTAATATAAATGGTGATATCCATTGTACCACCACCAATATCAAGTACGGCTACACCTAGCTCTTTTTCGTCATCAGTTAAAACTGAGTAACACGACGCCAGTGCCGTAAATATAAGTTGATCTACTTCTAATCCGCAGCGCTGAACACATTTTTCAATGTTTTTAGCCATGTCGTTCGAACACGTAATGATGTGTGCTCGTGCTTCCATACGCACGCCGCTCATGCCTAGTGGGTTTTTAATCCCTTCTTGCATGTCGATGCTGTACTCTTGCGGTAATGCATGTAGCATTTTTCGCTCTGCAGAAATAGGCACTGAACGCGCAATATGAATGACGTTTTCAATGTCTTCATCTGTCACTTCGGTGTTATTGATTGCAACTACACCGCTTTCGTTTTGACACTGAATATGTTTGCCAGAAATCCCCAAGTACACTGAGCTAATTCGACAATCAGCCATTAATTCGGCTTCATCAATAGCTCGGCGAATCGACTCAGACACTAAGTTTAAATCGTTAACGCCGCCTTTATCCATACCATGAGATACTTGGCTGCCCACACCAACAATGCTGAGCTTGTTATCTGCGGTGATTTCACCTACCGTGGCAACCACTTTCGAGGTACCAACGTCTAATCCAATCACGAGGTTTCTTTCTGCTGACTTAGTCATGCCTTACTCTTATTTTGTAATTGTTCTTCTTGCAGTGGCTTAAAGCTCACAGCAAGGCCGGTATCATACCGTAAATCGATTGTATCTACTTGTGCATCTGCACGTTGTTCCATTCGCGGGTAAACATCTATAAAACGTTGTACGCGTTTGGCTTTATCTTTACGCCCTAAATCTAAGCGTATTCCGTTATCTAACCATAACTGCCACGAAAACCGCTCAGAGAGGGCAAGACTTGAAAGCGTCAGGTTATTTACCTTTAGCATTTCATCAAATTGCTTAAACGCAACCCATGCCTCTTCTTCGCTGCCTTCAGGGCCATATAATTGTGGTAAGTCGTGTAACTTATCACTACTTGCTTGAAACGCTTGGCCACTTTGGTTTAGCAATAAGTCACTATTCCAATGGGCTACGGCTTCATGTTCAACAACATATACTTGTATGGTGTCTGGCCATTGTTTTCGTACTGAAACAGTAGCAACCCAAGGTAAATCTTGAACAAGCTGCTGCACATGCTTTACATCTAATTCAAAAAAGCTACTTAAGTCTGCTTTTTTTATTGCTTTTATAATTGCTGTTTCATCAGTGTACTTTGGATGCCCTTGCACAATTAAGTGCTTTATTTGCGCATCTTTGTTCTCTACTAGCCAATCTGATACACCCGTAGTAATTTGCACCAGGCCAATGACTACTACCAGAAAAAAACTCACCCCAAAAATCAGCGACCAATTTAGTTTCAGCTTGATTTGTTGAGCTTTTTCTAAAAGGGGATGCATATTAAAGCGTTTGCTCTAAAATGCGAACAACTAATTGCTCAAAAGTTGCCCCATTTGCTTTTGCTGCCATTGGCACGAGCGATTTTTCAGTCATCCCGGGTACTGTATTTACTTCTAGTAAGTAAAAATTACCTTGCTCATCTTGCATAGCATCTACTCGGCCCCAGCCACTTGCACCGACTAAATCAAATGCATCAAGCGATATTGTTTGCAAATATTGAGTGTCTTGCGCAGATAAATCCGCTGGGCAATGGTACTGCGTTGTATTTGATTGATACTTAGCTTGGTAATCGTAAAAACCGTTAGGTGTGGTCATCTCAATAACGGGTTGTACTTCATCTCCAAGCACTGTAACGGTAAATTCTCGTCCTGTTATCCACTGCTCGACTAATACCTGATTATCAAACTTAAATGCATTGGCCAATGCTTCTTCTAGCTCTTGTGCGCTACTTGCTTGTGCCATGCCAATGCTTGAGCCTTCATGTGATGGCTTAACCATTACTTTTTTAAACTCATCCATAATGGCTTTAGCATCAAAACCTTTTTTAGCATCCACTACTGCATAAGGTGCTGTACTTAAACCAGCAGATTTAAATAGGTGCTTACAACGAACTTTATCCATAGCCAGTGCAGATCCAAGCACATTACTACCTGTGTAAGGTAGATTCATAAACTCAAGCGCACCTTGCACAGTGCCATCTTCACCACCACGGCCATGAAGAGCGATAAAAACACGATCTACATTTAATTCTTTTAATTCCCACAACGAGCGATTTTGAGGGTCGAATGCGATTGCATCTACGCCACTATTTTGTAGCGCGTTTAAAACAGCCTGACCCGATCGTAAAGACACTTCACGCTCTGCTGAGTTTCCACCTAGCAGTACCGCTACTTTACCAAATTGTGTATTTACCTGAGTCATACTTCACCCTGTTTAAGTTTTTCTATCGACATACCCGTTGCAGCTAATGTTTTAACTAGTTGACCTATGTTACCAGCGCCTTGGGTTAATACTAAATCATTATTTTGTAAGTTTGCTGCTAGCACACCTGCAAGTTCAGCATTGGTAGCTACGTGCAGAGGCTCTTTGCCGCGTTGACGTAAACTACGGCACAGACTTTTACTATCTGCTCCTACAATGGGGTCTTCTCCGGCGCTATACACATCAAGTAAAAGTAATTGATCAACATCGGCTAATACTTTTACAAAGTCTTCGTATAAGTCACGAGTACGGCTAAATCTATGTGGTTGATAAACCATTACCAAGCGCTTATCTGGCCACCCTTCACGAACAGCCGCTATAGTAGCCGCTACTTCCGACGGGTGATGACCATAATCATCAACAAGCATTACATTACCGCGCTCGTTCTCAAATTCACCGTAATGCTGAAAACGACGGCCAATTCCTTCAAACTTTTGCAGTGCTTCTAAAATCGCATAATTAGCAATGTTTTGATCTTTAGCTACAGCAATTGCAGCAGTTGCATTTAATGCATTGTGCTTACCAGGCATATTAAGCGTAGCAGTTAAGCTATCGCCATTTTTACTTGTTACGGTAAACGTACACGTATTGGCAGATTGACTAAAGTCGCTCATGCGATAATCGGCATCGCGTGCTTCGCCATAGGTAATTACAGGGCGAGCAAAACGTGGGATTAGCTCGCTGGCAACTTCTGAGTCAATGCACACGACAGCTAAGCCATAAAACGGTAGGTTATGGATAAAATCTACATAGGTGTCTTTCATTTTCTCAAGACTACCGCCGTAGGTATCCATGTGATCTTCTTCAATATTAGTGATCACCGACACCATAGGCTGTAAATGTAAAAATGACGCATCACTTTCATCTGCTTCTGCAATTAAAAAGTCGCTTTTACCAACCTTTGCATTACTACCTGCACTATTTAATAAACCACCAATAATAAAGGTAGGATCAAGCCCTGCTTGGGCATAAATACTGGCAATTAAACTCGTTGTAGTTGTTTTGCCGTGAGTACCCGCAATAGCAATACCATGGCGAAAACGCATTAACTCGGCAAGCATTTCTGCACGGCGAACTACTGGTATACGCGCCGCTTTTGCAGCTATAATTTCCGGGTTTGTTTCATCTATTGCGCTTGAAACAACCACTACGTTTGCATCTTTTACGTTATTTTCGTGATGGCCAATAAAGACTTCTGCACCGGCTTTTATCAAGCGCTCTGTCATTGCACTGTGCGCAATATCAGACCCTGTAATACGATAACCTTCAAAAGCAAGTACTTCTGCAATACCGCCCATACCAGCGCCACCAATACCTATAAAATGTATGGTGTCTATTCGACGCATCGCTGGTCGTGAATATTTTTCTTGTAATGACGTTTCTTTCACTTATTTTCTCTTATTTGTTACTTGCTCACAGTGCGCAGCTACGCTTGCTGTGGCATCTAAAATGGCTTGCTTTTTAGCATTATTAGCCATTTCATCAATTAATTTTGGTTGTGCTAAATAAGGACTCAACAGCGCAACAATAGACTGTTTATTAAATTGCCCTTGTGGCATCAATAAAGCGCCATTAGCCATTACTAAATACTGTGCGTTAGCAGTTTGATGATCGTCAACGGCATGCGGAAATGGTACAAATACGGCCATTTTACCCGCTGCGGCAATTTCGCTTACCGTTAGTGCACCCGCTCGGCAAATAACAATGTCGGCCCAGCTATAGGCTGCATCCATATCATCAATAAATTGTGCTACCTTTACTTGCTGCTCAGTAAATTGATGTAGTTTATAAGCAGCTTTAACGCTCTCTAAGTGCCCTTTACCCGTTTGATGCCACACATTTAAATCACATGTGTTTGCCATAACTTTAAATGCTTCAGGTAAGGTCTGGTTAAGTACTTGAGCACCTAACGAACCACCTACAACGAGTACATTTATAGGGTTTGAAACTTCACGCTTAGGCACATCAGCCACACTTTGGCGAACAGGATTACCTACAAGCTCAGCTTGGCCTTTATCAAAAGCACTCGGAAAAGCGGCTAGTACTTTATTAGCAAATTTAGCCAACCATCTATTACTCATTCCAGCAACCGCATTTTGCTCATGAATAACCAGTGGAATACCCAAACTTTTAGCCGCAATACCGGTTGGCCCGGTTACATAGCCACCCATTGCAAGTACTACATCAGGTTGTTGAGATTTCAATACCTTACGCGCCTGCAATATTGCATTAAGTACCATGAATGGGGCTTTAATAAGACGCTTTAAGCCATTACCGCGTACGCCCTTTACATTAATAAAATCAATCTCAATATTGTGCTTTGGCACAACCTCGGCTTCCATTCTATCGGGTGTGCCTATCCAGCTGACTTCCCAGCCTTGGTTTTTTAAATAATCAGCTACAGCAATACCCGGAAATATATGCCCGCCAGTTCCGCCTGCTACTACTACTAATTTTTTACTCATCGCTTACCTCCACGTGAGGTGGCTTGCTTGGTTGCCATTTTAGTTTCAAAATCAACACGCAATAAAATACCAGTGGCAATCGTCATCATTAATAAGCTTGAGCCACCATACGAAATAAACGGCAATGTTAACCCTTTTGTGGGTAATATTCCTGCACTTGCACCTACATTAACCATGGTTTGAAACGCAAACCAAATGCCAATTGCTAAGGCTAAATAGCCCTCATATTCTTTACCATTTTTAAGTGCTGTTTGGCCAATTAATAAAGCCCTAAACACCAAAGTACCTAACACCATTAAAATGCTTAGTACGCCTACAAAACCAAGTTCTTCAGCGATAACAGCAAAAATAAAGTCGGTATGAGCCTCTGGTAAGTACTGTAACTTTTGTACGCTATTTCCAAGTCCTTGACCAAACCAATCACCTTGACTGTATGCCATCAATGACTGCACTAACTGATAGCCTTTACCAAATGGATCATCCCAAGGCTCTAAAAAACCAACAACACGTGCCATTCGATATGGCTCTAAAACAATTAAGCCAACAACCAGCGCAACGCCTGTTAAAATTAATGCAAAAAACTGCCAAAGCTTTGCGCCAGCTAAAAATAAAAGGCCTACCGTTGTAACAAACATAACAACCACGGTGCCTAAATCGGGCTGTAATAAAATAAGTAATGCGTATACAGCAAACACTGCTATTGGCTTTGCAAAACCTTTAATATTTTCTTGTACTTCTTCTCGCTTACGTACCAAATAACCGGCTATATAACTAAAAAAGAATAACTTAGCTAGCTCAGATGCTTGTATATTAAAAGGCCCTACAGGTATCCAACGCGTTGAACCATTTACCTCACGGCCAACAATTAGCACTACAAGTAGCAGCACTAAACCTATTAGCAATAAATAAGGGTTGGCTTTTTTCCACCAACTCATAGGCACTAACGTGGTTATCCAAAATAAACAAAACGACAACGCTAAAAAAATACCGTGTCGAATTGTAAAATGGTAAATATCACCAAACAGCCTATCTGCAGTAGGCATTGAGGCGCTGGTCACCATTACAAAACCCACCCCAATAAGCATTAACATGCAATAAAGCAAAGGTACATCATAAAGCTGGGCTGATGGTTTAGGCGTTAGGGCTTCTTTTAAATCAGCAAAAGCAATCATAGTTGCCCTTCCACTACACACTGCACAAAGTCATCACCACGTTGCATATAATTGTTATACATATCAATGCTGGCACACGCAGGAGCAAGCAAAACAATATCACCACGTTTGCTAAGTACTTGTGCAAGTGCCACAGCTTCTTGCATATTATTTACTAAATGAGATTTACTAGTAAGTGCCGCAAGTTTATTTGCATCTTTACCAAAGCAAACGAGCGCTTTTACATGATTTTTTATATATGGTTTTAGCGCACTTAAATCAGCACCTTTAGCATCGCCACCAGCTATTACAATCAGGTTTTCGTACTCTGAGGCTAAACTATCTATTGCCGCAATGGTTGCGCCCACATTAGTGGCTTTAGAATCGTTAAAGTACTTAACGCCATTTTTATCGCTTACAAATTGGCAGCGGTGCGCTAAACCATGAAATTGGCTAAGTGCTGTTGTGTACTGAGCTTTGGTAATATTAAACGGGCTCAATAACGCCATAACAGACAGGGTATTTAAGTAATTGTGCTTACCTACTACCGCAAGCTTACTAACAGGTAAATATGCCTCGCCCTTCGCTATAAAGTGCAGCTCACTATTATGCTCAGCTAAGTGATAATCACCTTGGTCGGTGCCAAAACTCATTTGCGGCGCTAAAGAGCGGCTAATAGGCTTAGTTTGAATATCATCTGCGTTTATTACTATAAGCTCAGCATTGTTATAAATGCTTAATTTTGAATCGATATAAGCTTGGTAACTGTCGTAACGATCTAGATGATCTTCAGATACATTTAATACCGTCGCGCTAATAGGTTTTAAGCTCGAGCTTGTATCAAGCTGAAAACTTGAAAGCTCCAGCACATACACGTCAAAATCATCGCTTAGTAAATCTAATACCGCAGTACCAATATTCCCGCCAAGCGCAACTTTATAACCTGCCGCTTTTAGTACTTCATAGGCAAGGGTTACAACGGTTGATTTACCATTAGAGCCCGTTACTGCTACAACCGGTTTAGTATTTATGCGAGCAAATAACTCAACGTCACCAATAACTTCAACGCCTGACTCAATAGCCTTTGCGATTGCAGGTATTTTTAAGCTAAGCCCTGGGCTAATAATGATCATGTCACTTTTACAAAGTGCTGCACCGTCCAAGTTACCAAAGTGAGTACTTAGCTGTGGCGCATGCTCTTTTAGCCAATCAATCCCGGGGGGATTTTTGCGGCTATCTATAACCTTTGGCGAAAAGCCATGAGATAATAAAAAACGCACAATGCCCAGACCGGTTACACCGAGTCCGAGCACTGTTATTTGTTTGTTTTTTATCTCGTTTAAATACTGCATTTATCGAATCTTTAATGTCGCTAGGCCTGCAAGCACAAGCACAATAGAAATAATCCAAAAGCGCACAATAACGCGTGGCTCAGGCCAACCTTTTAATTCGTAATGATGATGGATAGGCGCCATTCTAAAAATTCGTTGTCCGCGTAATTTGTATGAGCCCACTTGTAAAATTACCGATAAGGCTTCCATTACAAACACGCCACCCATAATAATAAGCAGTAACTCTTGGCGAACTAAAATAGCAATAATCCCCAGCGCACCACCGAGTGCAAGCGAACCTACATCGCCCATAAATACTTGTGCCGGATAAGTGTTAAACCATAAGAAGCCTAGCCCAGCGCCAACAATAGCGGTGCACACCACTACAAGCTCACTAGCAAGTGGTAAATGCGGAATATGTAAGTAAGCCGAAAAGTTAATGTTACCCGTTAAGTAAGCAATTATGGCAAGTGCTGCCGCGACTAAAATAGTAGGTACTATAGCTAAGCCATCTAGGCCATCGGTTAAGTTTACGGCGTTTGAGGTACCGACTAATGCAAAGTAGGTAATTACAATGTAAAACAAGCCTAACTGCGGTAATACATCTTTAAAAAATGGCACAACGAGAGAGGTTTCAGCCGCTTGTGTGCTGGTTGCGTAAAGCGCTGTGGCAACCACTAAAGCAATTACCGATTGCCAAAAATACTTCCATTTAGCAATTAGACCTTTTGGATCTTTACGAATAACCTTACGGTAATCATCTATAAAGCCCACCACACCTAGCGAGCCAATTACAAATAAAGTAGCCCACACATATTTGTTTGATAAATCAGCCCACAGCAAGGTACTTGTAAAAATAGCACCTAAAATTAATATGCCGCCCATAGTAGGCGTGCCTCTTTTAGACAAATGCGATTCAGGGCCATCGTGGCGAACAACCTGGCCTATTTGCATACGCTGTAATGCACGAATCAGCTTTGGACCGAAATATAACGACATCATTAACGCTGTCAAAATACCTAAAATGGCACGCAGCGTTAAATACGAAAAAACATGAAAACCACTAAAATACTGAGTTAAATACTCTGCCAGCCAAACTAACATGATGATACTCCATTGATGGCATGTTGCTGGCCATTTACTAAATCGGTTACTAATAATTCCATACGAGAACTGCGAGATCCTTTCACTACTATTGTGGTTTTACTATCTACTTTACTAAGACTTAATTGAATTTGTTTGAGCATCTCATCACGATTTGAAAAATGACGATTAGGCTTTTCAAATACATCACTGGCTGATTTGCTAAGCACACCGAGGGTAAACAGCTCATCAATCCCTTGCTCTAATGCATACTCGCCAACTTCTTGGTGATACATACGGGCATCTTCACCAAGCTCTCCCATATCGCCAAGCGCTAAAATACGGTGACCTTTAATATTACCAAGCAAATCAATAGCGGCTTTTACCGACTTAACGTTTGCGTTATAGGTATCATCTATTACCGTTAATGTGTCACTGACATTAATTAGATTTACGCGGCCTTTAACATCGCCCATAGTGGCAAGCGCATTAGCAATTTCTTCAAGAGATACGTCAAATTCGCTGGTAAGTGCTGCGGCTATGAGTGCGTTACTAATATTATGTTTACCCGGAAGCGCCAAAGTTACAGGTACTTGCTTGTTGTTAGTACAAAGGG
This sequence comes from Pseudoalteromonas sp. H103, assembly GCF_001469205.1. Taxonomy (NCBI): domain Bacteria; kingdom Pseudomonadati; phylum Pseudomonadota; class Gammaproteobacteria; order Alteromonadales; family Pseudoalteromonadaceae; genus Pseudoalteromonas; species Pseudoalteromonas sp. H103. Next base: position 120,195 of record NZ_LOFG01000001.1, on the reverse strand, counting down.
TAAAGCTTGCTCTTGCGTTTTCGTCTAGGCTAATATTTTCAGCCCAAATATCGAGTTTTTCTGTACTTGATAAGCGCTTAACGTTTTTATCTGTTAACTTATCAAGCCAATATTGGCTAAATTCGCTATCGCAATTAACAATGGCAACGCCATCATCTTTTAAGCCATCAAAAATCTCACCTTTTGCTTTAGCTACACCCATTAAGCTGCCAAAACCTTCTAAGTGTGCAGCCGCCACATTACATACAACAGCTACATCGGGTTTTGCCATTGCTGTTGTGTAAGCAATTTCACCTAAATGGTTTGCTCCAAGCTCTATTACAGCAAAGCGATGGTGTGGCTCTAAACGTAATAAAGTAAGTGGTACACCAATGTCGTTATTAAAATTGCCTTTAGTGGCAAGTACATCACCCTGCACAGATAAAATAGCAGCGCACATTTCTTTTACAGTGGTTTTACCCACGCTGCCGGTAATAGCAATTGTTTTAGGAGCAACTTGCGCCATTACCGCTGCACCAATATCACCTAACGCAATGCGCGTATCGCCAACAACAAATTGTGCAATATCAACAGCTACTTTGTGTTGAACAATGACACCTATAGCGCCTTTTTGTTTAGCCTGTTCTATAAATTTATGGCCATCAAAATTAGGGCCTTTAAGTGCTAAAAACACTTCACCTTCGCAAATGCTGCGGGTATCAGTGTTTATATTAATCACTTTTTGATTATCACCTTGATAATCGGTTGCTAGCACATTAGCCAGCCAATCAAAATCCATTGGGATCATTGAGTTATCCCTCTTACTGCTTTTTTTAGTTGTTCTTGTACATAACGGCGATCGCAAAAGTCTATGCGCGTATCGCCAATTATTTGATAATCTTCATGCCCTTTACCAGCAATTAAAATAACGTCGCCGGCTGCAGCATTATTTATTGCGTAACTAATTGCGGTTGCTCGGTCGGCCTCTAAATGGGCCTTTTCAGGATGCGTTAAACCTGCTGCTACTTCTGCAATAATCGCGTCTGGGTTTTCTGAGCGTGGGTTATCGCTAGTAATAATAACCTTATTAGCATTTTGCTCAGCAGCTTGCGCCATTAGAGCGCGCTTGCCTTTATCTCTATCGCCACCACAGCCAAACACACAGCTTACACCGCCTGGCACATGTTTTTGCAGCGCTTGTAATGCAAGTGCTAATGCCTCAGGTGTATGTGCATAATCAACAACACATGTTGGCTTGTCTGTTTCGCTAAATGCTTGCATACGCCCAGCAACAGGCTGTAAATGCGCACAACCTGCAACAAGTTGCTCCAGCGGATAACCTAAACTAAGTAATGTAGCGAGTGCAGCAGTTAAATTATATAAATTAAATTCGCCAAACAGCGGGGATTTTATCTTAACATCACCCCAACTAGTGATTAATTGCGCCGAAATACCATTGTTAGAATATTCAATGTCAGAAAAATACACAAATTTGGCATTAGCGGGGGCTAAATTTTTACGCCCATAACACACTAAGTTATTAAAATTGTATTTTTCTAGCCACTGCTCTGCTTGTCCGTCATCTTGATTGAGCACTACATGCTGTGGTTCAAAATCGCGAAACAACATTAGCTTTGCATCGCCATAACTTGCCATATCACCATGATAATCTAAGTGATCACGCGATAAATTAGTAAACACCGCCGCTTTAAATTGACACTGTGCTACACGGTGCTGCACTAAACCGTGCGATGATACTTCCATAGCAATCAGTTTTTTATGCTGTTGGTTTAAATCGCTTAATATATGCTGTAAATCAACAGTCGAAGGCGTGGTATTAATAAGTGGCGTAAGTGTGTCTGGGTGACCATACCCTAGCGTGCCAATAATGGCCGAATCTGTACTGCAAAATTGCGCTAAATGAGCAATCATTGCTGTTGTGGTTGATTTACCGTTAGTACCCGTTACGCCAATCAAATCTAAATCATGACTCGGTTGGTCATAGAAACGACTTGCTAGTTCTGGCAGTTTTTTATCAAGCTCTGTTACTAAATAAAGAGGTTCAAAGCTTACGTCAAATTCACATAATCTATCTGCAATAATAGCTGTAGCGCCGTTCTCAATTGCTTTATCAATAAACTGCCCGCCATCTAATTGATGACCTTTTATAGCAACAAACACATCTCCGGGTGTAACATCACGGCTATCGAGTCGTAAATGTTTAACTACCTGCGAAGGTGCATCTATATCAATGTATTTTAAAATAGCCTTTAAATCACGCATCGTTATCTTTACCTTTTACGTACGCAACCTCTTCCTTATCTGGTGCAACGTTTAATATTCTTAATGCGTTAGAGATGATTTCTGCAAATGCAGGGCCAGCAGTGGCACCTCCATAGTACACATCACCACCAGGCTCGTTAATCATAACTACCACAGCCAAGCGTGGGTTACTCGCAGGTGCAACACCCGCAAAATAACCTACGTATTCATCACCATAACCACCAGCAACAGCCTTTTTAGAAGTCCCTGTTTTACCAGCAGCACGGTATCCATCAACTTTTACGTTTCGCGCGGTGCCATCTTTTTCAAACACGCTTTCCATCATGTGTACTACGGCTTCTACATCTTTTTGCTTAAAAATACGCTCGCCTTCAGGTACATTATCTTGCTTTAAAATAGTAAGAGGACGATTTACGCCACCTGCCCCTAACATGGTATAAAAACGCGCCATTTGTGCGGTACTTACCGAAATCGCATAGCCAAAAGACAGCGTTGCAATTTCAAAGTCTGACCAACGACGGTTTGGATAAAACAAACCACTGCTTTCACCCACCATGCCCGTGCCTGTGTCGCTGCCAAAGCCTACTTTTTGGTATAACCCTACTAGGTAATCTTTTGGCACTTGTTGCGTTACTTTGGCTACGCCCATGTTTGATGAATATTTTAGGATTTCGCGAAGTGTCATTTCACCGTGATTACGGGTATCTCTTACTAAGCTACCACCTAAACGCATCCAACCTGGGTAGGTATCAATCGTGTCGTCAGCCTTAATTGCGCCGTAGTCTAGCCCAGCCAAAATGGCTAGTGGCTTAACGGTTGAGCCAGGTTCAAACAAATCGGTAATAGCACGGTTACGACGCTTATGCGGGGCTGCATCATTTAAGTTATTTGGATTAAATGAAGGGCTGTTCACCATGGCAAGAACTTCACCGGTTTTAACATCAACCACCATGGCCGACCCCGATGTTGCTTTATAGGTGAGTACTGCAGATTTTACTGCTTTATAAGCTATAGCTTGAATACGTTGGTCAATACTTAGTTGAATGCTTTCTGGCTCTACGCGTTCACGTTCATCAAGTACTTCAACTTCACGACCTTGAGCATCTTTACGAATAGTACGGCGCCCTTCTTCGCCTGTAAGTGCATTTTCGTAGAGCTTTTCAATGCCCTCAATGCCTTTACCATCAATGTTTGTAAAGCCAATGATATGAGCTGTCACTTCACCTGCAGGGTAATAACGTTTAGATTCATCAAGTAAATGAATACCAGGTAAGCGTAAGTCGCCAATATAATTTGCAACTGCAGGAGTAACTTGGCGCTTTAAATACACAAAGCGGCGGCTAGGATCGTTTAAAAGTCGAGAATTGATCTTTTTAGGGTCAATACGCAGTACATCAGCAAGCTCGCGCCAACGTAAATCGTTTTTATAATATAAGCTGGTACGTTTATCTAGTTCAGCTGCGTTTTCAGTGAGCGCTAAGTGATCTTCACCGTCTTTACGTGCTTGTTTAACTACTTTAGCAACAAGTGATTTATGCAGCGCTTTAGGATCTGCATACACACTCACCACAGGTACACTTACAGCAAGCTCTTTACCGTGACGGTCAAATATCATCCCGCGCTGTACATGTAATTTTTCTACTCGTACAGTACGTTTGTCGCTTTCTGAGCGCGCTTTATCAGGCTCGATTACTTGTAAATAAGCAGCACGAGACACCAGTGTAACAAACACCATAAACACCACACCACACACCAGCATAAAGCGCCATGTGATTAAGTTTGCTGCTGGTTTTTTGCCTCTACTTGTTCTCATTGTACTATTATTACCTGCTCATCTTGACTGGTAGGTCGTTTCATTTTTAATTGCGATGTAGCCACTTCTTCAATACGCGCATGCTGCGAGTAAAACTCTTCCTCTACAAGTAAATAGCGCCATTCCAAATCAAGTTCATCACGCTCTTGCAGCAGCGTATCTTGCTTAATAAGCTGTCCACGAGCTAAGTGAGTCACCTGCACAACAGCTAAGCTTGATGCGAATATCACAACCAACAAGGCCGAGGTTAGCTTGTTAGCTCCTAGGCCTTTTAATATTTCTAAAAATAAATTAGGTTGGCGATAGTTCGCTTTTTTACTCATCCCAACCTCTGTGCAATCCTAAGTACTGAGCTACGTGAACGAGGATTACGCTCTATTTCTGCAGCACTTGGTTTAATAGCTTTACCCACTGCTTTTAACGTCAGGTTTTTATTTATTTGTGCATCGGTTAAAGGCAGACCTCTGGGTAACGCTTCTCCCTTACTCTGTTTTCTAATAAATTGTTTAACAATTCTGTCCTCAAGAGAATGAAACGAAATCACCACTAAACGCCCGCCAGGTTTAAGCACTTTAACGGCAGACTGTAATGCAGTTTGAATCTCTTCAAGTTCACTGTTTATATAAATTCTAATTGCTTGAAAGGTCCGTGTAGCTGGGTGCTTATATTTATCTTTTACCGGTACGGCTTCATCAACTAAATCAGCAAGCTGCTTAGTTGTAGTAATTGGCGTATGTTCACGAACCTCAAGTACTTTGTGGGCGATACGTTTACCAAACTTTTCTTCGCCATAGGTTTTAATTACGTGAGTAATGTCTTCAAGCTCAGCTTCAGCCAGCCACTGCGCTGCACTTCGACCACTTGTTGGGTCCATGCGCATATCCAGCGGACCATCTTTCATAAAGCTAAAACCGCGTTCTGCATCATCAAGCTGTGGCGACGACACACCAATATCAAGCAAAATGCCATCTACTTTACCTAACAGATCGTTTTGCTCTGCTACGTCGTATAGATTTGAAAAACGGGTGTGTGCAATTGCAAAACGAGAGTCGTCTGCAAATTTTTCAGCTGATTTAATAGCTTGTGGATCTTGATCTATCGCTTGTAAGCGACCTTCATCACCAAGGCGTGCTAAAATTTGTCCAGAGTGGCCGCCACGTCCAAAAGTACCATCCATGTATATACCGTCTGGCTTAATTGCAAGGGCATCGATGGTTTCGTCCATAAGTACGGATACGTGTTCAAATTGCGCTGTCATTAGCTATTGTTTGCCTTTTTTTGTGCCGTTAGAGTGTGAAATTATCTAAATCTTGGTTAGGTTCAAAATCACCAAGCCTCTCAAGCTCAGTGTCTTGCTGCATTTGCTCGTGCCAACGCGCCTCGTCCCAAATTTCAAATTTATTCATCAAACCAACCAGCATTATTTTTTTGCCAAGTGATGCATGCGACCGCAATGACGGCGCTAGCAAAATTCGACCATTTTTATCAAGTTGATACTCTGTGGCGTTACCAAGCAACATACGCTGCATGCGACGAGCGCGAGGATTCATATTAGAGATTTTGGCTAAACGGCTTTCTATTTCAAGCCACTCAGCAAGCGGATACAACCATAAGCACGGCTCATTTAATGCGACGGTACATATAACCGTTCCCTGATCTTCAGATAGCAGAGTGTCTCGGTACTTGGTAGGTACCGCAAAACGTCCTTTATCGTCCAAACTCAGTGAACTCGCGCCACGAAACATGAAAAGCCTACTTTTAAATTGTTTAATCGACTTTCGATTAATTTGATCCAGTTAGATCCACTAAAAACCACTTTTTACCACAGTGCTCCAGTTTAGGGCTTGACAAGCTCATTTGTCAAGTAAGCTGACCAGCTTTAACGACTCTCAAGGCTAATAAAAATAAGGGTTCAAGCAAAGCGGTTGAATTAAGTGGGAAAAAGTGGAATTAAAGGATAAAAATTATTTTCCATGTATCTGATAACTTTTTGTTTACACTCTTTGCTTACTGAATAACCAATGAATAATTACAAAAAATTAATCCTTTATTATTAGTATGTAAAATTTACTCAATAGAGCAGAAATTGTTACTTCATTCTATTAAACAGCTGATTCAATCCATAGATGAAAATAAAAATAAAAACATATAATTCAGTCAGTTAAAATAATTTAAAGGGTTGGTTTAATCGTTGCATTAGTAAAACTACCAGTTAAATTTTTTTATTTTATTTATTAAGGATTGATTATGGCTACTGCAACAAATACTAAAGCGAACACTGAGACAAATATTAAACCTGAAATTAAGCAAACTGAGAGCGAAGCACCATTTACAGATAAAGCAACCTCTGTAGCACATGATGCGGTAGACGCACTTTCTAGCAAAGCATCAGTAGCTGAATCAAGCGTACGAAAAGGCGCTTCAAGCTCAGCGGAAGCACTAAGTGAAAAACAACTTATTGCTCGAGAAAAACTTTCTGAATGTACTACCAAAACACGTGCATTTGCTTCAGAAAACCCATTAGCAACTGCCGGGATCGCATTTGCAGCCGGTATGCTACTTACTTCATTATTACGTCGTAAGTAATTGACAATGAACAGCTCACAAACAGCAGCAGCCCGCAAGGATGAGGCTGCTCAAAACCAAACCACTGACGAGCAAAGCCAAAAGGACGATTGGCAGGATCATATAGCAAAAATCATTGAATACTCTAAGCAACTCAAGGAGGATTATCACACTCAAGGAAAGATCACCCACCAACTTGCAAAAGCTGAGTGGAGATTATCGCTTAGATCAATGGCTTTGATCACTATATTTCTAGGTTGTTTTGCCAGTGGTTTGATTTTGTTATGGGCTGGTTTGTTAGGGGCACTTGGCTATGGTATGTACGACTTGTTTGGCTCAGTGTGGTTAAGTATTGCAACAGCTGCCTTGGCGCAGGTTATTTGCCTAGTCTGGCTTTGGAAAAACACAGTATATTTAAGTAATAAAATTGGCTTTAGTAAAACAATTAAAAGCTTAAAGCAACTGTTTAACTTATAAGGAAATTACAATGCTAGTTAACTATTTAATTAAAGCACCCAATGATAACGTTGATGCTCTTTCAAAGCAGATGGATATGCGCGATGAACTAAAACGTCAGCATCACGCAGCCTTCAAGTATCGTATTAAACGGTTTGCCGCCACTAAGGTAGGACTAACATCAGCCTTTATGGCGGGAGTTACCGTACAAGCGGGCAAGAGCGATACAAGTTTCGTAAGGAAATATGGTTGGCTTGCAAAGCTATTAGCATAAAGTAATTATTTGACCCCTTCCCTGTTATGGGCCCTTTTATAGTTGATTTGTGGCCCTTTGGGCACTACTTGCGTTGGGTTTATCATAGCGTGGCTAAAATAGTAGTGGCGTTTAATATGATAAAAATCAGTTGTTTTATCGATGCCTTCAAATTGATAAAGCTCTCGCAGGTACTCTCGTATTAAGGGATAACTTTCAATTGTGCGCAAGTTACATTTAAAGTGCCCTACATAAACACTGTCAAAACGTATTAAAGTGGTAAATAAACGCCAATCTGCTTCGGTCAATTTACGACCCGTTAAATAACGATTAGTACTTAAAATCTCCTCAACTTTATCCAGCGCAATAAATAGCGCATCAAATGATTCTTCATAGGCTGCTTGAGTTGTTGCAAACCCCGTTTTATACACGCCATTATTTATATTTGGATATACGAGTGCATTTATTTCATCTATTGAAGTACGTAGTTCCTTTGGATAATAATCATCAAAATTACCTGTAATCTCATTAAAGGCGCTATTGAACATACGGATAATATCAGCCGACTCGTTACTCACTATTTTATTTTGCTGTTTATCCCAAAGAACCGGAACTGTTACCCGCCCTGTATAACTGGAATTATTTTTTGTATAAATTTGATGTAAGTATTCACTGTCAAATAAATCATCACCTGTGCTGTGATTGTTTTTATCAAAACTCCAACCATTATTTAACATATCGGGACTAACAACCGATACAGAAATAATATCTTCAAGCTGTTTTAGTACTCTAAAAATTAGCGCTCTGTGAGCCCATGGACATGCGAGTGATACATATAAATGGTAACGATTTGACTGTGCTTTAAAGCCGCCTTCACCTGTTGCGCCTGCATTACCATCGCTCGTTACCCAGTTACGAAGTTGCGCATCTTCACGTTTAAACTTTCCGTTACTTGAATCGGTGTCGTACCACTTATCTTGCCACTGGCCATCTACTAATAAACCCATAGGTTTCTCCTTAAATTTTGCCAAATTCGCCATTTTGAAAATCACTAACAGCTTGTTTAATTTCATCTTGCGTGGTCATTACAAACGGCCCCATATGCGCTATTGGCTGATTTAATGGCTGCCCAGCAAGTATTAATACACCAGCGCCCTCTTTTGATTTTAGGCTTATATCGCTATTGGGCTCTAAAGTAATCAGCTTTCCTGTAGTAAAACTTTGCCCATCACTCGTGCTTATTGAACCACTATGCACATAAATCATCACTTTTTGTTGTGCTAATGGCGCTAACTGAATACTTTTTTCAGTGGGTATATGTACATCAGCTAACGCAGCACTGGCCGCTAAGCTTTGTAAACCGGCCTTTAATAATTGATCTGCAAATTGCCAATTTCCTGCAAGCGCTTTTAGCGTAACACCTTGATCATTTGTAAAGCTTGGCACAGGGTTTTTAGTGGTGTCTTGATAGCGTGGTTCACGCATTTTTTCATCGCTTGGCATGTTGATCCATATTTGAAATCCATGTAAGCCATCTATCTCATCGGCTAAAGGCATTTCACTGTGCATTACACCTTTACCTGTACTCATCCATTGAACATCACCGGCTCTTATGGCTTCTTTATTTCCCATTTGATCTTGGTGTTCAAACCCACCTTTTAAAATATAGGTAAATGTTTCAATACCTCTATGCGGGTGCGCTGGAAACCCGCCCATGTAATCGCTTTTATCATCAGATTTAAGTTCATCAATCATTAAAAAAGGATCTAAATATTTGCCATCAAATCCTGGTATTCGACGAATATTTACACCGTCCCCATCTTGAGTTGCGTAAGCGGTCAATACTTTAGATATTTTCATTTTAAGTCCACGATAAACACTATTAGGATGGGTTTATTAAAGCATTCAATAAACAAAACAACTATGTCTTTAAATAGAGTAAAACATTCTATTTTTTAGAATTAAAACCTAGTAACTTGCTGATATATATATTCGGTACAAATAATTACCCGCTTTAAAAATACCTACTTAGTTATTAAGCACTTATATTTTAACGATTATTTAATACAACCCTATATTTTATATGGTTATTTTTAGCTTTTGTGTCTACAATCATTTTTTAGGAAATTGAGTTTAAGGAAAACCTATTTTTACTTCATCGCTTAAAAGTCAGCTTTACAGGTTACTAATCTTACTTAGCATCCCCGGGGCAGCTGTCACTGTGTTTACGCTTTGGTTTGAGCGTGATGCTGCCATTGAAAAAAGTGAAGAAAGAATAGTTAGCATAGCTAAGCAATTAACCCTGCATCAAAAAAATATGGTAGATGATGTTAAACGTCTAACTGTATTTTTAGCAAACAAAGCCGCAACTACCGAAAAGTTACCAACAACCTGCCCCGATTACTTTTTTGAAATTAAAGCCCTTTACAGCAATATTGCAAATATAGGCATTGTTAACGCCGAAGGTGAGCTGCAATGTGTAACAAATGGCCGCAGTAATAACATTAATATTAGTGATAGGGCTTACTTTCAAAATACGATTAGTAATAGAGACTTTTCTGTTGGGTATTTTCAATACGATAGAAGTATTCAAGCTCAAAGTGTTAACTTTGCATATCCGATAATTGATACTAATAATAAATTGAAAGGGACTTTAGTTACTGTAATTGCATTGAACTGGTGGAATATTGCATTAAATGAAGCTGAGTTACCTGATAACGCTAAAGCCGTTATTGCCGACCCTAATGGGTTAATCCTTGCTAATTATCCAAGCCGCCCTAACAAATTAGGTAAAAAAATAACAGACACAGACTTACTCCATGATAAGAGCTCTTTTACTGTGTTTAAAAATACTGATGGAGAAAACCAAGTTTTTCATCGCTCTGTTATTTATAAAGACGCGCATAATAATAATTTAGATATATATATAGCGGTATCTGTAGAAGATTTTATAAACGAAGTTAATGCTAGCTTTTTAAAAACTATATTTGTTTTTTTAGCAGCGATTGCATTGCTTGTACTACTTGCTAGGCGCCTTATTAAAGCCAGTATATTTAACCCCATTGACAATTTATCAAATGCAACCGATGAACTAGCAAATGGCACAATGCCAAAATACATCAAAAAGCCAAATAGCCCTGAACTGCGCGCTCTTTATAATCGTTTTGAAGTAATGGCCCAAACTCGCCTCTCAGCAGAAGCTAAATTAGAAAATAAACACAACGAATTAATGAGTTTATTAAACGCTCTACCCGATACCTATATGCGTATAAATGCATTTGGAGATGTTCTTTATATTGGAGGGCACATTAGCTCACTGCTTACGGTAAATTCTGAAACGGCGTTAAATTTGGTTAATGTATTACCAAAAGAAAATGCGCAATTGTTGTTATCACACTTAGATAATGCAGATAGCTCACAAGCAATTGAGTTTAAATTAAGGGTGAGTACCACCGAGCACTTTTTTGAAGCTCGTATAAATGCTCTTGAAAATAATAATGAGTTTATAGTCGTTTTAAGAGATATTAGTCAAAAAAGAATTAACGAAAAAGCACTTCATTTAGCCTCTCTTGTGTATAGCAATAGTAGCGAAGGCATGGCTATCACCGACCCTAACGGCATTATTTATGATGTTAACCCTGCATTTTGTAAAACCACTCAATACAGTAAAGAAGAAGTAATAGGCAAAACTAGCCATATTTTATCATCGGGTAAGCACCCAAAAGAGTTTTATCAACTAATGTGGGCAGAGCTTAGAAGTACAGGTCGTTGGCAAGGCGAAATAATAAACCGTAAAAAGAACGGCGATATTTATACTGAGTGGCTAAAAATAGATACCGTTTACGACGATAAAAAAATACCCACTCGTCGCGTTGCTATTTTTACTGATCTAACAGATAAGAAACAAGCAGATGAAACTATTTGGCGACGAACTCATTTTGATCATCTAACCGACCTGCCTAATCGATTAGAGCTAAAAGAGCGTTTAAACCAGCGCTTTAACGCTATTCAAAATGAAGATAATAACCTCGTTGTTATGCTGCTAGATATAGATCGCTTTAAAGATATTAACGACACGCTAGGCCATCACTATGGTGATAACCTGCTTAAATTGGTTTCTCAACGTATTGTGCACTCAGCCAAAAATGCCGAGTTTGTAGCTCGCATTGGTGGTGATGAATTTGTAATTGTTTTTAATCATATAAAAAGCACTCGCCATATAAACCAAATAGCGAGCAATATATTACAAAGCCTTTCATCAGGCCTTATGCTTGAAAACGAAGAAATATTTATAAGTGCAAGCATGGGAATAGCGTGTGCCCCTAGTGACGGGCAAAGCACCGAACAGCTTTTAAAAGCCGCTGACCAAGCTATGTATAAAGCTAAAAGCAATGGCCGTAATGGGTTTGAATTTTTCTCTGCCGATATGCGTATTCGTGCACAAGCCCGTATGCAATTATTAAAAGATTTACGAAGTGCAATAGAGCTTCATCAGTTTGAGTTATTTTATCAGCCTATCGTTGCCCTAAATGATTTACATATACACAAAGCCGAAGGATTAATACGCTGGCATCATCCTGTAAATGGTTTGGTATCTCCTGATTCTTTTATTCCATTAGCTGAAGAAACAAGGCAAATAAATGTATTAGGCCAATTTGTATTTGCTCAGGCTATACAAACACTAACAGAGATAAAAGCAGCAAGCGGTCAGCAATTTCAAATTAGCGTTAACGTATCTCCAGTACAACTATCTACTGCCGATAGTGGAATAGATGATTGGTGCGATATGTTGGCTGCTGCACAACTACCCGCATCGTCTATTGTTGCAGAAATTACAGAAGGCTTAATGGTCAACCCTGAAGCGCTTACACAGAGTCGTTTAAAAAGGTTGGTTCAATCGGGTATGGAACTCGCTCTTGATGACTTCGGCACAGGCTATTCATCGCTTGCATACCTTCAAGAAATGGATACGGATTACCTAAAAATAGATAAACGTTTTGTAGATAACATTAAAGCAGATAGCCAAGAGCTGGCTTTATGCGAAGCAATTATCGTAATGGCGCATCAGCTTGGCCTTAAAGTAATTGCAGAAGGAATTGAAACACCTCTACAAATGGAGCTTTTATTAAAAGCGGGTTGTGACTATGGACAAGGTTATTTATTTGCTAAACCTATGCCTAAAAAAGAGTTTATGACACTGCTGAGCAGCAATAAAGTTGTTATTTCTAATAATAAATGAGCTATTACGCAATAAATATGTGCGGTGTGCGGTCAAGTTATTCAATCGATAAAAGTAGTAACAGGATTTGAATATGGCAAAAGCAACACTAGAACAATGGAGAATGTTTAAAGCCGTTGTTGAACACGGTGGATTTGCAGGAGCAAGTGCAGCCGTGCATAAAAGCCAATCGACGGTGCATCATGCAGTACAAAAGCTAGAGGCTGCACTGCAAATAAAGCTACTTGAAGTGAAAGGCCGAAAAGCATTTTTAACCGACAGCGGTAAACTTATTTTACGCCGTGCAGAATTTTTAATAGAAGAAGCCGGTAAAATAGAGTCGGTTGCCAGCACGTTAAGCGAAGGCGTAGAAAGCACATTAAAAATAGCGGTTGACGAAGTATTCCCTAATTCCACTTTATACCAAGCATTGGTTAAAATAAGCGAGCTTTATCCTCTTTTAAAAATAGAGCTAGTACAAAGTGTATTAACGGGGGCTAATGAGCTTTTAAGCAACGGTATTGTTGATTTAGCTATTTCGTCGATTCCTATATATGGCATTAGCTGTAGTATGCTGTGTGATGTGGAGTTTATTGCTGTTGCCCATAAAGATCATCCATTGCATCAGCAAACAGAGCAGCTCAATTTTCGCGATTTAAAACTCCACCGGCAAATAGTAGTGCGCGACTCTGCAACACAAACCAGCCATAACGAAGGCTGGCTAGGTGCAGATATGCGATGGACTGTGAGTCACTTACAAAACTCTATTGATATGGTAAGCCAAAATTTAGGCTATGCGTGGCTGCCAAAATCTAAAATAAGCGCTTTAATCGAAAACCAGACCTTAATAGCACTTAACTTAGAGCAAGGTACTACCCGCGCTTTAAACCTATATTTAATGTGCAACGATACAGATAGACTCGGGCCAGCAGCGCAAGAGTTTAAAGAACAGATCATTGCACTTACTACCTAAACTATTAACCTAAGCTTTGGTTAATTAACTAGTTTTATTAAGCCGTTACTCGTTTTCTACATCGAGGTGATCTGCTACGTAGGCACCTCTTTTACCACGTTTTTTAGGCGGACCTATTGTACTGTCTTTACCAGTTTGTTGCTCTGTTGCAGCATTAATTACAGCGCCTAAAGTAATTATGTACGCACTGATATACAACCACATTAGCATGATAACCACACCACCGAGCGATCCATACGTTTCGTTATAACTAGAAAAACGTGATACGTAAAACGAAAAACCAATAGAGGCTAATATCCATAATATAGTAGCAATAGACGATCCTAGCGTGATCCATCGCCATTTAGCGGGTTTACGGTGCGGCGCATAACGGTACAAAAGAACTAACGCAAAGTTAAAAGTAAACGCAAGTAGTGGCCACGATATAAGCTTAATAAGTAAATCTATACTTTCTTTTAATCCCACTAAATTAAGTACTATAGGTAAAATACCAATAATAAGTAGCGCAAAAATGGCGACTACAATAGCGCCAACAGAAAATAAAAAACGCACTATTTGCGCCTGAAAAAATGATCGCTTCTCGTATTCTCTATAACTAATATTACACGCTGTAATAAGCGCCTGACTGCCCTTTGAGCTACTCCAAATAGTGAGAATTAAAGTACCTATTGCACTTAAGCTGAGGCTTGCATTAGATGTTTGGGCAAGGCTTGATACCTGCGATAAAATAAGGTCACTAGTACTTTGTGGAAGTAAGGTAACAATTTTACTTAAGTGATCACTAATATCTGTGGGCGATGAAAAATAAGCATACACCGACACTGTTGCCGCAATAGCCGGAAAAATAGCAAGTAAGGCATAAAACGCCACACCAGCGGCCACTATTGATAAGTTATCTTCACTCATTTGCTTAAAAATACGCTTCGTTATATCCCACCATCCTCGCATTGGAATATGAACTGGTTGCTCTGCTTGCTGCCCACGTGTTGATTTATTCATACTAAAATCCTTAATTTTTATAACCTATACACAGCAATATGTTTGCCAATACTTAAACATCAGCAGATACATGGTTTGATAATTAATTTGGTACTAAACTTGCTCTGTTAATAGTAATCAATATTCAAGGAAGGTACGCATGCTCAGTCAGTTAAACCTGCTAACAAGCCTAAATAACGAAGCTGCAAATACATTAGTCACTAAATCAAATATATTTAGTTGGCAGTATTTTTACGATCAAAGCGTGCAATTACTACATACTACAGCGCAAATATTGCCCACTCTTTTATTAGGATTCATATTACTCGCAATAAGTTATTTTATTGCCTCACCACTTTCTAAAATACTCATAAAACCCATTGATTACATGACCGATAGCAAATTAGTTCACTTAGTTGTTAGGCGCGGCATAAGTATTTTAATTTTATTATTAGGCGTGTATTTATTTTTACGACTTGCAGGGCTAACTGAGTTTGCGGTTGCCATAATGAGTGGCACCGGACTTATTGGTTTAATATTGGGTTTTGCTTTTAGAGATATAGCTGAAAAT
Organism: Pseudoalteromonas sp. H103; assembly: GCF_001469205.1. Lineage (NCBI taxonomy): Bacteria > Pseudomonadati > Pseudomonadota > Gammaproteobacteria > Alteromonadales > Pseudoalteromonadaceae > Pseudoalteromonas > Pseudoalteromonas sp. H103. Next base: position 105,106 of record NZ_LOFG01000001.1, on the reverse strand, counting down.
TTTATAGCGAGTTTATTATTAAGTGTACAACGCCCTTTTAAAATAGACGACGTAATTGAAGTTGATGGACGTTTAGGGGTTGTTAAAAAAGTAACGGCAAGAGCTACAACGCTTGTTGATTACGATGGAAACCATATACAAATCCCTAATGCGACAGTTTACAAAAATATTATTAAAAACCTGACGGCTAACCCAAAAATGCGTGGTAAAGTCGAAATAGGTATTGGTTATGATAACGATATTCGCAGCGCCCAAACTCTCGCACTTAAAATTATCACTCAGCAAGGTGCTGTACTTAGCGACCCACCAGCTCAGGTACTTATTAAAAACTTAGGGGCTTCTACTATTAATTTCAACCTGTTTTTTTGGGTTAATAGTGAGCAACATAGCCCATTGAAAGTGGCCTCTCAGATAATGCGTGAGCTAGTAAATGAGTTCACAAAACAAAATATCGGCATGCCTGATGATGCACGAGAAAGAATTTTATTAAATGGCGCTTCACAAAGTAACGACGTTGATAAAAACCTTACCCAGCCGCTACCCGCGCATAAAAATAACAGTGAAACCTTAGAACAAAATGAAACACTTGACGATGTAAGTAGCGATACAGATGAAATACGTGAGCAAGCAGAACACTCCAGAGATCCAGAGCAAGGTAAAAACATTATTTAAGCCAGACTATGTATACTTTTAAGGTTTAAAAACCTCGACCCTAAAGGCTATTTAATCGCGGCGCTGCCATTACTGCCTAACGGTACTGGTAGAGGCGAATGTTCAACCCCAAACGCTCCCTCTTATAACAAACGTCATTTGTATATAAATAGTAAACAAAAGCACAAAAACACCACGCGTTAGATTTTTAATGCATTTATTCTAATTTACACCTTCAATTTAAATAATATAGCCAAACATCTAATAACTTTTGTTATATCCATAGTAAAAGTTATAACAACATATAACCTCTTGATAATATTTAATAAAACTCTCCCACACACTTCAAAAACGTGCTTAGTACAAACATGACCCATAGAGAGTTATGCATAAAGTTATATTAATAAAAAACATCTAAAACCCTAATAAAACCAACAGCATCAATAACTTATTAACACTATATTGCTTGGCATTATTAATGCAATAACAATAATCTAACAACATTAGAGCTTAACCATGCACTTACATAATAAAACTCGCCAAGAAAAAGATTTACTCGGTAATACCGACGCCCCTACTGATGCTTTAGATGGGATGCAAATACAACAAGCTATCAATAAACCCGAAATGCAATTTGCTGCCCTCGAACCGTGCTCAAAATAGCCCATAAAGAAGAGCTATTGAGCGAAATTACCGATTGAAAATCAACAATATTAAAAACTTAAACAACCCAAAAATTAAATAACTCCCATTCATAATTGGAAATAAAAATGACTAATACAACAAGTATGAAAAATAATGAGCCTAAAAAAATATCGCTCTGGCTAAAAATACTTATAGGTATGATAGCGGGTATTTTTGCTGGCATGCTTTTAGGCAGTAATGCTGAATATATAAAACCCATTGGCCAGCTATTTATTAGTGCGATTAAAATGTTAATTGTACCGCTTATATTTTGCTCACTAATTGTGGGCGTTACCTCAATGAAAGACACCACAAAAATGGGCCGTATTGGTATTAAATCAATCGTATTTTATTTAGCAACAACCGCTGTTGCTATTTCAATTGGCCTAGGCCTCGGTATCTTTTTTGAGCCAGGTGCAGGCTTAAATATGGTTGCCACAACAGTTGCCGATGCTAAACCAAGTACTAGCTTAATGAATACTATTGTAGGTCTAGTGCCAAAAAATCCAGTGGGATCGTTAGCATCAGGTAATATTTTACAAATTATTGTATTTGCACTGAGCTTAGGTATTGCTTTGAACCTCATTGGTGAAAAAGGCGAACCAGCAGCTAAAGTATTTGAAAGCCTAGCAGACGCTATGTACAAACTAACAGAGCTGGTAATGCGACTTGCGCCATATGGTGTATTTGCATTAATGGCATGGGTATCAGGTAAGTATGGATTAGACGTACTATTACCACTTATTAAAGTGATTGGTTTAGTTTACCTAGGCTGCATAATTCACATTTTAGTCTTGGGTGGTGGCTTTGTTGGCTTGCTAGGCAAACTTAACCCACAGCGTTTTTATAAAGGGATTATTGAAGCGCAAGTTATTGCTTTTACAACCACAAGTAGCTCAGGAACCTTACCTGCAAGTATAAAATGCGCTACCCAAAACCTAGGTGTATCTCGCACTGTTTCAAGCTTTGTTTTACCCGTAGGCGCAACAATCAACATGGATGGCACCGCGCTATATCAAGGTGTATTAGCATTATTTATTGCTCAAGCCTTTGGTGTTGACCTTTCTACTACCGATTACCTCACAATTATTGCTACAGCCACACTTGCTTCTGTAGGTACAGCCGGTGTACCTGGCGCAGGCTTAATTATGTTGTCATTGGTATTAACCACTGTTGGTTTACCCCTTGAAGGTATTGCAATTGTTGCAGGTATTGACCGTATTTTAGATATGGCACGCACCACAATTAATGTAACGGGTGATTTAATGGTGACTTTATTAATTGGTAAAAGCGAAGGTGAGCTTGATATCGCTGTTTACAACAAAGAAAGCACTGCTCCACAAACAGCTAAACAATAAACCCTGTTTAATTACCAATTTTATAGAGAATAAAAATGACGGCTAAATTTATATATTTACCAATTGCATTAAGCGTAATGGCGCTAGTTAAACCAGCTCATGCAGATGTAACTATTGAAGGTTTAAATGGCTTAGAAGCAGTTAAATTATTTGGTGATATGCGTATGCGCTTTGAACGCACTGATGGCGATACAATTGATACAACTAGCCGCGCCAGATTACGTGCACGTTTTGGTATTAAATATGCGGCAACAGAAAACTGGTCTGCGCAAATGCGATTTAGAACCACCTCTAGCCAGCACGATTCAACTCATCAAACATTTGGCATAACAAATACAACCGACAACGACGACTTTGGCTTAGACAGAGCCTTTATGAAGTACACGGGCATTAATAATACTCGTGTATATATTGGTAAAGCCGCCGCAGTTTATATGCATTCATCTGAATTACTATTTCGTGATGATATTGCCCTTGAAGGTGTGCAAGCTAATTGGACAAACAATACATTTAGCGTAAACGCAGGGCATATAATTCTTGAAGAAAACGTAGATAATGGCGAAGGTAAACGCGATGCTAGCTGGCAGCAACTGCAAGGTGTTTATGCAGCGCAGTTTAATGATATAAAATTTAAAGCGGGTATTGGTGGTATTTTTGTAAGTGCCTCAGACACCGCTTACGCAAGTGCTGAGTCAGGGCTTGATGACGACCAAGCTGGTAATGTGATGACTTACAATGCCGATTTAAGAATGGGGCCATTTCGCTTAGCTGCCGACTACTATACAAGTGAAGCACAAAGTGACAATACCGCTTACACTGTACACGCCCGCTATCAAATCAATAAAGAGTTTGGTGTGCGCTTTTATATATTACACACAGAAGCTTATGCATTACCTATGAATGGTGCGTTTACACAAACTAATACACCGGGTTCGTATACTAATATTAAAGGCACGCGTGTTCAGCTCGATTATAAAATAGCTGATAACTTAAATGCCGATTTAAGATGGTACAGCGTAGATAACCTTAATAAAGATATTGCGACCAACAACGAAGACCGCGACAGGCTACAAGTAAATTTGAATATGAAATTTTAATATATTTTTAACAAAGCGATTTAATTTTTTAATTTAAATCGCTTTTATTTCAATAAAAATTAATCTATTAATTTTTTAAAACCATTAAAAAATCACTATAAACATGTCCAGTTAATCACTCAGCTAGCTATTTTATCTACTAATAAATATCCACTTCATAAATTTATTTAATAACAGCAAAAAAATATCTATAAGTACCTAATTTCTATAAAATGAAAATAGGGATTATAGTCCACCTGCATAAATATTTAGTCTATTAAAACTAGGGAAGGGGTTTAACTAATTGGTTTCACTTTTTAAAACACATTACTTTGCATTTACCATACTACTTATTACTTTTTTAGGTTGTAGTGTATCGATATGCCACGCTGAAGATTACCTACAACCCGCTGCAGAGCCGCAAACTAAGCAAATAGTTATTGGTGGCGACTACAACTACCCGCCCTATGAGTTTATTGATAGCAAAGGGAAGTATACAGGTTACAATGTTGAGTTGAGCCGTGAAATTGCTGCCGTAATGGGCTTAAATATCAAAATAAAATTAGATACGTGGGAAAATACCCGCGCTTTATTTGATCAAGGTGAAATAGATATTTTACAAGGAATGGCTGCCACACCAGAGCGCACCGATCTTTATAACTTTAGCCCTCACACCTATGTAAATCACTCTATATTTGCACGAGACGATAGTCCTAAAATAACTAACTACACAGAGCTTGAAGGCTATCGCGTTATTGTACAAGCCAACGGCTCAGCGTTTGATATGCTAAACGAAGCTAAATTAAATATTGTATTAATTCCGGTTGAAACCCATGCCGATGCACTGCGTTTGCTCGCTTCAGGTAGATACGACTTTGCAGTGGTATCTAACTTACCGGGTTTATATTTAAGCCAAAAGTTAGGGCTTTCTAACATTAAAGCGATCTCTAGCCTAGAACGAAACCGCTTATATGGCTATGCAACCAAAACAGCCGATAAAGCCCTGCTCTCGCAATTTACCCAAGGCTTAGCTATTTTAAAAAATACCGGCCGACAGCAAGAAATATATGATAAATGGTTTGGCCCGTTAGAGGTCTCTATTTGGTCAAAAGCTGGCATAGCGGCGGGTTTATTTGTAGTCGTGCTGTTATTTATAAGTACCGTTGTACTTATTTGGAATAAAGCACTGCGTAAAAAAGTAGAAAGCCGTACTAAAGAGCTTCAAGCACAACAACTACAACTGCTTCATGCAGATAAAATGGCATCTTTAGGTGTACTTGTTTCTGGCGTTGCGCATGAAATAAATAACCCGTGCAGTATATTAACGCTTAACTTTCCGTTTGTTAAAGAAGCCTTTGAACAAGCTATAGAGATCCTCGATGAGCATCAAGTAGAACACGGCGACTTTTTAATCGCAGGTGTTAGCTATAACCGCCTTAAACATATGCTCCCAGAAACACTCGACGACATGCACGTTGCAAGCAATAAAGTTAAAGGCATTGTTGAGGATTTAAAGAGTTTTGCTGTAAAAGGCGAAACTGCCCATCAAAAAAATGAACGCCTTGATTTAAACGAATTAACAAAGCGCTCTTTACGTCTTGTTAATAATCAACTTAAAAACTCAACCAGCAACGTAGAAGTTAATCTTGCTAATAAACTACCTACATTTTATGGCTCGGGTAGTAGAATAGAGCAAGTGATAGTTAACCTAATTTTAAATGCCTGCCAAGCACTTGAAAATAAAAGCCAAAAAATCACCATTACCACTTATTTTCATTCCAAATACGACAGTGTAGTGCTTACAGTAGAAGATCAGGGTATTGGGATCAACGCCAAAGACTTAAGAAAGTTAACCGACCCATTTTATACAACTAAACGCCAATCAGGTGGAACAGGCTTAGGGCTATCTGTATCTGCTGGGATCGTACGTGATCATCAGGGGCAAATAACCTTTAAATCAACCCTTGGCGAAGGCACAAAAGCAAAACTCTCACTACCACTAATACAAAAAGAGAATGAGTTATGAACACAAACTTATATCCCGGGTTTCAAGTTTTAATTTGTGACGATGACACAAGTTTTTTGCGCAGCATTTCTTTTGCTATTGAGCGTTATTGTGGCATTAATAATGTTGTTCAATGTAGCGATAGCACAGATGTAATGAGCCATTTAGCATCGGGCAATATACGTGTTGTATTGCTTGATTTAAACATGCCACATATAAGCGGCGATGAACTACTTCCAAAAATAATAGAGCTATACCCGTATATTTCTGTAGTAATTATTAGCGGTATTAACCAGGTTGAGTCGGCGGTGCAATGCATTAAGCTTGGCGCATACGACTACCACGTGAAAACCGAAGAGCCAGAAAGACTTAGCAACAGCATAATGCAGGTTATTCGTTACCAAGAGCTAAATTTAGAAAACCAAGCTATGCGCGGTTATATGCTTGAGAATCAAAGCGCCTTGCACCCTGCTTTTGCTAAAATTATTAGTGTTAATCATCAGATGCATTCGGCATTTAATTACATAGAATCTATTTCAAATAGCCAACAGCCTATTTTAATTACAGGCGAAAGCGGAGTCGGCAAAGAACTCATAGCCAGAGCCATACATGAAACGAGCAGTTGTAGTGGCGAACTCGTGTGTGTAAATGTAGCAGGCCTTGATGACAACTTATTTTCAGATACATTATTTGGACATAAAAAAGGCGCTTTTACTGGCGCCGATCAAGCCCGCAAAGGCATGATTGAGAAAGCCTCTGGCGGTATATTATTTTTAGATGAAATTGGCGATTTGAGCCTTGCCTCGCAAGTAAAACTTTTACGCTTATTACAAGAAGGTGAGTACTATCCGGTTGGCAGCGATACCCCAAAAAGAATAAATGCCCGTATTATTGCTGCAACCCATCAAGACTTACACAGCAAAAAAGAAGATGGCCAATTTAGAAACGACTTGTACTATCGTTTAAAAATTCATCATGTAAATATTCCACCGCTTAGAGAACGAAAAGAAGACATCGCACTGCTACTTGAGCACTTTTTAACACTCGCCGCTGATGAGTTTGATAAAGAGCTAGCATCAATTCCTGCAGGTTTACTTGTTTTGCTAGAAAACTACAGCTTTCCCGGAAATATTAGAGAACTGCGCGCAATGGCGTTTGATGCAATGAGCACGCATCAATCAGGGGAGCTTTCAATGAAGGCATTTAAAGGCATTATCGACTCAATGCCTGATGTAAACATACATGCTCAACCAGAAAAGCCTTTATTTGAAGCCTCGAGCACCTTGCCCACTCTAAAAAAAGCGGCAGATCTACTCGTTAAAGAAGCCATGAAGCGAGCAAACTCAAACCAGTCGTTAGCAGCGCAATTACTAGGGATATCTCAACCTGCATTAAGTAAACGTTTGAAAAACATGCAGTAATACCAATATGCTTATATATGAGGTCTATTTAACGTTAAGAAAATTACGCTAGAACTAGGCAGAAATTTTTGTATCTAGTTATTCTAAATAAAAAATTTTTAACGACGTTATAGTGCAATTTAATTCGTTAAATTGATCAAAGATTTATGCAGGTTGGTATAACTTCAATGCAAAATTTAAACACAAAAAAGCCCGCAGCGTTAACTGCGGGCTTTTTATTGAATGAGTGAGTCAGCCTATAAGCCGGGTTTTGTCCTTTCCGAAGAAAGTGATAATCATTCGTCTAGGCCATAAATCGCTCTATGGCTCAAGCAACCTACCCGGTTCCAACGTGGGCCACGCCATAAGGAACCCTATTTGGTCTTGCTCCGAGTGGAGTTTACCTTGCAACCGACTATTACTAGCGGCCCGGTGCGCTCTTACCGCACCCTTTCACCCTTACCAACCGAGGTTGGCGGTCTTCTCTCTGCTGCACTTGTCGTGGGCTCACGCCCCCCAGCCGTTAGCTGGCACTCTGCCCTGTGGAGCCCGGACTTTCCTCCCCCTGATCATTTTCGTCACAGGCAGCGATCATCTTGGCTGACTCGGCGCGCAGTATACATGACGCTCAAGCCAAGCGCAGTAATATTTACTCTTTTTCTTCAATAATTGTTTTGTATAGTGCATTTTTTTTCATCCCAAAGAACTCAGCCACTACACCACAGGCTTTTTTCATTGGCATTTCGCTCTCAAGAAGTGCCAGCATTTTGCGCGCTTCAGGCGGTATATCGTCTACTAACTTTGGTTTACCCGGCAACATTAATACAATTTCGCCGCGTTGCTTAGTAGGATCATCTGTTAAAAACTGCTTTAACTCGCTTACACTACCATTAAAAAAGGTTTCAAAGGTTTTGGTAAGCTCTTTAGCAAACACCACTTGTTGCTCATCGCCAAGTGCTTGCGCCAAATCATCTAGGCTTGCCATAATACGGTGCGTACTTTCGTACATTATGCTGGTTATGCCCGAATTAACTGCTTCGATAAAAAAATCTTGCCTTGCTTTACTTTTAGCAGGTGTAAAACCAATAAATTGAAAGCGATCTGTGGGTAATCCAGAGCAACATACCGCAGTAATTGCTGCACACGCACCGGGAACAGGTGTTACATGTGCACCTTGTTCGCGACATAAATTTACAACCGCATAACCTGGATCGCTAATAAGCGGTGTACCAGCGTCTGATACTAACGCAATATTTAAACCTTGATTAAGCTGATCAATAATTTGCTGGGCTTTTTGTTTCTCATTGTGGTCATGTAATGCGAACGTTTTAGCCTTAATACCAAAGTGGCTAAGTAGCTTGCCTGTGTGGCGAGTGTCTTCAGCAGCTATTAAGTCAACCTGCGATAATGTCGCGATGGCACGGTGACTTAAGTCGTCATAATTGCCAATTGGGGTGGCAACAATGTAAAGAGTGCCAATTTTCTGTGAATTCTCCTCATTTAACATTGAGGTCTCCTGCGTCAGTCAGTAATATAAGCAAATCGCGTTAACGTATTGGGAAATCATTTGTGCGACTTAAACTAGTTAGTCTATTAATTATATTGTCAGGGTTATCGGCGTGTAGCACAACCGAAAAACCAACTAAAAACAGCGATAACGTAAGTAACCGCGCTAATGCACTGCAAAATCAAGCAACCAGTGCGCAATCTATCTATCAATTAGCACAAAACCGCCAAGGTGCCGATAAAATACAATTACTTTACAGTGCCCGTGATGCGGCCATTAGTGAACAAAATTGGCCTTTATTAGAGCAAATTGGTAGTGACCTTGAATTAACAGCAAGCGTTGATCAAATTCAAAATCGCCTTTATATTGCTTTTGCACAAAAACAACAAAACAAAAATGATAAAGCACTCGTTATTTTGCAATCGTTAGACGGGCAACTTACACAGCCTGAGCATTTTGCGTGGCATCAGTTTTTAACTGCCAGTATTTATACATCACAAAACTTTCCAAAACGAGCTGCCCCATACTTTTTTAGAGCCTCTGAAACGGCAACAAAAAACAACATCGAAATTCCTCAACTCAATCAAGACCTGTGGGATAACTTAATAAAGCTTTCTTCTTATGCGCTTGAGCGCTTTAATCGTGGCTCTGTTATTCAACAAGGCTGGATTAACTTAGCTTTATATCATCAGGTTTATGCTAACAGTACCGTAGAACTTGATCAGGCAATTAATAATTGGCGAAGGCGCTATGTTGGGCACCCAGCATTTACTATTTTGCCAGAGCAAGATGAATCTCTTGCACAGCTTGCACCTATTAATATTGAGCGCTTAGTAGTTTTATTTCCGCAATCAGGCCCTAACGAAAGATTAGGAGATGCATTAAAAGCAGGCGCGTTAGCTGCACTTGATACACAAAACATTAATGAAACGATTTTTATCGATGAAAATTTAAGTACACAAGAAATTGCCGCACAGCTTGAGCAAATAAAACCAGACTTTGTCGTTGGCCCACTGCTAAAAGCCAACATAGACAAGCTTGCTAATGCAAAAACGCTAATAGATACACCCACTTTGCATTTAAATACATTTGATGGTGAACGAATTTCGCTACAACATTATTACTTTGCTTTAAACCCTGAACATGAAGTGCAGCAAGCTTTAGAACACTTTTTAGCTAAGGGCTATCAAAAACCAATGCTACTTGCGCCAAATAATGCAAATGGCCAACGCTTAGTCGATTACTTTAACTTGCAGTGGCAACGCTATAGCGAGACAAAGCCGCAAATTGGCTTTTATAACGACAAAAAAGATATGCCAAATACAATTACAAGCCTATTGGAAGTCGATAAGTCTAAACAGCGTATTACAGCGATTAAAGCATTATTTAAGCAAGAAGTAGAAAACGAAACGCGTTCTCGTAGTGACATTGACGTTATTTACATTTTGGGCGATGCAATAGAAACACGCCTAATTAAGCCTTACCTAGATGTGAATGTAAGCACCTTTGCAGAGCGTATTCCATTATACGCCAGCTCAAAAAGCCACAGTAAGCAAATTGATCGTACAGATAAAGGCGATTTAGATGGCCTATACTTTACGGAGTTACCGTGGATGCTCGACTCACAAATTAAGCAGCATAACCTTCGCGAGCAATACAATGCTCTTTGGCCTGAGCAAGTAGATATCAGCCAACGCTTGTTTGCAATGGCTTACGATGCAGTATCTATATTGCACGACATTAGACAACTAAGTGTTATGCCTGGTAATCAATATAGCGGCTTAAGCGGTAAGTTATCGGTAAATACCAGCGGCCATATTGAACGCACTCTTGACTGGGCGCAGTACATTAATCGACGTATCAAAACTGTGCAGTTAAAAACGCAGCGTCCTGTGCCATTATTTATGCAATCGGCAAGTGGAATACAAACTATCAATTAACGTTATTAAGGGGGCGGCATGTCGTGGTTTAAAGAGCTGTGGCAAAATAGTCGCGAAAAAGGCCAGTATTACGAGCTGCTAGCGCAAAAATATTTAGTTACTCAGGGGTTAACCCCTATTGAGCGTAATTATTACTGCCCCTTTGGTGAACTAGATGTCATTATGAAAGAAGGTGATACGCTTGTATTTATTGAAGTTAAATTTAGGAAAAATAATGCTCGCGGTGGTGCTAATTACGCACTAAGCCCTCAAAAACAAGCACGATTAAAACGCAGTATTTATCATTACTTAGCCGCTAAAAATTTAACTAATCAAGCGCTAAGAATTGATTATGTAGCCATAACCGGTGAGTCATCCCCGAATATAAATTGGCTTAAAAACGTATTTTAAAGCTGGCTCAAAGCAAGCTTAGATTGAATATAAAGATTAGGTATAAATTGTTGGTATTCTATGCAAGATACAATTAAAGAAATTTTTACAGAAAGTATCCAAGTACAAATAGCCGCAGGTGAAGTTTTACCTAGCGCACTCGAATCAGCTGCATTCACAATTGCACAAAGCCTGATCAACGGTAATAAACTCATTTGTTGTGGCACTGCAAATTGCCACATGCTTGCCCAACACATGGCCGGCGTATTAGTAAATCATTATGAAACAGAGCGTCCTTGCCTACCCGCTATTGCCTTATCGCAAGAGAACATTAACTTAGGGCAAAGTACGCAAGTAGACGACCATGATACGTTTGCACGTCAAGTACGTGCTTTTGCTCAGCAAGGTGATTTACTACTCGCTTTGGCTATTAACGGCAACGAAAAACATGTTATTTCTGCTGTTGAAGCCGCACTAACTAAAGATATGAAGGTCATAGTTATGGTTGGCGACGATGGCGGCGAACTCGTGGGTTTACTTGGTCCTAACGACGTAGAAATTAGAACACCTTCTAAGCGCCCAAGTCGCATTATTGAATCTCACCTAGTTAACTTACACTGTTTAAGCGAACTGGTTGATTTAACGCTTTTCCCTCAGGATGAAAATTATGTTTAAACGCTCTCTTATTGTCTTAGGTACTGTGGTATTACTGCAAGGTTGCGCAGCCGCTGTTGTTGCAGGTACAGCCAGTGCAGTAACTGCAGCGAATGATCGCCGTACCATAGGCTCTCAAATTGATGACAATAATATTGAAATAAAAGCCAGCATTGCACTTAGTGAAGTAGAAAGAATCGAAAAATTTGCGAATGTAGACGCTGTAAGCGTCAATGGCATTGTTTTACTTGTAGGCCAAGTAGCAAACGAAGAAATGAAAAACGAAGCTCAGCGCACCATAGAGAGCGTTGCAGGCATTCGTAAAATACACAATCAAATTCGTATTGGTTCAAATATTGGTATTACTACGCAAACACATGACTCTTGGCTTACTTCTAAAGTAAAAGCCCAGTTACTAACAGCAAAAGACATCAGCAGCAATAACATTAAAGTAGTGACTGAAAACGCTGAAGTATTTTTAATGGGTTTAGTGTCTGACTCTGAATCTACCCAGGCTGTAAATATTGCCCGTAATGTATCAGGTGTAGAGCGTGTAATTAAAGTGTTTGAATACTTGTAAACATAAAATACAGATATAAAAAAACCGCTTAAAAGCGGTTTTTTTGTATTTACGTATTATTTTACAACACGTAAATGTGAGCCTTTTTTCTTCTGAGGCTTTTCTGCCGGAGTTTCATCGATTACTTCATCTGATGAATCAACACTTTCAAGCTCTGGTACAAATTCGTCTTCGTCCTCTAAAAACTCATCTGTAGTAAAGACTGTTCCTTCGCCATTTTCACGCGCATATATTGCAAGTACAGCACCTATTGGTACGTAAACTTGCATTGGTTGGCCACCAAAGCGCGCATCGAAGCTAAGTTGGTTTTTGTCTAACGAAAACTGAGTAACTGCAGAAGGACTTATGTTTAAAACAATTTGTCCATCTTGTACAAATTGCGTTGGCACTTGTACAGCAGGGTAATCAGCGTCTACCACTAAATGTGGCGTACAGTCGTTATCAACAATCCAATCAAAAAAAGCACGTAATAAATAAGGACGATTAGGCGTCATTATAAACGGATCTCACGCTCAGCTTCAGTTAAAGAGGCTTGGAATGACTCACGTTCAAATAAACGGATCATATATTCTTTAAGCTCTTTAGAACCTGCACCATTAAGTTCAATACCAAACTCAGGTAAACGCCATAATAGTGGTGCTAAGTAACAATCTACTAAGCTAAACTCTTCACTCATAAAATAAGGTGCTTCGCTAAAAATAGGTGCTATTGCAAGCAATGCTTCTGTTAACTCTTTACGAGCTTGCGCAGCATCTGATGCATTATTGCTGATTTTGTCAGCTAGGCTGTACCAATCAGTATCAATACGGTGCATCATTAAACGGCTACGACCACGCATTACCGGGTAAACAGGCATTAGTGGAGGATGAGGAAAACGTTCATCAAGGTATTCCATGATGATGTTTGCCTGGTATAAACCAAGCTCACGGTCAATCAGTGTTGGCACTGTACCGTAAGGGTTAATTTCGTGAAGTGCCTCTGGCAGGTTATCCTTTTCAGCCAAATGAATATCTACACTTACACCCTTTTCCGCAAGTACAATACGTACTTGGTGGCTATACATACAGTTAGCACCAGAAAAAAGGGTCATTACAGGGCGCTTATTGGCAGCTACGGCCATGCCTATACCTCCATTAAATAACTAAAACAGCAATAGGGGCTTAAGCCCCTATTGCAAAATTACCTTGTAAAATGCTCAAATTAATGAACATCTCTCCAGTATTCTTTCTTAAGCATAAATGCCAAGATAAATAGGATAATTAAAAATCCAATTACCTTAATACCTAACGCTTCTGATTCAAGGCGTGTAGGCTCACCTACATACTCAAGGAAGTTCGTTAAATCACGAACTGCATCATCATATTCGCCTTCACTCATTTCACCCGTACCGTCTGTTTCAGTACCTGTGATGTGAACAGTTGTTACACCATCTACAGTTACTTCTTCAGTGATAGCTGTAGGTAAACCTTGAAGTTCTTGTAGAACATGTGGCATACCTACTGATGGAAATAACGTATTATTTACGCCAAATGGGCGAGATTCATCTTTGTAAAATGATTTTAAATAGGTGTAAATCCAATCACTGCCACGCACACGCGCAACATTTGTTAGATCCGGCGGAGCCGCACCAAACCATTTCGCAGCATCTTCTTTGCCAATCGCGTTTTTGATATGGCTACCTACTTTAGAACCATCAAAAATCAATTGCTCTTGACCAACTTCAGTTGGAATACCAATATCACGGAAAGTACGTTCATAACGTTGGTACTGCATTTGGTGACAACCAAGACAGTAGTTCATGAACAACTTTGCACCGCGCTGCAAAGAAGGCTGATCAGATATATCGTTATTCGCTTCCATTAAAGGAACCGACCCACTTGCCGCCATAACCATGTTAGGCAACAAGTTAACTGATAAAGCAAATAAACCGATAATTAGCTTTTTCATCATTTCGTTAACCTCTCAGGCAATGGCTTAGTTTTTTCATTCTTACTGTATACAAATAACAGTACGAAGAACATAAAGTAAGTCACAGTACAGATTTGAGAAATTATCGTTTTCATATCAGTTTGTGGAGTTGCACCCACCCAGCCTAAAAGAACGAAAGTTACAACAAAACCTGCAATGTTCCATTTGTGGAAACCACAACGGTAACGAACCGATTTAACACGACCACGGTCAATCCATGGTAATAATGCTAATACCACAATTGATGCACCCATTGCTGCAACACCGATAAGCTTATCAGGGATTGCACGTAAGATTGCATAGAATGGCGTAAAGTACCAAACCGGGAAAATATGCTCTGGTGTTTTAAGTGGATTCGCCGCTTCGAAGTTTGGCGCTTCTAGGAAGAAACCATTCATCGCAGGCATAAAGAATACAACCCAACAGAACAAGATTAAGAAACCAACCACACCCACAATATCTTTTACTGTGTAGTACGGGTGGAACGGTATCGCATCAACAATGTCTTTTTTGTCAGTGTAATACTCATGGAATTTAAATTTAGGCTTATCTTCTTCTGCAACAGAGCCTTTCTTACGTTTAATTTCAATGCCTTCAGGGTTGTTTGAACCCACTTCGTGCAGAGCAACAATGTGTAAAAATACTAAGATTACAATAACCAATGGTAGTGCAATAACGTGTAATGCAAAGAAGCGGTTAAGCGTTGCACCCGATATTACGTAGTCACCACGGATCCAAAGTGTTAAGTCATCACCAATAACCGGAATAGCCCCGAATAATGAAATGATTACCTGTGCACCCCAAAATGACATTTGACCCCATGGTAATAAGTAACCCATGAATGCTTCAGCCATTAGCGCTAAGAAAATAAACATACCAAACAACCACAATAGCTCACGTGGTTTTTGATAAGAACCGTAGATCATGCCACGGAACATATGCATATATACAACGATGAAGAACGCTGAGGCACCTGTTGAGTGCAAGTAACGTAATAACCAGCCGTATTCTACATCACGCATGATGTACTCTACTGAAGCAAATGCGCCTTCAGAAGACGGAACAAAGTTCATCGTTAACCAAATACCCGTTAGGATTTGGTTTACTAGTACTAACATGGCTAAAGAGCCAAAAAAGTACCAGAAGTTAAAGTTTTTAGGTGCTGGATACTGTGCAATATGCATGTTCCAAACACGTGTCATTGGGATACGATCGTCGATCCAACTAACAATTTTACCAAACATTAGGCTACCCCTTTTTCTTCGCCCACTAAAATAGTGGTCTCATCAAGAAAAGTATAAGGTGGTATTTCTAAGTTCAATGGTGCAGGAACCGATTGAAATACTCGGCCAGCCATATCAAATTTAGAACCGTGACATGGACAGTAAAAACCATCATCAGTCCCTTCAACTTTTTCACCAAAGTTACCTTTGAAAAAGCCTGGAGAACAACCTAAATGCGTACAAATACCAACAGCGACAAAAATCTCTGGGCGTAATGAACGGTAATCATTTGTTGATGATTCTAATTGTTGTGGCTCTTGCGATTGCGGATCACGAAGTTGACCTTCATGTTCTTTCATCTGCTCAAGCATTTTAGGGGTCCGTGATACAACCCATACAGGTTTACCACGCCACTCGACACGTATTAATTGTCCTGGCTCAAGTTTGCTGATATCTACTTCTACAGGCGCACCCGCAGATTTAGCTCGCTCACTTGGATTCCAAGACGCAATAAAAGGAACAGCAGCCCCAGCCGCACCAACACCACCTACAACAGAGGTAGCTATGGTTAAAAAGCGACGTCGGCCATTGTCTACAGGCGCATTGCTCATCCACTTATCTCCACTATGATTCTCAACACTTGCTATATTGAGAACATCAGTTACAGCAGGTTAATTATTCGAAATTTTTAAAATAGAAGCGATCATAATTAAAACCCTTGATTAAAACAAGGTTATTCACAGCCCCATGCTCGAATAAACCTGACTTGATCAAACATTTGATTAAGTTAGCTCGAGAATAAAGCCGAACGACTATAATAGCGCTTCTGTAAAAACAATATACTGACCAAGATCAACACCACTAAGAGGAAACAGTAAAAACTGCACATAGTGTGGTTAAACTCACTCATTTTACTTGCCAGCCAATTGTAGCAAAAAATTCCACCAATTAACTGATGGATTTAAACTAATTACGATAATTATTTAACTTTTTTGCAGCTATCTGGGTATTTTTTAACTTTCGTACATTTAATACGCGTGTTTATATAAATATGATCAGTGCTTAGGTCGCGAAGAAGCGGGGTTTGAGAGGTAAGTATTTAAAATTTAGTTGTTAATTTGTAAGTAATAATCACTAATTTTTGATAACAAAAAACCCAGCATAAGCTGGGTTTTTGAATTCTTGATAACGTATAGATTAACGTTTTGAGAACTGTGGACGCTTACGCGCTTTCTTAAGACCCACTTTCTTACGTTCAACTTTACGTGCATCACGTGTAACAAAACCTGCTTTACGAAGTTGTGGACGTAATGACTCGTCAAACTCCATAAGTGCACGAGTGATACCGTGACGGATAGCACCAGCTTGACCAGTTGTACCACCACCGGCAACGGTGATGTGAAGGTCAAATTTTTCAGTCATGTCTACAAGCTCAAGAGCTTGACGAACAACCATGCGTGCTGTTTCGCGACCAAAGTACTCTTCTAAAGAGCGCTTGTTGATTACGATGTTACCAGTGCCTGGGCGTAAGAATACGCGAGCACTTGAACTTTTACGACGACCTGTACCGTAGTATTGATTTGCCATGATAGTGCTCCTTAAATGTCTAGAACCTGAGGCTGTTGTGCAGCATGATTGTGCTCAGTACCTGCGTAAACTTTAAGTTTACGGTACATAGCGCGGCCTAAAGGACCACGTGGCAACATGCCTTTTACAGCTTTCTCGATGATCATTTCAGGCTTTGCAGCTTGAAGTTTATCAAAAGTAGTAGACTTAAGACCACCTGGGAAACCAGAGTGAGCGTAGTACACTTTATCTTTGAATTTGTTACCAGTTACAGTAACTTTTTCAGCGTTGATAACGATGATGTAATCACCAGTATCTACGTGTGGAGTGTATTCAGCTTTGTGCTTACCGCGTAGGCGATGAGCGATTTCAGTAGCGATGCGACCTAAAGTTTTACCTTCAGCGTCAACTACGTACCAGTCACGTTTTACTGTTTCTGGTTTAGCAACAAACGTTTTCATTTATAAAAATCCAATGTTTTTCAATTAAAACCACAGGCAGTTAATATTAACTACCGCTCTAAGTATGCTATAACCCCTTCGAGTTTTAGACTTTTGCGCCGCTCACAAGTGGCTAAACTATATGAGGACATAGAACGCAACGTGGCAGACGCGGGAGTATACCAGCACTTAAATCACATTGCTACCGAGCGCTTGTTTTTTCCGCAAGAAATTTAATAAAATTAGAAAACTTATATAAAGGTATAAACCTTAGGCTAAATGCTCTTTTGCTAAATACTCTAAAGATTGCATTTCTTGCAGGCGGCTTATACAACGTTTAAATTCAAAATTTAAATTACCTTGGGTATAAAGCTCCGTGATAGGTTTTTCAGCAGATATAATTAATGTGACATGGCGCTCATAAAATTCATCAACTAACGCAATAAAACGTCTCGCTGCATCGTCATTAGTTTGACCAAGCTGTTTAACATTAGAAATTATTACAGTGTTAAACAAGCGACTAATTTCCATATAGTCTACTTGGCTACGTGCAGTTTCGCATAACTCGCTAAATTCAAACATAGCTACACATTTAGCCACTTTACGAGTGTTAATTAAACGCCCTTCAATTTCGATTGGCTCATCATGCTTTCCGGCTTCTGGCGATAACTTGTCGAAATATTCAAATAAGTTTTTATCAGCTTGTTCATCTAATGGGCTATGGAATATTTCAGCCTGCTCAAGGGTACGTAATCTATAATCAATCCCAGAATCTACATTGACTATTTCTGTGTTTGCTTTTACCAGCTCAATAGCCGGTACAAAACGTGCGCGCTGTAAGCCATTTCGGTATAAGTCATCAGGGATAATGTTTGAAGTAGCCACAAGTACAATGTTGCGAGCAAACAATGCCTGCATTAAGCCACCAAGTAACATGGCGTCGGTAATATCTTGAACAAAAAACTCATCAAAACAAATTATGTCGGTCTCGGCTTTAAAAATATCAGCAACTTTTTCAAGCGGATTGGCTGTGTTATTTAATTTTTTAAGCTCATCGTGAACACGATGCATAAAACGATGAAAATGCACTCGCATTTTACGGGTGCCAGGCAATGCCTCATAAAATGTATCAACTAAATAGGTTTTACCACGACCTACACCACCCCAAAAATACAAACCTTTAATAGGCTCTGGTTCGTGACTATTAAATAACTTAGCAAAAAAGCCCGATTTTTTAGGTTTTGCTTGGGTTAGGTCATCGTATAAACGCTGTAAATGACGTACTGCATTTTCTTGTGCTGAGTCATGTACAAAGTCATCACGCTTGAGGTCTTGCTGGTATGTTTGCCAAGGAGTCATATCTATTTACATTTAAAACGCAGTTTAATTTGTAAAGCATATTAACACGCATCATCAGTCGGGGTATATTACACTTAGTATGATTTGTAATTGAATCAGGCATTCATTAGTTATTTTCCCAAAGGGGTAGAATTATGGGCACAGTTATGTGGGTAGGTTTAGTTGTTATTACTGCTGTAGTAGCGTTTTTTATTGGTGCATTTGTTACTAAAAAGCAATTTAAGCAAGATGAATTAAAAGAGCAGGCTGAACAAGCAGAGAACGCACTTGAGCAATATCGCCAAGATGTAGCCGATCATTTAGCGAACACAGGCAAGCTCGTCAATAAAATGAAAGAAAACTACGATCAGCTTCTTAGTCACGTGGAAGAAACCAACCAACTATTATTAGAAGATAGAAATAAAGCCCCTGCGGAACCGTTTTTCTCTAAAGAAACAACAGAACAATTGCAGGCTTCTTTAAAAGAACGCCAGTGCGATCGCTCAAATGCACAAGCACAACCAGCCGATTATGTATCTGGAGAGTCAGGTTTATTTGCTGGACAGAATAAAGTTTCAGAACATTCTAAAGCATCTTGATGAACTTTTTTTTGACCCCATAGTCTTTAGATATAACAGCTTTGTTGTTTTATTACTGACAAACTAAAAAAGGCTGCTTGTGCAGCCTTTTTTAATTTTTGCTTTTCCTAAGTGGAGTAAACCCTGACTATGAAAATGAAATTATCACTTATCAGCGCAGCTATTCTTTCTACTAGCCTGTTATTAAGCCCGGTCGCCTCATATGCAAAATTACCGGTAGCAGTAAATGGTCAACAATTACCAACACTCGCACCAATGCTTGAGCAAATTACCCCAGGTGTAGTTAGTATCCAAGTTTCTGGTTCGAAAGAAGTACGCCGCCGCGCCGATCCACTTGAGTACTTTTTTGGCAACCCTCAACCTCGTAGCCAAAAACGCCAATTTAGTGGTTTAGGCTCAGGTGTTATTATTGATGCTGATGAAGGTTATGTAGTAACCAATAATCATGTTATTCAAGACGCTGAAAAAATGGTTGTTACACTCGAAGATGGACGCGAATACGAAGCTACAAAAATTGGTAGCGATACTGAGTCTGACATTGCGTTACTACAAATTGAGGCTGACGACCTAGTTGAAGTTAAGCTGGCTAATTCAGATAGCTTGCGCGTTGGCGATTTTGCTGTGGCAATTGGTAATCCATTTGGTTTGAGCCATACAGTAACATCAGGAATTGTAAGTGCACTGGGCCGCAGTGGTTTAAATATAGAAGGTTATGAAGACTTTATCCAAACGGATGCGGCTATTAACCAGGGTAATTCTGGTGGCGCATTAGTTAATTTAAATGGTGAGTTGATTGGTATTAATACCGCAATTTTAGGTGCATCAGGCGGTAATGTAGGTATTGGCTTTGCTATACCATCAAACATGATGAAAAACTTAGTTGATCAAATTATTGAACATGGCGAAGTACGCCGAGGTTCACTGGGTATTTCTGGCCGCCCATTAGATGCAGGACTAGCAAAAGCCCAGCAACTTGATGTGAAGCAAGGTGCTTATGTAATGCAAGTAATGGATGATACCGCAGCAAGTAAAGCAGGCATTAAAGCTGGTGACGTAATTACTAGTATTAATGGCAGCGACATAAGTGGTTTTCATGAGCTACGTAGTAAAATTGCAACCTTAGGTGAAGGCCGTGAAGTTAAACTAGGCATTTACCGCGACGGTAAAGTTAAAACAGTAGAAGTGACACTTGATGGTGCATCAGGCGTTACCGCTACAGGCGAAGAGCTTCATCCTGCTTTTCAAGGTGCAGAGCTTGAAAACGTGCAAAAAAATAGTAATAAGGGTGTTGAAGTAACCTCTGTTGATCCGCGCTCACCTTCGGCTCGTGTAGGCCTAGAAGAAGGAGATGTGATCATGCAGGTGAACCGTCAACGCGTAGAAACGATTCGCGATATGAATAAAATCATCGAGAGTACGCAAGGCAATATTGTCCTGGGCGTAAAACGCGGCCGAGAGTCGATATTTATACTCATTCAATAATTAATCGCAGTATAAATGTAATAAAAGTAACAGTGGCACTTGCCGCTGTTATTTTTTTTATGCCATCATAAAGAGATTGCTCACAAATAATAAGAAACTCGTGCTGAAACTACTAAAATTTGTTCTTCCCCCGTTGTTTGCAGGCTTAGGTATTGCTTTTCTAGTGGTTTTCTTTAGCCCAAATATGAGAGCAGCCCTATTACCTAATGTACCAATCCCAAGTGCGATGAGCTCAAGCCATTTAAGCTTTTCGGATGCAGTAAAACGAGCTGCGCCATCTGTAGTGACTATTTTCTCAGAAAGCATTTCTAAAGAGCCACGCTATAAACGACAAAATACCGTACAAGAGTTGGGATCTGGCGTTATTATGGCGCAAGACGGCTATATATTAACTAACTATCACGTTATTAATAATGCAGACCAGATCATGGTTATTCTTACCGACGGTAGGCGATTTTTTGACGTGCAGTTAATCGGTTTTGATACTATTACTGATTTAGCGCTATTGAAAATAAATGCAGATCACTTACCTGTAATCCCTGTTAACGACGACTACTCATCAAGTGTTGGAGATGTCGTGCTTGCAATTGGTAACCCTCTTAACTTAGGGCAAACCATCACACAAGGTATTATTAGTGCAACGGGTAAACAAAAAATTACCGACAGCCCTTATAACAACTTACTGCAAATGGATGCAGCTATAAATGTTGGTAACTCAGGTGGGGCGTTGGTGAACTCAAATGGTGACTTAGTGGGTATCACTTCGGCGCAGTTTAAAACCCGTGAAAACCTTAATATTCAAGGAATATTTTTTGCAGTTCCCTACTCGCTCGCAAAAGAAGTGATGGGAAAACTAATACGCCATGGCCGCGTTGTACGTGGCTATTTAGGCTTTGAGGGCACCGCAGTTGATAGTACAGGCAAAGAAGTAAACGACAGCCTTACCGAGGTTGCAGGAATGCGTATTACTAACTTAGACCCATTAGGTCCGGCGTGGCAAGCTGGCATTGAAGAGCAAGATATTGTTATTAAAATTGCAGGGCTGTCTGTGGCTAATCCACAAAAAGTACTCGAAAGAATAGGTAATACAGAGCCAGGTAAAGAAATTGAATTTGAACTTTATCGTAACGGTAAAATAGAAAAGATTATGGTAACGGTTGCCGAGCTTGAAACTAAACTTTAAAAAAAGGCCGGATAGCTTTATGGCTTATCCGGCCTTTTTTATATTTGGTTAATACCAACCTGCAAATTTAACCTTGGACGGCCAACTGACCCTAATAGTTAATTAAGCAAATTAGTATTACTTAACTACTTCTACGTTTAATATTTGCACCTAGCGCACTTAGCTTATCTTCAATACGTTGATAACCTCTATCAACGTGGTAAATACGATCTACAACCGTTTCACCTTGAGCAACTATACCCGTTAAAATTAGGCTCGCTGAGGCGCGTAAATCAGTCGCCATTACTTGCGCACCCGTTAAACTTTCGGTATCACCACAAATAGCAGTATGACCTTCTAAACGAATATTAGCGCCCATACGTTGTAGCTCAGGTACATGCATAAAACGGTTTTCAAAAATGGTTTCAGTAATAGTTGCACTACCATTAGCCACTACGTTTAAAGCAGTAAACTGTGCTTGCATATCAGTAGGAAAACCCGGATGCGGCATCGTTTTAATATTTACAGCTTTAAGCTCACGCTTACGCATATCTAAATATATGCTACCTTCTTTTACTTCAACGAGTGCATTAGCAGCACGCAGTTTTTCAATAACTGGCTCAAGTGAATGAAAGTCTGTATTTTTACAAAGCACTTCACCGCCAGCCATTGCTGCAGCAACTAAAAACGTTCCAGTTTCAATACGATCAGGTAAAATACTGTGCTCACAACCAGCTAATCGCTCAACACCTTCAACTTCAATGCGGCTAGTACCAGCACCACTAATTTTAGCTCCCATTGCGATTAAGCAATTTGCTAAGTCAGTAATTTCAGGCTCACGAGCAGCATTGTCTAAAATTGTTTTACCATCAGCTAAGGCGGCCGCCATTAATAGGTTCTCGGTAGCGCCTACACTCACCATTTCCATAAAAATTTCGGCGCCTTTTAAGCGGCCATCAACCTTGGCATTAATGTAACCATTTTCAACGTTGATTATAGCGCCCATGCGCTCTAAACCCTGAATATGTATATCTACTGGGCGAGCACCAATAGCACAGCCGCCAGGTAAAGACACTTGTGCCTCACCAAAACGAGCGACTAAAGGGCCGAGCGTTAAAACAGATGCACGCATTTGTTTTACTAACTCATACGGAGCAAGGGTTTTATTAACGCTAGAACCGTCGATTATTAGCGTATCGCCCTGCCAATTAACCTCTGCACCCAATGTTTGTAATAATGCTTCTGTTGTTACTATGTCACGAAGGCGAGGCACATTAGTAAATGTACTTACACCGTCAGCAAGTAGTGAAGCAAATAAAATAGGCAATGCAGCGTTTTTAGCGCCAGAAATAGTAACTTCACCCGCAAGTGAAGTGCCACCTTGAATTACAAATTGATCCATTAGGAGGCCTTAACTATTGAGGTAAAATAAATTTTTGTTCACGTTTCCACTCGGTAGGAGTAAAAGCACGAATTGATACAGCGTGAATTGTGCCATCAGAAATAGTATTCATTAATGGGCCATAAACTAGCTGTTGCTTTTTAACTCGGCTTAAACCGTCAAAGCATTCACCTACGGCAATCACTTCATAATGGCTACCATTGGCTTTTACATGTACTTCAGATAATTGAAGTTCGTCGCGTAATAATGTTTCGACTTGGCTAGTTTCCATAACTCTCACTCAAATAGGGTTGTAACTTGACCCAATTGCATTAAATTTTGCAATTGCTCAGGTGGATTTTGCAATTCAAGGCGGATACCTTGTTGCTTAAATTCTGCAAAAGAGTGAATTAACCAAGCTAAGCCCGCTGTGTCAACCCTAGATACCTCACTAAGGTCAAAATAGGTGGTTTTATGCTTAGTTAATAACTTATCGTTCAGAAGCTGTTCATTGCCAATTGAATTTCGAGTAAGTTCTCCACTTACCCGAAAGTGCTGTTCATCAACTTGGCTTATTGCCAATTTAGTCATTTGAATTGTTGCCTCTAAACTGAACTGGCAGTTGGCTCTTTTGCTCTAAAAGGTTACTTACGTTATCAATACCTTGCTGGCGTAAAATACCTTGTAATTCGCTTTGTTTAGCATCTAGTAAGCTTATACCTTCAGCAATCATGTCATATGCACGCCACTCACCGCTGCGATCTTCGCGTACTTTAAAATCAATTTTAATATCCGGTTTACCGTCTTCGGTGATTTTGGTTTTTACAACAACCACGTCTTTGCCTTTAAACGGCTGCTCTGCACCAAATTCTACATGCTGATCGGTATATTGAGTAAATACACCCGCGTAAGTTGCAACTAAGTACTCTCTGAATACGCTAATAAAGCGTTGAATTTCTTTAATTGCTTTAGCTTTTTCTGCTTCGTCTGTAATTGCACGTACTTTAGATACTTCACTACCTAATACACGAAGCGCTGCGTACTTGTAATCAATGTAAGGCATAAGCTCTTCTTCAACAATAACGCGAAGATGCTCTTTGTCTTTACTAATAAGCGGCTGATCTTTTTTGATACGCTCAAATGTATACTCAGATACTTGGCGTACCATTTTATTAGGATCATTTAATTTAACTTCTGCTGCACTAACGCTCTGCGTTAATGTTATTGCGCCTATGGCTACAATCGCTAAAAACTTTTTCAACATAATAATTACTCACTACCTTGGTTGAATAAAAACTGCCCAATTAACTCTTCAAGTACTATGGCAGACTTGGTATCAGTCATTGAGTCACCATCACCTAACGCTTTGCTTTCTACGCCAAATAAATCATCTATGGCTTCGTCTTGTTTATTCTCTGTGACTGTTTCGCCTAAACAGCGCTGCTCTGCCGAGCTTGGAGCTATAACAGGGTGAATACCTAAGTACTGCTCACCTAAAATACCCGATGTTAAAATTGAGATAGAGCTCGTATCTGAAAAACGGCATAAGTACTGCGCATCTATTGTCATATTCACTACAGGTAAAAATTCTTGCGGGTGAACATAAATAGACTCAACGCGACCAATCACTACACCACCCACTTTTACTGGGGCGCGCGCTTTAAGTGAGCCTATGTTTTCAAATTTAGCATTTAGCGTATATGTTTCGCCTGAGCCACTAATGCCGGAGTTGGCTACTTTCAATGCCAGCATCGCAAACGCTAAAATGCCTAACGCTACAAAAAAACCAACTAAAATTTCTAATTTCCGTGAATTCATTATCTATACCCTATTAGCTGGTAAACATTACCGCTGTCAAAATAAAGTCAAAACCTAAAACTGCCAATGAAGAATGAACAACCGTTTCGGTGGTTGCCTTACTAATACCTTCAGAGGTTGGCACACAGTCATACCCTTTATAAAGGGCAATCCAAGTTACTACAATTGCAAACACAAAGCTTTTAATTAAGCCATTTAGTATGTCTTGCTGAAACGATACTTGCGACTGCATGATTGACCAAAAACTACCTGTATCAACACCTAACCAATCAACCCCCACTAAATGAGCACCGATGATTGCTACAGCTGAAAATATTAAT
Organism: Pseudoalteromonas sp. H103; assembly: GCF_001469205.1. Lineage (NCBI taxonomy): Bacteria > Pseudomonadati > Pseudomonadota > Gammaproteobacteria > Alteromonadales > Pseudoalteromonadaceae > Pseudoalteromonas > Pseudoalteromonas sp. H103. The sequence continues at coordinate 79,585 of NZ_LOFG01000001.1, read as the reverse complement.
GCAAGTAAAGGCATACTAATAAAGCCAGCCCAAAAGCGCGGCGCTATTATGCGTTTTAGCGGATCGATTGCCATCATTTCAAGTGATGACAGTTGCTCTGTGGCTTTCATTAAGCCGATTTCGGCAGTGAGCGCACTCCCTGCTCGCCCTGCAAATAATAGCGCAGTAACAACAGGCCCTAGCTCTCGTAATAAGCTCAATGCCACTAAGGGACCAAGGCTATCTTCCGCGCCATAGCCAACTAAAACTGTATACCCTTGTAGCGCTAAAACCATGCCTATAAATAAGCCAGATACCATTATGATAAGCAATGATTGCGAGCCCACCATGTATAGTTGGCGTACAAGTAAAGGGGTACCTTTTTTAAAATTAGGAACATGTGCAAGCGCACTAAACAGCATGTGTGCTGAACGGCCAAGCGCAGCAAAACGCCCTAGCGTTTTTCGCCCTAGCCTTTGAAATAAATCCAACATTATGCTTTTTCTCCAAGTAACTCTTCGGCATACGTTTGCGCAGGAAAGTGAAATGGTACAGGCCCATCCGACAAACCATTTAAAAACTGCTGCACTAATGGAGATTCATGATTGCGCATTTCATCGGGAGTGCCTGTGCCTATTACGCCTTGATCAGCAATAATAATGACGTGATCGGCAATACTCATAACCTCTGTAACATCGTGAGTTACAATTAATGAAGATAAACCAAGTACTTCATTTAAAGACTTTATTAGCTTAACCAATACCCCCATAGAAATAGGGTCCTGTCCTGCAAATGGTTCATCATACATAATGAGTTCGGGGTCCAGAGCAATAGAGCGCGCTAATGCGGCACGTCTTGCCATACCACCTGATAACTCAGAGGGCATTAAGTCTTTAGCACCACGCAAACCAACCGCTTGAAGCTTCATTAAGACTATTAATCGAATAATATCTTCGCTTAAATCTGTATGCTCCCTAATTGGAAATGCAATATTGTCAAATACCGACATGTCGGTAAATAAAGCACCACTTTGAAAAAGCATGCTCATTTTTGTTCGTGCCGCATACAGCTCTTTACGCGACATATTTGGAATGCTGCCACCTTCAAATAAAATATCGCCTGAGTCAGGCTTAAGCTGACCGCCGATTAAACGCAGCATGGTGGTTTTGCCAATTCCGCTTGGCCCCATAATGGCAGTGATTTTACCTTTAGGTACGCTGAAACTCATATTTTTATATATGGTTCTATCGCCACGCGAAAAGCTCACATCCTTGACTTCTACTATTGATTGCGACAAGTCGCTCTCCATAACAATGTTCACTAGTGATCCTATTTTAAGGGTTTTTTATCAAAGATGGAAAAAACAATTCGTAAGATTTTGTAATACACCTATAAAAAGTGTTCTAAGGCTGAGGGATTTTCCCTTAACGCATGCTTAAGTTTCTAAATATAAACTAAAAGCACTGGGCCCATTAGAGCAGACCTGACTCTTTTATTTATACTTTCATGTTGGCTTTTGTTACTATTCGCGCCATCTCTATTTTGAATAACTGGCTTATCACAATGGTTACCTCGTTTGTTATTTTGATTCTTGGTTTTGCAGCTCTAGTTTGGAGTGCAGACAGGTTTGTTTATGGGGCAGCAGCCCTTGCTAAAAACTTTGGCGTTCCCACGCTTATTGTTGGTTTAACCGTTGTAGCTATGGGTTCATCAGCGCCTGAAATGATGGTTTCGGCCTCAGCAGCTTTAGCTAATAAAACCGATACAGCTGTTGGTAATGCTGTGGGTTCAAACATTACAAACATTTTACTTGTGTTAGGTATTACCGCCCTTTTTCGCCCTCTTGCAGTATCTTCAAGTACATTAAAACGCGAAATGCCATTAGTGATGCTCGTATCATTGGCTACTTGGTATGTGTTTTCAGATAACTACTTTTCGTTTGGTGAAGGCATAGCACTTTTAATTGGCTTTATCGTTTTTATTGGTGGGCTGATTATTGTTTCTATGCGCGCAAAAAATGAAGATGATCCGTTTGTGTCAGAAGCATGCGATGAAGTACCTAATGACGTTCCAACAAAAAAAGCTGTATTTTGGCTAGTTATTGGCATGATTTTACTTCCTGTTAGTTCACATTTTTTAGTGGGCTCGGCGGTTGATATTGCAAAATACTTTGGCTTGAGCGATTTAGTCATCGGCTTAACTATTATTGCCATAGGTACGAGCTTACCTGAGCTTGCAGCCTCTATTGCAGGTGTATTAAAAAATGAAGACGACCTTGCTCTTGGTAATATTGTGGGCTCAAACATATTTAATATTTTAGCCGTATTACCACTAGCCGGTATTATTAACCCTTCAGTAATTGATCCATCATTAGTGAGTCGAGATGTATTAATAATGATAGGTGCAACACTTGCTCTTATTATTATGTCGTTGAACTTTAGAGGTTCTCAGCGTATCAATAGAGTAGAAGGCGGCTTATTGCTATTAGCATTTTTAGGCTACCAAGGTTATATTTTCAGTCAAATAGGGTAAACATGGCGCAGTTAAACTTTATTGAACAAGGCCTTCGCGTTCTTGATATAGAACGCCAAGCATTGAGTGATATTTCTCAATATGTTGATGAAAACTTTCATCATGCATGTCAATTAATGTACGACTGCCAGGGCCGTATTATTGTCATTGGTATGGGAAAATCAGGCCATATAGGCAATAAAATAGCCGCCACACTTGCAAGTACGGGTAGCCCAGCCTTTTTTGTTCACCCAGGTGAAGCGAGCCATGGCGACTTAGGCATGATCACAAAAAATGATGTGGTTATGCTTATTTCAAACTCTGGTGAAACCAGCGAAGTTTTAAATATCATCCCAGTCTTAAAAAGACTTGGTGCAAAAATGATAGCCATGACGGGTAATATGCAATCAACCATGGCAACACTTGCTAATGTACATGTGTGCATAAAAGTAGAAAAAGAAGCCTGCTCATTAGGTCTTGCGCCAACAGCAAGTACCACAGCCACTTTAGCTATGGGAGATGCTATGGCTGTAGCACTTTTAGAGGCTAGAGGTTTTACCGCAGATGACTTTGCTCTATCGCACCCAGGGGGCAGCCTAGGTAAGCGTTTACTACTAACGCTAAAGGACGTAATGCACAGCGGTGAAAACACACCTAGTATTAATATTTCACAAACTATAAAAGATGCGTTAATTGAAATGTCAGCCAAAGGATTAGGCATGACAGCGATAGTTAATGACAACAAAGAGCTCGCGGGATTATTTACCGATGGCGATTTACGCCGTATTTTAGAGCAACGTATTGATATTCACACCACTTTAATCAGTGTGGTAATGACTAAGTCATGTACAACAGCTACCCAAGATATACTTGCAGCTGAAGCGCTCAATATAATGGAAAACAAACGTATAAATGGGTTAATTGTGGTTAATGAAAAAAACCAACCAATTGGCGCACTAAACATGCAAGACCTATTAAAAGCAGGAGTGTTATAAATGCAATTTGAAGATCTCTATCAACCGCTAAGTGCTGATGCAAAAGCGCGCGCTAAAAAAGTAAAGCTACTTATATGCGATATTGATGGTGTTTTTTCTGATGGGCGAATTTACCTTGGCAACCAAGGCGAAGAGCTAAAAGCGTTTAACACCAAAGATGGCTTTGGCATAAAAGCATTAATAAATAGTGGCTTTGAAGTAGCCGTTATTACTGGGCGTCACTCTCAAATAGTGCAAACCCGTATGAGCAGTTTAACAGTGCAACATATTTATCAAGGTCAAGAAGACAAGCTAATTGCTTACCAAGAGCTAAAAAACAAGCTCAACCTAAGCGATGACCAAATTGCCTATATTGGCGATGATGGCCCCGATATGCCAGTAATGGAGCAAGTTGGTTTTGCCGTTGCTGTAAGCGATGCTCACCCACTTATTAAACGCTTATCGCACTACGTTACCCAAATGCCAGGTGGTTTTGGGGCAGTAAGAGAGCTTACCGATTTACTCATGCTTGAAAATGGTAAGGCACTTACCACACAAGGCACTAGTTCATGAATGCGGCGCGCATAATACTTAGCATTTTATTCATTACCTGTATGGTTTGGCTTTGGTACCCTTATTTTACCCAAACAAATACAGCTCCTCAGGCAGAACCTGAAGTGATTGCTAAGCCTGATTACATCGCCATAGAACTTAAGCAAACAGCTTATGATGAACAGGGTAAAATTAGCCACAAAGTAACAGCGGCTAAAATGGAGCTATACCAGCAGCTAGGTTTTACATTTTTTGAAAAGCCTATATTTACTTTATATAACGAAAAGCAAACGTGGCAAATAAACGCTGACGAAGCAACATTATACGAAGACAAACAGTTGATATTAGAAGGTAATGTAGTTGCCAAAAACTTAACCGATAACGCCATGATAGACAAAATCAACGCTGATAATATTCAGGTTGATATAGAACTATTAACAATGCGCTCGGAGCAACCTGTTGTCATCACTGGACCCAATTTAAAAATCACCGGTAAAGGCCTTGAAGCCGACTTAAAAACTGAAGTGATTAAACTAATTAACCATACGCGAACCATATACTATGACCAATAAAATTTCTAAAATACTTATAATTCCAACTCTTCTACTTGCTTTTAATGGCTATGCAGCAGAACAAGAAGCTTCTCCTTCTGCCAATCAAATTTCAATTAGCGCTGACAAACAAGAAGGCCAGTTAAAAGCTAATGTAGGGATTTTTGAAAAAAACGTAGAGATTATTCACGGTAATCGTCGTATTACAGCTGACCGATTAGAAGTACACAAACGCGAAGATTTAGGTGATAACAAGCAATTACTAATAGCAACAGGTAGCCCAGCTTATTTTGAAGAAAAACAAGCTGACGGCACAGTAATGAGCGCCAGTGCAAACGAAGTACGCTACGATGTTGCTAAGCGATTTTTAACGCTAGTTGGCGATGCTGAGGTCGCTCAAGCGGGGCAAAAAATCAATGCAAAAAGTATTACATACGACATGCAACAGCAATTAATTAGCGCCGAAAAAGATGAAAACTCTACCGATCGCGTTCACACTATTTTAGTGCCTGTTGAGCCTAAAAAAGTAAAAAAAAGTGACAAAGGCCAGCCATGAGTACATTAAAAGCAGAGCTATTAGCAAAAAGCTATAAAGGCCGTGAAGTAGTAAAAAATGTTGGCCTAGAAGTCAAAGCTGGCAGTATTGTTGGATTGCTTGGGCCTAACGGCGCAGGTAAAACCACTACGTTTTATATGATAGTGGGCCTTGTACCGAGTGATAAAGGCAAAATTTCTATTGATGAGAACGATATTACTCTTTTACCTATGCATAGTCGTGCTAGATTAGGCATAGGCTACTTACCACAAGAGTCATCAATTTTTAGAAAACTTACCGTTTATCAAAATTTAATGGCTATTTTAGAAACGCGTAAAGAGCTTAACAAAAAAGCAAGAGAAGATACGCTTAACAACTTGTTAGATGAATTTAGTATTCAACATATTCGAGACAGCCAAGGTATGGCTTTATCGGGTGGTGAGCGACGCCGCGTAGAAATTGCACGCGCACTAGCTGCTAATCCTAAATTTATATTGCTCGACGAACCCTTTGCAGGTGTAGACCCTATATCGGTGTTAGATATAAAGAAAATAATAGAACATCTTAAAAATCGTGGGATTGGTGTATTAATTACCGATCATAACGTAAGAGAAACCCTTGATGTTTGTGAAAAAGCCTACATTGTTTCTCATGGAGAGTTAATCGCTTCTGGTACACCAGAGCACGTATTAAATGACAAAACGGTACGCGATGTTTATTTAGGCGAGCAATTTAGGCTGTAACATTTACGCCATGTCTTTAAGCATCTGCTAGTATTAATTATAACAACATAAAAGGATTGTTAGAGATACATGAGGCAATCATTACAGCTGCGCATGGGCCAGCAACTTACAATGACTCCACAACTGCAACAAGCAATTCGTTTGTTGCAACTCAGTACATTGGATCTCCAGCAAGAAATACAAGAAGCGCTTGATAGCAATCCGCTTCTAGAAGTAGATGAACAAGATTACACGGAAGAATCAGCTGGCAAAAACGAGCAAAAAGCAGATAACGATGAATTAACCGTAAGTGCTAATGCCGACGAAAAACCAAGCGAGTACGAGCAAGACAGTGGTGAAGCACTTACTAAAGACACCGTAAGTGACGAAATGGCTATGGATGTAAGCTGGGATGAGTACATGAGCGCAGCTCCTGCTTCATCATCAGGCCCTATGCCAGAAGATGAGTCTATTTATCAAGGTGCTTCAACCGAAACTCTTCACGAATACCTAATGTGGCAATTACAGCTCACGCCGTTTAGCCCTACTGATGAAGCAATTGCAATAGCGATTGTTGAAGCAGTCGATGACTCAGGTATATTAACGCTAAGCTGTGAAGATATTTTAGAAAGCTTTAATCAAGAGAACGACGACGAAGGCGAAGTTGAACTTGATGAAATAGAAGCCGTTTTAAAACGTATTCAGTTGTTTGATCCGGTGGGTATAGCAGCTCGTAGCTTACAAGAGTGTTTGTGTATTCAGCTAAATCAGTTTGATAAAGATACGCCTTTTATCAATGAAACAAAGATGATTTTAACCGATCATATTGACCTATTAGCGGCTCGCGACTATCGTACATTAATGAAGAAAACTAAGCTCAAAGAAGACGAGCTTAAAGAAGTAATGACGTTAATTCACACTCTAAACCCTAAGCCAGCAGATACTATTGTAAGGGAAGAATCAGAGTATGTGATCCCCGATGTATCAGTTAAAAAAATAAAAGGCCGTTGGGTAGTTGAGCTAAACCCAGATAGCATGCCTAAGATACGTGTTAATAGCCAATATGCAGCTATGTCACGAACAGTTAAATCTAGTGGTGACAGTCAATTTATTCGCTCTCATTTACAAGAAGCTAAATGGTTTATAAAGAGCCTAGAGAGTAGAAACGACACACTACTAAAAGTAACTAATTGTATTGTTAAGCAACAACAGGGCTTTTTTGAACACGGTCCAGAAGCCATGAAACCTATGGTTTTAAACGATGTTGCTGAAATGGTAGAAATGCACGAGTCGACTATTTCGCGTGTAACTACTCAAAAGTATATGCACACGCCACGTGGTATATTTGAGCTTAAATACTTTTTCTCAAGCCACGTAAGCACCGAAAATGGTGGTGAGTGTTCATCTACAGCAATACGTGCTTTGATTAAAAAACTGATTGCCGCAGAAAACTCAGCAAAACCATTGAGTGATAGTAAAATTGCGGATATATTGGCTGAGCAAGGAATTAAAGTAGCTAGACGCACAATCGCAAAATACCGCGAATCTCTGGCTATTCCACCGTCTAATCAACGAAAGAGTTTGATATAAGACGCAAAACAAAGAGGAAAACGCTTATGCAACTAAACTTAACTGGTCGTCATGTAGATGTTACTGATTCATTAAGAGACTACGTAAATAATAAATTTGCAAAGCTAGAAAGGCATTCTGATCATATAAACAATGTTCATGTCATTCTCGATGTAGAAAAACTTAACCAAAAAGCTGAAGCTACAATCCATGTAAGTGGTGCAGAGTTATTTGCATCTACCGAACATCAAGACATGTATGCTGCCATAGACTCGTTGATTGACAAGCTCGATCGTCAAGTTATTAAACACAAAGAGAAGCTTGCTCGACATTAATATGATGAAATTAAGCTCACTTATATGCCAGGACTGCAGCAAAGCTGCGGTCCTTTTTAATAGCAAAAAAAGAATTTTAGAGTTTATTAGCGAACTCGCTCATGAAAAGCTTCCTTATCTTTCTCAGCAAGATATTTTGTGTGCTCTAATGAATAGAGAGAAGCTTGGTAGCACAGGCATAGGCCGTGGTATTGCAATTCCTCATGGAAGAATGAGTGGCGCAGAAGAGCCATTAGCAATAGTGCTTGTAAGCGAGACAGCCGTAAATTTTGATGCGATTGATAACCGCCCTGTTGATATATTTGTTGCACTCATCGTACCAGATGGTGATAACCAACAGCACCTAAAGACTCTCGCAACCATAGCTGATAAACTAAATGACAAAGAATTTTGTAAACAGTTACGCTGTGCAAAATCCGATGCTGAGCTTTACCAAGTTATTGTTAATCAATCGTAGTTTAAAAGGGTGATAAATGGAGTTAATTATCATAAGTGGCCGCTCTGGTTCTGGGAAGTCGGTTGCTTTACGCGTTGTAGAAGATTTAGGTTATTATTGCGTAGATAACATTCCAGTAAACCTACTGCCTTCTTTAGTGCGAAGCGTATCGGATACCTACGATAAAATTGCTGTAAGCATAGATGTGCGTAACATCCCTAAAGAGCAAGATGAGTTTAACGATATTCTTGAATACCTCCCGGGCTTTGCAAATCCCACTTTATTTTATTTAGATAGTGACGATCAAACTCTGATCAAACGCTTTTCTGAAACACGCCGATTACACCCGCTTTCTATTGACTCGTTACCACTTGATTTAGCGATAAAAAAAGAAAAACAACTGCTAGATGTATTAGTAACCCGCGCAGATTTTATGCTCGATACAACCGACTTAAGTGTTCATCAGTTAGCTGAGTCTATTCGTGAAAAAATTCTCGGTAAAAAAGATAAGCAACTTATTGTAACCTTTGAATCGTTTGGCTTTAAACACGGTATTCCTAAAGAAGCTGACTACGTATTTGATGCTCGATTTTTGCCAAATCCGCATTGGGAGCCAGAGCTTAAGCCTTTAAATGGTTTAGACCAACCTGTTAAAGATTACTTAGCGAGTCACAGCATAGTACAAAAATTCACTTGGCAAATTCAAACATTTGTACAAACATGGCTACCACACCTAGAGCGTAATAATCGTAGTTACTTAACGATTGCCATTGGCTGTACGGGCGGGCAACACCGTTCGGTGTATTTAGCACAAACAATTGGTGAGAGCTTTGCGATGACACACCCTAACGTAAAAATTAGACACCGCGAACAAGAAAAATAATACAGCCGAATAATCACCAGTTCAGCTTACATAGAGTAACTTATGCATTGTGAAGACACTTTTTTAATAAAAAACAAACTTGGCTTACACGCCAGAGCTGCCACTGTACTTGCGCAATTAGCCGTGCAGTTTGATGCCACAATTACACTGTTTCAAGATGATAAAGAAGCAGCTGGCGATAGCGTACTTGCATTAATGCTACTAGAAAGCAGCCAAGGTAAAGAAGTTAAAGTAGTGTGTGAAGGCCCCGATTCTGAGCAAGCCTTACATGCTGTTGGACAACTAATAGCACAACGATTTAATGAACAAGAATAATTAGGCTTAACTTTTAGTAATAAAAAATTTTACCCGGTTAAGCTTATAAATAAGGTTAGTGCGTCTGTACACTCACCACCTCCCCTAAAGTAATATAAAAATTTATAAAGGACGCCAATGCCTGAAGCTTTTGAACAAGATTATCCACTACAACAATTAAAACAGGTGACCAAGTCACTCAATAGTGGTCAATTTGTTCAAGTTAGGCGCATGCTTGCAAAAACAGCTCCTTGTGACACCGCTCTTTTACTAGAATCATCACCTCACAAAATCCGTCGCTTACTTTGGCAATTAGTTGACCCTGACGTACAGGGTGACGTTCTTGAAGAACTCTCTGAAGATGTACGTTTAGGCATTATTGCTCAAATGGAGCCTGAACACATTGCCGCCGCTACTGAAGACATGGGGCATGATGATTTAGGTGAAGTTCTACGAAGCCTACCTGACACCGTCTATAAAGACGTTGTTAGCGCAATGGATATTCAAGACAGAGAGCGGGCAACTCAAGCCCTATCATATCAAGAGCGCTCTGCTGGCGCGTTAATGAACACCGATACGGTAACCATTCGCCCTGATGTTACTCTTGATGTAGTGCTTCGTTATATTAGACTTAGAGGCGAGCTACCTGAAGGCACTGATGACTTATATGTAGTTGATAAGCATAACTGTTTTTTAGGTGCATTATCACTCAGCACCTTACTCACTAACCCACCAGAAAAAATCGTTCTTGATTTAATGGACGAAGATTGTGAATCTATTCCAATCTCTATGGATGAAAGTGAAGTTGCACAACTTTTTGAGCGTCATAACTGGATATCTGCACCGGTAGTTGATGATAACGCACACCTTTTAGGCCGTGTAACCATTGATGACATTGTTGATGTAATACGCGAAGACGCTGAGCATAGCCTTTTGAGCTTAGCGGGTCTTGATGACGAAGAAGATACCTTTGCACCCGTTTTAAAAAGCTCAAAAAAACGCTCAGTTTGGTTAGGTGTAAACTTATTAACCGCTCTTGCAGCAGCCTTTGTAGCAAGCTTTTTCGAAGGTACTTTAGATGTATTGCCTATTTTGGCGGTGCTAAACGGTATTGTGCCTTCTATGGGGGGCGTTGCTGGCAGTCAATCTTTAACACTCGTTATTCGAGGTATTGCTGTAGGTCATATAAATCAAACAAACCAACGCTTCTTAATGATGAAAGAGCTTGCCATTGGCGCGTTAAACGGTATTTTGTGGTCTCTTTTAATTGCTGGTGTAATAGCACTTTGGCAGTGGGATTTTATGCTTGGTGGCGTACTCGCTTTTGCTATGTTTATGAACTTAGTCGTCGCGGGTGTGGCTGGTGCAAGTATTCCTATTATATTGAAAAAAATGAATATTGACCCTGCATTAGCAGGCAGTGTTGTGCTCACGACCGTAACAGATATTGTTGGTATATTTGCCTTTTTAGGTACTGCTACCTGGTTGCTGGTATAAATTTAAACCGTTTTATAAAAGTGATTTAAATAAGTATTCTCATGGCAGCTAGTAATAAAAGCAAACCTAAAAAATCACTCAAACATAAAGGGCTTTCAACACTAAAGAGTGTGTTGGTGTATGGTTTTATATTTTCCATAATTTATACGGCTATCAATTGGTGGCGACAACCTGTGATGCCAGCTAATCCGCAATTGCAGTTAATAGACTACCAAGACAAGTCCATAAACCTAAGTAAAATTAGCCAAAGCAAACCAACGCTTATTTATTTTTGGGGTACTTGGTGCCCTATTTGTAGTATTACCTCTGAAGCTATAAACGAGCTTGCAACTGACAATAATTACTCGGTAGTGACCATTGCGATAAAGTCGGGTTCGGATCAAGATCTTCATAGCTACCTCAATGAAAAAAGCTACACCTTTACAACAATAAACGATCAAAATGGTGAGATATTTGCCGATTGGCAAGGACAAGTAACGCCTTCCTACATTATTTTAAAAGATAGCAAAATGACGCAAGGGCTTACAGGCATCCAGCCTTTATGGTCGCTTAAATTACGCTTATGGTTATCTGACGCTTTTTAGTAAAAACTCTTTATTGCCCATGCTAATTTGACAATAAAGAGCTTATAAATTTTATGCTTGCGTGGCTATTACCTTGCTCGCTGACGATTACCGCCCACTTTGGGTTTTGTATTCGCCTTTTTAAATTGGCTAAAACCGGTATGGCGCGTTAAAGCTGGACGACCTTTTCCGCCTTTACCTGCTTTTTCATCTCGGCCTTCTTCTGGCACTAAGCAATTAGGACCTTTACCTATTAAATTAGCTTTACCCATTTTACGCAATGCTTCACGGATCATAGGCCAGCCTGATGCATCATGATAGCGCAAAATCGCTTTATGTAATCGACGTTGGCGAGCCCCTTTAGGAACAGGCACCACCTCAGCGTTATTTTTGATGTTACGAAGCGAGTTCATTTCAGTGTGATAGATAGTCGTCGCATTTGCCATTGGTGAAGGGTAAAAGTTTTGCACTTGGTCTAGCTTAAAGTCATTCGTTTTAAGCCATAAAGCCATATTTACCATGTCTTCGTCTTTTGTCCCTGGGTGAGCAGATATAAAGTACGGAATTAAATACTGTTTTTTACCAGCTTCTTTTGAGTACTTATCAAATAATTCTTTAAATTGATCGTACGCGCCCATGCCCGGCTTCATCATTTTAGATAAAGGGCCGTCTTCAGTGTGCTCAGGTGCAATTTTTAAATAACCGCCAACATGATGCGTTACTAATTCTTTAACGTATCGAGGATCGCGTACAGCTAAGTCGTAACGTACGCCCGAAGCGATTAAAATTTTCTTAATGCCTTTTACTTCACGGGCTTTTTTATACAAATCGATTGTTGGTGTGTGGTCAGTATCCATGTGTTTACAAATATCGGGATAAACACACGATAAACGACGACACGTACTCTCTGCTTTTTTACTCGTGCATCGAAGTTTATACATGTTAGCCGTAGGCCCACCTAAATCAGAGATAACCCCAGTAAAGCCTGGTACTTTATCTCTAATTTGTTCAATTTCTTCAATTATTGATTCTTGTGAGCGACTTTGAATAATTCGCCCTTCGTGCTCTGTAATTGAGCAGAACGAACAACCACCAAAACAGCCACGCATAATATTAACCGATGTTTTAATCATGTCGTAAGCAGGTATTTTAGCATCACCATAACTTGGGTGCGGAATACGTTGATACGGCAAACCAAATACATCATCCATTTCATGCGTTTCAAGCGGATAAGCTGGCGGGTTTACCCAAATTGAGCGATCACCGTGGCGCTGAAAAAGCGCACGGGCACAACCTGGGTTTGTTTCTTGATGCAAAATACGTGATGCATGAGCATATAGAGGTTTATTAACACTTACTTGCTCAAATGCAGGGAGTTTTACGTATGTTTTTTCCCACGGTTTAGGACGAGCAGGTTGAATAGTTATAGGCTTTGCAGCTTCAGCTTTTAAATCAATACCTGCTTGTTTAAACTCTGACTTACTACAGCCAACATCATCAGCCCCATATGGATTAGGAATCGGATCTATTTTACCTATTTTATCGATTGCGGTTGAATCACTACCACGCCAACCAGGTAAAGGCTCTTTACGAATAACGGCTGTACCGCGAATATCTTGAATTGTATCCATTGTTTCACCTGCAGCAATCCTGTGAGCAACTTCAACTAATGGGCGTTCAGCATTTCCGTAAATAAGTATGTCTGCTTTGGCATCAAATAAAATACTACGACGTACTTTTTCTTGCCAATAATCGTAATGAGCAATACGGCGTAAGCTTGCTTCAATACCACCAATAACAATAGGCACACCTTTGTAGGCTTCTCGTAGGCGCTGAGAGTAAATCATTACAGCTCGGTCTGGGCGTTTGCCACCAACATTTCCTGGGGTGTAGGCATCATCATGGCGCATACGTTTTTCAGCCGTATAACGGTTGATCATCGAGTCCATATTACCGGCAGTTACACCAAAAAATAAATTGGGTTTACCTAGCCCCATAAAGGCATCTTTTGAATTCCAGTCTGGTTGAGCAATAATACCGACCCTAAAGCCTTGTGCTTCAAGTACTCGGCCAATTACAGCCATACCAAAACTAGGGTGATCGACATACGCATCGCCACTGATGATTATTACGTCACAGCTGTCCCAGCCAAGTGCATCCATTTCTTCGCGTGATGTTGGTAAAAATGGTGCAGTGCCGTAACACTCTGCCCAGTATTTTGGGTAAGAGAATAAGGCGCGCTTAGCTTTGAGTGTGCTCATAAATGTGGCCGTAGAATAACAAAAGGCGCGAATTATACCTTATAGCATTGTGTATTTATACAACATTACAAGTATCAGCGCCTTTAACTATAAATTATTAATTTAATTAAATTTTATTATTTCGTTTATTAATAAACTCAACAAGCTCGTGCTCTGGCATAGGTTTAGCGTACATAAAACCCTGTACCTCATCACAACCTAAATCCTTTAAAAATTGAGCTTGTTGCTGTGTTTCGACGCCTTCAGCAATTGTTTTTAAACCTAACTTTGCACCTAATGAAATAACTAACGACGCTATAGCACCAGTGTCTTTATCAGGTAAGTCTTTAATAAATGCCCTGTCTATTTTAAGTCTATCCAATGGTAAGCTTTGTATATAACTTAATGATGAAAAGCCAGTGCCAAAATCATCAATAGCGACTTCTATCCCCAGCTCTTTTAGCTCTCTTAATGTATTTACAACAGTATCAAGTTCATCCATTACTACGCTTTCAGTTACTTCTAACTCAATATTTTTAGGTTTAACACCATACTTTTCTAAAGTCGCTTTTACATTTTGAGCGTAACCTTTAACTTTAAACTGAGGTACAGATACATTCACAGCAATGCCTATTTCTTCACCCATTTTTTCAAGGCGCTTTTGCTGTTGGCAAGCTTGCTCAAGCACCCACTGGCCTATATCTACAATTAAGCCTGCATCCTCAGCTAAAGGAACAAATACAGCTGGTGATATGTAGGTTCCGTTTTCACCAGGCCATCTAAGTAATGCTTCACAGCCTATTAATGATAAGTCATCTAGTGCTAATTGTGGCTGATACCATACCTCTAATTTATTACGTGAAAAATCATGTCGTAATTGTCTAATAATTCCTAAGCGCCAAGCCATTTTGTCCTGCATTTCGATGGTGTAATATACCCCCTCCTTATGCTTTATTTTTTTAGCTTGGTTTAGGGCTATATAAGCCACCTTTAAAGTATCAATGCCAGTACTTTGAAAATCTTGTTGTTCACATAAGGCTATTCTAAAGTCGATAGGTAATACGTTATCTTCGGCATTAAATGGTTTACTTAAGTATTCATTTAACGCTTTTAAATCAAATTCATCTCGCCTAACAAGAAAGCCAAAAACATCAGCACCAATACGCGATAACTCTTTCGCTTTTGGGTAGTTTTCTTTTAAGCGCTGCACAATACCTATTAAAAGCTTATTACCTACTTCTTGGCCAAGCCCGTTGTTAATATCAGAAAAATTCACAACATCAATTAATACAAAAACATAGTCATTTACTAGTGGCTTTTGAAAGCGTGCTACACGTTCTATAAAGTTAGTGCGGTTAGAAATTCCTGTAAGTACATCTTTATAAGCCGCATCTCTTAGCTTCACAAAAAGCCGAACGTTATCAAGCGCAACACTTACGTTAGTTAAAAATATCTCAGCAAACTGAAGCTGTTCGCTTTTAGGTGGGTTATCGCATTCAATATATAAAGCCGCTTTTCTGTGTTTACTTTTTAGCAGAAAAGTCGCTGTGGATTCAGAATATTTATGTTCAGATAAATTAAAGCATTGCTCTACTTGCGAAAGTAGCTCAGGACCTACTGAGCTGAGCTTTTCACCAAAGTAGCTTTGATAAGGACCCGTGCCACCCAATACTTGAATAAAATCATCGCCATCAAGCATGCTACACACCAACCCTCGCGGCTCACACTGTAAAATAATGCTCATGTGCTGAACAATTTCTTTACATAGCTGCTTTATATCCGTCAGCCCCAAAATAGATTTAGACGCAGAAACAATGGTATTCATTGCATAGCTTTGATACTCAAGCTTGCACACTTGCTCGTACGAACGAATAGCAGTGATTAAAGAAGTGACTAGCTTTGAGCGCGTGAGTTCTGTTTTAGTTTTGTAGTCATTTATATCGTACTCACGTATTACTTTTTCTTCAGGAGTATTGCCCGCTTGCCCTGTTCTTAAAATAATCCTGACGTGCTGATTATTAAGCTCCTCACGTACTTTTTTTACAACTTGTAAGCCTGCATCGTCGGTTTCCATTATAACGTCTAAAAATATTACACAAATGCTATCGTTATTTGCCAATACTTCTATAGCTTCAGCCCCTGAGTAAGCATCATGAAACCTCAGGCCTGCACCATTGTATTCTAATCCTGATAGAGCAAGTTTTGTTACTGAGTGAATTTCTGGTTCGTCATCAACAATTAAAATGTCCCAAAACTTAGACTGCTCAACTACTTCTTCATCTTCATAGTCTTGTTCTAAAAATAAAAAATCATTTTGCTCTGACGACATCAGCACTCCTACGTAACAACAAAAAATTATTTTGGTTTATATCCTAATTCATACTATAGTCGATTAATAAAAAGTTGTTGTATTTCAACTCAAAAAACTCATTAAGGTGTGCTTATTAAACCATTAAAAATGCTTATACAAGGCGTGCTATTGTTGTCATTAGTATTGGTACTTATTGGCCTTACACTTCCACAGCACTATAGCGTGATCAAAACAGTAGAGATAAATGCAGCTCAGGAAGTAGTAAAACCACTGATTACCGATTTTAGCCAATGGTATAAATGGTCTCCTTGGGAGAAAGTAGACTCGAGTATTGAGTTTAATGTAGGCGAACCATCCTCTGGTGTTGGTGCCCATCAGTCATGGCAAGGTCAATGGGGCTATGGCGAAATGACCATTACCTCTGTAAGTCATAACAAAGTAAATTTTAATATTTTATTAAACGCTGAGCACATAATTACAGGTACTTTTACGTTTATAGAACAAAATAATATTGTTACTTTAACCTGCGCCATTCAGGGCCAAACCACAGCCCCTTTAATATCTGGCTACACTGCCATTTTAAGCGAATATGTACTTAGCAATACAGTTTCTTTGGGGTTAAACAACCTTCAAACCATTGCTCAGCTTAGTGATCCACAAAGGGTAGAACAAAGCCATGACAGTCAAAACAGCCCAAGCGAGAATTAATCTTGCCAACATCATAGAGTCCTTACTTGGTTATCCCATAACTAAGGTAGGCTCCAATGGTGTGCTTTCTTCAAGTGATGATAATTATGGCCCTAAAGGGGATATAAAACCGCTTTATCATATAAACAGCGATAACTCGATTTTAGCGCGGGCACAAAAACGTAAAGATTTACTACTTATAAAGCAGCAGCAAAATATAGAAACAATTTTAGCTAAAGCAATGGGGTTTTGCCCTGATGTGGCAAGTAATAAGCAGCCAGATGCCGATTGGATCGAGCACTTTATAGCGCTTTGCGAAGACACCTCTAACGAATCAATGCAAACGCTTTGGGCTAAAATTTTAACGGGCGAAACCTTAAATCCCGGCACATTTTCAATAAAAAGCTTACAAACCTTAAAGCACATGACCCAACGAGAGGCAGACGCACTACAAAAGTGTGTATCACTTTGTGCATACAATGAAAAAGACGACAGCCACTTTATTTTACTTGGGTTCTATAAAAAACCATCGCTGTTCGATTTACTGCGTAAAGGGAATAAAGTGTCGCTAAATTTAGGAAAAACCGGCATTAGCTTTCCTGAAATTTTAACGCTTATGGATCTTAATTTGCTCTACAGAAAAGAGATTGAATCGGCTGTTTTAAAGTCAGGACAAGAACTAACGTTCTCATTTTTATCGCAAAAAGTGACATTAAAAGCTAAAAGTAGTGACTTGGTATTGAGCTATTACAAATTTACTCAAACAGGTGATGAGCTATCAAAGTTGATTAATTACCCTATCAACAAGGTGTATAAGCAATTGATAAATAAAGCACTAGATGGGGAGTTTGATTTAACGTGGCATGTTAATAAATCACATGCCACGTAGTAAGCTCACTAATTAAAAGTGAACTTGAATACCAGCAAATGGGCCTGAGGCATCAATATCAGTTGTAATATCATCAACATCATCAAGTTCTAATATCATAGAACGGTAACCGGCTTTAATAGCTACATCTACCGCCAGGTTATCAATTAACTCCCACGCAACGCCTACTTGGTAATCTTGTACTTTACTATCGTCGATAGCCAAAAAGCTACCTTCAAAAAATACACTTAAACCCGTAAATGGTAAGCCAGCTTCAGCACGACCATAAGCAAGTGGAACAAAGCCCGAAAAATCTTTAGTTTCAGTAAAGTTAGTACCGCCTTCTTGAGTTGTACCATTTACCACAATATCACCATCAAACTGCTTAGCATTTAAACCTAAGTCGATTGATACTAAATCGTTGTCAAAAATTTCGTAGTAAAAAATGTAATCGATATGTGTTAAATCACTAACGGTATTTACCGTAGTACCTACCACATAATCAGAACCATTAAAGCTAAAGGTATCTGAAAGCACAGCTGAACCATTAAGTTCAAGTTCTGTATACTTTAGCTTAATATTTGGAACTAGTGGCACTGGGTGCTCAAGAGCTGCGTAGTAACTTACAAATGTTTCATCTTCAAAATCAAAATCTTGAGATGCATTATTTTTGTAAGAAAACTGTCCGTCATTATCAGTTTTCCAACCATCAACACCTACATATAAACCTAATAGAGTGTCTGCTTGGGCTGCAGGTGCTAAACATGCCATTGAAAGGGCAGCTGCTAAACAATACTTTTTCATTTTTTATCCTTGAGCTAGTAGTTCGCTAAGTTCGATTAAAGCCGCATTGGCTCTAGAAATATAATTTGCCATAACTAAAGAGTGGTTAGCTACGTAGCCAAAACCATTCCCGTTTAAAATTATTGGGCTCCACACGGTTTCTTGAGTTGCCTCAAGCTCACGTATAATTTGTTGTAAGCTAACACGTGCATTTTTCTTTTCAAGTACATCAGCAAAGTCATACTCTACCGCCTGTAAAAAGTGTAAAAGTGCCCATGTAGCACCACGTGACTCGTAAAATACATCATCAATTTCCCACCACGATGTTCTTACTTGTTGCTGAAGTGGAGTGTAAGTCGCCTGCTTATTTGAAGAGTTACCGGCTAAATCGGTATTTACTTTGTCTTGCCCTACGCTTGCACTCAAACGTTGGCTTAAACTACCTAAACGCTTTTCAGCTTCTTTAAGCCAACTACGTAGGTTATCTGCGCGCGCATAAAACTGGCTATCACGCTCATGTTGATTCGCAATCTGCGCACGATATACAAGTAGGTAATCAATTCCTTTTTGGTATTCACCTTCAGCACTCGGCCACGCCCATGCTTCAGAACTAATATTAAATTGTGGCTGCGCCTTTTTAAGTGCTTCATGCTCGGTTGATTGCGACTGAGAACGGCTAAAGTCTTTACGCATAGAAAGCGCTAAATCTCGCACCATTTCAAGTGCGCCATATTCCCACGCTGGCATATCATCCATAATTACACTTGGCGGCATCACATCATTTGATAAATAACCACCTGGTTTTTCAAGTAAAGTGCTCGCTACTGTTATTAATGTAGATGTGGTTGTGTAGCCAGTCACCATAGTTTCACTTTTAAGGGCTGCTTGCTCTTTAGCATTGCTAACTACATTAAAACGTGCAGGCTCGGTACTCCAATAAACTGCAATGGCGTAAAATATGATAAGCAGTACAACAAGTGCACCTACTATTTTTCCTTTATGTTGCGACATTTATCCTCCTAGTGATGAGCGTGATGTTTAGATGGCTTTGACTGCGCAGCTTGCGCCTCAAGAGATACCACTTGAGCATTAGTAAACAAGCGGTTACCGTCATTAAAATATAGCGTGAGTTTACGTTCTTGCCCTACTTTTAATGGCTCTTGTGGATCAAATACCATTAAATGATAGCCACCAGGCTGAAAGCTTACGCTCTCATGGGCTTTAATTGTCACCGATTCAACCTGTTGCATTTTCATCATGCCATTAACATGTGAATGTTCGTGTATTTCTACTCGCTCCAAACCTTCAAGTGTTGCCTTGGTTAATGTTGCCGGCGTTCCACTGTGATTAATTATTGTTAAGTAACCAACGCTTGAGCTGCTTGCTGGTAAAAACTCTCTAACCTGTACGTTGGTGACTTCAAGTTCGGCCACATCAGCGTCATGTTCATGCCCTGCGTGCGCCGCCAATGATGACGAAAAAAAACTAAATACTAATGCAGAAGCCATCGAAAAACACAGTTTCGTCATCATTCTAATCCTTGTGAAAACATTAAATTACACGCTAAATTTAACATAGTTAACTTGTAATAGTCAGTTAAATTAAGGATTAAGAAGCCACTTTTTTGTTATCAGCAACAAGCCAACACAGCACGGCAACAAATAATAACGGCCATGCAATCATTAATGATCCAAATAAAAGTGCTAAAACGGTTCCTACTAATGCCACTATCCCCGCACCCACTAAGCCCATTGTTACTAAGGCAACCACAGCTACAACAGCAACTATTGCAGCTAAAGCGCCCACTAACTCAAGCCCAGCCCAGCTAATGTCGGCAATCCATAACGGCAATTGCCAAGAATCAACATGTATAAACGCTATAAAATCGGTAAACAATAATAAATAGATAAGTACACATACTGCCAAAGCTTTCATGGTCTTACCCCTTAATATGCTTTATCTTCAAGGCAGCAATGCGCAATAAAGTAACCCAGCGCTACAGCAAACGGAAAACTCAAAAATAATAAAATAGTAACTAAACGAGTTGCCCATACCGGAAAATCTAACCTATGCGCTAAGCCGCTACACACACCAGATATTTTTTTGTTTAACGTATCTTTATACCAACCACGTTGGCGATTAAAACTATTCATAATATTCCCCCTAAGCCGTGTGTTTTAAATCAGTTTTTAAGCTAGCTTTCAGCTGAGCTAGTTCAGCGTCAATTTTTTCGTTTTTAACAAGTGCCTCTATTTGCGTGGCTGTTGTATTTGCTGTATCGGTTAACTCATATGCTTCAACTTGTGCTTCAATGCTTTCTACTCTTTGCTCTACTTGCTCAAACCTAGAGAGTGTGTTTGCTACTTTTTCGCTTTGCAAAGTAGTGCTTATTTTTTCTCTAGCAATGGCAACATCGTGGCGCTTAATTAATTGCGCTTGCTTAGTTTTAGCCTGCGCCATTTTTTGTTGAAGTCGTTCGCAATCAGCTGTAATTTTTATAATCGACTCTTTTAACGTTTCAAGCGCAGCTTGCTTACTGGCAATAACATCTATTACACGCTGTTTTTCGATGAGAGCCGACTTTGCAAAATCGTCACGGCCCTTCTCAATAGCTAACTCTGCTTTGGTTTGCCAATTTTTCAGTTCAGTATTTTTATTTTCGATTTGACGTTTAAGTACTTTTTCCTCACAAAGTAAAGAAGCTGCCGTGCTTCGGCACTCATTAAGCGCATCTTGCATCTCTGTAAGCATTAGGTTTAATAGTTTTTCTGGGTCTTGTGCTTTATCAAGCATGGCAACAATATTTGATTGAATTACATCGTTTACGCGGTTAAATATGCTCATTGTATTCTCCTGTTGATTTTTAATTAATTACAGCAAGAAGATTCCAATAGTTGTGCCAACTTCACCAAACTTCATATAAACTATTAAATTTCAATTGGTTAAACATTAAAGTTTAAATTATTTAGTGACTTCAAGCTGAACAACTTTAAGTGTAATTAGCCAATAAATTAGTGTTTTGACTAATATTTAGGATCAAAAAAGCCACTCGAAAGTGGCTTAATAAGTATGGTATGGCTTAGGTTTACTCTGGCACAAAACTCAGCGCTTTATCCATTACCGATAAATCAGCTTGTTTGCCGTGACCATTCTCAGATAAGTGACGTCTAAAACCTCGCGCGCCTGGTTGCCCCTGAAAAATCCCCAACATATGGCGTGCAACATGCCAAAAGTTAGCACCTTCAGACATTTCCCCTTCAATGTAGTCATACATAGAGCGAACTACATCATGACGTGATTGCGTATTGGCAACCTCGCCATAAATTTTTTCATCGACTTCATTTAGCATAAATGGATTGCTATACGCTTCGCGACCAATCATTACGCCATCTATACGCTGTAAATGCTCAAGGCTTTGCTCAATTGTTTTTACACCGCCATTAATGCTTAAATCAAGCTGTGGGTAGTCTTTTTTCAATTGATAAACACGCGGGTAATCAAGAGGTGGAACTTCACGGTTTTCTTTAGGGCTTAAGCCATTGAGCCATGCTTTACGAGCGTGAATAATGAAATCATCACAACCTACTTTATGAGATGCTTCAATTAACGCACATAAAAACTCATACGAGTCTTGCTCATCAATACCAATACGCGTTTTTACAGTCACAGGAATATTTACTTCACTTTTCATAGCAGAAACACACTCTGCAACAAGCTCAGGCTCTGCCATTAAACATGCACCAAACCGACCGTTTTGTACTCGGTCTGATGGACAACCCACATTTAAGTTTATTTCGTCATAACCACGCTCACCAGCAAGCTTTGCACATTGAGCAAGTGCTTTAGGATCAGAGCCTCCTAACTGCAGTGCAACAGAGCCTTCGTGCTTATTAAAATGCAGGTAATCACCACGGCCAAACAAAATAGCCCCTGTGGTAATCATTTCTGTATACAAAACCGTGTGCTTAGTCATTTTACGATGAAAAGTACGACAATGACGATCAGTCCAATCAAGCATTGGGGCTACAGAAAAGCGTCTGTTCAAAGTTCGTTTATCCAAAGTATATTCATCCAAAGTAAAACCCTAACGGGCGTAAAAAGCGAGGTTCAGTAAAGGCGCAGCATTCTACACAAAAGCCTAATAAGCATCAATGCTAAGAAAATACCTGTAAGCCAAAGTAGTGCGCTATACCATTTAAAATATTAGTTACGGCAACAGAGCTTAAAATAAGCCCCATTATTCTACTTATAATACTTGCGCCACTATCGCCTATTAATTTATGCACTTGCGTTGCAAGGAGTAATAAAACCAGCACAACAGCTAATACAGCGAGCATCATCGAAGATGTTAATAATTGTTCAACCCACGTATATTCTTCATTACGAGTCATTAAAACGGCGCCTAACATGGCTCCTGGGCTTGCTATAGAGGGGATCGCAAGCGGAAAAATAGCTGTTTCCATACTATCGCGCACACTTTTTATTTCGGTTTCAGGCTTACTTTCGCCAAATATCATCGACAGGGCAAAAATAAGTAATACAATACCTCCTGCTATTTGAAAAGCAGAAAGCGGAATTTCAATTGCGTTTAACAGCTGCTCTCCAGCTAATACAAAAAACATTAATACTAATGCCGATACACCTACCGCTTTAAATATTACTTTTCGCTTAAACTTATCGTCTTCTCCGCGGGTTACTGCGATAAATACGGGTACAGTGCCTATAGGGTCTATTACAGCAAAAAAGAAAATAAATATCGCTAATAATTCATGCATTACTGGGTTTCCTAGATAAAAAGCGTTTAATAAAAACACTGCAAGTACAACACAGTATGTTAGTATATCATGGTAGCGTAAGGATAAGAGTAATGATGAATATAGAATCACTTGTAAGCAAAGCAAAACAAGTTTGTGATAACCGTGGTGCGCGTTTTACGCCAATCCGCGAAAAAGTATTTCGCCTGTTAGCCAGCGCTCAAGGCGGCGTAGGTGCTTACGATTTACTAGAGCAATTAAAAGTAACAGAAACAGGTGCTAAGCCTGCAACAATTTACCGTGCTCTAGACTTTTTAGCTGAGCTTGGCTTTATTCATAAAATTGAAAGCACAAATGCATTTATGCTGTGTCATCATTTTGATCATATTCACCCTGTACAGTTATTAATTTGCGATACTTGCGGCTTTGTTAAAGAGCTGCACTCTAGTATTATTTCGCATGAGCTAAACAACTTAGCTGCCGAAAGCGGCTTTGTTGTATCAGGCCAAACTATAGAAGCACATGGTAAATGTGAGTCTTGCAGAGTATCGTAACCCCCAAAGTTATCCTTAGTGGCTATACTCATACTATATAGCCACTTCAAAGCACCAATTTAAGAGTAACCACTATGAATGTAGAGTTCATCAATCCCTTTTTATCTTCTTTGATCAATGTGTTAAGCACAATGGCGCAAACTCAATTAAAACCTGGTAAACCTCGTATTAAGACCGATGAGATAGCGTGTGGCGATGTATCAGGCCTCATAGGCATGGTTGGTCCACAAACTCGTGGGTCATTTTCAATTACATTCGATGAAGAGCTTGCATTAACTATTATGGAACGCATGCTAGGTGAGCGTCCAGATTCTATAGACGAAGAAGTTACCGATATGGTGGGTGAAATAACCAATATGGTAACCGGTGGCGCTAAAAACTTATTAGGCGAAAAAGGCTTCGACTTTGATATGGCAACCCCTATTGTTGTATCTGGTAAAGGTCATACTATTACTCATAAAAGCCAAGGTAAAAAAATTATTATGCCATTTAGCAGTGATGCTGGTAACGCCAATATTGAAGTTAGCTTCGACAAACTATGAGTTGGCAGCAAAAGCAAATCACATTAAAACCTCGCTCTAGAGGTTTTCATTTAATTGACGATGAGATACGCGCTCAATTAAATGAGCTTGCTAATTATAAAGTAGGTTTGCTGCATTTATTTATTCAGCATACCTCAGCTAGCCTTACCATAAACGAAAACGCCGATCCTACTGTACGTATGGATATGGAAAGTCATTTCAATAAGTTTGTACCTGAGCGTCAGCCATACTACCGCCACGATTACGAAGGCGACGACGATATGCCTGCTCACATAAAAACCAGCACACTAGGCTGTGAGTTAAGTATTCCTATTTCAAATGGATATTTCGCATTAGGCACTTGGCAAGGTATTTATTTAGGCGAGCACCGTGATGCTGGCGGCGCAAGGCGTATTATAGCAACCATTCAGGGGGAGATGTTTTAGCAAACATTTTTAATGTTTAAAACGCCCCCCCTACTTCACTCCACCTATACAACTTCAAAGTTAATCCCTTTTTTTGTAGGCGCAGAGCTTGCTCTGCGCGAGAAGCGGTAGCTTCTAACAACCAAAACTTCAATACCGAATTACATTTAGAATGAGTTGATAAGAGAGATTTTAAATTATTTTTTATTTATGATTTTTAATATAGAAAAACTTTGAAAGGATATAAAAATATTGGAGCGGTACACGAGGCTCGAACTCGTGACCTCGACCTTGGCAAGGTCGCGCTCTACCAACTGAGCTAGTACCGCATTACTTAATTACTATCACTGCAATTTCTTTTGGTTAGAAATTGGAGCGGTACACGAGGCTCGAACTCGTGACCTCGACCTTGGCAAGGTCGCGCTCTACCAACTGAGCTAGTACCGCATTTTCACTTCTTCAGTTATTTTACGCTTAAGCGCGACAGGTCGCGTTCAACATTCTAGCAACTGAGCTAGTACCGCATTACTTAATTACTATCACTGCAATTTCTTTTGGTTAGAAATTGGAGCGGTACACGAGGCTCGAACTCGTGACCTCGACCTTGGCAAGGTCGCGCTCTACCAACTGAGCTAGTACCGCACTTTCTGATGGTAATTTAATCACTTAAACACACCAACCCCGCGTGGGTTATCGTCTTAAGCGGGGCAGGATTCTACAATAATACGGGGTGTTTGCAAGTGTTTTTTACAAATTAAAGAATTTTTCTCTATAGACCTTTAATTCCATAATAGAATCTTTAATGTCATCAAGCGCAAGGTGTGACCCTTTTTTATTCACTTGTGCTAAAACTTCAGGCTTCCAACGACGGGCTAATTCTTTAATAGTACTTACATCTAAGTTACGGTAATGAAAAAAGTCCTCAAGCTCACGCATGTACTTATTCATAAAGCGTCTGTCTTGGCCTATCGAGTTACCGCACATTGGCGATGCACCCGCTGGCACCCACTGCTTTAAAAAGTCTAGTGTTTGCTCTACAGCGTACGCTTCATCAAAAGTACTCGCTTTACAGCGCGCTGTTAATCCTGATTTACCATGTTGTGTAGTACACCACTCATCCATACCATTAAGTAATTCATCGCTTTGATGAATTGCAATAGTTGGCCCTTCGGCTAATATATTCAAGTCGGCGTCAGTGACAACAGTCGCAATTTCAAGTATTTTGTCGCTCGCAGGTTCAAGTCCGGTCATTTCCAGATCGAGCCAAATTAAATTTGATTTATTAATAGTCATAATTACCTTAAACGGTGCTTTTCTTTAGATCCAACGCATTTCGATATATCATATTAGCATCAACCGTCGAGCTAAAGCTTTTTTTATACCAATTCGGTTAATTAAGTAATCTATTTTGAGGTAGTAAAACATTGTCGATAGTAAGGCAAAAATTTCGTTATTTAGTTGTTCTAAATAAGAAATTTTTAACGTAGCTAGCATCAGATTTAGCCACTCAAAATGGTTAAGTATTATTACTAATTAGAATTATGATCAAACCCGACATTTAAACAAGGTTATAGGCCAAAAGTGGCAAAACAGAAAAAATTAAGTAAAGGCCAATCGCGTCAGATCAAGGCCAATCATCAAAAGCGCATTAACAGCGCAGGCTCAAAACCGGCTAAAAAAGGTGCCCAAGAATGGCAAACCGATAATTTAGGCCAAGTAGAGAGCGCAATTGTGATCAGTCGCTTTGGTCAACACGCCGATGTAGAAACACAAAATGGCGACGTATTGCGCTGTAATATTCGTCGTACGGTTTCTAATTTAGTGTGTGGCGATGAAGTTTTATTTCGCCGTGCAAAAGTAAGCGAAGGCGATTTAGCTGGTGTTATAGAAGCAACGCAAGAGCGTCGCTCACAGCTTACTCGCCCCGATTTTTACGATGGCGTAAAAGTAATTGCAGCAAATATAGATCAAATATTAATGGTGTCGGCAGTATTGCCTGAGTTTACACCAAGTATTATTGACCGTTATTTAATAGCCTGTGAAGACATGGGTATTGAACCCATTTTAGTGCTGAATAAAATCGATTTAATCGACGAAGCAGGTCTAAGCGAAATACAAAAGATACTTGATATTTATCGTAGTCTTGGCTATCAAGTTTTACTTGTAAGTAATATTACCGGCGAAGGTATTGAGCAATTAAAAGACGTACTCGTTGGTAAAAATAATATTTTTGTTGGCCAAAGTGGTGTTGGTAAATCAACCCTCGTTAATACAGTATTGCCCAATGCTGAAATATTAACTAAAGAAGTATCTGAAAACAGTGGCCTTGGCCAGCATACAACGACAGTTTCGCGCTTACATCACTTACCTAGCGGTGGTAATTTGATTGACTCACCGGGTATTCGTGAATTTGGTTTATGGCACTTAGATGTTGAACGTGTAACCTGGTGCTTTAAAGAATTTAGAGAGTTTATAGGCGGGTGTCGTTTTAGAGATTGTAAACATTTGAACGATCCGGGCTGTATTATTAAACAAGCGGTAGCCGATGGCGATATTTCGCAATTACGCTTTGATAGTTACCACAGAATTTTAGAAACAATGGCCGATGGCCGTGCTGGGGCCCGTGCGCCTCGCGTATAAAATTAGGAAACAACCTGTGAATTTAGATAAATTTAAAATCGCAATGCAATACGCAATGCCAAAACATTTTATTTCACGCGTAGTAGGTAAATTAGCAGCAGCTAAAGCTGGCGCTCTCACTACAACATTAATAAAGCTTTTTATTAAGCAATATAAAATTGATATGAGCGAGGCTGAGTATTCAGACCCTGCGCATTACAAAACATTTAATGAGTTTTTTACTCGCCCATTAAAAGAGGGCGTACGCCCAATGGCACAGGGCGACAATGTTATTACTCACCCTGTAGATGGCGCAATTAGCCAGCTAGGTGATATTGTTGACGGACAGCTAATACAAGCAAAAGGCCACGACTATAGCTTACAAGCGCTGTTAGGTGGCTCTGAGGACGATACCACGCCATTTTTAGGCGGTAAGTTTGCAACTATTTATCTAGCGCCAAAAGACTACCATCGCATTCATATGCCTATTGATGGCACATTAAGCAAAATGATTTACGTACCTGGCGATTTATTTTCGGTAAATCCGCTGACTGCGCAAAACGTGCCTAATTTATTTGCGCGTAACGAACGGGTTGTTGCTATTTTTGAAACCGAAATTGGTCCACTGGCTATGGTACTTGTAGGCGCAACAATTGTTGCCAGTATTGAAACCATTTGGGCAGGTACCGTTACTCCACCAGCAGGTAGCGATGTATTTAGCTGGAACTACCCAACTAAAGGCGAAAACGCGATTACCCTTAAAAAAGGTGAAGAAATGGGTCGCTTTAAATTAGGCTCAACCGTAGTACTCGCTTGGGGCGCCGATAAAGCAGATATTTTAGACGATCAGCTACCTGAAACAGTAACTCGCCTTAATACAGCGTTTGCAACAATTAAAGGAAGTGAAGAGCTGTAAGTTGTTAGTTGTTAGTTGTTAGTTGTTAGTTAAAGATTAGAAAGCACCGCGTTTATTACAAACGCGGTGCTTTTTTATTGGCAGACATAGGGCTTGCTCACGTTAAAAGCGCAGCTTACAATGGCTTAACCCCGAGTTTAGCCCCGCGAATTACCTCTTACTTTATTTACCGCACTCTTTACAGTTTAAATCTTTAACTACTTTAAAATGTTGCTGCTTTAAACTCAGCGCATCGAAGGTAATAAACACACTTCCCTCAACGTGCCCTAATAATATATTAAGCGTAAGTTGTGCCTGCATAGAACCAATAACACCCAATAAAGGGCTTATTACACCCGCATTACTACAATTTACCACAGGCGCAGAGTCACTTTTTGTAAAAACGCAGCCATAACACGGGCTATTATTTTGCCTAAAATCAAACCCCATTAACTGCCCTTTCGTTGCCAGTGCTGCACCTGCAATTAACGGTGTTTTATTGGCAATACAATAGCGATTAACACTATAGCGTGTGGCAAAATTATCTGAGCAATCAAGTACTACATCGATATTGTTTAAAAGCTCAGCTGCATTGTTATCATCAAGCTTCTTATTGTGCGTCACTATGTGTATTTGATTATTAAGGCTTGTTAATACTTTGCCTGCAGCTGTTACTTTGCTTTGCCCTAAGTGATTGACTTTATAAAGCACTTGGCGCTGCAAGTTAGAAAGCTCAACAGCATCATCATCTATTAATATAAGCGTACCAATACCCGCTGCCGCTAAATACAAAAGTGCGGGACTACCTAACCCGCCCGCACCGACTACAGCAACGGTTGCAGCTTTTAATACCAACTGCCCTTCTAGCCCCACTTCTTTTAATAATAAATGACGACTATAACGCAGGGTTTCTTTATCGCTGAGCTTATCCATTGGGCTGGTTTACAACACTTTGTAGCGCACTAATCGCAGCAATATAATCATCCGATTCACTAATGGCTCTTACTACCGCAACACTCCCTACTCCTGTATCGGCAACCTCGCTTGCGCGGGTTAAATCTATTCCGCCAATAGCAACCGTTGGATAGCTTTGCATTAATGGCACAAACTTTTTAAGTTTATCGAGCCCTTGTATTTGCCCTGTCATATCTTTGGTCGTGGTTGGGTAAATAGCGCCAAATGCCATATAACTTGGTCGGTAGTTGTGCGCACGGAGCATTTCGTAAAAGCCATGAGTCGAAAGCCCAAGCCTTAAACCCGCGTCTTTAATGGCGGCTAAATTAGCAATTTCTAAATCTTCTTGGCCTAAATGCACGCCATAAGCACCGTGCTTTATAGCTAACTGCCAGTAGTCATTTATAAATACGTGAGCGCTGTACTTTTTCCCCAGTTCAACTGCCTGTTTTATGAGTTCATCAAGCTCAATATCAGTTTTATTTTTAACGCGCAGCTGCACTGTTTTAATGCCTTGTTCTAAGCATTTAGTTAACCAGTCAATACTACTAACCACAGCATATAAGCCGAGTATTTTACTCTCACAGGGCGCAAAATCCGCAGCCATATTAAATTCAAGCGGCACATCAAAATCAAGCTCATCACCAAGCCAACTACCTGGCTCAATCACTTGTGGAAAATCATCTAAATTTGTAGGAAAAGCAGTATGCGCAACCGGGCCGATTCCTTCACCGTATCTAACTGACTGCTTTAAGCCTTGGTTTATATAAGCTTTAGCTAAAATAAAGGCATCTTTTAATGGATAGTCTTTTGCTAAACACGCGGCAATAACCGAAGCCATGCTGCAACCTGTACCATGGCTATGGGGGCTTTGAATTTTTTTATTACCAAGCCAATACTCTTCACCCTTTTGCGTAAAATTGTTGATACAGTAATCAATACAATAACCGCTTGGGTAATCCCAATGCCCACCTTTAATAACAACCGCTTTTGCACCCCAACTTAATAACTTATTTGCTGCATCTTTAACGGCGCTTGGGCCAATCAAATACACACCTGTAAGTAATTGAGTTTCGTGCGTGTTAGGTGTAATCACATCCACCAGCGGCATTAAGCATTCTTTAATCGCACTTACGGTATCTTCTTCTGTTAATACATCACCACTTGAGGCAATAGCAACGGGGTCGTAAACAATCACAGGAGGGACTGGCCATTTAGCTTTGTAATGCGCTATATGCTCGCTTATTAATTGAATTTGCTGCACATTTGCTAACATTCCAATTTTAATTACTTTGGCTTTCATATCACTTTCAAGCGCCAGTAATTGCGACTCAATAATATCGGTAGATACCGCGTTAATAGCCTCTACACCTAAGCTATTTTGCGCCGTAAGCGCGGTAATTGCAGTACAACCATGCACGCCAAAACTTTGCATTGCTTTTATATCGGCCTGAATACCTGCACCACCGCCAGAGTCAGAGCCGGCAATTGTCCACACTAGATTATTCATACTCTTTATTTCCTTACTGCTGATGCCAAAACGGCATGCCCATTGTAGGGGTTGAGGGGGCTGCTAAGTCTTTTTCAGGCATTGCTTTGGCATTATATGCAAAGCGCCCAGCCTCCACTGCGGCTTTAAATGCGCGGCTCATCGTAATTGGGCAACCCGCCCCTGCGATCGCTGAATTTAATAATACCGCATCATACCCTAATTCGAGTGCTTGGCAGGCATGTGAAGGTAAACCAAGCCCCGCATCAACAATCAGTGTTGTGTTTGGTAAGCGTTCGCGAATTGTTTTTAAATTATAGCTATTTAAAAGCCCTTTCCCGGTGCCTATAGGCGCGCCCCATGGCATAAGCACTTCACAGCCTAGCTCATTTAAACGCTGGCAAAGTACCAAGTCATCGGTGCAGTAAGGTAGTACTTTAAAGCCATCATTAATTAATATTTTTGTTGCCTCTAACAGCGCAAATGGGTCGGGCTGTAAGTTGTAGTCATCACCTATTAGTTCAAGCTTAATCCAATCGGTAGCAAATACTTCACGGCACATTTTAGCAAGCGTAACGGCTTCTTTTACACTGTGGCACCCTGCTGTATTAGGCAGTATTTTAAGGCCGGTATTTTTAATTAATTGCCAAAAATCATCCCCCGCTGCCGCGCTTTGCTGCCGCCTGAGCGACACGGTTACAATTTCAGCCCCAGAGGCAACTATCGATTGGGTCATAGTATCGGGCGACGGATACAGCGCTGAGCCGATTAATAAACGACTATTTATTTGCTCTCCATAAATAGTTAAACAGTCTTTAGTTTGCATGAGCTTTATCCGCCTTGAATTGGTGACAGCAACTCAACACTGTCGCCTTCATTAAGTACATAGTTACCGTGCTGACTTTGTGGAATAAATTCACTATTAACAGCCACAGCAAAAGGCGCAACTGCACCAAAACTTTGAAGTACCTCAACGAGCGTTTTGCGATCAACATTAAGTAGCTCGCCATTAATTGTTATATTCATTTATTACTCACCCTATTTTTGAAACTGCATCGGCCACCAAAGCCGGCGCTAACATATAACCGTGGCGGTACAAGCCATTAATGCTAATTACATTTCCCTTTTTTAAAACCACAGGGCGGTTATCGCTAAATGCCGGGCGTAAGCCGGTTTGAATATTAAGTAATCGAGCCTCAGCAAACCCACTGTGCACAGTGTAAGCAGCCGAGAGTAATTCAAGCGTTGAGCGCACAGTTGCTGGGCCGCCGTCACCAGACTCTATTTCGGTTGCACCAATTACATATTCATTATTAGGCTTCGGCGCTATGTAAATTGGGTATCGCGGGTGCATTAAACGCACCGGTCTAGTTAAATTAACCTCTGGTGCCTGTAATCTTGCGACTTCTCCGCGCACCCCTCTGAGTGGTTTATCGGCTTTAGCACCAAGCCCTCGGCAATCAATAATATAGTCAAAGGCGCGGTTATTAATTTCACCGTTTTTAATACTTACTCGCTGATTAAAAACAAACTTAACTTTACGTTTATTGAGCATGCTAAAACTTGCTTTGTAAAAGGCTTGGTTATCTATTTGCCCTTCGCAAGGTAAAAAGACACCTTGGTTAAACCGGTTTGCAAGCTCTGGCTCTAACTTCGCTATTTGCTGAGCGTTTAATGCCTGAGCACAGTGCCCTGCTATTGGCTTTATTCGCTGAGTAAAGCTTTGAAGGTCGCCTTTATCTTGCTGATGCGCAACAACTAGCGTGCCTTGCTGCTGAAAAAATACGTCACCTTCAAGTTCGCTTATTATTTCTGGCCAGCGCTTTAGTGAGTTAAGCCCCATAATGGCTAAATCAGCTTCACACAATACCGACTCAGCAAGCGGGGCAAGCATTGCCGCAGCCACTTTACCGGCGCTATTTTGGGTGTGCTCATCACTTGCTTCAAACACCGTTACATGGTGCGACTTACTTAGCTCAAGAGCAGCTAAGCGCCCTGCTAAACCAAAACCCACCACAGCAATGTTATAAAACATAAAATCTCCTATTAGCCGCGCTCTGCAAATAACTGGCTACGAGCAATAAGGCGCTTACTTTATTGCTCGTAGCCCAAGCCCTATATGGCTTATATCGCTTTGTGGTAAATTTCAGAGCCTGTTTGTTTAAACTCCTCTGATTTAGCTTTCATTTGCGCTTCTACATCAACCATTTTGATCTCTATGGTTTCACCTGCATTATTAGGGTCAATGCCACGCACTTCTAAGTCTTTAGCGTAATCACGCACTTCTTGGCTAATTTTCATTGAACAAAACTTAGGGCCACACATAGAGCAAAAATGCGCAACTTTACCTGACTCTTGCGGAAGGGTTTCATCATGGTATTCGCGGGCACGCTCTGGGTCTAAACCAATGTTAAATTGGTCGTGCCACCTAAATTCAAAACGTGCTTTTGATAAGGCATTATCGCGCTCTTGCGCGCCCGGGTGCCCTTTTGCTAAATCGGCGGCATGCGCTGCAATTTTGTAGGTAATTAAGCCTTCTTTAACATCTTCTTTGTTAGGCAAGCCTAAATGCTCTTTTGGTGTTACATAACAAAGCATTGCACAGCCGTACCACGCTATTTGAGCAGCGCCTATACCCGATGTTATATGGTCGTACCCTGGTGCTATATCGGTCGTTAATGGGCCTAATGTATAAAATGGTGCTTCATCGCAATGTTTTAATTGCTCATCCATATTGGCTTTAATCATGTGCATTGGCACATGCCCTGGGCCTTCTATAAATACTTGTACGTCGTGCTTCCATGCAATTTTAGTCAGCTCACCTAAGGTGCGTAACTCACTAAATTGCGCCTCATCGTTGGCATCAGCAATAGAGCCTGGGCGAAGGCCATCACCGAGTGAAAAACACACATCGTACTGCTTTAAAATTTCGCAAATATCTTCAAAGTGGGTGTATAAAAAGTTTTCTTTATGGTGCGCTAAACACCACTTAGCCATAATTGAACCACCGCGCGATACAATACCGGTAACACGTTTTGCCGTCATTGGCACATAACGCAGCAATACACCGGCATGAATAGTAAAGTAATCAACGCCCTGCTCGGCTTGCTCTATAAGCGTATCGCGGAAAATTTCCCACGTTAAGTCCTCAGCCACACCGTTTACTTTTTCAAGCGCTTGATAAATCGGTACTGTACCAATGGGCACTGGTGAGTTGCGTACTACCCACTCACGCGTTTCATGGATATAACGCCCGGTCGATAAATCCATTACGGTGTCGGCGCCCCAACGGGTAGACCACACCATTTTTTCTACTTCTTCTTCGATTGATGAACTTACCGATGAATTACCAATATTGGCGTTAACTTTTACTAAAAAATTACGCCCCACTATCATTGGCTCAGTTTCTGGATGATTAATGTTGTTAGGTAAAATAGCGCGGCCTCGTGCAATTTCGTCACGTACAAATTCTGGGGTAATAAATTCAGGAATGCTCGCACCAAACGACTCGCCTTTATGCTGCGCTGCTAATAACTCTTCACGAATTTGCGCACGCCCCATGTTTTCACGTACTGCCACGTATTCCATTTCAGGGGTGATGATGCCTTGGCGAGCATAATGCATTTGCGTTACGTTTTTGCCCGCTTTACCACGGCGAATTTTTGGTAAATGATCAAAACGAATATGATCAAGGCCGTCATCGGCCATACGTTGCTGAGCAAATTGCGAAGTGACCGAGTCGAGCATTTCGGTATCATCTCGGTTTTGTATCCATTGCTCACGAAATTTAGGCAAGCCTTTGCGTACATCTAATTCAAAATTAGGATCGGTATAAGGGCCCGATGTATCGTAAACTCGCAGTGGCTCATTAGGCTCATACACAGGGTTTTCGTCGGTGCCGCCGATAAAGGTGTCGCTTAGTGTTATTTCGCGCATACCTACACGCACGCCCGGCTGGCTGCCTTGTACATATACTTTGTGCGAACTTGGAAACGGCTGGCCCGTTAAGTTATAAATATATTCAGACGCGGCTGCGCGCGTTTCTCGACGTGTTGATTTATTTGTAGTGTTTGACATGACTTACCTCATTGCTAAAGGATTGTCTTGTCAGATATTCCATAAGGAATAGAGAAAGATCGTAAAGCAGCTGTAATGCTACTTTGCGGCCTAATAATATGACATTTTGTTGTGCGCATAAAAAAAGACGCACAAGCGTCCCATTTTAGGCAGCTTGTTCCCTACGCAGGTATTAACCTGATCAGGTTCACGGATCCCGCTTTCGCGATCTCAGCCTAAGTTAAGCTTAGGCACTCCGACAAGTATTGATATATAAAATTTGTTCGTTGATTTGACAAATAATTTGTCTAATCTGCGCTGAGTGTACGCCAGTTAAAAATTGCCTGCAAGGGGCTAATTTTTAAAAACTCAAAAATTATTTTGGAATAAACACAAACGTTTGCTCGCCTTGCATCACCAATTGTTGGTTTTGCATTTTAAGCTCTGCGCCTTGTTTTAAAGCCTCTAGTAGCTGCTGCTCAAACTCGTCAAGCTCTTCACCACACGACTTTCGTGTCATACCTAACTTACTTACAGTTAAACTACTTTTTTCAAGCTCGCCTTCGCCAAAAAACTTATTACAACCAGCAAAACCGTTCACTTGTAGTGCTTCTATAAAACTCATGGAGGCGTTATAAGACGCCGGAATAGCTAAACCATCAACCTTTGATAATTGCCATTGTGTGTATTTTAGCTGCTCAGTGGTAACTGTCCCTGTTGATGCGCAACCAACACATAAACCGATTACAAGCATCGGTATTGCTGCTAATTTCATGTTACTACTAACTAATTGTCTAATTAGTGTCATAGTAACAATTTTTATGCTATTTATCCGTTAAAAATGCATGTTTTAAATGTAAATTTTTGTTCTATGATAGTTTAAAAGTTAAACAGCTTAATTTAGATCTCGGTTTTAAATAGGTTATCTATTTCAGGCGGTAAAAATGGTCGGCCTTTTTCGTTAACCGAAGTACCAGTTACAAGCGCGTTAAGCATTACTTTTTCATCACGCTTGCGCACCACTGTTTGCTTAAACGCAAATTTTAAACGACTAATGCGTACTGGCTCTACAGCCACGTAAAACTCATCACTCGGTATTAAAGAGTGTTTGTAATCCATTTCGCTACGTATCACTACAAGGTTAATTTTATCTTTTGCCAATTGAGCAAAATCAACACCTTTAGCGTATAAAAACTCGTGGCGCGCGTGCTCTAAATAATTAAAGTAAACACTGTTATTTACAATACCCTGTAAGTCACATTCATAATCACGCACTTTAAAGTCAACTTTAAAGGTCATATTAGTAATCCTAATTATTTAACGTATAATTGCCGCGTTTATAGCACATGTGTTGAAATAATTGCTACCATAGAAGTCCCTAAAATGGAGTTAAGTAACCCAATGAACTTACGTTTGTCTTTAATTACTGCCGCACTTTTACCGCTAATCAGTGCACCACTTGTAGCTCACGCTGATGACAGCGACCTTGAAAGAATCGTTGTAACTGGCGACTTTCAACGTGAAAGCATTCAAACGCTAAGCGCCAGTGCAAGCCTATTCAGCGAGTCTGAAATTAACCAGCGTGGCGCAAGTTACTTAGACGAAATGTTAGGTAGCACTGCAAACGTAAACTTTACTTCAGGTGCTTCTCGCGGTCGTTATATTCAAATTCGTGGTGTGGGACTTCGCTCACAATTTGTAGATCCAATTAACCCATCTGTGGGTTTAGTTATTGACGGCATTAACTACTCAGGCCTTGGTGGTAGCTCATTATTATTTGATATTGACCAAGTAGAAATTTACCGCGGCCCGCAAGGCACTCGTTTTGGTGCAGATGGTATGGCCGGCATGATCCAAATGGAATCAGCACAAGCCACCGCCGATCCTAGTTTAAAATTACAAGTGGGTATGGGCACATACAACTCACGCGAAGCAGGTCTTGCAGCAAGTACAGGCTTAACTGATGATACAAGCGCACGCGTAAGCTACTTTCGTAGAAAATCAGACGGCTATGTAGATAACCTATATTTAAACGACGAAACTCAACAACAAGATGAGCAAGTAGCCCGCTTTAAATTAAACAGCCAACTTACTGAGCATTTAAACACTGAGTTAAACCTACATTACATTGATATAAACAACGGTTACGATGCGTTCACGCTCGATAACAGCCGTAATAGTGTAGCAGACGAGCCAGGCCAAGATAATCAACAAAGCTACGCCATTGGGATTAATAATACCTACACAGGTTTTGACGCCTTTGACGTAAATTTAAACCTATCAGCCATTGATACAGAGCTACTTTACAGCTTTGATGAAGACTGGGTATGTAACGATCCGAGCGAGCCACAATTATGTGCTGCAGGCTTACATCCAGATGGATACAGCTATGAAGACGCTTACTATCGCGATCGTGATGATAGAGCAGCTGAATTACAGCTCAGTGGAAAATTAAAAAATTGGGTCTTGGGGGCATATTACCAAGTGCGTGATGTAGACCTTGATCGTCAACGTAGAAAATTTTCTGAATACCAAACCTTTAATTCTCGATATGAAGTAAGTAATGCTGCGATTTATGGCCAAGTAGCGACATCGATTGGTCCAAAAACCACATTAATTACTGGTTTACGTGTAGAGCAATACCAAGGTGACTACACCGATAGTAATGGCTTTATAGAAGATACTGACGACGTAATGGTCGGTGGTAAAATTGCGCTAGAATATCAGGTAATTGACCGCACCATGATCTACGCAAGCATTACCCGTGGCTACAAAGCTGGCGGTATTAACTCAGAAGCGCTTGCTAAAGCCAAAGATGAAGGCTTAAACCTAAGCGCTGATTTTCTCCAGCAGCACACCAGTTTCGATCCTGAATATTTATGGAGCGGCGAATTCGGCGTTAAAGGCTCATCGCTTGATGACAAATTTACACTTCGCTTAGCCACATTTTACATGCATCGTGACAACATGCAGTTAAAAGGATGGTTAATAGAAGATCAACAATTTACCAGCTATGTTGATAACGCAAGTTCTGGCAGCAACTACGGACTAGAAGTTGAGGGAAGCTACCAACTAACCGATAACCTGTTTTTAACAGGTAGTGCTGGTTACTTAAATACAGAAATAGACGATTTTGTTGCTAGATCTAATATCTATCAAGCCCCTTTAAATCAAGACGGTCGTGAGCAAGCACAGTCACCTAAATACCAGTATGCGTTTACTGCTCGTTACAACTTTACAAATGAGCTTTACGGTATGATTGGGGTAGAAGGTAAAGACGATTACTACTTCTCAGATAGTCATAACTCACAGGCGCCAAACAGCAATTTAGTTAACCTAAGTTTTGGCTACGAAGCCGATATGTGGGCAGTACGCGCATGGGCCCGTAACGTATTTGACCAAACAGTACCAACACGCGGCTTTGAGTTTGGTAACGATCCACTTGATGGTTACGAAACACATACCTACGTACAGTTAGGCGAACCTCGCGTAGCGGGTGTAACGTTTACGCTAGAGCTTTAAAATTAAGTTGTCAGTTGTCAGTTGTCAGTTGTCAGTTGTCAGTTGTCAGTTGTCAGTTGTCAGTTGTCAGGTAAAGATTAGAAAACACCGCGTTTAATTAAAGCGCGGTGTTTTTTTATCTGAAAACCAATAACTTTTCTAAGCCCTATCTACATCAAACGCGATTACGTCTTTAATTTTATCTTTATCCGTTGCAAGCATTACTAGCCTATCTATTCCCATTGCAACGCCTGCACACTTTGGCAGTCCGTGCTCAAGTGCGGCTATTAAACGCTTATCCATAGGCACGTGGTTTAAGCCATTCTCTGCGCGATAAGCGTTATCTTCATCAAAGCGTTTTGCCTGCTCTTTAGCATTAGTTAACTCATTAAAGCCGTTCGCTAATTCAATATTTTTATAATAAAGCTCAAAGCGCCCTGCTACTCGGTTATCGTGTTCACAAATTTGCGCCAATGCCGCTTGGGTTGCCGGAAAGTGATATACAAAACACGGTTTAGTTTGCCCAATGGTTGGCTCTACTTTCATACAAAATAACAGCTGCAATAAGGTGTCTTTATTTGTTTCGTTATTGGCTATATCAGCAAAGCCGTGTTCGCTGGCAAGTGCTTGTAATTGCGTAAGCGTAGCAGTTAATGGGTCAAGCGCTAACACTTGCTCAAACGCTTGTTGGTAAGTCAGTCGCTCAGCAGGCGTTACATGTAAAATAAGCTGCATTAGCTCATCCATTTCATCCATAAGTGCAAACTCATCAAACCCAGGGCGGTACCATTCAAGCATAGTAAACTCAGGGTTATGGTGGCTACCGGCTTCCTCGTTTCTAAAGGCCTTACAAAGCTGAAATATTGGCCCTGAGCCTGCTGCTAATAAACGTTTCATTGCAAATTCAGGCGATGTTTGCAAATAAAGCGGCAAGCCACCCGCGTGGCCTGGGCCTACAAAAGTAGTACTAAAACTTGCTAAATGCACATCGGTTACGCTTGCACCGCTTAAGCTAGGTGTTTCTACTTCCATTACATTACGCGTATAAAAAAACTCACGAATAGTACGTAATATTGCCGCGCGCCGTTTAAGTGTTTCTATGCTTGCGCTTGGGGCCCAAAGTGTTGCTGACATATTTTCTCCAAAAAAAATCCCAGCTTAAGCTGGGATTTTATAAACAATGTTAAAGCTTACTTAACACGGCCTACGTATTCACCGCTACGAGTGTCTACTTTAATAACTTCGCCAATTTGTACGAATAATGGAACACGTACTACTGCACCTGTTGTAAGCGTTGCAGGTTTACCACCTGTGCCCGCTGTATCACCTTTAAGGCCTGGATCAGTTTCAGTGATCTCAAGCTCAACAAAGTTAGGTGGAGTAACCGCAATTGGGCTGCCGTTCCATAATGTAATTGTACATACATCGTTTTCAACTAACCATTTAACAGCATCGCCTAGTGCTTTTTCGTCAGCAGCAATTTGCTCAAATGTTTCGTTGTTCATGAAATGCCAAAACTCACCGTCTGTGTATAGGTACGCTAAGTCGGTATCCATTACATCGGCGCCTTCAACTGATTCACCCGATTTAAAGGTTTTTTCAAGCACCTTACCAGAGATAAGTTTACGGATACGAACACGGTTAAACGCTTGGCCTTTACCAGGTTTTACCATTTCATTTTCTAAGATACTGCAAGGTTCGCCGTCCATCATAATTTTTAGGCCGCCCTTGAACTCGTTGGTGCTATAATTCGCCATCGTTTCCTCTATTTATATTTTTTCGAGTAATCTACGTGCCAATGATACAAAGAAATGAAGCAAATTTGCATAAAAACTGGCAAAAAGAATTAGCAAATGTAGTTACCTGCCCAAAAACCTTGCTTGAAATGGTCGGTTTATCGAGCCAAGCCCATGAAAACGACCTAAAAGCTCGCAGTTTATTCGCGGTGCGCGTGCCAGTCCCTTTTATAAAAAAAATACGCAAAGGTGATGCAAACGATCCCTTATTGCTACAAGTTATGCCGCGCCACCAAGAATTTTTGACTAAATCCGGTTTTAATAAAGACCCACTACTTGAGCAAGAGAACTCCCAACCAGGGCTTTTACATAAGTATAAATCGCGTGTTTTAATTATGTTTAAAACTGGCTGTGCGGTAAATTGCCGCTACTGCTTTAGGCGCCACTTTCCGTATCAAGAGAACCAACTCAATAAAAGAAGCCTCCTTGATGCACTGAGTTATATAAAATCAGATACCAACATAAACGAAGTGATTTTAAGTGGTGGCGACCCACTTATGGCCAAAGACGATGCCATTAGCTGGTTTTTAGATGAGCTTGAGCAAT
This sequence comes from Pseudoalteromonas sp. H103, assembly GCF_001469205.1. Lineage (NCBI taxonomy): Bacteria > Pseudomonadati > Pseudomonadota > Gammaproteobacteria > Alteromonadales > Pseudoalteromonadaceae > Pseudoalteromonas > Pseudoalteromonas sp. H103. Next base: position 39,185 of record NZ_LOFG01000001.1, on the reverse strand, counting down.
TACCACAAATTAAACGTATGCGAATACATAGCCGTTTACCTGTCGTTATACCTGCGCGTATTACCGATGAGCTATGCGCGAGGCTAAAGCAATCACCGCTAAAAATTGTATTTATTAACCATATAAATCACGCCAACGAAATAGACGACGAGTTTAAAGCAGCCATGCAAAAGCTTAAGCAAGCAGGTGTTATGCTATTAAACCAAGCGGTTATTTTAAAAGATGTGAACGATACCGTTGATGCGCAGATAAATTTAAGCGAGGCGTTATTTGATGCCGACGTATTACCCTATTATTTGTATTTGCTAGATAAAGTTGAAGGCGCAAGCCACTTTGATATTAACGAAGAGCAAGCAATAAAAATAATGGCAGAGCTATTAAAAGCCCTGCCCGGATTTTTAGTGCCAAAATTAGTAAAAGAAATAGGTGGTCAAAAAAGCAAAACACCTATCGACCTTAAGTTAGGGCGTGTTAACCTTTGATGGTTGAATTTGCAGCAGTATGTTTGGCTTTTAGACAAGGCTGAGCCTGTGTAGTGTGGTTATTCCCCATAAATAGGCGATAACGCAGCATAAATGCCAAACATGCGCTGCCCTTCGGGTTCTTCCTAGGGGCGATGAACTCTTTGTTGCCTACATGGATGTAGGTAAGGGGCGTGAGCAGGACGCGGAAGCTTTACTCGGTTTTTACTTAGCCCACTAGGTTTCAAACCTCGCGCCGCGATTTAATCGCCCCTAGATTGAACAAATTTCAATCCGCAAAGTTCAACACGCCCTAGTTTAAACGTACACGTTTATATTATTGCCAAGCGTTGCAGTGACCGACTGAGCCGGTGATTGCGCGCTTGTTGATTGTGCTGCACCTTCTATAAGTGCAAGTGCTGTTGCGCCATCAGCTAACTGCTGCTTTTTAGATAAAGCTGCTGTATAAACTTCACCACCTTGGCCAGAGCTAGACATAGCGGGTAGGTTTCCACCTGATATATTCATGTTATAAGCCTTAATCAACCTGACATTTTAATGTAATCCAAGTACTATATCGGCAATGCAGTACATAGCTTTAGGAAATCCATGGATTCTATAATTGAACAACTCAACGCTAACTTAAAAATTGTTTATCGCCAAGCACTTGATGCCGACAAAAAACTAGATGAGCTACAGCAACAAGGTCATGGTAAATTTAAAGCCTTGTTCCCAGCTGATGCCGGGTTTAGTTTTGAAGCTAAACGCTTCAAGCCATACGTACTTGATGTAGCAGCCGATGTAGAAAGTTTAAGCACTGACGGTTTTAATGAAGAAAAGCTTAAAACAACAGTACTTAAATTACAGCAGTTACTTACGCTGTTAGCAACGTTTAAGTAAAGCGTAAAACAAATGCCGCAATTTAGCGGCATTTTGTTTAATCTAAATTTGGTAATATTTGCTCGCCAAACCACTCTGTAATTAAGCGTTTCTCATAATAAAATGACTCATCGCGACCCATTTTAATTTTATCCATAAAGCCCATATCTTTAAGCTCTACATCGTTTGCTTCGCTTATTACGCTACCCTCTTTATCGGTTAGCGAGTAATTAAGCTTTAAGCGCGGAAAGTAAATTGGTTTTACTACACGTATTTCATCCATACCGCCGTAGCGTACATCGCCAGCTAAGTCGATATCGGTTATTTCTACGCTTAGCTTATATTCTTTTGGAAGTTGCTCGGCCAATTTAGAAAGATGCTTTTCAAACTGTGTAGCAATTTGTTTATGGTAAGACGATTTTGCTTGATTAGATGCGCGCACATCGCGGTAATCTTTAAAATCTTGCCATTTAACAACAGATTCTCCAGCATTCGCAAATGCAGGTAATGCGATACACATTGCCATAGCGATTGTTTTAACTGAATTCATAACATTCTCCCAAGGGGCTGTACTAATTATTTAGACAAAGCCCAGTAATATAACTAATAATTTTAGCAGTGATTGATTAACTATAACTTAATGCGATATTTAACATGTTACTAAAACTATTTTATATGTAATTAAAGTAATTCACTCTAACTATATGACCCCCTTTGAATAATAAAAGTTACAGATAAAGCATGTAAATCATCATAATTTATGGTGAAATTAACTTAATTGATAAAGGTATCCACGGAGCATTCATGACAATTTTAGTAACAGGCGGCGCAGGCTACATTGGCTCTCACACCGTTTTAGAACTTTTAGAGCAAGGCAGCGACGTAATTGTTGTTGATAATTTAAGTAACTCATCAAAAGAGTCACTACAGCGCGTTAAAACAATTACAGGTAAAGAGGCAACCTTTTATCAAGGTGATATTCTTGATAAAGCGTTTTTAGACTCAATATTTGCCAAGCACACTATAGATAGCGTTATTCATTTTGCCGGTTTAAAGTCAGTTGGCGAGTCGGTAGCTAAACCTGTTGAATACTACCAAAACAACGTACAAGGTACGCTAACGCTTGTAGATGCAATGCGTGATGCTGGCGTGTTTAAATTAGTATTTAGCTCATCAGCTACCGTTTACGGCGACCCTGCAAGCTTACCGATTAAAGAAGACTTCCCTGTGGGTGGCACAACAAACCCATACGGTACGTCAAAACTAATGGTTGAAATGATGCTACAAGATATCGCTAAATCAGATGAGCGCTTTGCGTTTGCTATTTTGCGTTACTTTAATCCTGTTGGCGCACATGAATCGGGCTTGATTGGCGAAGACCCTAACGGTATTCCTAATAACTTACTGCCATTTATTGCTCAAGTTGCAGTAGGTAAATTAAAGCAACTCGCTGTATTTGGTGATGACTACGACACAGTTGATGGCACGGGCGTGCGCGACTACATTCACGTGGTAGATTTAGCTATTGGCCATTTAAAAGCCCTTGATAAAATTGCTAGTAATACAGGTGCACTTGTATATAACCTTGGCACAGGAAATGGCTACTCTGTACTGCAAATGGTTAATGCATTTATTAAAGCAAGCAACCAAGAAGTGCCTTATCAAGTATCACCCCGCCGCCCTGGCGATATTGCTGCATGTTACGCCGCACCTGAAAAAGCCCTTAATGAGCTTGGTTGGGAAGCAGAACGCGCAATTGATGCCATGATGGAAGATACATGGCGCTGGCAGTCAAATAACCCAAATGGTTATAAAGGCTAGTAACCTTCACGCCTACAGTACCTTATGAATGTATTGTAGGCGCCTGGCTTTTTCGTGCAAAAAGCAAAACTCTAATCTTTAATACATTACGCGCCTTGCGCGTTGCGCCAACAAGTTGTGCGCCTACGAGTTAATCAAACCACAATGTTAAACTTTGCCAGTAGACGTAGATCTTGCTCACGCGAAAAGCGAAGATTTTAATTACTTACATCTACTATCTACTATCTAACAATAAATATTTTTATGTCTGCGCCCATTGCCTTAACAGGTTATGGTACACACCTGTTAATTGAATAATTTCTGGGCTGTCTTCTACTTTACTGCGCAAGCTTTGAATCGACATATCTAAATCAAATAATAATCCGCGTTTTTCATCGCTGTTTACCATGCTTTGCAGCCAAAAGAACGAGGCTAACCTACGCCCGCGAGTTACAGGCATAACGCGGTGCAAACTCGTCGATGGATAAAGTACCATGCTACCTGCGGGTAGTTTTACACTGTGAGAGCCGTAGGTATCTTCAACAACGAGTTCGCCGCCATCGTAATCTTCGGGTTCATTAAAAAATAGAGTCATAGATACATCAGTACGAATTTTTACAGGCGTGCCAGGTACTTGTCTAATTGCGTTATCTACATGCACACCAAACGATTGTCCACCTTGATAGCAATTAAATAACGGCGGAAAAATTTTTGCTGGCAGCGCTGCCGACATAAATAAATTACTGCGCGCTAATGCCCCCATAATAATTTCACCCAGCTCTTGTGCTTCTGGGCTATTTTCAGGCAGTTGTAAGTTATTTTTTGCTTTGGTTGACTGATGCCCCGCAGTAATACTGCCATCGGCCCACTGCGCCGCTAATAATTTATCGCGGCAATAAGCCACCTCTTCTTTAGTTAGTAGCTCTGGAATTTTAACTAGCATGCGCGCCCTCTCACATTTTTATTAAATAACTAAGGGCAGGTAATAGGCCTGCCCTTATATTTACTTATACTTTTTAATTTATTTTAAAATTAAAAAGAGTAGCTAGCTGTTAGGCTAAACTTACGACCATTACCCGGTACGTAGTGTCCGCCACCTAGCTGATCAACATAGTCTTTGTCGCCAAGGTTTTCACCATTTAGTTGTAAACTAAGATCCTTAGATACGTCGTAAGCAACCATTAAATCAAAAATAGTGTAACCCGGTGCGCGTGAGCGAGTTGATGATGTACTATTGTAACGCTCACCTACATATTGAGCGCCTAAACCAAACGATAATTTATCCGACATATCGTAAGTAGTCCAAACACTTGCGCTATTTTTAGGCGTTCGTGCAAGCTCGTTACCAATCTGTGAAGCATCGTCGCCTAATGCTTTAGTTACTTCGCTATCTTGGTAAGTGTATGAAGCAATTACAGTCCACTCTTTAGTAATTAAACCTGTTGCTGAAAGCTCTAAACCTTGTACGCGTTGCTCACCGCCAAGTAGCTCATCTGACGTGCTATCTGCAAATGGGTCATCAGTACGTGCATTGGTTTTTTCAGTGCGGAAAAGCGCTGCATTAGTTTGCAAACGGCCATCCACTAGGCTCCATTTTGTACCTAACTCGTAGCTGCGGCTTTCTTCAGGATCTAAATCTGCTGCATTTGAGCGTGTAGATACAGTAAGCCCTTCAGCTGATGGGTTAAATGAGTTGCCTGCACCTACGTAAATGCTACCGTTATCGGCTGGTTTGTACACTACCGCTGCGTTCCAGCTAAATAAATCATCACTTGTAGAAATTAGCGCACTTGGGTCATCGTAGTCATTGTGGTAATCGGTTGTAAAGCTATCAAAGCGAATCCCACCGGTTACTTCCCACTGCTTGTTAAGTGTTACTGTATCAAATGCGTAAATTGCTTGGTTTTTAGCTTTTGCTTCAATGCTTGTACCATCACGGCCATATACACCTGTAAATTCAATTGTTGCATCAGGGTTGTATAAGTCGTTACGTATTTCGTCTTCAATTAGGTTATCTGGCGTAGTTGCTACAAGTGCATGACGAGTAAATGTTTCGTTAGCTAGTTCAACACCTACTACTACATCGTGAGTAAAGCCTGCAAACTCGTAATTACCAATTAAATCAACCTGTATTGCTGCAAGTGAGTTTTGTGTATCACGTGTTTTTTCATCAGCAAAAGTGATGTCTGTATCGGTAGTAATTGAGAAATAACGCGGTGCCGTGGTTACTGACTCACGTTTAACTTCACCTAAACGTCCTTGCACACGTAGCATCGTGTTTTGAGAAAAATCATACTCGTAACGTGCAGTTGTTGAGTAGGCTTCAATGTCTTCGTAATCACGGTAAATGTTACCGTAAAAGTTATCGTAATCTACTGGAGAAGGACCACGCGCGCTATCTGCAAGCTCAGCAACTGGCGTGTCGCTGTATACCCATGCAATACCGTAATCTGGTAAGTTATCTTGGCGTTGGTATTCTAAATTTAAATCAAAGCGGCTATTAGTACCTAAGCCTGTTGCAAAGGCTACAGCGACTGCATTTGTTTCGTTTTCAACGTAATCACGCCCTGCAACATCACCTTTATCTGTTAGTAAATTAATGCGTAAAGCGCTGGTTTCGTTTACTTGAATATTAGTATCGAAACGACCACGGTAATCGTTTTCTGTACCTAAACGAAGTGATACATCGTTAAAGCTATCAAGCTTTGCTTTTTTGCTTTCTAGGTTAACACTACCACCGGTTGCACCACGGCCCGAAACCGCTGAGCCTGGGCCTTTTGCCACTTCAACCGCTTCAATGTTGTAAATATCACGCGTGTAGCCTGCTACATCACGAATGCCATCTACAAAAATGTCGTTAGTTGCGCTAAAGCCACGAATAGACATGCTATCGCCAGTCGGTGCGCCGCCTTCACCAGCGGCTAAAGAAATACCCGATACGTTACGTAAAGCATCACGTAGGCTATCTACGTTTCTGTCTTTCATTACTGCTTGGTTAATTACCGTTACAGTTTTTGCAGTATCTAAAAGTGGCTGAGTGTATTTGTACGATGTTGATTTTTCTACAACATAGCTAGACTCAGTTTTAGTCTCTGCTTTAGTTACCGACAGCTCTTGTACGTCTTGTGCACTTGCCCAAGTTGAAAGAGTGGCAGTGACTACCGCTGCAATTGGCTTTACGTAGGCATTTCCTTTATTCGATGGCTTACTCATGTTTACTCCGTGGTTGTTTTTTTTACCTTTAAGTAAGCAAAAAGTGTCTGACTCAAAGGTGCTATGTGTGATTTCGGGCAAAATCCTACCACCAAGATAAAATAATGTAAACGATAATTGTTATCAGTTGTGTTGTTATGTGAATTCCTATATTGTATACATACTCAAAATTTAACAAGTAATGCCAATACATTTTATTAAATAAGCTATTTTGAGGCTGAAAAACCATTTAGCTAAGGCTAGCTGCGCTAGGCACTCCTCTTAAAGTGATTAAATTTATTGTGAATTGGTATATTTGCTTGTTGTCGTAACTTTCAGGATTGTTGTTAAGTAATGCGAAGCTTAATTAAACCAATATTTGCGGTAGTTGCACTGTGTAGCACCATGGCTGTAAAAGCCGATACCGTTAGCGAATTAGAACAACTCGTTGATAAATGGCTAAAAATAGAGAGCCAAACTAGTGAATTAAATACACATTGGCTTGAACAAAAAAGCAGTATGGAGCAAACCCTAACGCTTTTAAATGCTGAGCAAGAGCAACTTAGTACTCTTAATAAAAACCGCGAAAAAAATTCAAGCGATCTTAGCAAAAAGCGCGAACAGCTCGTTACTCAGCAAGGCGAGCTTGAAAAAGATCAACAAAATTTAAACAGCCAATTAAAACAAATCAGCCAGCAGTTACTTTCGTTGCAAGTACAGCTGCCGCCTCCGCTACTAAACAGCTGGAAAAATGCAGGCGATTTAGCCGACCCACAACTAAGCACCACTGATAAATTACAAACAGCGCTAAAGATGCTGACCTTACTAAATGAATTTCAGCAACGTATTTCAATTCACGAAATGGCAATTAAGCACCCCGACGGCCAAGAAGTATGGGTTAAACAGCTATATTTAGGCGCCGCACAAGCATGGTTTGTTAGTGAAGATTTAAGTTATGTAGGTATTGGCTTTCCTAGTGACTTAGGTTGGCAGTGGGAGTTTGATAACAGTATTAACGCAGAGCAAGTGGCGCTAGGTATTGCAGTGCAACAAAAAAAGCGCGCTGCTGATTGGGTAACGCTTCCAATGCTAAGTTATAAAAATAACGCACAGCAAGGAGCTAAATAATGACTTTTTGCCAAAAAATTAAAGCATTTAGCGCCATTCTTTTACTTACTAGCTGCAATTTAGCGTTAGCAGCAACGAGTGAGCAAGCCAAACAAAGCGTGCTAAACGATATTAAAACCGCACAACGCAGCTTAAGTAGTACGCAAAAAAGTATTGCCAAAGAACAAGCGAGCCTAGCAAAGCAAATATTTACCAAGCAGCAGTCACTAAGTAAATTACGCGAACAAGCCGCTGTTAACCGCCGTTTAGCTGACGAAAACACTTTAAGCCTTAACCAGTTACAAACCCGGTTAGACTCCTGGCAGCAGCAACAGCAGTACCAATTAAACTTGCTTAGCCGATTTGTTCGCCAAAATAGCAATAAAGCTTTGAATAACGAGCAAACAAGTAATAATCAAAACGAATTATTAAGCCAAGTAGTCTCCTTTATTAATGACCAAGAGCAAGCGCTTTACCCTCGCTTTAAAAAACAAGCGGTGGTACTTAACAATGGCGAGCTTACTCAAGCTAATACACTGCAAGTAGGCCCTGTTGCCTGGTTTAGTACGCAAACACCTAAGCTAATGGGTTTATTAAATTTAGACGATGAATCAAACGTATTAAAAGTAGCATTGGTACAATCAAGCAGTGACGATAACCCGCTTGATAACACCCTAAAGCAAAACGGTGTAGGCGAAACATTACTTAGCTTTGATCCGAGCTTAACGCATTTAGTAACCAGCCAAGCTCAGCAAGAAAGCCCCTTAGAACACCTAGAAAAAGGCGGTTTATGGGCTATTCCTATTATTTTATTTGCCTGTTTTGCGTTAACTATTGCACTAATTAAAGCGGCTCAACTATTGCGTTTAAGCAAAATTAAAATGCACTCGCAAATGCAGTTACAAACGCTCTTTAAAAGTAAAAATAGCAGCGAGTTTGCAGGCATGCAGCAGCAATTGTTTAACCTAACGCTGCAAAGCGAAAAAGGCCAAGTGCGAGACGATCAATTGTTTAACCAGCTAATACACGATAAACACAAGCTTGATAACTTTATAGGCGCTATAGCTGTAACAGCAGCCGTAGCCCCCCTATTAGGTTTATTAGGTACTGTAAGCGGCATGATCGAAACCTTTAAAATGATGACCTTATTTGGATCGGGCGATCCGGAGGTTGTATCGGGCGGTATTGCACAAGCACTTATTACTACCGAGTTAGGTTTAGTTGTTGCTATACCGGCACTAGTTTTAAATGCACTGCTATCGCGCAAAGCAAAAGCGTATTACAGCCAGCTCGAAGGTTTTGCATTACAACTAAGCCAGCTAGAACAAGGAGAAAATAATGTTTGAGCAAATAGTTAGCAACCCTATTTGTTGGTGTATTTTGTTATTAGCTTTAGTTGTCTACCAACTGACTTTTCATGATTTATTGCACCTTAAGCAGTATCAGGCAAACCGAAACGGCTACTGGCAAGAAGTTAGTTCTATATTAACCGCAGCGCTTCCTTTATTAGGCTTGCTGGGCACAATTGTTGGTTTACTTGATACCTTTAAAGTCATGGCGCTTGGTCATAACGAACTAATGAGCGATGCCATAGGCGATGCACTATTAACCACTCAGCTTGGCCTTGTGTGCGCCATACCTGCGTGGTTAATGCAGGCTTATTTAGCCTACTCGCAACGTAATCCTAAATTACATGCATTAGTAAACAATTAGGGTAAAGCCATGCAGTCACGTTTAAAGCACAAGCTAGAACAAGAAGCTGAGCAGCATATTGATATGTCGCCACTGCTTGATGTTGTATTTATATTGCTTATATTTTTTATAGTTACCACTGTATTTGTTCGTGAAAGCGGCGTTGAGGTAGATAAACCTCAAGCTGTATCGGCCAGTCGTCTTGAGCAACAAGTTATATTTTTAGCAATAACCGACTCTCAACAAGTATTTTTTGATGGCAGCCAAATTGGCGTAGCAGGTGTACGCACAAGTGTAGAGCAAATGCTAAAGCAGCAGCAACGCCCTGTGGTTATTCAAGCAGATAAAACAGTACCTACAGAGCTATTAGTGCAAGTAATTGACGAAGCAAAACTTGCCGGCGCCTCGCAAGTTAATTTAGCGACCAAGCAATAATATGCACACGTTTAGCTCAACTAATAAAACAAAAAATAACCGCCATCCGCTTTTTGCGTTTGGCCTTAGTTTAATAGTGCTTAGCGCAGCATTGTTATTGTTGTGGTTAGGGCAAATGGCTGAGCACCACATGCAAGACAAAGTAGTTGTGCGCGAAATAGCGATGGTTGCCCTACCTCCACCACCACCGCCTTCAATATCGCAGCAGCAAAGTAGCGAGCCAATGCAAAGCTTAAAAGTGCAAGGTGCAGGCGCATCAATACAAGCAGTAGACGTTAAAATTAAAAGCAATTTAAGCATTGTAAAACCCGATACGCCAAGCGTAAAAGTTAACGCGCCACAATGGCAATCAATGAGTGTAAATTGGGATGCCTTTAGCTTAAACCAGCTCGATGGCCTGCCAACTCTACTTACCCCTGTTAAGGCCGTTTTACCAAAAAGTTTAACTCGCCAAGGTGTCGATGTATTTACGGTAAAGCTTGATGTATTTATAGACGAAAGCGGTAGAGTAAGCTTAATAGAGGTTGTACAAAACCCTTACCCTGAGCTTAAACCCGCCATTGATAAAATTATAAAGCAAAGCCGTTTTAGCGCACCAAAAAAAGAAGGCGAAACAGTACGAGCTCGCTTTATTTGGCCAATAGAATTTAAACCTTAAGCACCAACAAAATGAAAAATATGAACGCAATTAAACTGCCTAAATTACTTACTCGCACCCTTTATACTACTGTTATGTGCTCTTTGCCTTTATTAGGTATTACTAATGCATATGCAAGCCAAGTAAGTGCACCGCTTAAAGTCACGCTATCGCCTAGCGATCCTACTTGGCAGTTAGCTATAAATAATAAACTGTTAGGCCCAACCGAGGTGCTAATTGAGCCTACAGAGCGTGGCTTTGCTCGCCAAGTACAGCCATTACTACAAGAAGGTAAATACCAAGAGGTAGCAGCCCTTTTTAAAAGCCGTGATATAAACAACGATAGCACAGCACTTAACTTATTACGCGCGCAGGTTTTGCTCACTTTAAAAGAGTTTAATAGCGCAGAGGCGGCCTACTTAGCGTGCTTAAAAAGCACTCCCGATTTAGTAAAGGCTCACCAAGGTTTAAGCCTTTTATACATGCAGCAGGCAAATTACACTAAAGCGCAAACTCACTTGGTGCATAGTATTGAACTTGGCCAAGCTGACGCACAAAGCTATGCGCAACTTGCTTATATTCATGTGCAACATAGTCAACCTTGGAGTGCCGTGGCCGCATACCGCCAAGCACTTATGCTTGAACCCGAAACAGCGCAGTATCAACAAGGGCTATTGTTTGCCTTAATTGAGTCGGGTGATTTAAGCCAAGCAAATGCATTATTAAAAGAGTTATTAAATAAAACACCTGATAACGCAGAACTTTGGTTGCAGCGTGCGCAAATTGCCCTGCAGCTTGAGCATAATAAACAGGCGCTTTCGGCCATTGAGGTAGCTTTAAAACTTAACCCAAAAGATACCAGTAACCAATTACTAGCTGCACAATTACATTTAAGTGAAGGCAGCAGTAAGCGCGCTGTTTCGCTTTTAAAACAAGGTTTAAAGCATGCCACTAAAGCGCAGCAAACCGACGTAATTAATACCACAATGCAAACTCTTGGCTGGCTTGTATCGCAGCAGCAGTGGGATTTAGCAAAAGAGCTAATACGTAGCGCAAAAAGGTTAACAAAGCGCTTATCAAATGAAGAACAAGCACAGTTTTCGGTATACAGTGCCCAGCTAGCTATGCAGCAAGGTAACAGTAAACGTGCGGTTAAAAGTTTAAATAATGCACTTAAAATAAACCCTAACTTGGGTGATGCTCTACTAAGCCTTGCCAGTATTTATCGCGATAAAAACCAGCTTACTCAAGCCAAGCTAATGTACGTACGCGCTCAAGCGCTGCCAAAGTATCAGCTTTCGGCTTGGCTTGGTTTATCACAAATAGCGATTGATTCAAAAAATTACCCAGAGGCGCTTAAGCACCTTAAAAAGGCGTATCAGGCAAACCCACAACGCCAAGATTTAATAACCAATATTCGCGCGCTGGAAAACATAGTTCGCCAAGAGGGTTAAGTATAAAAACGCAGTTTTTAAAATCGCTTAATAATTAGAAGCTGCGCTTCTCGCGTGAGCAAGCTCAACGCCTACAATGTAATATTAAAAAGGTGCTACCAATTTTGCATTTCGACAATGCGCGACTGTGTTCGCGCATATTCAAAACTTAATTTTTTACCTTCATAAAGCGTTTCTATCTGCGCCTGTGCATTAATTACTAACAGCTTGTGGCAATCGTAAAACTCATCAACCAATGCAATAAAACGCCGTGCTTCGTCATCTAAATAGTGCTCATCAAGCGTTTGTTTTTCTCGTTGGTAGCTATCTTCAATCCCATGCACTATTACCTTACCCGTAGCCCCTACCCCCATTTTAGGCACATTTGCTATATACAAAACATCAAACTGTTTGGCTAAAAACATATAATCGTGAGCGCTTCTAGGGCCAGAGCAGAGCGCCATAAAATCAATCATCAGCGCATTATTCGCTTTAAATAAATACGGCAAAGGGCGCGAGTGCACCTGTAAGCTTTGATTTTTAGTCGCTTGAGGGTACTGCTTAGTAAACAGTTTATTAAACTCATCATTGGGTAAATTAATAAAATAATGGCGGTTGCTTTTACCGTATCTAAAGCGGTGATCTTCCTGCCCGGCCACACTCACTATGTGGCAGTGGCTGTTAATTAAATCGATTGTAGGTAAAAATCGTGCGCGCTGCAGGCCGTTATAATAAAGCTGCGTAGGCTCTACATTAGAGGTTGCCACCAGCACGACACCATAATCAAACAAGGCGTTAAATAACCTAGCCATAATCATTGCATCGCCAATGTCGCTAACAAAAAACTCATCAAAGCACAGAACTTTTATATTTTTAGCCCACTGCTTGGCAATCAGCGTAAGCGGATTTTTTTGCCCTTGTAGCTGGGCAAGTTGGCTATGTACTTGCGCCATAAAATGATGAAAATGCAGCCTTTGTTTTTGTGTGGACGGTAGATTTTTATAAAATAAATCCATTAGCATAGATTTACCGCGCCCTACCGGCCCGTGTAAATAAACCCCTTTAATTAAAGGTGCTTTTTGCCACCAAGTTGTATTAACTTGCAGTTGTATAGCCAAGTTATTTAACGCGTTAACCGCATTTTGCTGGGCACTGTCAACACACAGTTCTCCCGCCTCTATCTTTGCTGTATAAAGGCTTAATATTTGTGGGCTGTGTACTGTCATGGTATTTCACTATCAGCTATAATCGCGCCCATTGTAGCCGACTAAAAATGTGAACAAAAATGAAATTCCCTTGCCGCTTAGATAAATTTGTTAGCCATTTAGCAGAACTTCCTCGCTCAAAAGCACGCGCTGCAATTAAGCGCCAGGCTGCAACTGTAAATGGCGAAGTAGTTACTGCATTCGACTTTCAAGTAAAGCAACAAGACGAAATAATGTTTGAAGGTGAACAACTCGTATTTTTAGGTAAACGTTACTACATGTTAAATAAGCCCGTGGGTTACGTATGCGCAAATAGTGATGAATTACACAGAACGGTTTTTGACTTACTTGATGAGCCTAATATGGCCGACTTTCATGTGGCAGGCCGACTTGATATAGACACCACAGGTTTAGTTATTATTACCAACGATGGTGATTGGTCTCATAAAATCACTTCACCAAAAAATAATAAATTTAAAACCTACCTAGTAGAAACTCAAGAACCGATTACCAACGAGTCGCTTGAGCAATTGCGAGTAGGCGTTCAACTGCATAACGAAAAAGACTTAACACGCCCAGCAAAAGCAGAAAGGCTCGCTAACTTTGGGCTACGTTTATCTATTTGTGAAGGTAAGTACCATCAAGTAAAACGCATGTTAGCCGCTGTAGACAACAAAGTGGTAGAGCTACACCGTGAGCAAATTGCCGGTATTAAACTAGATGAAAACCTAGCCAGTGGTGAGTATCGCCAGTTAACTGTCGAAGAAGTTAAACTTTAAAGCGGTCAGCGGTCAGCGGTCAGCGGTCAGCGGTCAGCGGTCAGCGGTCAGCGGTCAGCGGTCAGCGGTCAGCGGTCGATTTTGGTCCAGTAATTAAACCAGTCAATTGATGTCTGTTAGCTGATATCTAATAACTGATATCTAATAACTGACAACTGACAGCTTTAAATAGATCTCCCTTACGATTTAATTTGCACCAAATCGTAATCAGCCATGCCAGGGACAATTGCTTGTAGGCGTGACTCGGTTACATCTAGTGCATTTAAGCATTCACAATATTCTGAGGCTTTAAGCTCTAACTGATGCGCTTTTTTTTGTAGTGATTTATCAATCTCTTTTGAGATAATATCCATCCGCTGCCCCATATCGTTAATACGATCTTCTATATTACCTTCGCGCGATTTAAAGGCATCACCTAGTGATACTAAAATAGCACCTAGCGATCCATGTACTGCGGAGTGAATTTGTTGGCTTATCTCTTTAGTGAAAAAGTCATCTATTTGAGAAAGAGATTGAGGGGCAATAAAAAAGAAGTCATCTCCGCGCTTAAATTTATCCATTAATGCGCGTTCTACGTACTGAAGTTGTGTTTTAAGTACCTCTGGCTCTTTATCAGACATACCCTCAACTACATGCTCAATAGCACTTAAACCTAAGTTAACACCATCTGTAGCAAGATTTACTAATTCGGGAACTGTGTGGCGAATACCATTACTAAATTGCTCGAGTACTTTACTTTCGTCATCGCTTAAATCAACCCAATAACCACGTATAAACAGCTGATTATTATTGTTAATTTGAACACGAGTTTGGCCTTTATCAAGTATACGAATTACATCATCAGTAATAATTAAACCATGACGAAGCTCAACATCACATTGGGCCTGAGCAAATGCAGTGCTGCTTGAAAGTGCTATCGACAACGCCAATATCGAACGAGATAGAAACGCCATAAACACCTCAAAAAGACTAAAATGGAAGGCGGGTAGGTTAACAAAAAACCAACTTTATGCAAGTAAAAGTAAAGTTATCAGTTATCAGTTATCAGTTATCAGTTATCAGTTATCAGTTATCAGTTATCAGTTATCAGTTATCAGTTATCAGTTATCAGTTATCAGTTATCAGGACATAGTAAAACACCGAGTATGCGTATACTCGGTGCTTTACTTTGTAATTTTCAAAAAGTTGAGTTTCTAAACTTTATATTAAATTGGTGAACCTGGTGGAATTGGTAAAGCTTTAAAATTGCTTGGCCATTCGCCTTTAATTAAAAACAACTTAATTTGCTCTGCTAAAAATTGCTTAAACGCGCTTTCACCAGTACTTGTGTGGCTCAGCATTGAGTTTTGATTAAAATCTTCGCCAAGCTTAACTAAATAATAGCGAACCTGTGCTTGTACCTCTGGGCTTACATTATTGCTAGCAACTAAATCAGCAAATGCTTTAGCCGTTAAGTACTGAGTACGCTGAGTAATTTTACCCGCCATAGTATTAGGTGATGAAACATTAAATATTTGCTTATATAAATGCTCTAGCATGTTATCTAAGCTATAAAAATCGTTACTGCGTGCTTGTTGCTGCGCTAACCGGTTTAAGCGTTGCGGATTTAATAAAAGCGATAAACTATGCTCTACGGCAACTTCAGGTAGTGCCATAGCATCAAGAGTTAAACCCGTACGCCCTATTATGCTTTCGCGCGATTTAGACTCGCCATATGCCTTTGGTGGAATAAGTGAAAGTACCGATTCTGGTAGTAATAAATTGGCAGGCTTAAGCGTCGCTAAAATAGCGTTAACGGCTTCTTGCTGCTGCTCTTTTGAAACAACTTGCGCGCCTTTTACGGGGACATCACCTCGTAGTTCGTACTCATAGTTTACGCCTGAAATTAACTTAACTGCAGCCTCTACTTGAAAGCGGTGAAATAAATAAAGCGGCACTAGTTTTTCTTCTAATTGCGAAAGTGCATCACCCGTTTTAATGTTATTTATTCCAAACTGCGAAAGCGCTTTTTTACGAACGTCGAGCACTCTTAATAGCTCTTGTGATGGATTGGTACCGTTATCCCATAAATGGGCAGTTGGGTGTGCACCACCTTTAGCACGAGCGTCGCTATCTGATATAAACTCAAGGCCTTTAGCTTTATTCTCTTTTAATATTGCTGCAAGCTCAGCGCTTTCGTCTTGATTGGTAAAGTCGCTGTAGCCATATTTAATTACTTGGGTATCCCATGCGCCCATGCCTTTTGCGTAGCCGCGCGTTACATCAAGCTTACCTTGTTCATTAAAACTAAGTAGTGGGTGTGGGTAGTCCATAACAGAGGCTCTATCACCTACTGATGCTGCAAAGTTATGAGAAATCCCTAACGTGTGGCCAATTTCGTGTGCACTTAATTGGCGAATACGGTCAAGCGCCATAGCCTGTAAATTTTTAGCGACCTCATTACCTTTTAAATAGGGGGCGGCCAGTGCTTCGGCTATTAATATATCTTGGCGTACACGCAGCGAACCAAGTGTTACATGTCCTTTTAATATTTCACCTGTACGAGGGTCTATTACAGAGCTTCCGTATGACCAACCACGTGTAGCGCGGTGTACCCACTGAATTACGTTATAACGAATATCCATAGGGTCTGCATTACTTGGTAATACTTTTACTACAAATGCGTTTTTGTACCCTGCAGCACTAAATGCATCATTCCACCATTTACCACCTTCTAATAAAGCGCTTTTAACTGGCTCAGGAACCCCTGGATCTAGGTAGTAAATAATAGGCTCTACGGGTTCACTAATAGGTAGGCTTGGATCTTTTTTAGCTAGGCGATGGCGCGGTATATAGCGCACAAACATAGACTCGCCAAGCGGGGCTGCGTAATCTTTATGCTCAATACTCCAAAAGCCAGATTGCGGGTTAAACTTGCGCGGCGTGTAGTTATCGTCTGGTAATTTAATTAGTGAATGATGCATATGCACCGTAAGTGCGTATGGGTCGGCACTTACTTGGCGAACAAACTCACCCGGCTTTGTGCCCTTAAAGGTGAGTACCGCTTCAAGCTCGGTGTTTTTTAAAAATGCTTTTGAACGCTTCATGTAAACGGCGCTACGCGATTCATCAAGGCTAAAGTTACCTTGTTTACGCGCAGCAAGCTTTCGGCTTACACCGTGTACATCACTTAATAAATAAGACGTGTAGTCAATCAGTGCGGTGGAATTATCTTGTGCAACCACTTTAAAGCCTGCGAGTATACTTGATGCAAACGCCTCTTTAATACTTTGCTGCTCAGCTTTATTACTAGTATTAGCACGGTAGTAAGTATTTACAGCGCGCAGCATTACTTTATCGCCAAAACGTTCAAACTGTACAAGGTGAGTATTTCCAAGTTGGCCTCTATCTAGGCCAATATCGTTCGAACCAATCCCGTATGGCAAGCTTTGCTGAAGTAAAAATTGTTGTTCAAACTTATCTACTTTTAAATAAACTTTGCCGTTTTGGGTATCGTAAAAAAACGAATAGTAGCCCGGAAAGTGATTCATTTGCGTAGTAAATTCATCAATTGACTTAATTGCTGCGTGCGCTTGAGTTATGATAGAGCACAGCACAGTAAAGAATATGTAACTTATTAGTGGTATTTTTTTCATAATCTTATCTTTGTTATTGGCGTTTTAAGTATGATTAGGTGGTCCCATTATAGGGCGCTATTTAAACAATACAGTTATTTAAGACGAAATTCAGCGCACTTAGTTAATCTCTCTCACATTTATGATTAATTAGTACACGTTATCAGGAAAATAAAATGCGTAGACTCCCTCCAGTATTATTAGAAGACGGTTGCCCAAGAGAACTTTTGTCGTTAATTAGAACCATTTTAGCGGCATGTAAAGAAATTTCGTTTCGTGTTGGCCAAGGTGCACTTTCAGGCGTGTTAGGCTCAACCCTTGATGAAAACATTCAAGGTGAAACTCAAAAAAAGCTCGATGTGTTATCTAATCAGCTGTTAAAAGATATTTTACTGGAATCAGGCACAGTTAAAGCAATTGCCTCTGAAGAAGAAGATTACACTGTTGCCGGTAATCAAGACGCTAAATACATTGTTGCATTTGACCCACTTGATGGCTCATCAAACACCGATATAAACTCGCTGGTTGGTACTATATTTTCGATTATGGAAGCGCCTGAAGGCTCAGACGCTGCAGATCAAAGCATATTTATGCAGCCTGGCCACAAGCAAGTTGCAGCTGGCTATGTACTCTACGGCCCATCAACTATGCTTGCCCTTACAACAGGTAAAGGCACACGTATGTTTACCCTTGATAAAACCCAAGGTAGTTTTTTACTAACAGAAGACTTTGCCACTATACCTGCCGATACCAACGAATTTGCCATTAATACCTCAAACCAGCGCCATTGGCAGAGCGCTATGCAAAACTACATAAATGATTTGTTAGAAGGCGATACAGGCCCGCGCGCTAAAAACTTTAATATGCGCTGGATTGCAGCCATGGTGGGCGACGTGCACCGTGTACTTAGCCGTGGTGGTTTATTTACTTACCCTACAGATACTAAAGATCCAAATAAACCAAATAAATTACGCTTACTTTACGAAGCAAACCCAATGGCTATGCTTGTAGAGCAAGCCGGTGGAATAGCCTCAACAGGTACCGAGCGCATTATGGATATACAACCAGATGCCATCCACCAGCGTGTAGCGGTTATTTTAGGTTCTAAAAACGAAGTAGAAACGTGCTTGGGATATCACAAGTAAACACGTTGTCAGTTGTCAGTTGTCAGTTGTCAGTTGTCAGTTGTCAGTTGTCAGTTGTCAGTTGTCAGTTGTCAGTTGTCAGTTGTCAGTTGTCAGTTGTCAGTTGTCAAAAAATACTAAGCCACATTTAATTTAAATGCGGCTTTTTTATTTATTCGTTACATATAATCGCAGTAGATTCGCATCTAAAAATGAGAGTCAGCCTAAATATCTAGTCCTTCAATAATGCCAGTAATTGTTCGAGCTTTTTGTGGCTAAGCTCTCCCATTTGCTCGCTATTGCTTAGCGCATAAATCACGCCTTCAAACTCGGCGCAATTTAAATCATCTCGCGATTCAATCACATTTGCCCACAGCTCCAAATCGTCAATATCAATTTCTTTATTTAAACAACGCGTAAGTACGTCAATTAGTATAGGTTTTGTGAGTGTGTACAGATAGGTTTGATTGTTCGAAGAGCTTGAAACAATCACACTAATGGCGCTATCTCTTTGCTCGCCAAATGTAATAAATTCAGCCAATGCTTTTTGTATATTCATAATATTTGTTATTCTTGCTGCTCTACTGTTGATAAGACCTAAAATGACTCAAATAAACTGCAGCCAATGTAATACAACGCTTAACTGTAATGTAAATGATATAACCGCGTGTTGGTGTAACCAGTTACCCGCTATTTTACCGCTAGATGGCAGTGCAACAAGTTGTTTATGCACTCGCTGTACACTTAAAAAAATGAACGTTTATTTAGAAAATATTTTTACTCTGCCAATTAAAGCTCAAATTGATTTTGCTAAAAAGTTTAGGGGTAATGACAATTTAATAGAAGGGCTTGATTACACCATGCAAAATGGCTACATGGTATTCAGTAAATGGTTTTTTTTAAAACGCGGTACTTGCTGTAAAAATGGTTGTAAAAATTGCCCATATGGCTATAAAAAATAAAAAGAGCCGATTAATTCAAACGACCCTTTTATAAAGGCGTGCATTGCATCTACAGCAATTTAATACTACCCGTTGCAATGGGCAGTGAATCACTTGCTCCCCATTCGCTCCACGAACCGTCGTAAACACTTAAATTGCTATATCCACATTCTACCGCAAGTAGTGCTAACACACAGGCCGTAATGCCTGAGCCACAACTAAATTGGAGTTGCTGAGTATCTCCGGCTACTTCATTAAATTTAGCCTTGAGTTCATCAATAGGTTTAGGCTCACCTTCATTTAATAAATCGGTGAACGCCAATGAGCAACTATTAGGAATATGACCGCTTCGCATTCCCTTTCTAGGCTCGGGGTCTTCACCCGTAAAGCGCTTATAGGCACGTGCATCTAACATTAACGTACTTGTATCATCTATACTGTGAAGCACTTGCTGCTGTTCAATAAAATAACCCGGCGTTAAATTAGCAACAAAATTACCTTTATTTGTTGGAATACGATAAGCGCTTTGGGTGCTGTAACCGCATTTAAGCCATTTTTTTAAGCCACCGCTGAGCACTTTGACATTATCAAAGCCCATAGCCTTTAGCATCCACCACGCTCTAGCAGCACTAAATAAATCATCTTGTTCATAAACAACTATAAACGAATCATCATTTACACCTGCTTTTTGCATTACTTGAGTAAACTGCTCACTGCTGCATAGGGTGTTAGGTATAGCACTAGTAGTGTCTGCAAGCTCGGTTTTAATATCAAAACGCTGTGCACCTGGCAGTACTTTATCTACTTTATAAGTCCCTAAAACACCGGGGCGCAACATGCCTGCATCAAAAATAATTAATGCAGGATCATCAAGTTGTTCATTTAACTGCTGGCAGGTAATTAAGTTTTTCATTGTTACTCATTAGTGGAGGTGTATTTTGCAAACTCATCTTTACCAGTAAAGCGAGCTTCAATTGCTGCAATATGTTCTTGTTCTTTGTGTTTCCAAACGCCAGCTACACTATAAACATGTTTCAAGTAACTAAAAAACTTATCTCGTAACAGCATATTAGGCTGCCAACCTTGCATCACTTCAGCTATATTATTTTCAAGCATTTCGCTTGTTTCTGCATGCTTTACTAAGCCTTCGATGTTATAACAAGCTTGGCCTAACGTAAGTACTCGCTTATTGAGTAAAAGCGCTTCTAAACCTACGGTTGAGTTAATTGTTACTACAGCCTGTGCGCACTCAATTAAGTCGCACGTTTTATTGCCGTTAGCAAAAACAGCAATCGGATCTTTTTCATAAAGTGACTCATAATGCTTATGCCATGAAGGGTGCTCTTTAAACACCACTTTTAAAGTAGGATCATTTAACTTTTTCACAGCCTCAACAACTTCATTATAAAACATTTCCATGGAGTCTATCCAAGGAGAGAAACTTGCTAGCTGGGTGTCATGAGGGACTTGAAATGGCGCAAAAATAAAGCGCTCAGGTAGCTGCGTAGACTCAAAGTCACAACGTTTTTTATGATTAGCACGTGGGATTAATTCAGGGGCTGAAAAAGCCAGTTTTTGTTCTGGATCAAAATTTAAATAAAACTGCGGATCACGGCTTAGCGATGCATTAAAGTTAATGCCTTTAGGATCAAGGCTAGTCGTGCCCGGCAGTAATCCGTTTTCATAGTAAAACTGTTTTATACCTAATGATTTAGCAGCCATAACCACAGTTGTATTAGGTAGCTTGTTACCATTCCATATTACTAGGTACTCAGGCTTTACTTCGTTGAATAAAGCCAAATATTTTGCATAGCGTAGGCGTTCAAAAAAAATGAGCCCAAAGCTATAAATTGTAACAAGCAGAGGATTGTTCCATATAGGGTTTCTAGCTTTTTTACGCTTTAGCTGAGACTTTACTACTTTAGTAAAATCCACTTCAAATGCCTTGCCTAAATAGTTAATAGCTGAGAGTTTAGGTGTTCCCATTACATGTAATTGGCAATCCATCGACAATTTTTTGATTACTGATTTATAGTACTTCGCATGTACATTTTTGCGGGATATAAATAGATAAGCCATACAAGCCGTGCGCGCCAATTTTTGTTTTTATAAAGTGATATTAAGTGGACAATGTTACAATAGCAAGGTTCACTCAATCATGTGAATATTTTGCTGATTTTAAATAGGTTATATCTTTATAATTTCACCGCGTAAAGGGGCCATTCGAGAAAGAATCTCATTTTGTAAATTATGGTTTATATTTTGCTCATTCATAGCATTTATTAGTAAATCGACTACATGATTAAAGTCTTTCTCTGTAATATGCATACCCGTATGAATTGCCACCATAGAGTCGCCATCGTATTCACATGGGCCTTCTACTAACATACACATATGCGTAATAAACCCTTGCCTAAAATGCGCTATATTACTGTGCTCAAAGTAGTGTATAACTTGCTTGTCATTACCTATTTGATAAATAAAGCTGTCAACTATTCGAGCCAAACCGGCTTTGCCATCTAACTTTTGATAAAGCGATAGCTGCGTAGAGCTTGTACACCCGTTTAGTAAAATTATACATATAAAAAAAATAGCGACGCTTTTCATTACCAATACCCTGTAACCGATAAATACCAGCCCGTTTGATCGTCCGCACCAGCAATACTACCTAAATCAAGGTATGCCGCTGTCACACTCACATGTTTATTGGGCATCCAGGCTACAAACAGATCTTTCCAGTCTTGTTCGCCTAAATTAAGGTTATTATTTTTTTGGCGATACTCAATACCTACAGCTACTTCACGGCTAAAAAATAGTGCGGTGCTGCCTTCAAATAACACTTTACCGCTTCCATTTGACCCACCGTAACCAAGTAAACCAAGTTGATTAGCTTCGCT
Organism: Pseudoalteromonas sp. H103; assembly: GCF_001469205.1. Lineage (NCBI taxonomy): Bacteria > Pseudomonadati > Pseudomonadota > Gammaproteobacteria > Alteromonadales > Pseudoalteromonadaceae > Pseudoalteromonas > Pseudoalteromonas sp. H103. Next base: position 16,989 of record NZ_LOFG01000001.1, on the reverse strand, counting down.
ATAGCGTGTGGTTACATTCCAAAACCAGTTATAGCCCGCAATAGCGCCTAAATGTAATTTACTTGCCGCTAAGTAATAATCGGTTCCGCTAGTGTCTTGTGCACCTACAAGTGTTGCTACTGAGCCATCATCAAGCGATTTATGCTGTATACCTAAGCTTAATTGTGGCCAATCGCTGTAAACTATATCACCGTATAAACGAATTTTAGCACCCGTGATAGATTGCTCTATTTCGGTATCAAGCGCGGGTACATCAAATCGTTGCTGAGCATAGCTAAGCTCTATTCTATTAAATAAATTAAGTTGTGCACCGCACACATCGAGTGTGTAATCAGTTACATCTGCACGGCTACAAAAACCATTTACCGAAAACTCATCTTCGCTTGCGTAACCGGCTAGTTGTGCCCACGGAACAATACCACCGCCGCCACTGCCTTCAATTTGAGAAACACCCGGTGTGGCTAATAGCTTTCCATTACTCGCGAGGCTAGAAAAACTAGTCGCTAAAAGCAATCCTGCCAATAAACACTTAATTCTTTTCATAATATTCCTTTAGCCACTCTTCTAATAGGTCTGCTTTTAAAGGTCTACTTAGGTAATAACCTTGCGCATGATCACATTTCATTTCTTTAAGTAGATTTAATGAGTCTAAAGTTTCTACGCCCTCAGCTACCACCGAAAACCCCAGTTGATGACCTAGCGTAATTGATGACTGCACTATAAATTGATCTTTTTGAGATTCATCTAGTTTTAAAATAAAGCACTTATCTAATTTTAGCTCATCAATAGGTAACATTTTTAATCGCCCAAGCGATGTTTGCCCCACACCATAATCATCAAGCGATATTTTTACGCCAACCTCTTTTAAATTTTGTAGCGCTTTTATGCCTTTTTCTTCATTTTCGATCATATCGCGTTCGGTCAGCTCAATTGTGATCAAACTAGGCGCTACGTTATGCTTTTTAAGAGTGCGCACCAGCGCTGAATGAAAACCCGGAAATGCAATATCTTGTGCAGATACGTTAATAGCCGCTTGTAAATTAATGCCTTTATTTTGCCAATCGGCAACTTGAGAAACCACGGTATTAACCACCCAAGCTGTTAGTTCAACAATAAGCCCCGACTGCTCGGCTAAATCAATAAATAACTCGGGGTTTACCCAGCTGCCATCTTTACGCTGCCAGCGTATAAGTGACTCCACTTTATCTATTTTTTGGGTAACCATATGTAATTTAGGCTGATAGGTCATAAACAGCTGCCCATCGTCATCACTTATAGCCTGCTTTAGTTCATCAAGCATAATTAAACGCTCTAAGTGCGCTTCGTCTTCACCATTTTTGTAATAATGTATATTTTCTTGATTATTAGCCGCGCTTTCTACTGCAATAAGTACACGGCGCATTAAATCGTCACTTGCCATCCCTTGTGCAGGGTACTGCACAATTCCTGCGCTAAAACGTAAGCTAATTTTTAGCTTTTGAATGGTATAACAAGCCTGCAATTGAGCCATTAAACCTACAATGCCACTTTTTTGATCCCGTGCTGCACCAGTGGGAAATACGGTTAAAAACTCATCCCCACCAATACGGGCATGAAAACCACCTAACTCATCTGAAAACTCGCTTATTCTACACGCCACGGCTTTTAAGCAATCATCACCAATACGTGGGCCTAGTTTATCGTTAATATGGCGCAGGCCTTTTATATCAATGGCAACTAACGTGTATTCGGCTTTGGCATCAAGCTCATCATCAAGTACTTCAAGCATAGCCGAGCGATTATAAAAACCGGTAAGAGAATCATGGCGAGCCTGAAAGCTAATTTGTTGCTCACGCTCATTTATATCGTTACCCATGCTATCGAATGCGGCAACTAAGGTGGCTATTTCTGTACTTTGCTTTTTGCCTTTAAACTCAAAGCTATAATTACCTTGCGCAAATTGCTTAGCTATTACAGCAAGCTGAGATAACGGTGTGGTTAAATTATTTGCAAATAAACTACTGGTTATTACCCCAATAAACATTGTTAAAATAGCTAAAATAATCAGTGTAAAAAGCAGTTTTTCGAAGTCTGTATAGCTTTGTGTTAAGTCGGCACTGAGCAAAATAATAACAGGGTGGCTCGCTAAAGACGCCAGTTCTATATCTAAATTACGGTACACCAAATACTCGCCAAAAAAGCGCGTTGTAGTAACAGTATTAAAATAAGAAACAGGTTCAAATGGGGTTGGCCGCTCTGCCAAAGAGCTAATAACAATATCGTCGGCACTGCCAATAAAGCTCACGTCCATGCCGGTTAAACTTTTTAGTTCATTAGCCACACCGTCATCTATTTTAAAACCTACAAGACTATACGCTACCGTACGCGGTGCTCTAACAGGCAGTAAAATAACCTGGTAAAGCGCATTGTTAAGAACCACAAAGCTCGACTCTTCAGGTGCACTTAATAGCTCTTCCATTAGTGGTTGTAAATTATGTGCAAAAGCATCTTCGTTAGTATTAGCCGAAATTAACTTGCCCGACAAATCGAGCAGTAACATTAGCTCGGCATCAATACGCTGGCTATGGTTAAACAACACACTACTTATAGTGCCCGCATCGCGTGTAGCAACCGCTTGTTTAAAGCCAAAGTCGGAAGTAAGCACCTTTGCAGCCGTTAGCAGTAAGCTTTCTTTAGATTTTAGATATTGCTTATAAACACTTTGTGCAACATTAATATCTTGATTTACTTTTTCTTCTTGAAACTTACTTGTAGACCACCAAAAACTGAGCAAACTGACCAAAGTGGTTAATAACACTAAGCCTACACATAAAATGGTTATACGGTTTCGTAAACTATTAGTCATTACCGGCCTTAAATTTACTCCCAAACGTATTTCGAGGAGCGGGGGATGAAGTATTTACAGTGACTAGCAACTGCTTTTGAGAGTTAATTGTTATAATTTTTTTATTCTCCAGCGGTGCTGTTTGAAGAGGATGCCATACACTCACTTGCGCAGGTAAAGTGTCTAAAGTAAGGCTAATCAGCCCTTTTTTATCGCTTTTATATACACTTTCGCTGCTAGCAACATAAATATAGCCCACCATGGAGTCGTGAATATTACAGCCTAAAACAACAACACCTTGTTGATCAAACTTAATTGGCTCTTTTGGTTGGCCAGAATATAACCTTAGCTGAAAAGGCTTAGCTTGTGAAAAAGAATATACATGATGGCGAATATTATCGCTGTTAGGAAAGTTAACCTGCTGGCCTTGTTGTACTACTAATAACTCAGGTAAAAACTGTTTATGAACCTGATCCATTACTGCAAGGGGTAATGTTTTTGGTGCTGAATGAGTGCTTGCATTAATTATCTCAACAACGGCGCCCGATAGTTTTTGGCCGTGCTGATCTTCTAATACTAAGTTTATGTTTGCACTTGAGGCAAACTGACTGTAAAACAAACCTATAGCTAAAAAATAACTATGTTTTGCATATTTTTGCAATGCCCACTTAAACATAACAACACCCAAACATTAATGTTAGGTTAAGTTAATTAGAGACGAGCACTAATTGCAAGAATTATAGCCCAGTAACTAAAAATAAAAACTGGGCTAACTCGTTATTACATACTTTAGTATTGTTATTTTACAATAAGTCCGTAATCGGCATCTAAAATATCAATCACTTCTTGGCGAGGATCTTCAGGTATTACAATATCTTTACCTACAATTTTACTTGCTATGCCTACATAAGTATTCGAGACTTCAAGCATAACAGCCTCTGGTAAAATGTAATCTTTAGCGAGTTGCTCGCGCTCGTCCATACGATCTTTGTTTAATAACACGTCACTTTCTGGCACGTTAGAAATTAATAACTGACGAAATCCCTCTTTAGAGTTTTCAACTATTTTGCCATCGCGGTAAGCCGCTTCATCCCATATGCGCGAAGAGTCAGGTGTACCTACTTCGTCAATATAAATAAGTTGTTGTGTACCGTTTAAGTCCTCTACATAGCCAAACTCAAATTTTGTATCAACAAAAATTTGATCAAGCTTTGCCAGCTCATCACTAATTAACTTAAAGCCCTCAACCAATAGCTTTTCGTATTTAGTAACGTCATTAGCCGATTTAAAATTAAATACATCTAAATTATCAGTGATATTAGCACGGGTAATATTCACATCATCAACAGGTGGAATATCGGTAACACCTTCAATAATGCCTTTGGTTGAAGGAGTAATAAGTACATCATCAAGCTTTTGGTTAGCTTTTAAACCCTCTGGTAAATCTATACCGCAAAAATTACGTGTGCCTTTTGCATAGTCGCGCCACATGCTGCCAGTAATATATTGGCGTGCAATGGCTTCTACTTTAACGGTACTTGCTTTGCGTACAATCCATACATAGGGATGCGGAATATCAACAATGTGATTCCCTGCAAGGCCTGCTTTATCGAATAACTTAAACCAATGAGATGCAACTGAATTAAGTGCTATACCTTTACCCGGCACGCCGTTTAAACCATTTTCGCCTTGCCAAATACAATCAAAAGCAGAAATACGGTCTGAAATAACCATAATTGCTAACTCAGTACCTTGAGGCACCTTGTAGCCTTTATCTTTAATGAGTCGAGCGCTGTCTTCGTCTGTTAGCCAATAAACCGAACGAACTTTACCGCTGTGTACTTCACCTTTAGTGCGAATGGGTAAATCATCGTTTACGTCTAAAACTTTATAGCTAGTCATGCTATCTCCGGGGTTAGGGATGCTCAATGAGCAAAGTATGGTATGGGGTTATAAGCGCTATATAATAAATCAGCCTACCCTAAAGCTCAATCAGCACTGAAAACTAAATAACCTGAACTCTGGTTAAGAGACTCACTAACATATTGAATTATGGTGATATTTAAATTTATTTTCTCTAGCCAGAGATTTTCAATGAAAACAAAGCGAGTTTACGCGTCAACAGCTGGCCTATTGCAAGTAAGTTCAACGCAGTTAGCGCTGAAAATAGCTGCTAGAGATAGGTTTATTATCCGGAGCTGAGGTTAAATAACCACGCAATATTTATATGGCTGTAATAATGCGGTAAACTCAGCGTGCTAACCAAAGGGGTGCCGTTTGAATTACTTATCTGCTACTAAAAATAAAAAGTACTTGATGTATATTTCTCAAAATTACTCATACGCTATTTTAAGACCTTTGCAGGCGCAAATTTTAGCGCACGGAGGTGAAGTACGTTGGTTTTTAGCTGGTAGCGAGGTAAACCCTAGTTTTTTAAGCTCAGATGAACAGCAATTGCATACAATTAGTGATGTAAGAAGCTGGAAGCCAGATATAACGTATATTCCGGGTAATATTGTTCCAAGCTTTATTCCAGGTAAAAAAGTAGCAGTTTTTCATGGTTTTAATTCAGAAAAGCGTAGCTCTGAAGGAAACCGAGGTCACTTTACCATTAGAGGCTGCTACGATTTATATTGTACACAAGGCCCTAACACCACTGAGCGCTTTAAAGAACTTGCTCTGCAGCATGGTTTTTTTAAAGTAACCGAGACAGGTTGGCCCACCTTAGACCCTTTATTTAGCGACTCACAAAGTAATCCATATAGCAGTAACGACCCAAGGCCTACACTACTTATTTGCTCTACTTTTTCACGAAAGCTTTCACTGGCCCCAAAATTATTTGAGCAGATAAAGCGCTTTAGTGACCAAGGTAAATGGCGTATTTTAATGCAGTTCCATCCAAAAATGCCAAGCGAATGGGTTAATAAATACAAAGCATTAAGTAATGAAAACTTAACCTTTATAGAAACAGACAACGTGTTACCCTTGCTCAAAGCTGCTGATGTAATGCTGTGTGATACATCATCAATACTACTGATGTTTTTACTCCTTAGAAAACCAGTGGTCACTTTTTGCAATCAAAAACCGATGCCTCACTTACTTGATGTAACACAAGCCGATGAAGTAGAAGCCGCCATAGAGCATGCATTAACAAAACCTAAAAACTTAATGCAACATATTGAAAGCTACTGCCAAGAGCTTCACCCGTACACCGACGGCCAATCAAGCCAAAGGGTGCTAAACGCAGCAAATGAGTTTTTACATAAAAACGAAAAACTAAAACCTAAACCTCTTAACCTTTTTAGAAATTTAAAAATGCGAAAAGAGTTCAACTTTTGGGGTTGGTAAAACTACACAATGATTAGTCTTAATAACGTTACCTTTAAATGGCATAAAAATGACCCTATCCCCACGCTCAACATACCTACCCTAATAATAAATAAAGGTGAGCATATTTTTTTGCATGGCCCTAGTGGCTCGGGTAAATCAACATTATTAGCACTACTGGCAGGTATTAATACCGCCACCAGCGGTGATGTTTTAATATTAAGTCAAAATTTAAATACACAAAGCAACACCAAACGAGATACCTTTAGAGCAGATCATATTGGTTATATTTTTCAAAACTTTAATTTGCTCCCTTATCTATCGCCAATCGAAAATGTAACGCTTGGCTGTGAATTTTCAAAAAGCCGACAACAAAAAGCATTAAAACAACAAATAGAGCCTAAACCTTCATTACAAAAAGAAGCCGTACGTTTACTAAACGCATTAGGGCTTAGTAAGCAGTACCATAATAAAGATGTAGCCACATTAAGTATTGGCCAACAGCAGCGTGTTGCAGCAGCCCGTGCATTTATAGGTAGCCCAGAGCTCATTATTGCCGATGAGCCCACTTCAGCACTTGATGCAAACAACCGCCAAAGCTTTATAAAACTGTTGTTTGAACAAGCAAAGCTCTCCAACAGTACTTTAGTGTTTGTAAGCCACGATGAAAGCTTAAAACCGCTATTTGATCGTGCTATTGATCTAATGAGCTTGCAGGAGCCACTATGATCCTTACTAAACTTGCCTACAAAAGCTTATTAAATCGTCGTGCAAGCGTATTACTCACGCTTTTTACCATCGCTATAAGTGTAATGCTGCTTTTAAGTATTGAGCGCATACGAGTTGATGCAAAAAGTAGTTTTAGCAATACTATTTCAGGCACCGATTTAATTGTGGGAGCGCGAACCGGCGATATACAATTATTGCTTTCATCAGTATTTAGAATTGGCCATACAAATAATGGCGTAAGCTGGCAAAGTTATGAGTACATTACTCATCAACGCGGCGTTAAATGGAGTATTCCTATAAGCCTTGGCGATAGCCATAAAGGCCAAGCGGTACTTGGTACAACGCTTGATTACTTTACGCATTATCAATTTGCTAAAAAACAGAACTTAACCTTTAACCAAGGGCATGCCTTTACAGCCATTAACGAAGTAGTACTAGGAAGTGATGTAGCAAACCGCTTAAATTATAAATTAGGTGACCAAATAGTTATATCTCATGGTATGGGCAATACCAGCTTTCATCACCATAAAGATAATCCTTTTAAAGTTACCGGCATTTTAAATGCCACTGGCACGCCAGTGGATAAAACCTTACACATACCACTGGCCGCAATTGACTTAATACATGGTAGCTCTGCTCATAACGAACACGATGAACACGATGAACACGATGAACACGATGAACACGATGAACACGATGAACACGATGAACACGATGAACACGAAAAGCATAATGATTTAACGGGGCACCCCAAACAAATTACCGCTTTTTTAATGGGCTTCGATTCGCCTTTATACACGCTACAAATTAGGCGCAATATAAATCAATATAAAAAAGAAGCACTGCTTGGCATTATGCCAACGGTAACGCTTAAAGAGCTGTGGCAAATGTTAGCAATAGTCGAAAAAGTATTACTGTTGTTTTCGGGTGTTGTAGTGCTGGTTAGTTTATTAGGTATGCTCACTACGCTGCTTGCTAATTTAAACCAACGACGACGCGAACTTGCTATATTGCGCTCTGTAGGTGCTCGCCCTTGGCAATTATTCACGCTAATAAGTATTGAGTCACTTTTTACCACCTTGCTCGGGTGCATTGTAGGCAGCGCGCTTTATTACTTAGTTATGCTTTTAGCCAGTAGCTATCTACAAAGCCACGCAGGCATAAGCGTAAACATAGCTATGCTCTCTTACTATGAACTCACCTTAATAGGCGTTATTATGGCTGCCGGTTTTATTATTGGTTTAATACCCGCCACCCGAGCTTACTTTTACTCACTCAGCGATGGCATGAGTATAAAAATATAATTTTTTAGGTATCCCATGACGTTTTTTAAAACAGTAGTTAATTACAGCTTATGCATTAGCTTATTATTTATAAGCTTTATTAGTAATGCCAACCCGCCAAAAGAGATTTTTTGGGAAGATTTAATTCCTAAAGGTCATGTACAAATAGATACACAAGCACAGGCCAATCATGAAGGCAGTGAGCAAAATTGGGTGCAACCCGATTTAGATGCACCAGTAGTAAAAGCGCTTGATGGACAATCAGTGAGTTTACCAGGTTTTGTAGTGCCGCTAGAGGGAGATAGCGAAGTAATCACCGAGTTTTTATTAGTGCCATACTTTGGCGCGTGCATTCACGTACCACCACCACCGCCAAACCAAATAGTACATGTAACAATTAAAGGCGGCGTACCTATCGACAGTTTATACGACGCAATAGTAGTAACAGGTATTATAAGTACACAAAGCTGGTCAGGCGAAATAGCCCAAGTAGGATATAAAATGAAAGCGGTAGGCGTAGCACCGTTTGAATTATAAGTTTAGCGGTCAGCGGTTAGCGGTTAGCGGTTAGCGGTTAGCGGTTAGCGGTTAGCGGTCGATTTTAGTCTAGCGATTAAGCCCGTCAACATTTTTGATAACGCCACAGTTTCATCTAACCAAACTGTACCTACAGGCTGTTTGATATAACCTATATCTATTCCAATATAAATTTGGGTCCGGGCTTCTGCAAGTGATGATCGAGCAATATCTAAAAACCTTACTTTTTCTTTATTACTTTCCCTAGTCATACCCTCTGCAATGTTGCTCGGTACAGATAACCCAGAACGAGTTAGTTGATCCCTAAATCCAAAATCCTTTATATAGGCAGTCTCTTTGTAAATTTGCGCACTTAATCGCGCTGAGCGTTTCCAGACATCCAAACTTTCGAAGTTCATAATTTAAGCCATTAGCTATAAGCTTTGCTTATACTAGACCTCATTTCGAAAAAGTAAAAGGCTGTAAGCATATACTAACTAGCTTACCTACGAAGCCCTACGACAGATAGCTGAAAACTAATAGCTAATAACTGATAGCTGATAGCTGATAGCTAATAGCTGATAGCTAACAACTGACTTCTAATAACTAAAAACGCCCTTAAATTTTCTCTAACACATATTCAGCGCGACTCACTTCAAACTCTTTTCCTTGCTCTACAAATAGTCCTGTTACTTCAGCATTATCAATAATCATTGCGTAACGGCTAGAGCGAGTGCCACCAAAACCGGCAGTGTCTTTATCAAGGCCTAGTGCTTTGGTAAAGCTTGCATCTCCATCTGCAAGTAATGAAATTTCTTCTGCGTTTTGCGATTCACCCCACGCTTTCATCACAAATGCATCATTTACCGATACGCAGTAAATAGCATCGACACCTTTAGCTTTTATTTTATCTGCAAGAGTAATAAATTCAGGTAAGTGCGCATTAGAACACGTTGGTGTAAAAGCGCCTGGCACTGCAAATAGCACTACCTTTTTACCATCAAACAAATCTTTATTAGTAAGTGTTTGCATACCGTCATTAGTTAACTGTGTTAGTGTCACATCTGGTAATTTTTGGCCTTGCTCAATCATGATAAATCCTTATTGGTGTTGATATAATATACGGTTACAGCATATAGCATTTACTAAACAGATGTTATAAAAAACCGTTTTCAGTAAAACATAAAGCCTATTATTTTTTGCATATCTAAAGCGCAGCACCCTCTAATTTCTTTTTGAATAAATTACTTTATCAGGGTCAGATCAAATAACTGATAACTAATAACTGATAACTAATAACTAATAACTAATAACTGATAACTAATAACTAATAACTGACAACGGATAACTGATAACTAACAACTGATAACTAACAACTGATAGCTGACAGCTGACAACCCAAAGCTACTGCCTATAAACGCTTTTTCCTTTCTTACTAACGTATTTATTGCTAACCTCGCATTAACGTTTTTACTATCATAAAATTTGCTAACGGAATAATTATGCTCAAAAAAATATCACTGTTTATAGGGATGGCAATCAGTGCAAACGCAGTTGCTAAAGGTGGTGTATCACCTTACTTGCCTTTAAACCAAGCACCTGAACTTGAGCACCAAGTACAACGGCTTTTAGCCGTAAGTAAAAACACTCATATAATGAGTAAACCTTATAAAGCGCATGATATTTACAGCGTGCTACAAACTATTAGGCACACTTACCCCGAGCTATATCAAACACTTTCGTACCAACTTAGCCCTTACATTCAAAGCGATGCCGGTGCATTTGCAAAAGTGACTATTGCTGCAGGTACAAAAGATAAAACACTCCCAAACCAACGTGGGCAAACCACTAAAACCAACTTAATTGTTGAAGGCGGCGCATACGCCAACTTTGGTCGCCATTTTGGTGTAAGTGTGGCAGGCATAGCCAACGAAGACGAAATATTGCCAACACAAAGCTTTGTTTACCTAGGTTATAAATACGCCCAATTAGATATTGGCTACCGTGAGCATTGGTATTCACCATTTGAAGACAGCGCCATGCTACTAAGTACACAAGCTAAAACAACGCCTTCTATAACACTTAGTAACGTAGAGCCAATAACTAGCTTTAATATTCGATACGACATGTTTATAAGCCAAATGACCGAGCAAAGCGGCATTTTAGATGAAGAAGAACAAAACGCTACTGAACGTACATACGGTAAAGGTAAACCGTATTTATACGGTTTGCATGTTAGCTTTGCTGCAACCGATAACTTAACTATAGGCCTAAGCCGCTTAATGCAATTTGGTGGCGGCCCACGTAGCGTAACGTTAAAAGACTTTGCAGAAGGCTTTTTTACTCCTGGTAGTAAAGATAATGTAGGTCGCAAAGACGCAAACGAAATAGGTGGTAATTACGAACTGGGCGATCAGTTAGGTTCTATTACCTTTGAATACAACAACAGTATTTATTCAATGCCGTATGAGTTGTATGGTGAGGTCGCACTTGAAGATACATTAGGCGGCTCGCGAAATAACGCCTACAGCTTTGGTTTATACTTACCTTTTATAGCTAACAACCACAGCTTGAGATTTGAGCATAGTAACTTACAACAAAGTTGGTATGGCAACCGACTTTACCTTGATGGTAACCGTAATTCAGGTAATGTTATTGGCCATTGGCTAGGTGATGAACACGATTACACCGACTACACACCAGCTAAATCAATGAGCGTAAATTGGCATTGGCAATTAAGCTCCATAGAAACACTTAATACCACTATTCGCACGCTGGAAAATAAGCGCGATGGTTACAAAACTAGTTACGAGCTGCAAACAGCGTATACACGTAAATTAAGTAAACCAATAATGGGTGCAAAAAGCTGGGGAGCTGAGCTTTATCAAGGAAAGGATGTGTTCGGAGAAACGTTTGCTCGCTTAGGTGTTTTTGCTAGCTTTTAAAACGTATAAACAATACAGCACTATGCTAATAAAATTGTAATTTATTAAAAAGTCTTCTAAGTATATGTTTACTTAGAAGACTCAAAAACTTTTACTTTTTAATCACTACCAAATAAATCTCGTGTGTACACTTTATCTGCAATGTCACTTAGCTCTTCAACCATACGGTTAGAAACCACAACATCAGATATTTGCTTAAACTCGTTTAGGTCTTTTATTACACGCGAATGATAAAACTCGTTTTCTTCAAGTACTGGTTCAAAAACAACAACCTCAATACCTTTAGCTTTTATGCGTTTCATAATGCCTTGAATAGCAGACGCTCTAAAGTTATCTGAGCCAGTTTTCATTACTAAGCGATACACACCTACTATTTTAGGGCTGCGTTTAATAATTGAGTCAGCAATAAAGTCTTTACGAGTAGTATTTGCATCTACAATAGCGCCAATAATATTATTTGGCACATCTTGGTAATTTGCACGTAGTTGCTTGGTATCTTTTGGTAAACAGTAGCCTCCGTAACCAAACGACGGATTATTATAATGACTCCCAATGCGAGGGTCTAAACCTACGCCTTGTATAATTTGCTTGCTGTTTAACCCATGCGCCTCTGCGTAGCTATCAAGCTCGTTAAAGTAAGCCACTCGCATAGCTAAGTAAGTGTTAGAAAATAACTTAATTGCTTCAGCTTCTGTTGAGTCAGTAAATAGCACTTCAACATCTTGCTTAATAGCGCCTTGTTTAAGTAAATTAGCAAATACAGTAGCGCGCTCACTTTGCTCACCAACCACAATGCGTGACGGATGTAAGTTATCGTAAAGGGCTTTACCTTCACGTAAAAATTCTGGCGAAAATATTAAGTTTTCAGCATTAAGCTGCTGTTTAATATCGGCTGTAAAGCCTACAGGAATAGTCGATTTTATTACCATAACTGCATTAGGGTTATGCGCCATTGCATCTTTAATTACCGCTTCAACCGAGCTGGTATTAAAGTAGTTATTTTCTACATCGTAATCGGTAGGGGTCGCTATAATTACATAATCTGCATTTTTATAAGCCGCTACTTTATCGGTAGTTGCTGTAAAATTTAGGTCACTGCGCGTTAAAAACTCACTAATTTCGGTATCAACAATCGGTGATTTTTTATCGTTTAAAAGTGCAATTTTTTGCTCATCAATATCCAGTGCAACAACTTCATTGTGCTGCGATAAAAGCATAGCGTTTGAAAGGCCTACATAGCCAGTACCAACTACGGCGATTTTCATATTATTCCTTTAGGTATAAAAGTTTTTTATTATTTTACCAGAGCTAGGCGCTAAAACGAATAAACAATAAATTTAATTAAAATAGCTATAAGTAAAAAGCCCACACTTAAAAAAGTATGGGCTTTTTTGTTATAAGTTAACTACATTGCCTTTAACGGTTTGCTCGTCATCTTGAGCAATTTGAGTCATAAAAGCAGTAAAGTCTTTACCTAATTTTTCATCACGCATTGAGTATTCAACAATAGCCTTTAAGTAGCCAAGTTTATCGCCACAATCGTGTGAGCGACCACTCATATGAAACGCTTCAACGGTTTCTTGTGTCATTAACGCATCAATAGAGTCCGTTAATTGTATTTCGCCACCAGCACCAACTGGTGTTCTAGCTAATAATGGCCAAATATTTTTACTTAATACATAACGGCCAACTACCGCAAGGTTTGAAGGTGCTGCGTCTGCATCTGGTTTTTCAACCATAGTTTTAATTGCAGCACTATTGCCAGGTGTTAATTGCACGCCATTAATATCAGCAATACCGTATTTACTTACGTCTTCCTGTGCTACTGGCTCAAGCATAATTTGGCTAGCTTTGGTTTCGTTAAAACGCTTGATCATAGCTGCTAAGTTTTCAGTTTTTTGATCAGCCGTATAAGCATCAAGTATTACATCTGGTAGTAATACAATAAAATTGTCATCGCCAACAATAGGTTTTGCACATAAAATAGCATGCCCTAAGCCTTTGGCTTCGCCTTGGCGAACGCTCATAACTGTTACATCAGCCGGGCAAATAGAACGAACTTCTTCAAGCAGCGCACGCTTAACACGCTTTTCAAGCGTAGCTTCAAGCTCGTAGCTTGTGTCAAAGTGGTTTTCAATCGCGTTTTTAGAGCTATGCGTTACAAGCACTATGTCTTTAATACCCGCAGCTACACACTCACTAACAATGTATTGAATAAGTGGCTTATCAACAATTGGTAGCATTTCTTTAGGAATAGCTTTAGTCATTGGTAACATACGTGTTCCAAGGCCCGCAACAGGGATAACAGCTTTCATATTTAGTCCTTTATTTTAAAATAATAATTTATAGTTTGATCTTAACTTACCAACACTAAAGTAGATATAACCTGAATATAACTAATAACGTGTTTTATTAAATAATAAATAAGCCCAAGGCTATCACCCGTAGGCGTGAAGCTTGCTCACGCAATAAGCAAAGCTTACATTTTTATAACACAGCGCCAGCAAGCAAGACGCCTACAAGTAAATTTAACACCAAGCCGCCCGTAGCCCGCTGCCCATTGCCCGCTGCTCGTCGCCCAAAGCTATCACCCGTAGGCGTGAAGCTTGCTCGCGCAATAAGCGAAGCTTACATTTTTATAACACAGCGCCGCTCGTAGCCCGTCGCCCATCGCCCAAAGCCACCACCCGTAAGCGTGAAGCTTGCTCGCGCAATAAGCGAAGCTTACATTTTTAAACCAACGCGCCAGCAAGCAAGACGCCTACAAGTAAATTTAACACCGAGCCGCTCGTTGCCCGTCGCTCGTCGTCCGTCGCTCGCTGCCTATCACCCGCTGCCCCTCGCCCATCGCTATCTCTCGTAGGCGTGAAGCTTGCTCGCGCAATAAGCAAAGCTTACATTTTTAAACCAATGAGCCTGCAAGCAAGACGCCTACAAGTAATTTAACACCGCGCCGCTCTCAGCCTATCGCCCAAAGCCACCACCCGTAGGCGTGAAGCTTGCTCGCGCAATAAGCAAAGCTTACATTTTTAAACCAACGCGCCAGCAAGCAAGACGCCTACAAGTAAATTTAACACCGAGCCGCTCGTTGCCCGTCGCTCGTCGCCCATCACCCGCTGCTCGTTACTACCTAACATTTCTACTTGTAATAACCTACAAGCTCCTCAACAAAGCTTTCAACTTGCGATTTAGGTAATTCGTTTATGCCTGCAGCAGCGGCACGGCCTCCGCCTGTCGCAAATTTACTACAAATATCAACGGCACCTTGCTTATTGTTAAGCGGCGCTCTTACACTTACTAAGTAACTACCTTTATTATTAAAGGTAAATACGGCATGTGCTTTATTTGGCGATTGGTTAGCTAAATCATTACCTAACACACCACTTACTCGGCGGGCCCAGGCTGCATCTTCTAACAAAATAACCTTGGCTGTATCACAATCATGTACAACCTGTGCATTAGCAGCTTTTTCCATATCGGCTTTGTAGGCTAGCTCAAGGGTATAATAAACCGAGTTTTTATCGTTTATTGCATCAAATGGAGATTTATACTGTAAAAGCAGTTCGTATAACTCTTCAGGTGCAAAGTGCAAATCGGCCACTTCACTGCCGTAGCCGTTATAATTTATGTATGTACCAAATGCTTTTAATTGTGATTTTTGTAAATCAGATAAATTTAGTTTGTCAGCTTCGCTATCTGCCTTTGCAAACAAATTATCGCCGTAGGCAGCAGTAATAGCCCATAAGTGAAATTGCTTATCAATTAAATCGCTTACAATTAAGCTTGTGCACATATTTGCATCTAAATCGATATGAGCAAATAAATTAGCATGAGCAGGTATGTCTCCCGCTTTATGATGATCTACATACATCACACGAGCTCCCGCACTCAACGCTTCATGCAGCTCCGACATGTTTTTTTCCATTGAAATATCTAATACCCGAATACAATCACCCTCTTGCGGAGTGATTTTTTTCATTAATTGAATATCTCTTTTCACACCGGTAACCTTTACAGTATCAGTAGGGTTAGCCAGTTGAAGCTGTAATAGAGCGATAATGCCATCCGCATCACCGTTAAAAATATCGTATTTCATAATGTTCTCAAATATCCAAATATAAAAAATTTATCATAGACCGTGCTCTACCCGCAGCTTTACGCCCATCGCCCAAAGCTACCACCCGTAGGCGTGAAGCTTGCTCGCGCAATAAGCAAAGCTTACATTTTTAAACCAACGCGCCAGCAAGCAAGACGCCTACAAGTAAATTTAACACCGAGCCGCCCTTAGCCCGTCGCCCTCAGCCCATCGCCCGCTGCTCTCAGCCTATCGCCCAAAGCCAACACCCGTAGGCGTGAAGCTTGCTCGCGCAATAAGCAAAGCTTACATTTTTAAACCAATGAACCTGCAAGCAAGACGCCTACAAGTAAATTTAACACCGAGCCGCCCGTCGCTCGTAGCCCGCTGCCCATCGCCCAAAACCACCACCCGTAGGCGTGAAGCTTGCTCGCGCAATAAGCGAAGCTTACATTTTTAAACCAACGCGCCAGCAAGCAAGACGCCTACAAGTAATTTAACACCGCGCCGCTCTTAGTCCGTAGCCCGTCGCTCTCAGCCCTTCGCCCTTCGCCCTCAGCAGCCACCTTCCCTAACTCTTAACTTCAATAATCTTATTTTTTATTAAATAATTAATAATTTGCTCTGCACTTTGTTCGATAGTTTGCTCAGCTGTTTTTACGTGTATTTCTGGGTGCTCAGGCACATCAAATGATGAACTAATCCCTGTAAAATTTGGGATCTCACCGGCACGTGCTTTTTTGTATAACCCTTTAGGGTCACGGCTTTCGCATACAGCTAAAGGTGTATCAATAAATACCTCTACAAACTCGCCTTTATTAACAATACTACGTGCTTGAGCGCGGTCAGATGCAAAAGGTGATATAAACGCCGTTGATACAATTAAACCCGCATCAACAAATAACTTTGCAACTTCGCTAATGCGACGAATATTTTCAATGCGATCTTCGTCACTAAAGGTCAGCCCTTTATTTAAGCCCATACGAACATTGTCGCCATCAAGCAAATAAGTATGGCAACCAAGTGAAAATAACTTTGCCTCTACTGCATTTGCCACAGTAGATTTACCCGATCCACTTAACCCCGTATACCAAAGCAGTAGCGGCTTATGGCCTTTATGTTGTTGTTTTTGCTCTCGCGACACAGTTTGAGCGTGCCATACAATGTTTTCGTCTTGGCTCATTAAAGCACCTTTTTATTATTAAACACCAAACTCCCTCGTAGGCGTGAAGCTTGCTCGCGCAATAAGCAAAGCTTACATTTTTAAACCAACGCGCCAGCAAGCAAGAC